>CAYWEY010000011.1:0-38460 GCA_964457955.1 Candidatus Woesearchaeota archaeon
CTTGACCACTAGACTACAGGGCTGTATTAAAAAAAAAAAAATAATTTTTTTTTTGGTTTTATTTTTTAGTTATGTGTTGTGGTGCTTCTTTTCTCATTATTTGTTCAGCATTTTCTATACATTCATCAAGGGTTAATAATAAATCGTGCCCCACAACTTCTCTGACATTAATATTCCCATGGTCTTTTATTATTGTAAAATTTACTTCTACTTTTCCCCTGCTTCTGCTGTCATGGATTCTTTTTATATAAATTTTTATTTCATGCATTCCCTTAATCATACTTTTCGGTATCTTTATGTTTTTTTCAATATAATTTTTAATATTTCTTGTTTCGCGCGAAGTTAATTCCTTTCCACTTATGGTTAATAATATATTGCTCCATTCAAGTATTTGGGCAATTTTTTTAAGAACAGTTTTACGATTAAGCACGCCAACAGGTTCATCATATTCATTAACAACTATTATTCCAAGTATATTATTGTCAAGCATTTTTTTAATTCCTTCACTGATTTTCTCATTTATTCTTATACTTGTTCCTGAACGAACAAAACTCTCAATACTAACATCCATGATTTTTGTGAAATCGCTTTTAATCTGTTCTCTTCCAATCTTTTCAGGTTTTGACTTATACAATCTTCTTAATATATCTATCAAGAATATTGTGCCAGTAAAACTACCTTCCTTATTTATAACAGGAAGCCTGTCCCTGTTATGAAACAGCATTATATTCCTGACTTTGCCCACTTTGTCTTTTGTTCTTACGCTGCGCGGACTTTTAAGATGAAAATCTCCGACATTAAGTGGTTCAAGTTCTTTATAGTTTTTGTAAAAATTAAGTATGTCATAATCGCTTAAGAATCCAACAACTTTTTTTTCATCATTAATTACGGGTATTCCTAATAATCCGCTGTTGATTATTTTCTTTAATCCTTTATTTATGTTGTCATCTTTTTTCAATGATGCTGATGATGCCATGAAATTCTTAACTTTTGAATCGCCTCTGAACCTTATCATACGGAGTATGTCAAAATAAGATATTGTTCCTAGTAATCTTTTTTTAGAGTCAACAACAGGAAGTTCTTTATATCCGTGTTTATCCATCAAACTAATTGCTTTATTCAAGGCAGTGTTTTCTTTTACAGTTACAACTTTTTTATTCATTACATCCTTTATCATAGATTAGTTAATTATATTGTTCTTATTTAAATATTTTTAATCATATAATTGCTCTTTAAGGAATATCCCAATTTTTTATAATATCCTCTTACTCCAACCCCACTTATTACTCTTATTTCCTTAACTCCTTCTTCTATTCCGATTTTTTCAGCAAGATTCATTAATTTTTTTCCTATTCCTCTATGCTGTATCTTTCCTTCCTCACCAAAAACTGTTTCTTTTCCATAAACATGGAGTTCTCTCACGAATAACAATTTTTCATGTTTTCTTAATCTTATGAAACCGAATAAATTATTATTGTTATCCGAGTATTCAATGAAGTATTCTTTCCCCCCGCTTGCTTCATACTCTTTTTTTTTAAAGACAGCATTGTTAATATTGCTTTCTTTATTTCTTCCTGCTTCACGGCATCTTATGCATCTGCATTCTTTGTCCATTTTTTCTTGAACTATCTGACGGAGATTACTGTTATTAAGATTCAGTATTTTAAAACTAGGTATGTCTCGCATTATTCTCATAATCCTCACATATTCTGGTGTATTATTCTTCATTTTTGAGACCAGATTGATTGTTTCTTCTTTACTGTAAGAACTCCATTCTCCTTTTTTGTATAGTTCGTAAAGTTCTGTTCCCTTAATCAAGAGAGTTGGGTATATCTTGAGCATGTCCGGCCGGAAACGTGAATCACTGAATACTTTTTTAAAACACTTTAAGTCTTTTTCAGGACTGCTTCCAAACATATTTGTCATAATATGATAATTGATTTTAAAACCATGATTTTTCAGTATTCTCACACTATTTATTATATCTTTTACAGTGTGTCCTCTCTTGTTTTTTTCAAGAATATTATCATCCAGGATTTGCACTCCTAATTCAACACGAGTGCATCCCACACTAAGCAGTTTTTCAGCACTTTTTTTACTTATTTCATCAGGACGTGTTTCTATAGTCATTCCAACACATCTATGCCTGCTTGTTTCATTCATTTCATGAAGTTTTTTTAAATCATTAATTTTTGAATCATTAAGTGCTTTGAAACAATCTGTTATGAAACTTTTCTGGTAACTCCACGGCTTATTAGTGAATGTTCCTCCCATTATGATTAATTCAACTTTACTGGCGTTTTTACCAATATAATTGTATTGTTTTAATCTTGATTTCACTTGATTAAATGCATTGTATGAATTGTGTTTTCCTCTCATTGCAGCAGGTTCGTGACCAGTATATGATTGTGGTGTTCCTTCACTTACTCCTCCAGGGCAGAAAACACACTTTCCGTGTGGGCATTTGTATGGTTTACTCATGACAGCAACAACGCTCACCCCGCTTAGCGCCCTGCTCGGCTTCCTGCCCAGTACTTTTATATCTTTTCTTCCCGAATACTTTATTATTTCAGAATCACTTATGATTTCATTCATTCCATATTTGCTGCACACTTTTTTCTTAATCTTGTAAAGTTCTTTCTTATTTTCAGGATTCTCTTTCTTGACAATATCTACTATTTCTTTCACTATTTTTTGCATAACTTTATTATTGCTTCTCATACTATAAATATAATTAATGAAATAGTATTATAAATATTATGAAAAATTTATACAAAAAAAAATTTTTGATAATAGAATAGTTGTTGCAGGAGATATGATTATTAAGAAATTAACCAGTTTTTTTAATCCTGAAGAATATTTCTTAATATTTCTGGATGATTATGCTGACAGGAGGAATAAGAGTGTTGAAGTTATTCTTTTTGTTAATGACTTGATTGGTTTGAAAGAAAATCATGAATCATATTCTGAAAGAGGTGAGCCCGACTTTTATCCATGTACTCTGAAGAATGAGGATAGTGATTGGGAGAAGTATTTCCGGAATGAATTAGAACCCTTCATTAATATTCTTTACTTATGCGCGATTATTAATAATATATTATTCGTTCATGCAGGAGTTTCTTCAAAAATCAGGAGTATTAATGATTTAAAGAATCCAGGTAAGAATATTAATAATATTTTATGGAGTAATCCTTTTAAAGGTGATGGTGAAAAACATAATTCTCGGGGCAGGAGTGTTCTTTTTGGAAAAGATGTTAGTGAAAAAATATGCGGCTTACTGAGTCTTGAAATGATTATAAGAAGTCATGAGCTCAGAAAAGCAAGTAATGGTATTTTTTATGAGCATGATGAGAGGATTGTTACTATATCCTCAACAAGTGTTTATGGTGGAATGCCATTTATTCTTGAAATTAAGAAAAATATGAAGGAGATTTTTTTATGAATCCTTCAGAAGAGATTAAGAAATCAAGTATTTGGAATCGTGAGAAACTAATAATATTATGTCTCAGTTATGGGAGTGACTTAATTCCTGACAGGGAGTGTCTGCCTTCAGGTAGAGTTGGGGAAGAATTAGGATTGCTTAAGAATATTCAGGGAAAAGTTGAGAATAATATTGTATGGCTGAGAAAAAGTGATACTAGGTTATTATTGTCTAAGAAGCCTCTTATTCTCGAATATATTAAACTATTATTTTATAACTTTTTCCATGATTGTTTTAGTGCAGGAAAGTATTGGGGTTATCCTTCTTGTTGCTGTAAAAAATTCTGTAAATATAGTAAAGAACATGGTTTGAAAGTCAGAGAGAATATGTTGAAAGCAAGTATGGAATTAAAAGCGCCTGTGATTATTTTCAGCTGGGTCCCTTGTAGTGTTAAGTGCAAAAAAACAAAGAAGATTGGAAAAGAGATAATAAAACTATGTAAAAAGCATGATTTTTATGATTTGTTAAAAAAATGTGTTGAGAAAGGAGTGAATGATGAACTTGTTTTCCAGGCAGGAGATTTGTTGAGGCGTTATGTGGAAGGAGCGAAGAAATATATAACTGATTATGAGATAAGTTTTGCTAACCGGATAATAAAAAAGTATTGTGAGGATGAAGTGGTTGATGAAATGATAAAATTTATTGAAGAAATTTTAAGTTCAGAAAATACTGAATTAGTTAATGACATGAAGAAAAAGATTAAGAAAGAAATAAATAATGATTTAAGTTCTCGTCTTAAAAAAAAATTCGGAATCAAGAAACATGACAAAGTTGTAGAGCGTATTGAAAGAATTATATAATAACTTTTATATTATAACTGGTTTTTATGATTACTATGGAATTTGATTACAAAAAATTACTGAAAGATGAAGGTGTTAAGAAAAGAACAGCGTCTTTTAATAAAAGAGTGATGGCATACATTGTAGATATGATTCTTTTCTTTTTCATAACAGTTATGCTCTTTTACACTCAATTCATCAGTTCAGCTAATATTCCTGAAACACTTAATGTAAATGAATTCATGAACAATTCCAGATTATTAACTATTAGTTTTATTGGTTTTTATGCAGTTATGATTATTTTCTGGATGTATCTTGCACTATGCGAGTCACTCCTGGGTTATACTTTTGGCAAGAAAATATTTGGTTTGAGAGTGGTTGATAAAGAATATAATAAGATAAGTGTTTATCAGGCATTATTAAGAAATCTCACGAAATCAGTGATGATTGATTTTTTATTATTTGATATAATGCTTATGATTTTTGACAAAAAACACAGAAGAGTTTCTGATTTCATATTAAAAACGCTTGTAGTAATTAATGGAGAAGATATGATTAAGACTCATGATTTAACAAATATTGTATGATTAATTTTATAAAACCTTAATAATAAGATTATGTTTATGACAGATTTGAAAAAAGTATTGATTGTTTTTTTTGTCGTACTCTTAACAATTTTCATAACCAGCAATTATTTAGGATACGTTCATGGTTATCCTGAAGGTAATGTTGCAATAATTCCATTAAAAGGTTTCCTGGGAACTGTTTCAACTCCTCTTGAAGCAACAACAACTTCTGACAAAATAATTAAATTAGTTGATGAGGCGGAAAGCAATCCGAATATTGAAGCAATAGTTTTTGATATAAATAGTGGAGGAGGAACATCTGTTTCAAGCAAAGAAATCGCTGAAAGAGTTAAAGATATTAATGTAACAACTATTGCATGGATTAGGGAAGTTGGTGCAAGCGGGGCTTATCTTACTGCAAGCGCGTGTGATTATATTTTTGCTGATGAATTATCTTTTGTTGGAAGTATTGGTGCTACTGCGAGTTATCTTGACTTCACTGGACTCATGAGCAAGTATGGTGTGGAAGAAGTCAGGCTCGTAAGCGGAGAATTAAAAGATATGGGCAGCGGGACTTCAAACACTACTCAGGAAGAACTTCTTCTGATGCAATCCTTTGTTAATGATTCTTTTAATTACATTCTTAATTTTGTTGCAAATAATAGGAACTTAACGAGTAAGCAGAAAGAAACTATTTCTGATGGAAGAATAATTATGGGCAACGACTCTATAGAATTGGGATTGGTTGACGAGTTCGGAACCAAGAAAGATATTGTTAAATACTTGGAGGAAGAAAAGAATACGACTGTAACTTTCCATGAGTACGGAAGAACAAGCATTCTTGACCTGCCTAATTTTTTAAGAAACAATAATGATTATTTAAGTATTCTCATGAGATAAAAATAAAAAAAAAGAATTATAACTCATTCCACATATGGTTGAACATTTTTGACATGCTTTGTCCGAAATTCTCACTCTTAACCCATATACCTAAATCATATTTTGGGTTTGTTTTTGAGTCATCCATTACTAGGAAGAGTATGTCTTTATTGTCTGCTATGAAGAATCTTGATGTGTTTTCATCGTGATTTTTTATGTTCCCTAATTTTTTGGAAATATGTTCTTTATTATTTTCAGTAAGGTTAGCAGCTATCTTAATTTCCACTCCCTTCTTTTTTGCTTTTTTCAACTCTTCATTTAATGTTTTGATTTTTCTCACAAAACCCATCTCGCTTGTATTAATTATTATATTCTCTTCTGCTTCTCTTATCATTTTAGCAATATGGTTGTAAATATTGTTTCTTCCTTTTATTACACCACTCATTTCATGCGGTTCTATATATTTTATATTTCTTTTTGATAGCATTTTAAGCTCTTTTATTATATCAGAATCTTTTAATGATTCGAACTTTTTTGCTTTTTTCTTAGCATCTTCTACAACTTTTTTCTTAAAATTTTGGATAACATTACTTGGAGAAATTGCTATATATTTTATTGGTTTTGTTAACTTCATTATGACAAAACCTTTTTTTTCAAGACTTTCTAAAACATCATAAGAACGGGAGCGTGGCACGTCTGCAATATCAGATAATTCTCCGGCAGTGCTTATGCCTTTTGATAATAAAGCAGTCCATATTTTTGCTTCATATAAATTTAAGTCGAATATATTTCTTATCTTATTTAATGAATCATTGTTCATTGTTGCCGTTGTCATCACCCCAGTTTACTACTTTATAAGGGTAATTATTTTATTATAAATTTTTCTGTTGTTACTCTTATAAAGTCATAAAAGAATAATCCAAAAAAACTAATTTATAAATGTTTCTATCGGTTTTAGATTTATTTTCCTGCAAGTTCCTTAACACAACTAAGAGTGTTTGCTTCACCAGGTTTTTTGTCAAAACGAATCCTGACCAGCCTCGGAAAACGCAGAGCATAACCACTTGAGTATGTGGGGCTTTTCTGAATCTCCTCATACTCAACCTGAACAACAACTTCAGGCTTGACAACAACTTTTGTACTAGTATCCTTAACTATCAATGGTTTTAACATACTGCTTATTTTTTCAAGCTGTTCATCACTGAATCCTGTGCCTAATTTCCCTACAGTCAAGAATTCTCCTTTTTCTTTATCATAACATGCAAGAGTAAAACTTCCCAGCCAGTCTCTCCTTCTTCCTTTACCATAATATGCTTCAACAATAACTAAGTCAAGATCAGTCATATGAGTCTTAAGTTTAACACCATAACCCACTCTCTTACCTGGTTGGTAGGATGCTTTAAGATTTTTGAAAATAACTCCTTCATGCTCCCCAATACCTTTTTTGAATATTTTTTCGGCTTCATCATCATCACCAGTATTCACTCCTTCTGCCAACATTATGTTGTCCGAACTGCTTATAATCTTCTCCAATAATTTGTGTCGTGTTTCAAAACTCGCGTCAAGCAGTGACTTATTATTATTGTAAAGTATGTCAAAACAAAATACTTTTACAGGAATTTCTTTAATAGTTTTTTTAATATTATATTTTCTTTTAATCCTCCTACTAAGTGTCTGGAAAGGAAGAATTTTTTTATTTTCAGGATTGTAAGCTATGATTTCAGCTTCAATAATACAATTTCTTGACAGAACATTTTTTTTAACAAACTTAATAATGTCGGGAAACTGTCTTGTAACTTCATCAAGATTACGTGTGAATATTCTTACCTCATCATCTTTTTTGTGTATCTGGGCACGTATTCCATCATACTTTATTTCAATAATTGCGGGACGTCCGACTTTTTCAAAACTTTCCTCAATAGATTCTGCTTTCTGGAAAAGCATAGCATTAATAGGAGTGAATAAGTTAATCCCTATATTCTCAATTGATTCAGGATTTCTGCATAATTTTTCAGCAATAAAAGAATAATTAGTTGACATATTGTAAGCGTCCTCAATTTTTTTCGCATTTATATCAAAAGCCTGGCTTAATGCATTCCTGATTATTCCCTCACCTACTCCTGTGCGCATATTACCGAGTATTATTCTGATTAAGTATAATACTTCACTTTCACTGCAGCTTGTTAATAATTCGCTTAACATTTTCAGCTTTAAATCAACACTTCCTTTTCCAGTCACTGAAGGAATTTTGTATAATGTATTTCTTAATTTATCAATAGTTAATTCTTCCTGTTCAAAAAGAGTGGATTGTTTTTTATTATTCATTATCTGCATTCCAGCTTCACCCATATCTCCTTTCTCTTTCCACACTTTCTTAATCTTTTTCTTACTTAAACCGCTTGATAAACTCAGTGCTTCCATCATCATTTTTTTACCAATACCTAAATCTTTACTATCGTTGGATGGGAATATTCTCCCCATGCATAACAAAGTTATGAATCCAATATTTCTGCAACTTATTTTTTTTAAAAAATTTGTTAGAATATCAGTCATTTCAAGACGTTTTGTGGTTGAAGTGAGCTTGTTAAACAGTCTTGCGAGTTCCCTGAATTTCATCATTAAGTTTATATATAAACACTTTTTAAATTTTGTTATGGAAGATATTCTTGAATTGATTAAATCAAGAAGAAGCGTCAGAAACTACTCTGATAAGCCTGTAGAGAAAGAAAAATTATTCAAAATTCTTGAAGCAGGCAGATGGAGTCCTAGTTCAGGAAATGTTCAGAATTGGCGTTTTGTAGTTGTAAACAATGATTCTCTTAAACTTAAACTAGCAGAATCCTGTCTTGGACAGTACTGGCTTACAGAAGCACCAGCCATAATTATTGTATGCAGTGTTGAAGAAAAAATAAGAATACTTTTTGGTTCAAGAGGAGAACAATTATACTCAGTTCAGAACTGCAGTGTTGCTATTCAGAACATGCTTATTGAGGCAACAAGTCTTGGATTAGGGAGTTGCTGGGTGGGCGCGTATGATGAGGAGAAAATAAAAAGGATTCTTAGAATAAAAGATTCTAACGTAAGTGTAAGGGGACTGATTACTATAGGTTATGCAGAAGAAGTCCCTCCCCCACCAAAGAGATATGAGCTTGACAGACTTGTTTATTTCAATAAGTGGGGAAACAAGGTTTTTTAAAAAATGAGTGTTGAAGAATCAATTCTTAATCAGATCAGGATTAATATGGGATGCAGCAAGAAAGAGAAAATCCTTATACTTAATGATTACTTAACAATTGAACAATTCATAAAAAATTTTGATAAAGAAATAATAAATCGTTCATTATTTACTCATAACTATTATGAAATACTTCTTAAAAATAATTATAAAGCAGATTTTCTTGCTTATCCATGCACATTTAAGCATGGAGATGAACCTCCTGAAAATATTTCTGAAAAAATGCTTGAATATGATGTGATAATAATGCTCACATCTTTTTCATTATCTCATACAAAAGCAAGAAAAAAAGCATCAGAAAAAGGAGTAAGAATAGCAAGCATTCCCGGATTCTTTTCAAAAATGTATGATGATGTAATGAATGCTGATTATAAAAAAATAAAGAAACTTACTGAAAGAATAGGAGAACTAATAAATGGTTCAAAAAAAGCAGTTGTCAAAACCAGTTCAGGAACTAATATTTCTTTTGAACTTGCAGAACCTCTTCTTGACACAGGAATTTATCATAAAGAAGGCGATTTTGGTAATCTTCCTGCAGGAGAAGTCTGTCTGGCGCCTAGAAATGCTGAAGGAGTTTATGTAGTTCCAAAAAGATGGTATCCTGGACTTGAGAAAGACATGAAATTTGTTGTGAAGAAAGGAATGGTTGAAGAATTAATTGGTGGCGGAGATAAAGGGAATGAGTTGAAAGAACTAATTTTTGAAAAAAAGCATCGTAGGAAAGTGGCTGAATTAGGTATTGGGACAAACAAGAAAGCAGGCAGAATACAAAGTGTTTTAGAGTCAGAAAAGATTTTAGGAACAATTCACATGGCAGTTGGAGATAATACAAGTTATCCTGGAGGAGAAAATCGAAGCGATATACACATAGATTTTGTAATACCAGAACCAACACTAATATTGGATGGTAAGAATACTTTGTTGGAAAAAGGCAGTCTCAAGTTTTGAATAAGATTTATAAAAAAACAAATATTAATATTATTAGTGAAGAATTTTTTTTTTAAGAAAAAAAAATTTCTTCTAAAAAAAAATATTTTAGAGGTGAAGACAAATGATGGAAATGCATGAATCAAACAGAGTTTTTAAGACACCAAAGATATGCTGGAATTGTGGAGCAAATGTCAAAAAATTAGGAGAACTATGCTCTTCTTGTCAAAAAATGAAAGACAATGAAGAATCAGATGAAGAAATAAGAGTTTAATACTCTTTTTTTTAATTCTCCACCATTAATAATCTTAATAAAGTAAAAAAAAAGGGGGTGTAAGGCCATAACGGCCTTACATAAGAAATCCGTTCTTTATGGTGGTAAAGGTGTTTATATATTTGGGTAAAAAAAAATAATTAAAGCATTTTAATGCCTAATTCCTCAACATTTCCGGATACATTCTTACTATCTTTTTTAGGACCTATAATGTAGGGACTTTTCACTCCTGTTACAATAGTCATAACTCTAATCTTTCCCTGCATTTCATCATCTATTCTTGCTCCCCATATTACATTTGCATCGGGATTAAGATTTTGAGTTATTAATTCCCCGATTTTACTGGTTTCTTCAAGTGTCATTTCAGAACCTCCTGTAATATGGATTAATGCTCCGTCCGCTCCTTTATAGTTTATATCAAGCAATGGATTGTTCATTGCTCTGTAAACAGATTCTTCAGCTTTTTTCTCACTGTTACTTTCTCCTATCCCCATCACACATAATCCTCCGGTTTTCATAATTGTTTTCACGTCTGCAAAGTCGAGATTAACCAGGCTTGGCAGTGCAATTGTTTCAACTATTCCCTTAATCATTGTTGCAATTAATTCATTTGCTACTGCAAATGCTTGTTTTACAGGCAGATTGCCCGCAATTTCTATAAGCCTGTTATTATCTATTACAATAACAGAGTCACAATGTTCTCTTAATAGTTGAAGCCCGTATTCTGCTTTATCAATTCTTGCTTTTTCTATTTCAAAAGGCATAGTTACGACTCCTATCACTATGCTTCCTTTTTCTTTCGCCATTTTAGCTATTACTGGAGCGCTTCCTGTTCCTGTTCCTCCTCCTTCTCCTGCACAGACGAATAATAAATCCGTGTCTTTTAATGATTCTTTTATTTCATGGCTGTTTTCTTCTGCAGCTTTTGCTCCGATTTCAGGATAACCTCCTGCTCCAAGTCCTCTTGTAAGTTCTTTTCCAATCAGAATTTTTTTGTCAGCATTACGAGCATTCAAATGCTGCATGTCAGTATTGATTATTATTGTTTCAGCACCCTCAACGTTCTTGTTGAATAACCAGGAAACCATGTTGTTTCCTCCACCTCCACATCCAATAACTTTTATATTTGCTTGGCTTTCCAGCCCGTTAATAACATCTCCTTCTTGTTTATTGTTTTCCAATGCGTTTTCAATCAAAAACTCCATTTTTTTTTAGACCCCCTTTTATTTTGTTATGGACTATCAAAAGATTTTTAAATAATGACAGTCATATCTACATTAATATATCAGAAATTCGCCAAGGTCAAACACTCGCCAAAAATGTTTGATTACTCGAAAAACTTCATCTCGCCAAAAATGAAGTTTATATAATTCTATTATTTATCTCCCCATTTAAATATATTTATCTCTCTATATAATATATATCGAAATATATGTTTTTTAGTATATAATAGAATTCTTTATAAAAAACGATTTTTAAATTATTATTCATGAACAAAGATTTTCGTAAATGGGTTTTGAAAAATGCTTATGAGCATGATGGGAAAGCAGAACTGGGTGCTGTAGTTTCCAAAATTATTGGTGAGCATACTGAGCTTAGGAAGAATATAAATAATATTATTCCCAAGATTAAAGAAATAATTCATAGTGTTAATAAAATGAGTTCTGAAAAACAGTTGGAAGAACTGGAAAATAATCATCCAGAGTTACTTGAAGAGGATAAGGAAGAGGAGGTGAGAAAACTTCCTGAATTATCTGATGCTGAAAATGGGGTGGTGATGAGGCTTGCTCCAAACCCTAATGGTCCTATTCATTTAGGGCATACGCGCATGATTATTCTTAATGATGAGTATGTTAAGAAATACGGGGGCACTCTAATCCTGAAATATGATGATACTGATCCAAAGAATGAAAATAAGAAACCAACTAAATTAGGTTATGAATCAATAAAGAAGGATTTAGACTGGTTTGGCATAAATCCTGATAAGATTGTTTATGCTTCTGATAATATTCCAAGATATTATGATGTTTTTGAAGAATTATTAGAACAGAATAATGCTTACGTATGCGATTGTGATTGGGAGAAGTGGAAAGAGATGAAAGCTAGGGGAGAGCCTTGCTCTTGCAGGAATTTAAGTGCAGAAGATAATATTAAGAGATGGAATAAAATGCTTAATGGAGATTATTCAGAAGGTGAAGCTGTTGCAAGAGTTAAGACTGATATTAATCATAAAGATCCTGCTGAGAGAGACTGGGCTGCTTTCAGGATAATAGAGAATCCTGAGCACGTAAGAGTTGGGAATAAGTATTGTGTGTGGCCTTTAATGGATTTCGGTAATGGTGTTGATGACTATGATAACAATACCACTCATATTCTTAGAGGAATGGATTTGGCTATTAGTGAGAGGAGGCAGAAATGGTTGTATAATTATATGGGTTGGGAGTATCCTTCAACAATCACTTATGGTCATTTAATGATTGAAGGTGCAGGAACTTTCAGCAAGTCAAAAATCAAGGAAGGAATAAGGAATGATAAATATTCGGGATGGGATGATCCGAGGCTTGGGACTATTATAAGTCTGCGCAGAAGAGGTTTTCAGCCTGATGCGATAAGAGAATTTATTAAGAGTATGAGTTTGGGCGGAAAGGATGTTAGGATTAGTTTCAGCAAATTAGAATCATTTAATAAGAAATTGATTGATCCGGACAGCGACAGGTATTTTTTTGTGAATAATCCGAAGGATTTGATTGTTGAAGAAGTGAAATCTCCTGTTGAGTTAAGAGTCTCTCTGAGTCCTTATAATAAGAAAAAATACAAAAATTATTTTCTGAAAAAGAAGAAGCAGAAATTCTTTATATCAAATAATGATTTCACCAAGATTTGTGAAGGAGATATTTTCAGACTGAAGGATTTATTTAATGTAAGAGTAGAGAATAAAAATAAAGAGAAGATGAAAGGAGTTTATTCAGATGAGCAGTCAATCAGTAAAGGTAATCCTAAGATTCAGTGGGTTAAGAAAGATATGTCCATAATTGTTAATGTTTTAATGCCTGATGCTACAAGAATAAAAGGTTATGGTGAGGAGTACTTGAAGAATCTTAAATTTGGTGAAATAGTCCAGTTCGAGCGTTTTGGATTCGTAAAGCTGGAAGAGAAAGGCAGTAAATACAGTTTTATTTATACTCAGTCCTAATTATCCTGTTCTTTTTATAATATGCCAGCCGAACTCTGTTTTTACAGGCTCTTCTGTTATTTCTCCAATTTCAAGACTGAAAGCAGCTTCTTCGAATTCTTTAACCATCTGTCCTTTTTTGAAAAAACCTAAATCTCCTCCTTTCTTCTTGCTCGGGCAGAGTGAGTATTTTTTTGCCAGTTCTTCGAAAGTATTTTCATTATTCATTAGTTTCTTAATAATTAGTTTTGCTCCTTCCTTTTCATTCACTAAGATATGTTTTGCGCGAATCATTGAATATTCTTGATGAAGTATTCAATTAAATATTTAATCCTTCACTCTCTTCATAATTGTATGAGTGATGTTAGTATAAAAATTTCATTCAGCAAGAGTGATATTAAGCCATACTTAGTGAATGAATTAGTTGATAATGAAGAATATTTTGAGAGAATAATCCTGCACGCGGATAGTGTAGTGGATGATTTTGGATTTTAATAATCCTATTATTTATCACGCATTTCAGAAATACGCTCTCTTGAGAAGTATGTGGATTAATTGCTCACGTAAGGATTATTCTTAATATAAAACCTGTAAGGCAGTTTTTTCCCTCTGCTAAGCCCGACTCTTTTTGTCTGAACTATTTCTTCAGGAGTTATTCCTTCTTCCAACCATATTGTTGATCCAGTAACGCTCAGACCATTATGTTCTTTAGTGATTCCCAGCGCTTTAGTGAGTAGGCCGGGCCCGTTTGTTTTTTTACTTATATTCTTCAGAGGCTCTATTCCTCTTATTAGGACTGCGCTCGGCACATTCTTCTCATCAGTAACAATATTCATCAAATAATGCATTCCGTAGCATAAATAAACATATAGTGCTCCGCCTTCTTTGTACATTATTTGGTTTCTTTTTGTTTTCTTCATGTAAGCGTGGCTTCCAGGATCATTAGTTGTGTATGCTTCTGTCTCCACAATTATTCCTTCCTTGTCTTTGTAGCATATTTTTTTACCTAATAATTCTTTTGCAACAATTCTTGAATCTCTTTTATAAAAATTTTTTTTAAGCATATTATTTTTAATAATTTTTTTCTTTTTTTTATATTTTTACAAAAAACTTTTTAAGCACATTATTTTTTATTTTTTTTTTATTGTATGAGTGATTTCAATAATATTTATTTACTTGATAAGAATTTGTTTGTTGTAGATAGTTTAAACAATCTTGATTTGGAAAGCGAATTGACAAAAATTAATGATTTTATGCCTTTTTATTTGCATTATGATACTATGAAAAATAATGAAATCATGAGTATTGTTTATAAACAGAATAATAGTTTTAAACAATTCTTTAAATTACTTGATTCTAGTTATTTGGTTTATGATTTTTGTTTAGAATCAGAAGAGAGGAGGTATAGAATAAATGAATTAAATAAGTATTCTGTTGAGATTTTAAGAAAGAATAAGAAGTTGTTTGAATGTTTAAATATGTTTTCTGAAGAAGAGTTAAAATTAGAAGAGTTAGCTATTTCATATAATAATGATTTCAGAATATATTTTTATGATGATAAATCATTATTTAATTCTGATGAAGAGCATGTTGTTAAGAGTTTCTTATTCAAACCATTTAATAGTATTACTCTTCTTGAGAAAGAAGGTGATGAATATCACCAGTTTTTTGGTTTTAGGCCTGAAGGAAATAAGGGGGATTATTTCTTATTATCTTTTGTTTACACTGATTATAATAACACTGTTTTTAATGATATGGTTAATTATGTTAATACTCTTTCCAAGCATAAGAGGTTTTGTAAAGAATAAGTTTTAAGAATTCTTGTTTAATTAATTTTTTTATATGAGTTATTCAGGTAAGTTGAAAAAATTATTGGATTCTGAAAAAGTTAGTTTTGGAGACGTTATTAAAGTAGTATTATTGGATGAGGATTTGGAGGGTGTTATTATCGAACGTCCTGATTATTTAACGAAAAATTTTCTGATACTTAAATTAAGGAAGGGTTATAATATTGGAATAAGTCCTGAGAATATTAGAGAAATAAAGTTGTTGAAAAAATATAAGAAAAAAGATAAGAAAGAGAAAAAAGTTTCTTTCAGTAAGGATAAACCAGTTATCACTATTCTTCATACAGGCGGAACTATTGCCAGCAGGGTTGATTACCGTACTGGAGGTGTTGTTTCTAGATTCACTCCCAGAGACATGCTTGAAATGTTTCCAAAACTTAAGGATTATGCTAATATTCGTTCTGTTTTTATGCATAACATGTTTAGTGAAGATATGCGTTTCTCGCATTATGAGAAGATGAGTGAATATATTGTGGAAGAAATTAATGATGGTGTTGATGGAATAATAATAACTCATGGAACAGATACTATGGGTTATACGAGTGCAGCTCTTAGTTTTATTTTTGATAATCTTCCTATACCTATTATTCTTGTTGGTGCTCAGAGAAGCAGTGACAGGGGTAGTAGTGATGCTGAACCTAACTTGATTTGTGCAGCAAATTTTATAGCAAATTCTGAGTTTACAGGAGTTGGTGTATGTATGCATGAAGGGATTAGTGATGATAATTGTCTGATTCATAAAGGAGTTAAAGTAAGGAAGATGCATTCAAGCAGGAGGGATGCTTTTAAAACAGTTAATGATTCACCTACTGCCTGTATTAATTATTATAATAATAGTATTGAATTCTTGTCAGAGAATTATAAAAGAAAAGATGATGTTTCCTCTGAATTAGTTGTGAATCCTGATATGGAGGATAAAGTGGGTATACTGCGTGTTCATACAAACATGTTTCCTGAGCAAGTAAGTTTTTTCAGAAAGAATAATTATAAAGGATTAGTGATTGAGGGAACAGGATTAGGTCATCTTCCCATAAATAATGTGGATGAGTTAACAAAAATTCATAAAGAAATACTGAATGAGTTAAAAAAATTAATTGATTCAGGTTGTGTTGTTGTTATGACAACCCAAGCTATTAATGGAAGAGTTAATATGAATGTTTATAGCACAGGACGTTTTTTAAAACAAATAGGAGTTATTCCTGCCAGAGACATGCTTACAGAAACCGCTTTTATAAAACTTGCATGGTTATTGAAGAATGTGCCTGATAAGGCGGAGAAATTAATGGTTAAGGATTTGCGTGGAGAGATAACGGAGAGAACAGTATATGAAGGATGATTTAGGATTAAAGTGTGGTTTGGAACTTCATGTACAGTTAGATACGAGTAAATTATTCTGCAGCTGTCCCAGTATTATGAGGAGTGATGAGCCTGATTTTGTTGTTTCCCGAAAGTTGCGTGCGGTTGCAGGAGAAACTGGTGAAACAGATATTGCTGCGAGAGAAGAAGCAGGAAAAGAGAAAATAATTAATTATGAAGGTTATGAAGACACTACCTGTCTGGTTGAGTTGGATGAAGAACCTCCTCACACTATTAATCAGGAAGCCCTTGATTCAGCTTTGGAGATCGCTCTGCTGCTTAGTATGACTCCTGTTAGCGAATTTCACTTAATGAGGAAAGCAATTATTGATGGTAGTGCTGTCAGTGGTTTTCAGAGAACAGGATTGCTTGCAAGAAATGGTTTTATAGAAACAAGTAAAGGAAAGGTGAGAATATCTCAATTGTGTCTTGAAGAGGATGCTGCTAAAAGAATTGACACCAACACTTTCAGACTTGACAGGATGGGAATACCTCTTGTTGAGATTACAACAATGCCTGATATAGAGCATCCTGAGCATTGTAAAGAGGTTGCTGAAAAAATAGGGTTATTGTGTAAAGTTACTGGAAAAGTTATGAGGGGTTTAGGCACAGTAAGACAGGATGTTAATGTGAGTATAAAAGATGGTGCCAGGGTTGAGATAAAGGGTGTTCAGGATTTGAGTTTGATGCCTACTTTTGTGGAGTATGAGATGATTAGGCAGAAGAAATTGTTGGATTTGAAAAAAGAATTAAAAGAAAAAGATATCAAGTCATTTAAGTCAGAACTTATTAATCTTGCTAAAGTTTTTGAAGATTCTGATTCAAAACTGGTTAAGGATAAGAATATTTATGGTTTTGTTTTAAAAAATTTTAATAATTATTTCAAGTACAATTTATTTCCTGAGCACTGGCTGGGTAAAGAACTTGCTGATTATGTTAAGAGAATAACTGGTTTGGGCGGGCTTCTTCATTCGGATGAACTTTCTGCTTATGGAATATCAAAAAAAGAAGTTAATAAAGTAAGAAAAAAAATGAGTGTTGGAAAGGATGATGGTTTTGTAATATTGTTGGGCAATAAGTACTTGGCTGAAAAAGCTTTTAATGCTGTTATTAAGAGGTGTAATCAGTTGTTAGTTGGTGTTCCCGAAGAAGTCCGGGCTCCGGATCATTCAACAGGTGGAACTAATTATTTGCGCCCGCTTCCCGGAAGAGCACGAATGTATCCTGAGACTGATGAAGAGCAAATAATAATAACTGATAAGAGGATAAAAGAAGTTAAGAAGGATTTAAGTGAAACTCCTGAAGAGAAATATGAGAAATTGCTTGGTAAAGGATTGAATGATGAGATGGCATACCAGATTATTCATTCATGGTTCCTACACTGGTTTGAAGTGCTTGATGATATGTTTCCTGAAAATAGTGTTTTGATATCCAGCACTTTATTAGGAGTTAATCATGATGTTGATTTGAATAAAATAGGTATTGAGGATTTGATTAAGATTTTTAAAGCATATAGTGAAGACGTGTTCTCAAAAGAAGCAATACCAGTTATTCTTGAAAAAAAAATGGGTTCAAAAAGAAGTGTTGAATTAATAATTGATGATTTTAAGAAAATAGATTCCAAAGAATTGGTTAAGAAAGTTAAGAAATTGATAAACAATAACAAGGATTTACTTCATAAACATAATATTCAGGGAATACTTATGGGAAAACTTATGAAGGATTTAAGAGGCAGAGTTGATGCTGGAGTATTGAGCAAAGTTCTTCTTGAGGAGCTTGAAAAAACAGAAGAATACGAAAAAAATCATGCATGAGTAAAATTTATATTAATCCATGCTTTCTTTTTTTGTTATGATTGAGATAAGTAGGGATTATATTCTTTATGAAGGAGTGGTTGAAGGAAAGGTTGCTGATTTTTTATGGGAGTGTCTTCAAGTGGTTGGTAAACGTTTTGTGGGCGTAGTTACTAATTTTACTGAAAGAAAAATAAGTTATGATGAAGATTATGAAATAACAAGAAAGAATAATTTTGGGATAGGCATATTTAAAATAAATGATTTCAGCGAGTTCAAGAAATTTCTTGAAATAGCCCAGAATTCTTTAAGAGATTATTATATTGTTATTAATTCTTTGTTTTCTGAAGTTAAGGAGAATATTCTTTCAGGAAACTATGTTAGTAATGAATCATTCAATAACGAACTCTTTTTAAGAGACTTCCCAAGAACATTCTATGTTTATACTGATAAATTATTTATTGATATGGATGAGTTTAAGAGTTATGATTTTCAGTTGAAAAGAGTTGCTGAAAGATTCTCAAAAAAATTATGATTTCCAAAAAAGAACTTGAAATAAAAGTTTCAAAACTTAAAGATTATTCTGCTAAGCGCCCTGGTCTTGAACAGTATACAACACCTAGTCGAATAGTTTCTGAACTGGTCTGGTTTGCTTATATGAATAAGGATATTTATGGTAAGGAAGTGTGTGATTTGGGTTGTGGTAACGGTGTTCTTGGAATAAGCGCATTATTATTGGGTGCAAAAAAAGTTTATTTTGTTGATATTGATTCAAGAGCAATCAGTGTTGTTAGAGATAATTGTAAAGAATTGGGTTTGAAAAATTATGAACTGATTAATAAAGGAATAGGTAATATTGTTTTAGAATCTGATGTTGTTTTGATGAATCCTCCTTTTGGTGTTCAGTCAAGGGGGGTTGACACAAGTTTTTTTCATGAAGCTATGAATATTAGTCCTCTTATTTATGCGATTTATAAAAAAAATGGTTATGAACATGTTAATGAAATCAGTAAATCAAGAGGATATGAGTGTGAATTAATGAAGAATATGAAAATGAAGTTAAAGAAAAAGTTTTCTTACCATACTTCAGAAAAAGCATTTACTGATATTATTCTTCTGCGTCTTGAAAATATTTAATAATGTTTCTTACTGTTTTTCCTTCAACACTTTTTTCTTCAGGCACTCTTCCTGAATAAACGTATACTTCATCACTGCTGAAAAGGGCTTGTCCTGAACGGAATTTTTGTGAACTCGGAGTATATAATTGTCCGCTAACTCCACCTATATTAACTTTTCCTACAACAATTTTCATGCTTTCAGGATTATACTTGTTTCCTATTAATGCAATAACTTTAGAAGGGAGTTTTTTTCTTGCTTCTTCAGAATTCATTACTTTTAGTTTTTTTTCTTCTACAAGAGAATCTAATGTTTTTTTAAGTTTATTAATCATAAATAATTTCTAAGAAAATCGATTATTTAAGTTTTTGTAACCACTATTTTTTGATTACTTTTACTCTATCGTAATGTCCGTCATTAAATATTTCAACTTTTTTTTCATCCATTAATTCTTTAATATATGATTTTACAGTGTTCTTGTTGACTTCAAATTTTGCACTAATCCATTTAATAACTCTGTCCTTATTAGGGCATACTTTTCTTGAATCAGCAAAGTCTTTAATAGAATTCACCATAATGTTTAATTTTTTCTTTCTTGAACGCACATCTGTTTTTCTTCTGCAGAATACGCATATTCTTCTGTCAATGTTCTCGGTATAGTAAGGATATCCGCATCTTTTGCACCTGATTTGGTAGTCACGACCCATAATAATATATCGATTTCCAATAAGTTTTAAATTTTTCTATTCTCTTTTTAAATCAAACTCATCAAATGCTATTAAATCATTCAAGTAAAGAGAAATATAAGTATTAAAATCCCTTAATAAATCACTATACTCTTTAAGCATTTTATGATTCTCCTGTGTTTTAAGTATTTCTTCCATTTCCAGATATGTTTTTTTCATCTCTTTTAAGTCATCAACACCAATTTCTTCTGCAGCATCATAAAGAAGTTCTGACAAATTTGTGAATAAGAAATGTGCTTTCTGGTTTTCATTTCCCGTGTATTCTAAAAATTCAGGTATACACTCAGTGATTATTCCTACAAGGGGTTTTAATTCATATTTTTTGATAATGTTGTAAAGAGAGAACATACCTGAATGAAACTCTTTATCATGAACACATTCATCAATTTTAGAATTATATTTATTAATAAGTTCCTGGTCTCTTTCAAATCCTCTTATAATGTTTTCCACATGAATAGAGTGTGTTGATGTGTTTACCGGAACCAATCCCACAGATTTAGACATATATCTAAAATAGATGGTTATTGTTTATATACTTTTCTAACATTCAAAATCATTTTAAATGCTTGCTTTAAGTAAAGATGATATTTTTGCCCCGACCGGGATTTGAACCCGGGTCGCCAGGTTGAGAGCCTGGTATCCTTGGCCGGACTAGACTATCGGGGCTTTTATGTAAGAAATAGTGTTTTTTTGTTTTTTTAAACTTTTTTAAGAAAGGATTAAAAAAGATTAGGAGATTAGTTTTTCTTATGAATAATAAAGAGAGATTATTATTTTCTGCTGTAGCAACTCTTATTGGTACTGTTATTGGTGCTGGTTTTTTAGGCATTCCAAAAGCATTAACATTGTCTGGTTTTATTCCCGGAGTTTTTTTAATGTTTTTTACAGCATTTGCTACTGTTTTTATGTGCTTTTTTGCAAGCGAGCTTGCTTTGAATACTGGTAAGAAGGCGCAGATGCCTGGACTTATTGGATTATACTTGGGTGAGAATGTTAAAAAATTGGCTCTTATTGTTTTGTCTTTCATAAGTTTTGGTGCTATTATTGCTTACTTGGTCGCTTGTTCTGATATCCTGTCTATGTTTTTTGGTTATAGTCAGGACTTTTTTATGATATTATTGTTTTTTTTTGTTTCTTATTTTGTGTGGGCAGGAATACGGCTGGTTGAAAAGGCTGAATTATTGTTGAGTTTTTCTTTGATTCTTTTTTTATTCGTAATGGTTTTTTTTGTAGGCGGAAGGTTTGATGTTGATAAATTGACTGATGTTGAAACAACTAATTTGTTGATTCCTTTCGGTGTTTTAATCTTTGCATTTGGTGGATATAATGTTATGCCTGAAATTGAGAAAATCGTTCATGGTGACAAGAAATTAATGATTCAGACATGTGTTATCGGCACTTTTATTCCTTTCATGTTCTATCTTACTTTTTCTATCTTGATGGTGGGTGTTTTTAACCATAATATTGCTGATGTTGCAACTGAGAGTCTTACAGGCATTATTGGTGTTATTGGCAACAGTATTGCTTTCCTTGCTATGCTTTCATCCTATCTTATCAGCGGACTTATTTTAAGAGACGTTTTTACTGAAGATTTTGGCATTAATAAGAATTTATCTGTTCTTATTTCAATGACTGTTCCTTTTATTTTTGCTTTCTTCCTCAAACCAAGTTTTATTAATGTGTTGGCATATACTGGTGCTGTTCTTACGGGTTTTTTTGGATTTCTGGTTTGTATCACAGTTATTTTCCAGAGAAAAAAAATAAGGATGCCGAAATTCACTGCACCAGGTGGAAATATTCTGCCAATTATTGTTGGCCTGTTTTTTTTAGCAGGAAGTTTGATACTTTTCTTATAAATATATTGTAACGGACAACAAAATATATAAATAACCGATATATATTGATAAAAGTATGGGTTTGGCTGCTGATATAAGCTCTCAAGAATATAATGTTCCTAATCCTGGAGAAATGGCTGAAATAGAAGATATTAAAGACCAGCTGGAGACGATGATTTATAATCCAGTTAATCCAGAACTTATTAATAATTGTGAAGAACTTTACACAGACTATTCGGAAATGAGTCTTTTATTAATTGAGGCTGCAGAGAAAAAGATAAATGAACTAAAAGAAGATTTCGAGAAAAGAAACATAAATTATAAGTTCATATCTCCTGCAGAAAAACTTCTTAAGTCAGCTAAGAGAAAATATAGTTCTCCTAATCAGACAATGTATGTTTAGTTTTTACGTAAGAATCTGAGAGTTTCGACTAAGTTGTATTCTCCAACAGGGTCTTCTTTTATAATTATGTCTTTTACAACATTTTTTATTGATTTTTTTCCATTTGTTGACAGAAGAAACAACATTAATTCATGACTTGGATTATAATATTTCCTAATCTCTCTTACTTTATTAATATAGTAATTTTGAGTTTCTTCAGGACTGTCTGAAAGACTGGTTTGTTCAGCAATGTAATTGACTAAATTCTTCTCTCCCAACTCTTTTTTAATCTTCTCAGGAATCACTTTATCTTGAAAAAATGATATTCTTTTAAATCTTTTAGTCATTACTCTTCTGTAGTTAAGAATTTTTATAATAATATTTTTCTGATTAGTTATTTTAATGATTAATGAGGAGCTTATTTCAAAAGCAAGTGAATCAATTGAAGACAAACTAAGAAACAAAGAGTTCTACATGATAGGTTATCCTGATGTATGGGGTTTTGATACTATTAATAAACTCAAAAAATATGGTATTTGCAATAGTATTTGGTTTATTGAGTTTCCAAAGTCTTCAGAAGAAGTATTTAAGAAATATTCGGGAAAAGATTTTAGTGAATATGGTAGAATGATTAATGATTTAATGGAATCAACTGATTTAAGGGAGAGTATTTGTAAAAATGTTGCAGGAATATTATACTTTGAACCTTACTTAATGATTCCTTGCGGGCCGGATTCTTCTGATGAGCATGAACGTGATGAAGGAATACTGAAAGACATGCTAGAGGGATTGAATAAAATATCAGAATATTGTAATAGAAATGATTTTGATTCTATTGCTGCATTTATTGGAGGCAATCATGCAGAGTACGTGATTGAGTTGAATGAAGAAAAAAATTTTTTAAATGGATTAAGAATAAAGAAAAAAATCTTTAACTATCTTTATTAATCCATTCGTAAAACTCATCAAGTTTTTCCCTGACTTCTCTTGGATTATTGTTTAGAGTAAGGTATTTGTTGTTTATTTTCATATAGTTCCAGAATCCTTTTGTCATGTATTTGATTCCATCATTTTTCATACCAGGAAACTTGTTTTTTACAGTTTCTCTTATTTCTTTGTATCCTTTCAGGAAATAATTCTTTACTAGTGTATTATGAAATTCTGTTCTCACTTTGTCAATGACTTTCTCTTTATGAGTTTTTTCAAAAAGTTCATCTAAATTATTCATTATTGTCACCTATTTAATTTAAAGAAAAAACAAACTTATAAATGTTACTATATAGTAGTAACTATATTTTTTATATTAATAAATCTGGATTCTCAAGAATGGGGTTTGATAATCTTGAAGCCAAAATATTCTGGCTTATAGGATATGATGACTGCCTTCCTTTTAATACTTATGAGAATCTTTCGAGAATAAATGGTTTTAAGAAAAACAATTACTATCTTGTTGAACTCCCGCAGGATTCAAAAAAAGCTCTTTCATGCACTGATTCAGAAAACTTAAAAAAATGTCTTAAAAAAGAAAGTGGAATGACTGACACTGTTTGTAATAATATATCTGGATTGCTGCGTTTTGAACCATATAAAATGGTTCCTGTAGCAACGCATTCATCAGGGGTTGAAAGAAGAAGTATAGAGATAAATGAATACGTAAAAAAAGAGTTGTCTTATACTAATGAGAATGTTTCACCAGATGATTTTGGAGACATTGTTTATTTCGGAGGCAAGCCTCACATAAATTATATGCTTTTTAATAAAGGTTTCAAAGATTTAATTATTAAAAAAATATTTTTTTAATGATTTCTTCTGTATTTTAATATTTTAATTAAGTTGTATTCCTCAACAGGATTCTTTTCCTTTTTTTTTGGTATTAATTCATTAATTATTTCATCAGCGGTTTTTCCTTCTTCGTCCATAGTTGATAAAATCATATTTATGAATTCTGGTTTCATATTATACTCTTTTTTAATATCATCTATTTTTTTAATATATCTCTTTATTTCCTCAGGATTATTTGAAGGATTAATTTTTTCAGCAATATAATCAACTAATATATCATTTTTTTCCCATTTCTTATTTTTAAATTCTTTGTAAACTTCTTTTTTAATCTCTTTCATTTTCGTATTCTTCAATAATCTTTTTAATTTTTTCAGGATCTCCTGATACTCCTGCTGATTCAACCTTATTAGCTATTTGATTAACATCAACATTATCCATAGTGGGTTTTATTCTGAATACTTCTTTTTCTATGGGTGTTAAGTTAAAGAATAAATCTTGTTTTAAAACCGAATTTAGTTTTATTTCATTATATTCTTCATCTTTTTCAAGTGCTTTATCAATTTTAATCTGGTCGATATGATGGTTTAAGTTATTTATTAATTCAAGAAAATCATGTTTTTCTTTAAATTCTCTTGAGTATAATTCAATATATTTTTTCTCCATGCCGGATTTTTTAGCTTCATTTAAGAATTTATCAGTTATGTAATTAAAAACTTCTGTTTTCTTATTATCTGGTTTTTTAATTAACTTTTTAACTAAGTTATTTTTGTTCTGCTCTATAATATTGCTGTATGAACTTAGTTCATTTATTATATTTTCAAGACCTTTGACAGCATCATCAATTTTTCTTAAATCATAATCCTTGCATAAATTAATGAGGTCGTTGAAATTAATTGTTTTTGATAAATCAGTTAGGATGTATAGTTTTTTGAATGTATTATATTTACTTTCATCAATATTTTCTTGCAGTGGTTTAAATTTCATGAAGTGCTCAAGAACATTATGTTCTTTTTTTCTTAATTCTTTTCCGGCAAAGAGTTTTTTTAATAAACTGACAGGATTGTAATTTTTATCATAATTATTCTTATCCCACTTTTCAATAAGACTGTTTAAGTTATTAACGTCAAGCACAAAACATGTCTGGTAACTTTTCTGAGCATTTTCAACCCCTTTGCAATCAATATTCAATAAACCGTTGTATACTGATTCTATTCTGTCAATAATTTTTCTGAATTTTGAGAAATGATTATGTGTGTCAAGATTTTTTTCTTTATTATAAAAAGCTTTCTTCCCCATTTCAGGATTTATTATATACATTCTCATTAAATTATCCATCTCTTTTATGTCTGTGTATTTTTTTGCTTTCTCTAAAAAAGCATTCTTAACTGCATAACCTAAATTTTTCTTTTTAAAATCCTGTTTGAATTTTTTTTCTGAATAATTTAATCCTTCCTTTTTTAAAGTATTGTATATATTTTGAACTAATGCTCTCTCACTCATTTCAGGATTTTTTTCCAACATTTTTTTAAAATTATTCTTGAAATACTTATTAAAAATCATACTTATTTAAAAGAAAAAAATACCTTTATAAATGTTACTATTAGGTAGTAACATTTCTGTATATTGTTTTGTTTGGCATAATCTTACTGTCAGAGCTTATTAGGACTCCTGGTTGTCCTACTCCACTGTTTATTCCGAATTTAACATTATCTCCTGTGAATATTCCTAGTTTGCGCATACCAGTATTCATTAAAAATCCTTTTTTTTGTAGGAACATCTTAACACTCTTATTGTCATGCCTTAAGTTAGCAATTTTTGCGCCAGCACCGAAATTACAATTATTACCAACATAAGAATCTCCCAAATAATTGAAATGAGGAAGGTTTGAATCATACCCGATTGAGGAGTTCTTGCATTCAGAAAAACTTACTTTATTGCCTCCCATTAATACACTATTATTTCTTAAAACACTCTTAATAATTGTGCAGTTTTTGCCGATGTAACAATTTCCTTCTATAACAGAATTGCCTCTTATAACACTGTTTTCTTCTATGATAACAATTCCTTCATCAGGCATTATTTCAACATTTTTTCCTATTTTAACATTTTTTCCAGCATAAATATTATTCTCTATTTTTTTTAAACCATGAGGATTATTGTACTTCCTGAAGTTTTTAAAAAAGAATTCTGTGGCGTGCAAAACTTGATGAGGATAACCTAAATCAATCCAGTTATTAATCTTTTGGACTATTAGGTCGTTGTATTTTATTATCCTGCTTAATCCGTCAGTAACATAAGTTTCACCATTAGGTTTAACATCCAAATCCTTAAGGTATCTGAAAAAATAAGGTTTGAGCAAGTATATTGCAGCATTTATGAGGTTTGATTCGCTTTTTTTTGGCTTCTCAACCAAGTCAGTAACAAATCCTTCCTTATTATGATAAATTACTCCATAATGTTCAGGATGCTCAACTTCAATTCCTCCTATAACATTTTTTCCCGTATTCTTATAACAATTTATGACTCTTTTAATATCTCCTGCAGTATAATGATTATCTCCCATTAATCCAATAAAAGGCTCATTGATTATTATTCTTGCAGAATAGAAAGCGTTCCCAGTTCCTCTTGGTTCTTTCTGAGTAAGGAATGATACTGTGCATCCGTGTTTTTCAACTATTTTTTTACGGAATTCTTCAAAAACTTTTCTGTATTTTGGGGATATGATAATAACAATATCTTTTATTCCTGCTTTTTTTAAACTAATAATCTGGTATTCCAGAAAATTCTTATTAATTATATTAATCAGTGGCTTTGGCCTGTTCATGCTTAACGGCCAGATCCTTTTACCATCACCAGCTGCAAGAATAACAGCTTTCATGCTTGAAGACTAAGAAAAAAATCTCTTTTTATAAATCTTATTTAAAAACAAAAACAATACCTTTATAAATTTTTTTTTAATAATAATTTTTTATGAATAAGTATAAAATATTGAAGGATAAAAAAGGAAAATCATCAGTTAAAGATACTCTTGTTTTTAAGAATCCTGAGAAACTGAAACCATTAACTTCAGGACTTGCTTTTAAAATTCTTAAGACAATAGGCAGGGAACCAATGTATCCTTTGGAGATTGCTAAAAAATTAGACATTCATGAGCAGAAAGTTTATTATCATATTAAGAGATTAAGCAGCAACGGATTGATAGAAGTTGTTGATGAGAAAGAGATTAAGGGAGCTACAGCAAAAATTTATTCTCCTTCAGCACCCGCCTACTCTTTTGAATTAGGTTATGGAGATAGAACTATTAAGAAGAAGGAAATAAGTGTTGATAAAAAAGTATCTCTTTTTTTCAAGCATTTTATAGGAGAATATTTTAATGGAAGAGTAGTTATTGGAAGCCCGGACCCGCATGGTCCTTTGAAAGCATGGGCTCGCGACGGGCATTACTCTAATTATTTGGCAATGTTTTTAGGAGGATTTATTAATTATTCTCCTGAATTATTCGTTAATCTGGATGTAAGTATTAAAGCAAGAGAAAAATATGATGACAACTTTATTTTATTAGGTGGGCCTGGAGTGAATATGATAACTCTTCATTTTAATAAATACTTTCCTGTAAAATACGATGTTGAGTTCAGCGGGGAAGCGCCTAAAGCAAGTTTTGGCAAAGGATTCATCACTTCTGATGGTGAGGAGTATGTTGATAATACAATGGGTGTTGTTCAGAAAATAAAGAATCCTTTCAATAAATCAAAATCTGTAATATTATTTGCAGGAGTTGGGAGGAGGGGCACGAAGAGTGCTGTGCTCAGTATGACTCTTCGTTATAAAGAATTATTAAAGAATTATAAGGATGGAGAAGATTTTTACAGAATAGTCCAAGGCTTTGATCTTGATGGTGACGGCAGAATAGATAGTATAGAGTTCCTGGAATAGGAGTTAATGATTTTATGAAAATAATAAAGCAGGATTATAAGAATAACCAAATAACTGTTAAAATCCATAATGAGGATGACTTATGGTACTTGAGCCATGTTATAGAAGAGAGTGATGAAATAAGTGGCAGGACAACGAGAAGAGTTAGTGTTGGTAAGAAAGAAGGAGAGAGGAGGCCGATGCATATTCGCATAATTGTTGAAAATATTAAGTTCGCAAAATTCACTAATTATTTAAGAGTTTCAGGAAAAATAGTGGAGTGCAGTGATGAAAAAGTAGGGATGGGTGATTATCATACTTTCAATATCACAAGCGGAACAATTATTAGGATTAAGAAGAATAAGTGGTTCAAGTATCATAAAGATTTTATTAAAAAAGCAGTTAAGCAGACTTTTAAACCCAGAATATTGCTCGTTTCATGTGATTACGGGCGGGCAAGCTTTGCTTTCATGCACGGTTATGGTATGCGGAAAGCAGGAAGCCTGATAAAACAAGTTGGTGGTAAAAGAGAATATAAAGATTACGAGCAGAATAAGAGGAAGTTTGAGAAAAAATTATTATCCAGGCTTAACCAGATTGTTAAGCAGAAGAATATTAATAATGTAATAATTGGTGGTGTTGGTTTTATAAACAAGAACTTGAAAAAAAAACTTGGTAATTACAAACACTTGGAAGATAGGGTTGTTTTTACAAAAATATATTCTGCAGGAGATAGTGGTTTTAAAGAAATCCTTAAAAAAAAAATAGTTGACAAGATTTATGAATCATCCTTGATGGTGAAGGAAGAAAAACTGATTAAAGAACTTCTTAAAAGAATAGGTAAGAATACTAATGCTACTTATGGTTATGAGCATGTTAAGAAAGCAGTGAGTTATGGAGCAGTAAATCATTTGTTAATAACTAATGAATTGATTAAGGATTACAGGAAAAAAGAAGAATATGAAGAAATAGATAAAATGATGACAAGTGTTGAAGAATCAAGAGGAAGCATTCACATAATTCCTTCAGATACAGAGCAGGGTGAGAAATTAGGAAGCCTTGGAGGAATAGCTGTTCTCACCAGATACAAAGTAGAATAATTATGAATAAGTTTTTAAATATTGATTTTAAATATTTTACTCATTATGATAAGTGAGGAAACAGTTCAGCGGGTTGCGGATATAGCGAGATTAAGATTATCTGATGAAGAAGTTAAGAGTTTTTCAGAAGAACTTGCTGAAGTTATTGATTATTTTGAAATAATTGATGAAGTTAATGTGAAAGATATTAAACCAAGTTTTCATCCTCTGAAAACCGTAAATAATACGAGAAGAGATGTTGTTGGTGAGTGTCTTGACAGAGAAAAAGTTTTAGAGCAGGCAGTTCACACAAAGGATGAATACATTAAAGCACCGAGAATATTATAATGATTAAAAAAGTAATTAAGGAAGAGGATTTTCTGGAATTAGAGGATATAGAAGAAGTTCTTAGAATAATGGGGTATTATCTGGAAACTTACGGAGATTACAAAATAGCAGGATAATAAAAAAACTTTTTTTATGATTGGTATAAAAGATTTTGTTAAAAAAGTAAAGAATGAAGAAATTGATATTGTTGATTTCATTAAAAACGTTATAAGTAAGTGCAGGAAATTTGATGAAGAGCATAATTGTTTCGTGACAATAAGTGAGGATGAAGCTTTAATTCAGGCAAAGGAGTTAAGTGAGAATCCTGAAGGAAAACTAGCAGGCATTCCAGTAACTGTTAAGGACGCGATATGCACAAAGAATATTCAGACAAGCGCGGGAAGCAGAATACTTGAGTCTTACAAACCTGTTTTTGATGCAACAGTTATTAAGAGATTGAAGGATGAAGGAGCAATAATTATAGCTAAGACGAATCAGGATGAGTTCGGTTTCGGAAGTTTTTCAACAAACAGTGGGTATAGTATTCCTAAAAACCCTTTTGACTCTGAAAGAACGTGCGGAGGAAGCAGTGGTGGAAGTGCATGCATAACTCGGCTTGCGGACTTCCCGCACATTAGTATTGGAGAGAGCACGGGTGGAAGCATAAGTTGTCCCGCATCTTTCTGCGGAGTTTACGGACTAACACCCACTTATGGAAGAGTAAGCAGGTATGGACTTATTGATTACGCAAACAGTCTTGATAAGATAGGGCCGATGGCGAAATCAACACTTGATATATCCAGAGTTCTTAACATAATAAGTGGAAAAGACGATTTTGATCAGACAACACTTAATACAAGTAATATGGATTTCACAAAATTTGAGAATGTTAAGAACTATAAGATAGGACTCCCGCAGGAATATTTTGAGAACCTGGATAATAGTGTAAGAAAACTTGTTTATGATGCAATAAGTCGTCTTGAGAATCTTGGAATAAGTTTTGTTGAAACCAGTCTGGAGATGACAAAATACGTGATACCTGCATATTATTTAATAGCAGTGAGTGAAGCAAGCACTAATCTCGCAAGATATGATGGGATAAGGTATGGTAAAGGGCTTGAATTAAAAGAAGATTTTAATAACTATTTTAATAAAGTGAGAACCAAATTCTTTGGTGAAGAAGCTAAGAGGAGAATAATATTAGGAACTTTTGCAAGAATGAGTGGTTACAGAAACAAGTATTATTTGAGAGCAATGAAGATAAGGACTCTGATAATAAAAGATTTTAAGAAAGCCCTGAAAAATGTTGATTGCTTGTTAAGTCCGACAATGATGTTTCCTCCTCCAAAATTTTCTGAAATTGATGACTTGAATCCTCTGCAGGTTTATAAAAGCGACTTATTAACTGTAGGTCCTAATCTTGCAGGAATACCAATGATTAATGTTCCGTGCGGTAAGACGCCTGAAGGACTGCCTGTTGGTTTTCACTTATTATCTGATCATCTGGAAGAACATAAAATACTTAGTGTTAGTAATGCTTATGAGGAGAATTATTCATGAAAAGAATAAAGTGCAAGATAGGGCTTGAGATTCATGTGCAGATGAATACGAATACTAAAATATTTTGTTCATGTCCTGTGGGTGAAGCAGAACCTAACACTAATGTTTGCGAAATATGCATGGGTTATCCCGGCAGTAAGCCACGTCTTAATAAGAAAGTATTGCTTAATGGTTTGAAAGTTGCTAAAGCACTTAATTGCAGAATACCTGAAAACATTTTTTTCAGCAGAAAATCATATTTTTATCCAGATATGACAAAGAATTTCCAGATAACACAATACGAAATACCTTTGGGGAAGAAAGGATGCTTGAATATTAAATGGAAGAACAAGAATTACAATATAAGAATTACAAGAGTTCATATTGAGGAAGATCCTGCAAAACTTGTTCATGTGGGAGGAGACATAACTTCTTCAGAATACACGCTTATTGATTATAACAGGGCGGGAACTCCATTGATTGAAATAGTAACAGAACCTGATTTTACTCACCCTAATCAAGTTCAAAACTTTTTAACAGAACTCAGAGCAATTGTAGAACACTTAGGAGTGTATTCTTCTGAACTAATCATGAAAGCAGATGCGAACATAAGTGTTGAAGGAGGAGTGCGTGTTGAAGTTAAGAATATAACAGGTTTTAATAATATAATAAAAGCATTGCGTTATGAATACTCCCGCCAGAGTATTATGGCAAAGCAGGGAAGGTATGTTGAGAAATTGCAGACAAGAGCTTTTGATGAGAAGTCAAGAATAACAAAGACGTTGAGAATGAAGGAATCAGAAGCTGATTACGGATATATATTTGAGCCAGACCTTAGCTGGCAGTCCTTCACAGAAAAAGATTTGGAAAAGATTTATGAGAATATGGCTGAACTACCCTCTCAGAGAATAAAAAGATTTATGAAACAATACAAATTGTCACGTGAAAAGAGTTATTCAATAATTTATGCAGGAAAAGAATTCGCAGATTTTTATGAAAAATGTGCAGACTATTATAAAAATTATGTTAAACTAAGCAGCTGGGTGCTAACCCATCTTCTTAAATGCCTTAATTACAATAATTTTAATATAAAAGACTTGAGAATAACTCCAGAGGATTTCACTGATTTTTTGAAAAAAATGGATGATGAAAAAATAGGAGAGCGTTTAGGCAAAGAATTAATTAAGAGAATAGTTGAGGAAGACAAGACTGCTGAAGAATTAATAAAGAAGAAAGGCTTGAAACTCATAAAGGATGAGAAAAAGATTAAAAAAATTATTAAAAAAGTCTTATCAAAAGAAGAAGAAGCAGTTAAGGAATATACTGGTGGTAAAGAAGAAGTTCTCAATTACTTGGTTGGAGAAGTGCTTAAGGAGACAAAATACCAGGCTGATGTAAAAATAGTGTCTGAACTATTAAGAAGACAACTTATTCAAGAACAGCCCTGATTCTTTTAGTGTTAGCACCAACAGAATTGTGCTTAATTATCTTGAAACCTCCTAATTTTTCAGTATTCTTTACATGAGGTCCTGCGCATATTTCTTTACTGAAATCTCCTATGAAGTAGACAAAAACTTTATCACTATATTTTTCCATGAATTCTGATTCTGCACCAATCTTTTTTGCTTTCTCAACACTCATCTTCTCTTTTCTTATTTCCAGCCCTTCCTTAATCTTCTTATTAACTAAGTCCTCAACTTTTTTTAACTCTTTTTTAGTTAGTTTCCTTTTAAGATTGAAATCGAAACGCAGTCTTTTTGGAGTAATATTACTCCCTTTCTGATGAATATTTTCATCCACAACTCTTTTTAAAGCCTCTAATAATAAGTGGGTTGCTGTATGTAATTTAGTGGTTTTTTCAGACTTGTCAGCAAGCCCTCCCTTAAAACGTTTTCCTGCTCTTTTCTTTGACTTCTGTTTATGTTTTTCATACGCTTTCCTGAATCCTTTAACATCAACACTTAATCCTTTCTCTTCAGCTAATTCTTTTGTTATTTCAATAGGGAATCCGTAAGATTGGTATAGTAAGAAAGCATCTTCTCCACCAATATTATCGTCGCTTTTTTTCGCAATTCTCTTAAAATGATTTAATCCTTTCTCAAGAGTGTTCATGAATTTGTTTTCTTCTTTCTCAAACTCTTTTATTATAAAACTCTTCTTTTTTTTAAGAATTGGATAAAAATCTTTATGAAGTTCTATGACTTTGCCACTTATTTTCTGGCAAATATTTTCATTAATATCTAATAATCTTGCATGTCTTATCACCCGCCTAATAAGTCTTCTTAGCACGTATCCCTGTCCAGTGTTTGAGGGAGTGACACCAATCTCGTCCCCGAGAATGAATGTTGCTGCACGAACATGATCAATTATTATCCTGCTCGATTTTAATTCATTTTCACTAAATTCATTAATACCAGATAATTCTTTTACCAAATTCATTAATGGCTGGAGTAATCCAATCTCGTACACGCTTTCTTTTTCTTGAAGCATTGCAGTCATTCTCTCTAAACCCATACCAGTATCAACATTCTTCTGCTCTAATCTCTCATAATCACCTTCTTTATTCTTATTATACTCCATGAATACGTCATTCCATACTTCAACGTATTTACCGCAGTCGCATCCAGGCTTACACTTATCACCACACTTTGGTTTACCACAGTCAATGAACATTTCAGTATCAGGACCGCAAGGACCTGTTTCTCCGGCAGGACCCCACCAATTATCTTCTTTAGGCAGGAAAAAAATTCTTTCATCAGGAATCCCGAGACTTTTCCAAATATTTGCGGATTCTTCATCTTTCGGCGCGTCATCGTCTCCTTCAAAAACAGTAACATACAATTTTTCAGGATTTATTTCTAATACTTTGATGAGGAATTCATAACTCCATTTTATTGCTTCTTTCTTGAAATAATCACCAAGACTCCAGTTACCAAGCATTTCAAAAAAAGTTAAGTGAGTGTTATCACCTACTTCTTCAATATCTCCTGTTCTCAAGCATTTCTGAACATTAGTTAGTCTATTGCCCTGAGGATGAGGCTGTCCTAATAAGAATGGAACAAGAGGATGCATTCCTGCAGTTGTGAATAAAACTGTAGGATCGTGCTCTGGAATAAGTGGAGCACCATTAATAACCGCATGCTCTTTTTTTTCAAAAAAATTCAGGAATTTTTTTCTTAATTCTCCTGCTTTCATAACTATAAGTTAATAAAGAGTCTTTTTTTAAAGTTTTTTTTAATAAAATTTAAAAAACCAAGAAGTTTCTAATAGTTTTATGAAATTAGAGCCTAAACCTGAAAACATACAGAACGTGAATTATTTCAGCAGACAAGTGCTTGGTAAGAAAGGTTTTGCTTTCATGTGGGTGTATAAGCCTAAGTGTCCTGAATGTGGAGAAGCAAGACTGAAAAAACCAAAAAAGAGGGCGAAGAAGTATAAGTGTGATTCATGTGGAGAAGAATTCACTAAAGAAAAGTATGAAGAATTATTGGAGTATAATCTTGAATACACTTGTCCTGAATGCGGATTTGAAGGAGGAAAGCATGGTAATTGGGATAAGCCTGCAAGTAAGAATTCGAAAATAATGCTGAAATTCAGATGTCCTGAATGTGATAATCTTATTAAAGTTTACAGATTGAAGAAAAAAGGTAAATGAAAAAACTTTTATTCCGAACAAGCAGGCCTGTTGGATGGATTATAAATCCATTAATTTTTTTATTAGGATTCTCTTTTTCAGGAGCAAATATTAGTATTTTATCCTTAACCCAAATATTCATGCTTTCTTTTCCGCATTGTCTTTTTCTATACGGGATTAATGATGTTTATGATTATGAATCAGACAAATTAAATCCTCGTAAGGACTCGTTTGAAGGTGTTGTTCTTAAACCAAAAAATCATGATTTGGTGAAAAAGGCATCTTACATCATAATTTTATTACTCTTTTTCACTTCTATCATGACTTCTAATTTTACTAACATGTTGGGAACAATTATTCTAGTATTCTTTAGTTATTTTTATTCAGCACCACCTCTTCGTTTTAAAACAAAACCTTTTCTTGATTCATTATCCAATGGATTAATCTATTTCTTAGCTCCTTTCATTATTGGCTATAGTTATAATGGTTCAATATTTGAAATACCTTACAATATTTATGTTATTGGCTTAAGTGTTATGGGTGTCCACGTATTCAGCACAATAATGGATTACAGTATTGACAAGAAAATGGGTGATAAAACAATAAGTGTTTTTATTGGAAAAAGATTATCCGCAATATTGAGCACTATTCTTTTTGGATTAACATTAATTCTTGCAGACTTAAGTACTCCTATTCTTAATTATTATTTAATATTTTCCATAATGCTTTCTCTTATTATTTTTATTCATCCTTCAGAAGAACTGGCTTCAAAATTTTTTAAATTATATTATATTGGTTTTTTATTAGCATCATTAACTTATATTATAACTTGCTCTGGAGCATTCTTCCATGGCTTAGTATTTCTCCATTCTTTAATCCATTCACTGGGCATTACGAGACTAAGTGCAGCAATATCTCCCAAATAATCATCAAGTTCAGATGGAGTTATAATAACATCTTTTGATAATGTATGGAATGATTTGTAAAACTCTTCTTCAATCAACGGCATTAATAAATTAATATTGTTCATGAAAACACTGCCTCCTATGATGATTATTTTAGTATCCAGCACAGCGTTTAGTGAGGCGAGTCCGCGCGCAAAATTTTTTGCAGCATTAGTAATTATTCTTTTTGCATCTTTATCTTTTTCATAAAGTGAGAATAGTTTTTTAGGATTAATACTAATATTTGCTCCTGAAGTCATGCTTTCTAAATCCCCATAATTCCCACACCCGCATTGGGGTCCATCTTCACTAATATATATGTGTCCTCCGTGAGGAGCATTACCATTCTTGCCTTTAAGCAGGAACACTCTTTTTTCTCCTGTTTCTGCATCTATTCCAGTCGTGTAAGCACCAGTACCTATTCCAGTACTCCATGTCACGTATAAAACATTATTCTCTTCTCTGCCTGCTCCGAAAATTTTTTCAGCAATAACTGCTGAAACAGCATCATTTTCAATAATTATTTCATCATAAATTTTTTCTAATTCTTTTTTTAAGGGTATGTTTGTCCAGTCATTAGGTATTTTTTCTCTGTCAGCAATTCCTCCGCACAGGTTTGGAGCAACTATCTCGTTTTTTAAGAAAGGACCTGCGCTGCTCACACCTATTCTCTTAATACTCTTCTTTTTTATTCCTGCTTTCTCAGCAGCATTAGTGATTAATTTATTAACCTGACGCGGTATTGTCTTATTATCTCCCTCTAGTTTTGTTTTCTGGTATATTTTTGTTTTTATCTTTTTCTTGTCCGCAATACTGACGGTTATTTTTGTTCCCCCAATATCAACTCCACACAAGTACATAATTAATTAAAAAAATAATAAGGTATTTAAATAATCTTTTCATTGTTATATAATTATGGCACAATTTTTAGGTATGATTCCTCAGGACTGGTTTTACACTAGTTTTTCTTTACTAATATTTATCTGGATAATCCTTTCAGTGGCATTAACTTTTCTGGCGATTCTTGCTATTAAAGGATTTATGAAGCTTCAGGAGAATATTAATGATGGTTATAAAGAGATTAAAAGAAAATTTGACAGGACTTTCAGAATACTGGATGTTTTCTTGGACATATTTGGTGAAGAAGAAGTATATGATGATGAAGAACCAGAAGAAGAGGAAGTATATGTTCTGAAAAAGAAGAAAAAATAATTATTTCTTTTCTTTATATGCAAAAAAGTATTTATCAGGATAAGCACTTTTTCTTTTAAAATATACTAGTCTTGGTTCAACTCTTGTTCCATCATCTAATTTGCAGCCTGCACTAACTCCTTCAATTAATCCGTTTTCTGTATCTACAAGTATTTTTCTGAAAAAAGGATTGATTTTTTTAAGATTCTTAACTACTTCTCCTTCAATACTTTTATTTAAATAAACATTGCTGCACTTATTTTTCTTTATTTCTTCACGATGTTTTTTTTCATCAGGGAATGAAGGCCTTTTTATAATGCCAAGTCTTTTTCTCGCAGTTTCAGGATTAAGCACTTCTTCTTTATTAAGATAATCATGAGTTTTTACCCCATTATTTATTATTTTATCTATTCCTTCATGAGTTTTGAATACTCCACTTATTGCTGACGCTCCTGAACCGAAAGAACTTAACAATATTGTTTCATTACTTGATGATTTTTCAAGAATGTACTGCAGAATCGACAGACTTGTTGCTGGATAAGCATTGCCTAAAACGCTTCCCAAATATTTTGCATGCTTTATTTTTTCATCAAATTCTTTTTTTAATAATTTTTTAAGAGGATTATTAATTTTTGGCTCTTTGTCTTCACGTCTCAACCATTCCATTATTTTAGGAAAAGGACTGTGCATTCCCATATAATCAAAATCTCTTATATCATATCCTTTTTTTAATATTTTTTTCAACGAATTAATAATGTGTTTCTTGTAAGATTTTGATGTTTCATTTCCCATATGTGTTGGTGCTTTAAAACCGTGTTTTTGAAAAAAATCATACATGTTTGAAGTATGAACTGAATAATCCTCCAGTGTTACAACAGGATTTTTACCAATAATGAATGCTGTTGCGTAATGACTTATTGTGAATCGTAAAGCATCATTTTCATATGCAGAAGGCTTGTCTGCTGCAATAACAAGAGTATTGCCGTCTTCATAAAAACTATTTGATTTTTCACAGGCATCTTTTAAAGCAGTCATTCCTGAAACACAAGTATTAGTGTAATTAATTATTGAAACACTGTTTGTTGTGCCTAATAACTTGATTAATTCGGTGGGAGCATTTACTTTATACGGGTGATTCTCGCTTGCAATAATAATTTGTTTTATACTCTCTGAATTAACATTTGCTCTTTTCAATGCATTACTTGCAGCTTCATAACTCATTGTGAGAGTATTCTCTGTCTGATGAGCTGCTCTTCTCTTAATGATTCCTAATCCTTTGCTTATTTTTTCAGAACTAATATAATCTTCAAGTGAGTCTTTCAGACTATTATCATAATCGACAAAAGAATCTGTTAATACAACTCCTTCAGGAGCATAAAAACCCCACCCTTTTATTCCTATATTCATATTTCTATTTAATCATATTATTGATTAAAAAAAGTTTCTGTAATTTATTCGTTGCTTGTCGAACAAAAAGACTTATTAATTAAATAATTTTTTTTTCATAATTCATGAAAGATTGTGTTTTCTGCAAAATTTATGAAGAGACCAAAAATTTTTTTTACGAAAACAATTATTTTTGGGTTAATATAGATAAGTATCCTGTAAGTCCGGGGCATGTGGAGATAATTCCTAAAAGGCATGTAGTTTCTGAAAAAGAGTTG
>CAYWEY010000012.1:0-37912 GCA_964457955.1 Candidatus Woesearchaeota archaeon
GGAAGCTAAAACTACTTGTCTGGTATGTAAGAGAGAAGTGATTACAGAATGTGAAGGATGTATTATTGGAAAGATTCTGGTCTGTGATCATGTGCTGGAGAAGTAGATGTTATTAAAGATGTTGAATGGAAAATAATAGGGAATTAATGATAGGAATAAAAGTTTCTGTTAAGTTTATGAATATGAGTTTTTAAGTTTTTATGTTTGATAAATAGTTTCTATTTCATAAGATTTTAACAATCATATCAGGTGCTTCAATCCTAACTGCTTTCTCAATTTCATTAAATTTTCTTTTTATCCATATTCTTCCTATTTTATTATCCATACTTTTTATGGGATACCTTATTTTATAATCTAAGTCTTCATCAGTATCAAAACTTATTATACTGCTTAACCTGATTTTTAGATTAAGATATGCTTTTATTCTTGTACTCTCTGGAAGTGGAACAGTCATATCCTCTAAAATTATTCTCTTAACTTCAGAATGATTCACTTCGTATACTGTCCTGGATTTTCTTATCACGCAATTATCCACTCTGCACATTATTTCATCCAATCCCTTTTCACTCAAATCTTTTAATTCATTCAGAGTTTCCTTACTCAAATCCTTTATATTGTTCTCAAAACATTTATAATCCGGATTCTCATCAATTAATCTCTTGAACAATGTGTCGTAATAATATCCGAACCCGCCGAATTCCTGCTTGTCAATCTTCTCATACTCTTTTCTTATCCTCCTGTGCTTATCCTGTTTTACTGCTTCAAACAAATCTTCCTCCATTGAGAGACTGAAAAGTTCCAAACCCTCCTCTAGACTCATATCATATAATATAGTTATTTTTTCAGCATTGCTTAATTTATCATCTATCCTTTTTTCATAATCTTCAACCAGTTCTTCTCTTAGTCTGTTTCTTTCACTGAGAATATTACTTAAACTATTATAGAATTTATTAGTTATTTCATCTATTCTATTTCTTGTTTTATCAGAGATTTTGTAATCCATTAACTGTTTTTATTCTTTTGATTTTTCTTAAGTATTACTATCTAAGAAGATGGGATAATTCTTCTGTATCAAAAGTATTGATGTAATAATGCTTCCTTAACATAGGCCTTATTGTTATAATTATTAGTTTTATGCTTCCAATACACTTCTTTTTTTCATAAATCTTTATTTCAGGAGTGTCATGTTTCTTTATCATTCTTTGAAAATATTTTGTTTCTGATAATTCTCTCAAATGTTCTCTAGAGCAAGCATTCAATACGTCTCCTGTAAAATAATTATTAACATATAGTTCAGCATAATACTTTACGTCATTATTGCAATCTCTTTTACTGCAGCAGGGTTTAGTGTCGTGCAGTACTCCCGCTCCCGATATGAATCCCGGACCATAAGTATTAATTCCCATGCTATTCTCTTCAATTATGCAGTTTCCTAAACCCATAATTATTCTTCAGAATAAGTTGCTTATATATTTTTTTTGAATTAAGAAAAATTATTTAAAATATTTTTTTATTGTTTCCTCAGCTATTTTTGAAAACTTTTTATAAACTCTTGGATAATGCAGGTTTATTTTAGCAATTTTTTCTTTTATGTACTGCTCTCCCTTGTTTGTCAGTACGTAAGCGTCTTCACCTATTTTCTTAATTATACTGAAAATCTGCAAATCGTTTAGTATTGAATACAATTCAGGTGTTGCAAGCCCTTCCATCACGTATTTAACAGGCGATAAAACGATCTTACTGTCGCTCTCTTTATCTATTTCAATAATTAGGTTTGACAAATCTTTCTCTTTTACTAAAAAATTATTACTTTTGCTCAATCTTCTTACTAAGTCGTACACAAAGTACTTTGTATCAACCATCAATACTTTACATAAGAGATTGTTTAAAAAATTATTTATAACATGATTATTATATCATAATCTAATGAAGTTGGAAGAATTATTCGGATGCAAAAAATGCGGTCTGCACGAGTCAAGGAATAATATTGTTCCGGGAAAAGGAAGCAGTGAAGCAAGCATTGTTTTTATTGGTGAAGCGCCCGGTAGGAATGAGGACTTACAAGGAGAGCCTTTTGTTGGACGTGCAGGAGAAATATTGGATGAGTTGCTTGATTTTATTGGTTTAAAAAGAGAGAATGTTTATATCACTAATGTTGTTAAGTGCAGACCACCCAATAATAGGAATCCCACTGTTGATGAGATAAAAATTTGCAAACCTTATCTTGATAAGGAGTTAAAAATAATTAATCCAAAAATAATATGTCCTATGGGGAATTTTGCAACCAAGTATATTCTAAAGAAACACGGCTTAAAAATTAGACAGATTAGTGAAGTGCACGGTAAATTGATAAAATTGAATACTTTGTTAGGCACTAAAAAAATAATCCCCCTCTATCACCCAGCTTATGCACTTTATAATCCGAACAAGATAAGCGTACTAAAAAAAGATTTTAAGAAAATAATCGACTAAAAAAAATTTTTCAGTTTCAAAGAGTCCTTAATAATCGTATTGTTTCACGATTTATCCCGCAGTAATTCCACTTTATAATTAATTTTTGTTAAAATCTTCCTCATGCTTAAGATCTTCATCGCACTATAAGCAGATTTTATTATCAAGGGACATAAATGAAATCATAAATTTATTTAATATTCCCTTTGCTTTTAGAAAGAATTAAAAAACTAGCAACATTATTTTTTTTTATTATGGCAAAAGTTTTAATGATTATAGCTCCCCAGAATTTTCGGGATGAAGAATTATTCCATACTCAGGAAGAACTTGAGAATGCGGGGCATGAAACCATTATTGCGAGCAGAACAAAAGGAAGTTGTAAAGGAATGTTGAGTGGAAAAGCAGATGCTGAATTAAGTATTAAAGAAGTTGACACAGATGATTATGACGCAGTTGTTTTCGTAGGTGGGTCGGGAGCAAAAACTTACTTTAATGATAAGACAGCACACAAGATAGCAAGTAAGATGAATGATAACAAAAAACTGGTCTGCGCAATATGTATTGCGCCATCAATACTCGCTAATGCAGGAGTACTCAAAGACAGGAAGGCGACAAGCTGGCCTTCAGAAAAAAATAATATTAAAGAATACACTGGTGAAGACGTCACAGTTGATGAAAATATTATAACCGCAAACGGGCCTGAAAGTGCAAGAAAATTCGGAAAGAAAATAATGAGTTTATTATAAATTTAGGACTATTGTCTTCTTCTTAATCATCTGCTTAATAGTTTCTTTAAAACCTTCACGATAGAGTCCGGAATCCTTGTTCCCTCCGAAAGGAAACTTTGCATAACTATGTGAGGGTTCACTGTTTAAATGAACCATTCCCTCATCCAATTTCATCGCAGTCTTGAACGCTTTGTTTAAATCATTAGTGAATATGCATGAATCCAGAGCATAACGATTATTTTTAGCAATACTAATCATCTCTTCTTCGTTACTTACACGAATAATAACCATAACTGGTCCGAAGATTTCTTCATCAGCAATAAGCATGTCATTTTTTACTTTATCAAGAATAGTTGGTGGGTAAAACAATCCATTAATCTCTCCACTTTTTATTACTTTCGCTCCTTTGGATACAGCATCATCAACTAATTTTTTAACATTTTCTAAAGCATCTTTATTAATTAATGGTCCAATTTTAACATCTTCTTTTTCTGGATTACCTGTTTTCCAATTTTTCAACTCTTTCTTAACATATTCTAAGAATTCAGGAACTAAGTCATCAATTATTAATACTCTGCTTATAGCATCGCATCTCTGTCCCGAGATTTTAAAACAACCCTTGACACATTTTTTCGCAGCTAGTTCTACATCAGCATCCTTCATGATTAGTGCAGGACACTTGCCGCCCAGTTCTAGAATAAGTTTTTTCATACCACTAATACTTGCAATATGCTTTCCCACATTACTGCTTCCCGTGAAAGAAACCATATCAACACGCTTATCCTCAACCAGTAAGTCACCTATAGTGCTTCCTTTTCCAGTAATAATATTAATTCCTCCTCTTGGAATTCCTGCTTTCTCAAGCAGCTTCCCTAACATTAACAAACAAGTCGGATCATCACTTGATGGTTTAGCAATAACACTGTTTCCTCCGGCAATAGCTGCGCATATTTTTGAAGCAACAGTGAATAAAGGATAATTAAAGGGTCCTATTGCTAGAACAACACCAACAGGTTCATTAATAACCAGACATATTCTGTCTTCGGAATCATCAGGAATGTATCTCCCATCCATATTCCTTGCTTCAAAAGCAGTGTAACGAATTTTTTTAATTGTTGCATGAATTTCTCCTTCAACCCAGTGCAAAGGCTTGCCGCCTTCCTTAATAATGATGTCAATAAAGTCCTCTCTGTATTCATTCAGTAAATTAGCAGTCTTCATCAAGATTTCATAACGCTTATCAGGACTTAAGTTTTTCATAACTTTCTTAGCCTTAACCGCTGAATTGATGCATTCATTAGCATCTTTTTCATCAGCGCTTGAAACCCTGCTAACAATTTTTTGATTATAAGGATTAATCACTTTAAGAAATTCATTGTTTTTTGAAAAAACCCACTCACCATTAATTAATAATTTAAATTTATTATTTTCTTCAATATTATTAAATAATTCTTTCATTACTTAAAAAGAATATAATTTCTCATTTTTTATAAAATATTTCTTTTATTCCATCTGCTTGTCGCGGTGAGTTTTTTTCATATCATCTTCACTTATGCCGTTCTTGTAAGCAATATGCGCGAGCATGGAATCAAGAGTTACGTAAGTATTCATTTCAAACTTAGGCAATAATTTAACATTTAGAGTTTTAATAATTGACTGATTATAATAACTAACTCTTTCAGTTCTTCCTTCAATCAATAGATTCCCTTTTGATTTATTGTAAAAATCATTGTTAGTTCTTATTAAAGGAGAATTCTTAAAAGATGATATGCAGAATAAGTTCATACCAACACTTTTTGCCTGACGCGCGTACTCAATTATTTGTGGTGTTGCTCCACTCCCACTTAATAATATTCCTAAATCTCCTTTTTCTTTATAATCCCAATGTCCTTCATACACTACTCTCAAATCTTTTATTCCTTTCTTGTTTAGGTGTCCATACCTTATTGCAATAACCCGTGAGATTATTTCATTAGCACCCATTCCTTTGAAATAAATCCAGTTATGATTATCTATTTTTAAATAATCAGATATTATTTCAGTGAAAGAATTTATTGTTTTTTCTTGTTCTTTAAGAGATTTAAGATTATTATATAATGATTTTATCATCTCATCACACTTATTATAAAAAACATTAATACTGTTTTCTTCATCATAAGAATAACCCATGCATGAACAGATTAAAGCACTTGCCTGCTCAAACTCTGTTCCAAGAGGAGCGTACTCTGTTTTTCTTTCATCAATACCATTTATTAAAATAACTTTGTCATTGTCAAAAACTTTTTTCATCTCCTCATTGCCTGTTATTACAATAACATCCAATCCTTTATCATAAGCAAATTTTGCATGCTTCTCCACAGCAGTCCCGCTTCCTGAACGGGAATTTACAATGTAAAGATCACCTTTTCTTAATGGTCTTGTTGTTCCATCACTTGCTTTCTTAATATTACGACTATACTTTCTTTTTAATGAGCCTTTTATGAAAAGCGCGCTTTCAAGAGATCTTCCCGCACCATCAACAGTTGATCTTCTCTCATTATTGTATTCTGCATAATTATTTTTATTCTCCTTAATAATATTCAGACAGTTCTGCATAACGGATTTATCGATGGAACGAACAGACTTTTTTATTCTATCCACCAAGTAGTTATAAGAATCTTCAAAACACATATATTATAAGAAATATTTGGTTGTTTAAAAAAATTTTTCTAGTAATACTTAAAAAAAACTATTGTTTTACTATTATTTCTATGAAAGACTGTATTTTTTGTAAAATAATAAATGGCGAGATACCAAGTTATAAGATTTATGAAGATGAAGAATGTCTGGTATTCTTGGATATTAATCCAATAAATCCAGGACACGCATTAATTATTCCAAAAAAACATTATAAAACAATAATTGATGCACCTGTCAAATTAGTAGAGCACTTAATGGGTGTTGTTAAAAAAATATCAGAATCTGTTAAGAACGAGTTAGAACCTTTTGGTATTAACATACTTCAGAATAATGGGGTGAAAGCAGGACAAGAAATCCCGCATATGCATATACACGTAATACCAAGATTTGAAGGAGACAGAAGACATTACAGGGTTAAGTGGAAGCCAAGAAAACTTGACAAAAAACAAATGAAAAACCTTCAGGAAAGACTTAGAAAATAATTTATGAAGATTGCTTTATTCACTGACAGTTATCGCCCGAATACTGATGGAGTTGCTGAAGTCACAGAAATAATTGCTAAAGAAATGACTAAAAAGGAGCACGAGATTACTATTGTCTGTCCTAAAAGAACTTCTTCAGTTGTTAATAAAGAAGGAATAAAGATTATTAGTGTTAAATCCCATCCTATCAAACTATACAGGGAGCACATGATATGTTTTAAAACTCCTGAATATTTGGACAAACTGCATGATTTCTCAGATTATGACTTAATACACCTTCAGACAAATGTTTCAGTAGCAGCTCTTGGGTTCTTAACAGCATTAAGATTCAGTATTCCAGTATCATGCACTTTTCACACAAATATTGCTGATTTTGCTGTTAATTTTTTCAGAAAAGAAATACTTAGTAATAAAAAGAATATAATGTATAAATTTATAACAAAAACACCCCTGATTCTTCCAGGATTAAGAAATTTTGCCGGATTCACTATGTGGAATCTTACTAAGAATTTTCATAATGCTGTTCCAGTAACAACAGTCCCCTCTTTCTATTGCAGACAACAATTAAGAAGTCATGGAGTGACTAATCCAATAAAAGTTATTTACAATCCGATAAAGAAAAGAATTCCAAAAAAAGATTACTCAAAAAAGTATAATCTTGAGAAAGATTTTATTATTCTTCATGTAGGCCGTTTGAGTGTTGAGAAAAGAGTTCATACACTCATCAACATAATGCAAAAGTTGAGGAATGTTGATAATATTAAGGCAGTAGTATGCAGTGATGGTCCTTTAAGAAAAGTTTTGGAAAAAAAATCCGAAAAATTAGGAATAAGTGATAAGATAATTTTCACAGGATTCATTCCAAGAGACGAACTCTCCTGGCTTTACAAGAAATGTGATATTGTAGTTAATTTCGGATTATGTGAAACATTCAATATATGTGCTACAGAAGCACTTTTTTATGGAAAACCAGTGTTATTATCTGATGACGGACCGCATAAAGAAATTGTCAGAAATAATGGTTATTTAATAAGAACATCAGAAAATGAAGTGGTAGAGTATGCTGAAAAAATACTTGAACTATACAATAACAAAGAATTGTACAATAAGATGAGTAAGAATAGTAAAAAAATGAGTAAGAAATACTCGTATTTTAAAGTAATTGATGAGTATGAAGAATTCTTCAAAGAATCAACAAATAATATTATAGAAAGGAATAATTATGTTAATTTCATAAAATATGTTTCAAACCTCGCGGCAGCAATGAATACTTTAATATTCACATTGAGTCTGGAGCATAAGAGATTTGACAAATACTTAGACAATGCAGGTTCTTTTTTAAGAAGTTTTAAGAAAAAAATATCAAATATTAAGGAAAACTTTTTTAAATAAATCATTTGTTTCTAATTATAATATGAAAAGAAGTTCACGCAAATGGAAAAAATACAAATCAAGCAGATGGAAATGGCGTAAGAAGAAGATGCGTGAAAAGAAGAAGAGAAGAAGAAGACGAAAGAAGAGAACTAAATAGTGCTTTCATGAATTATTCTAAGTGGAAGGATTTATAAAATCATTCTTTTAAATAAAAAGTATGGACGAACTTGATGATATTGTTAAAAAAGCATATTTGATACTAAATAATAAACCAAATAATATTTCAAATCAGGGGTATGTTGAAGCATGCAAGATTGTGAAAGAATATGAAAAAAAGATTCCTGAATCAACTGAAGGAATAAACGTATATGATGTTTTTGTTGATATGGGGAGGAATGAATAATGCGTATTATTGATAAGACTATGAAGAATATTAATTCAGAAAACTTAACTATTAATAAATTCTTGATTAAGAATACTTACGTAAAGAATGATTCAGTTTTTTATAGTACTAAAATCAATAAATTATCTTTAATCGATTTTTACTCTCAAAGATTGTGTTTTGAAGGAGCAGTAATTGAAGAATTAAGGTTTAAACCGGGAGAGAAATATTCATTCTCATGCGGAATACTTTATTTATGTGGAACAAGAATAAATTGTGTTACTGGCGAAGGAAAAATATTTGCAAAAAATGTGGTTACAAGCACATGCACTGATGTGCCTGTAGAATTATTGGAAGAGTTGGCATTAAACAAAGCAAGAATATCTAATTTTTATACTAAGAAACCTGTTGATGAAGAACTTGAATCATTAAGGAATATTTTTTAATAAACAAGTTTTTATAAATAAGAATATGTTGCAAGAAGAATATATTCCAGAATTCTCTGTTAGGAATGTTAGGAAATTATTGCATCCCAGAACTAATGATATAATTAATAGGATTGAGAGATTAATATTGGAAAAAATAGATGAAGTGGATGTGAGTAAGCATTTTTTGGGATTAGTCAGCAAGGGGAATAAGGAAAAGAAAGAAGAATTGAATAAAGAATTTGAAAAAAAATATGAATTAGTTTTTATTGGTTCAGGAGGGGAATCAACAGTTTTTTACGTTAAAGATAAAGGTCTTATTGCAAAAGTAATGCCTTTTAGTAAAAAAGAATTTCTGAAAACTAAGGAAACTATGCATAAACTGGAGAGAATTGATAAATTGTTTAATAAGGAGAGAGGTGGAGAAAGAATTTTGTTTTTTCCACCAATGTATTCAAGAAGTTTTTTCATTAAAATAAATACTTCAAAAATATCATCTATCAAGGAATCACCTATTAGAAAGTATTTGAAAGGTTTTGAAGAGGATGAGAAGAAAGATAGTATAAAAGAGAAGTATCTTCTTAGACTAATACTGATTGTTCAACCATTTATTGAAGGAAAAACTTTTGACATAATCAAAGATAGATGGGAAGGTGATTTTAGATTACCTAATGGCGAAACTATTGAAGGAGTTAGAGAAGATTTTTTTGAAAATTTGGAAGAAGAATTTGAAGATGTGGGGGAGAGGATGGAAGATATAGTAGATCCGAATCCGAGTAATTTTATAGCTGTAACAGATAATAATAATAAGATTACGCGATTTTTTTATATAGATTTATTAACAGTCAGCAAAATTCTTCAATTCTCAGATGAAGAATTATCTTCTGGAGAACCTTTCACTTGGGATATGTTTCAAAAATTCATGGGATTGCCTTTGGTTCGGGGTTTGTGTGAAGAATATAAAGATTCCGGAGCTATTAAGATAAGGGGTGAATGGTATAAGCCAAAAGGAGAAATTAAAAATAGTATTATTGATAAAATAAAAGATGGAGAGATAAGTAAGGGAGAAGTTATTGTTCTTGATAGGAAAGATGTGTTTCCCGAAGAAAAGAAACATTTTACAGATTTCTGGATAGATAAGAGTGGCGCTAAAAGAAAAGTTCAAGATACAGTCAGAATGATAAAGTAGAGACATTTTTCTCCAATAACTTTAAAAAAATATAATTATTTTTATTCTATTGGGCGGGGGTGCCGGAGTGGTCAAACGGGCTAGGTTGAGGGCCTAGTAGCTAAGTGCTTGCGCGAGTTCGAACCTCGTCCCCCGCAAAAAAAATTCAAAATTTTTTGTTATATAATGAAAAAGTTATGTTTATTATTTTCGTTTTTTTTTTTTATTAGTTGCATTTAAGAAGGAATTGTTGAGGATGCATGAGATTAATTTTGCAAAGAAAAAAAAAGTTGGATACTTGCCAGTTTGTAGTGTGCACTCTTCGTCTGTAGAAGCAAATATTTCAACCAGTTTTTTATTACATAATTCAGAAAGAGGTTTGAATTATTCAAAAAGTTCATAATCTTTTTATAATAACAAACAATTGTTGCTTTTTATGAAAATAGTTTCGTGGAACGTTAATGGATTGAAAGCATGCGCCCGCAAAGGATTAAAAAATTTTATGAAAGAAGAGGATGCAGATGTTTACTGTTTTCAAGAGATTAAGACAAGTCCTGAAAATATAAAAGATTCTTTGAAGAATATTGATGATTACGAGAGTTATTGGTTCCCTGCAGAAAAGAAAGGGTATGCAGGAATAGTGACTTATGCGAAGAAAGAACCTTTGTCAGTGGAGAAAGGGATGGGTGTCAGAAAGTTTGACAGAGAGGGGAGAGTGATGACTCTTGAGTATGAAGAATTTTTCTTAATTAATGCTTATTTTCCTAACGCAGGGAGAGGATTGAAGAGACTGGATTACAAACTAAGTTTTAATAAAGCTTTCCTCGAATTCAGTGAAGGATTAAGGGAAGAGAAGCCCTTAATCATATGTGGTGATTTGAATGTTGCTCATAAAGAGAAAGATTTGGCCAACCCAAGTCAGAATACAGATAATGCTGGTTTCACACCTGAAGAGAGAGAATGGTTCACCAAATTCTTAAAAAAAGGATATATTGATAGTTTCAGAGAATATGATGAAGAAGGAGATAATTATACTTTCTGGACTTACAGATATAATGCGCGTGAAAAAAATATTGGGTGGCGTCTTGACTACTTCATAATAACTGAAGAACTAAAAAATGAAATGAAGAAGAGTTATATACTGAGTGATGTTAAAGGCTCAGACCATTGCCCGATAGTTTTTATAATTAAATAATAAGGTTTAAAAACTAATTTATTTTAATTATGTTTTTATGAGTTTTGCAGAATATGAACCATATGTTGGAGAATTCAAGAATTTGGTTACTGAAGGAAAAAATTATGCGAATACTAAGGAAAGAAGAGTGCTCACTAATATTTTAGAAAATTGTTCAAAAATTAAAAAGAATTTTTTGAAAACAAAAAAAGTTGAGTCGCTCAGATGTGATTTTTATAAAGACTTTTTTAGGGTTGTGGATAAAAATAATACTTATTTAGATGAATATGTTAATGAAGAAAACATGAAGATAAAAATGGATAATTTCATTTATTTTAATTTTAATAAAAAGCATTCTATTCTTGAAAGTTTTTTCAATAAAAAAATATATGATGTAGGATTGAGGGATGATAGGATAAGAAAAGAACTTATTGATTTAAAAATAGAGAACGAAAAATTTTATATAAAAATACAGAAATTTTTTCATAGCACTGAATCACATGAATATAGTATTTTATTTAATAATTTTTTAAAAACACTCAATGATGATGTTTTCAGAGCATTTAATCTAATGGATATTTTTAACGGAAAATTAATGAATGAGAATAATGATTGTTCTAAAAAAGTAAAGGAAGAATTAAGAAAAATTTTACCTGAAAAACAGGAAGAATTAATTGAATTAATCGAAAAATATAAAGCAAGGATTAAAGAATTTAATGAAGAGAAAAGAAAGATAAATAAAAAAAATTATGTTGAGAACATGTATATTTAAGAATAATCCTATAATGATTTATTATTATGCAAATAAATAGACAAAAAATTGCGAGTTTAGGAAGCCTGGATGTTGATTTAAAATTTTTAGAAATCGGTAAAGGAAGACCCGTCATTTCTATTGTTACAGGTGTTCATGGCGATGAGACAGCAGGATTATTCGCAATCAAAAAACTATTGGAAAAAATAAGCACAGTAGATGGATTATTAAGAATTATTCCAAGCGCGAATCCTTTTGCTCAAGCAACTCTTTTCAGAAAATCTTTAGTTGATGGTTTAGACCTTAACAGAGTATTCTCTAAAAAAGAGAAGAAGTCATTAACAGGTATGACTGGTGAATTATTATATTCTGTAATTAAGGATTCAGATGTAGTGATTGATATGCATTCATCTAAGTTAAGAACTCCTTTGATGGGAGTATTATTCCAGCATGAAGATATGGATGAGAAGAACAAGAAAATGCTGAACATCTTTAGTCCAGAACAAGTTTGGGTGATTAATCCTGAAAAAGAGAAAAAGTATTCAGGAACTATGAGCAACAAATTAAATAAGAACAATATTATTAATTTTGGTGTTGAATTAGAAGAAGACTTCACTGATGAAGATATTAATAATTGTGTTAAAGGAATAATTAATATATTGAAAGAGATGAAGATGATAGGAGGAAAACCATGTATTAAGAAGAATATTCCATACTTTAGGAAAAAGTTTTTTAGAACAAAAAAGAGTGGCATGTTCACTCCTTTGAAAGAATCTTTTGACAAAATAGAGAAAGATGATTTATTGGGTTCTTTAACAATTCTTCCTGATTTTAAAGAAGAAAAAATATTTGCAGAAGAAAGTGGAGTAATTCTCCAGATTAAGAAGAAGACAATGGTGTTGCCTGGAATGTCATTATACTCTGTTGGAACTCGTTTATGATTCTTCTTCACTTTTCATTATTAAGAAGAAAATAAAAGAACTTAGGTGCATTCCAAGAATGCTTAGAATGAATAAGTAAAGCGAATTGAAAGCAAACATTTTATTATTAATTAATAATAAAATAAAGTTAGTGAGTGGGGGAAGCAATGCAATAGATACTGCTACACCAGTAAGTCGCTCGTGCTCTCCTGTTATAAATGAACTTGCAGCTACAACACCAACAGTCAGTCCGCTTAATAATCCTAAGTAAAGATTTGTTTCAGCAAAATCAGTTTCAAGACTAAAATCTGGATTGGGAAGGAATCCCACTATTAAGGAAACAAACAATATGAGGAGTATGCCTAATAATTCTGTTCTCAAACCTTTTTTAGTTAGTGACTTATTATTCCTAGAAAACCCGTAAGAAACTGCCATTACTGGAGACATTAGTGGATTGATAATCATTGCTCCAATAAGAAGGGCCAGACTGTTTATTTGGAAGCCAATACATGCTAGGATAGTTGAGCAAACAGTGAATAGTATGAATTCTCTGTCAAACTTGATGAATTTTTTAGCCTCAACACTGGTTAATTCTTTCAGTTCTTTATCCTTACCTTTTTCCACAATATGGGGAGCAATAATGTTAGTGTGGTGAAGAGTTATGTATCCTTCACTTGTCTTAATACCTGCATGAATATCTAATCCTTCTTTTAAATCATCAATTGTTTCCTGAGTTTTTAGTTCTGTAACTATTATCTCGTATTTGTGGAATTTTTTTCCTGCAGTTAAGTTAATGTATTTCTTAATATTGTTTTTTTTCAGAATTTTTTTTAATTTATCTGATTTTTTTCTTGGAATTACTGCAGTAATCTTGTTCATTAAAAAAGCATGATATGTAGAGTAATTATAAATATTATTTTTTTTTATAAAGAGATAAGAACTTCTTTAAACTATAATTTTATTCTTTTTTATCTAAATGAAGGTGTTGTCCTGGAATATTAATGGAATCCGCTCTGTTTATAATAAAGGATTTCTTGACTGGTTCAATAAAGAATCTCCGGATATTTTCTGTCTTCAGGAGGTTATGGCTGAAATGAATGATATTCCTGGAGAAATAAAAAAAACATTACTAAAAAAAGGATGTGGTGGTGTTGGAGTATTAAGCAGAAAAGAATCTTTAAAAAGTAAGAAAGTTTCTGGACGGAAGAGGATTGATTATAGATTATTCTGATTTTTTTTTTAATTAATGTGTATATTTCCTATGGAAGAAGAGACAAATCAATGATTCATTTTAAGATTAAGATGTATGAATAATTGTTGAACATGAATATTATTCTATGCGGAGATTTTAATATTGCTCACGAAGAAATAGACTTATTTAATCATAAAATTAATAAGAATAATACAATGTTTACAATAGAAGAGAGAGAACAGATTAAGAAGATATTTAGTAAGGGATTGGTTGATAGTTGCAGATACATGAATAAGAATGAAGAAGAATATATTTGGTGACCTTATGCTTATAATGCTAGGAAGAGGAATATTGGTTGGAGGATGGATTACATATTCTTTTCAGAACAACTCACGAATTATTTGGAAAAATCTTTTATAATGACCAATGTAGATGGTTCAGACCACTGCCTGATAGGAATAGTTTTAGAAACCTTTTTTTAACTTCTTCCAATTCTTTATTATTGGATAAATATAAATGAATGCTTGGAATCCGTAAAAGATTGCAAGGAATACCATTATTCCAAGAATATGAGTATTATTAGAGTATAATAATGCTGCAATTAGTGAACCAAGAGTCATGAATAATGCTATTCCTCCGTTAATTATTGAAAGCACTCCACCCCATTTTTTCATCCTGAATAATCCTATAAGTGTTGAAATCATTAAGAAAAGAATAATCCAGTACAATATACCTATATACTCAGCAGTTTCTCCTTGCATAATAATTTCTGCAAAAGTGATGATTGATAAAAGAATAATTATTATCTTAATACCTGTAGGTATTTTTTTCCAGGAAAAGTTTTGTTCTCCAGTTTTTTTCTGAATCTCTTTATTTAAAGCTTTCAATACAGTTTTTCTTTTCTTACTATTTTTCTCGTATTTTAACAATTTCTTTAATTCTTCTTTAGTGAATTCTTTTTCTTTTAATTTCTTAATCAAATCATGGCTAGTTATGCCATAATATTTCTTTATTCTTTCCATAATATAATTATTTATTAATCAGTTTTTATAAATATATTTGCTGAACACTAATTTAATAATGTCCTTGTTTAATTCTCTTGCTTTTTTAGAATCACTTTTTATAAGACTTGCATTACATTCATTAGGGTTATAAAATATTTTTAGAACAATCTTATTATTTGTTTTAACTAATTCTTCGAATCTTAGTGGAAAAGTCCTGCATAATAAAGGCCTATCCTCATAAATACTGCACTTTCTTCTAATATTAAGAAAAACACATTTGCCGTAACTTTTCTTAAGATAACCATGTCTTGAAAAATCACAGTTTTTTTCAACACCTCCTTCATGTTTTTTTTTAAACTCTTCAAACTCGTCATCCTCCAATTTCACTCTGTACGTACGGCAGCAATTACTGCATGATTTATCACAGTTAATAATGTATCCTTCAGTATCATCCCAATCTAATGTAACCTTTTCTTCTTCAATCAGTATTTTTCCAAGAGTATTCATTATTAATATATAATCATATTTTTTATAATAGTTATTAGACACTAAGACTTGATTATTCGACGCTTAACGATAATTCTTTATTATTGAACAATATATCATGAGTATTTTTCATTAGAGGACAATCTAAGTCTTCATTCTTAATTATTTTCATAACTAATCGCGCAGCATTCACTCCTTCAACAACTTGCCCAACTCTTTTTTTTGCTTTCTTAACACTCATTCCTTTTCCCAATAATTCTCCGAAACTACGGTTACGGCTGTGCTCACTCGTACAGGTTACTATTAAATCCCCTATTCCTGCAAGTGAATAAACAGTACTTCTTTCAGCACCCATTGCTTCAAAAACTTGCTCCATCTCCTTAACTCCTTTTGTTATCACACCAGACTTGGTGTTCATGCCATAATTTTTACCATCAATTATTCCAGCAAGAATAGCAATCACGTTTTTTAAGAATCCACCGATTTCGACACCAATAACATCGTTTGTTGTTGAAATATTATAATAATTTGTTTGGAAAACAGTCTTAACTTCTTTAAGTGCTTCATTATTTTCTGAAGCATAAACTACGAATGTTGGGATTTTTTGTGCCAACTCATTTGCAATACTGGGTCCTCCAACACTAACAATAGGATTATTAAAATATTCTCTTAACACTTCACTCATTCTTTTATTACTTTTTTTCTCAAGTCCTTTAGCAACATCAATAATAACTGCTCTTTCAGGCAAAAAATCCTTTACTTTTCTGCAAACATTTCTTAACACATTGCTCGGAACGCTGAAAACCACGATTTCAGTATTCTTTAATGCTTTTCTTGCATTACTGAATGCTTCGTAATCTTTTCTTAACTTAATGCCTGGAAGGTATTTCTCATTCTCACAATTTTCATTAATGTTTTCTACAACACTTTCTTCAATACTCCATAACTTGACAAGGTTTTCTTTCTTCTCGCCCAGCACTACTGCAAGAGCAGTGCCCATGTTTCCTGCACCAAGTATTGTAATATTCATTAATAAAGAAATAAATACTAATATTATATAATACTTATTAATGAACAAGTTCAGAGTTAATACTCCTAAACACGAATTATTGGTGGAATATTATTATGATTTCATAAAAAAAGAAGAAGTTAGGACGAATAAGGAATTATTCGCCAGAATGTGCAGAGATGGTTGCAGGAATTATGACAACAAATATTGTTGTCCTCCTTCCTCTCCAAGTTTTAATAAATATGTCAAAGAAGACTTATTATTAATATTATTATTTAAGATGGGCTTGTTCCAACTAAGTGAATATAGTAATGAGTATCATAAAATAAGATTAGCTAACGCGGTTTTGAAAAGCAGGATAGAAAAATTAATGAGATTTCTTGAGAAAGAAGCTGGAACTAATTATTTAGGGACAGGTGCATGCAGATTGTGCCGTCCATGCCGAAAAAAAGTTGGCAAACCATGCAGGTATCCTGATAAGAAAAGGTATAGTCTTGAATCAATAGGTGTTGACTGTAATTATTTGTCAAAAAAATTATTCAATATTGAACTCAAGTGGTATGAGAATAAGAATGCACCTGAGTATACGTGCGTGATTTGTGCTCTTCCTGTGAAAGACAAGAATATTAATATAAGAAAGTTTATAACTTGTCTATGAATCTTATTATTTTTTGATGAATGACATTAAAGATTTTAAAACTATTTTTGAGTGCTTAGTTAATAAGTTTGGAGGATACGTGAATAATCACTCTCATATTGATAGAGCTTACACTCTTGACCGCAAGTATTTGGAGCATAAGAGTATGGATCCTTTAGAAGCTTCAAGTTATTCTCTTAAAGTTAAGCAAAACCTTACAGGAGACTTGCATAATGGACCTGCTTATGAGACTGAAAGCTTAGAAGAGCGTATGCGCAGAGTGCTTGATGAATCAATAGAACATAATATTAGTTCAATCACGTCATTCATAGACACTACTGCTGATAGGGTGGGATTGAGTGCCTTAGAAATTGCTTTAAAACTAAAGAAAGAGTATGAAGATAAGATAAAATTGAGTACTGTTAGTTATCCTATTTTCGGATTTAAACCAGATGATGAAAAAAGGCATGAGGTTTTCAGAGAAGCAAGTAAATTGTCTGATTATATAGGTGGTCTTCCTGAACGCGATGAGCCAAGAGACCATATTGGTTACGACGAGCATTTGAAGACAGTATTACAGACAGGAATTGAATTAAATAAAGAAGTTCACGTGCATGTGGACCAGGCTAATAATCCTTTTGAAGAAGGAACACTCACTCTTATTCAGGCAGTGAGGTGGTTGGGAATTCCTAAATTATATGATGACAATACTCCAAGTGTATGGGCTGTTCATTCAATAAGTCCGAGTTGTTATAGTGAAGAAAAATTCGAAAAAGTGCTGGATGGGTTAAAAAAATACAATATTGGTGTAATAGTGTGTCCTTCTGCTGCAATAAGTATGAGACAATTGCGTCCAGTAAAGACGCCAACCCATAACAGTATTGCAAGAGTATTAGAAATGCTTGAATCCAAAATCCCTGTAAGAATAGGTACGGACAATATTAGTGATGTATTCATGCCTTCAAACACTCCTGATATGTATTATGAAGTATGGATGCTTGCGAATAGTGTGAGATTTTATAATCCTGAAATACTTGCAAAAATTGCTACTAATACGAGATTGAATGATATGGACCGCGAATTAATAAGCAAATCATTGAATCAGGATAGGAAAGTATGGACCAAATTTATTTCCTAAAAAATTTTTTTTTTGTAGCACTAATTAACCAATTATTGTTAAGAAATAAGTGAACGAAAACCAATATTAATTGTGATATAAATTATTATGACTATTATGGTGAACAAATCCGAAATAATACAAAAGTTTCGGAAACTTTATTATTCTAGTAAAGAAACAGGCAAGGAAAGATATTAATAATTCCTAAATCAACAAAGTATTTTTTTCCCCCCCTCTATAAAGTAAGATATAAAATATGTTAATTAATTGAATACATTGTTAATGAATATTATTGGCTGTTCAAACTCGATTAAAGAAGCTGAAGAATTAAGCAAATCATTGAATCAAGATTTTGTTAAAGTAATTAAGAGAGTTTTTCCAGATGGTGAAATGCATCTTCATCTGAGTTCAGAAAATATTGATGAAGAAGTAATTATTTATCAAAACATGTATCCTGAACAGGATTCTGCAATACTGGAATTATTATTCGTAACCGGATTGTGCAAAGAATTAGGTGCTCAAAAAATATCCTTAATCAGTCCATGGTTCTCGTACAGCAGGCAGGATAAGAAATGGTACAAGAAAGAAGCATACACTTTAAGAACATTATGCGGGTTATTAAAAAATATGGGTGTCAGTACTGTTTACTCTTTTGACATCCACTTCCGCAGAAAGCCAGGAAAATTCAAAAAGTTCGGAATAATATGGCATAACTTAACAGCAGCGCGCGCTATTAAGGAATATGTTGAAGAAGAGTATGATAGTGATTTCTTAATAATCGGGCCTGACGCTGGCAGCAATGAAATGGTTGAAGTTGTGGGAGGAAAAGTTGTTTTCAAAAAAACCAAAAAATGTAATAATTGTGAAAAACCCGCACAAGAATGCAAATGCAATAAAAAAGAGAAGGATTATGAAGTTGTTCAAGAATTAAAAAAAGAAATAAAAGAATCACAAATTCTGATGCTTGATGATATTATTGGTGGGGGAAGCACTATCCTAAAAGCACTTGAAGAATTGAGGGGTAAGAAGACTATTATTGTTGGGATTACTCACGGATTTTTTTTAAAGAACAGTTTTGAAAAAATATCCAAAAAAGTTGATGAAGTAATAAGCACTAATAGTATAAAATCAGAAGCAAGCAAAATAAGAATAAATAAGATACTTATTGATTATCTTCGACCATGACGACGTTTTCTGCAACGATAACCTGAGTTTCCAGTACTCCATAATTTCTTGACATAAATGTTGTCAGCAATTTTTCTTCCAATAGCATAACAAGGATTAGCGCCAGCCCCGTCGAACATTACAATCTTATAAGTAGGCCAATTACGCTCTAATTTTATTTCCGCACCAGGCAATATTCCTAATGCGTCAAGCCTGTTGCCTGCTTTATCACCTATTGATTCCTTATCAACATGTTCTATCCTGCACACATCATTCTTAAGCATGTCAGATAATCGAGTTTCTTCAACCATAATAATTAAAATAACATTACTAGTATATAATTCTTAAGAAATGGGCCGGTAACTCAGTCTGGTTAGAGTGTCACGTTCGCAACGTGGAAGTCAGGGGTTCAAATCCCCTCCGGTCCAGACTCACAACCCACATCTTTTAGTGAAAGTTTAAAACCTGAACTTCTGAACTTATTGGAAATTTGTTTTGGAATTGGATAAATTATTTTATGATTGTTCCACCTGTACCAGTGAATGAATATATTCTCCCTTGACAATATCTAAAAGAAGATTTTTACTTGGATTAAAAAACTTTTTATTTAAATAAAACAATTTTTTATATAATGGCTAGTGAGGAAGAAGTTGACGAATTCATTAATTCGCAGAAGAGCATTCAGTTCTACAAAAAGTTTCAGAAAGCGCTTAAAAAAGTACTAATGTCTTTACCTGATAAGGATTATGAAAAGATTACAAAAAACATTATTATTATGGCATTGCATGAAGGAGCTCTTGCTCAAGTAATGCATTTTAAGAAAAAAGGAATGTTTCAAATAGCCCAGTTCACTATTCCTAAAAATATTTCTATTAAAGTATTGAGTTTTGTTATAGCCCACGAGTTCGGGCACGTGCTTCAGGGAAGGAACTGGAAACCAAGTGATGGCGGAAGATTGGAAGAAGATGCTGATAAGCAGGCAGAAGAGTGGGGTTTTCCAAAAACTAAAGAAATAAGCAAATGGATGGAAAAACATCAGAACAGCTTAACTTAATGAATATAAGGTTTTTTTTAAGTTTTGTATTGTAATTGTGTTCCTTTATAAACAAAGTTTTTCTAAAGATTTTTTTATATGGAGAAGATTTATTATTTTAGGTTCAGCAAGTCATTTGATACTTATGTTCTTAATGCCCTAATACTGTTAACTCATGATTATAAGTATCAGAAATATTCATTATGCTCATAAAAAAAAAGAATGGATTATTAATACTTAATTACAGCGGAGATTATGAGGATAATCCTATTCGTGAATTAATTTTTTTTAAAACCTGATTTGAGTTTTAAGAATGTTAGTATTTATTTTTTTTTAGATAAAGAAGAGATAGTTCTTTTCAAGATAAACAAAAAATTATATGAATGGAGGGAATTGAAGAAGAAGGTATGGAGGCTTATAAAACGTTTGAAAATAGTTGAAGAAAAAGATTTGTGAATTAGGATAATATGATAAAGAATGGTTGATTAGGAATAATAGTACTAAAATTTCATTCGCAAGATATTATGCAACATTCTTCACAGTTCAAATAAGAGATTATGATAACATTAAGAAAGAGTTGAAAAATCTTTTTCAGTAATTTTATTAAATAAACAAATATCATGATATTTTTATGGAAGAAAGTGTTTTTAGTGAATTAGTGAGAGAGTTCGGACTTGAGGATAAAGTAAAATATGTTTCTAATGCGCTGAGTAATAAAGCAAGAAGATATCTCTTATGCTTCACTTATTTTAAGGGACCACTGTCTCTGAATGAAATATCATATTATTTTAGGAACAAGAAGCAGAGAATAGATTATCATTTAAGAATACTGGAAGGTTCGGGCTTAATTAAAAAAGAAGAAAATAATTACTCTATTACTAGTATTGGAGAGGGTTTTATAGAAGTTCTGTCCCAGTAAAAATTAATGCTAATTTATTCAGGTTATATATTTGGCGGTGGTACCTCCATAAATGATTAAACCTAAATTTCTCATTCTGCTTGTTTTCTTCAATCTCTTTCATGAAATTTATGTAATTCTTATTCGGCTGCAATAATTCATAAAGTTGCACTGCTCTTTCCCTGCAGAGTTGGCCGAGTTTTTCGAACTCAAAATCAGTGGGTTCTTTTTCGAACAAATAATTAATGAATTCCAAAGGTTCTTCTCCAACTAAATCATCGCAGTAATTCCATTCTTTTTTATTATATTTTTGGAAAGTTCTGATAATATTTGTTATATGTTCATTTTTCAATCTCTTAAGTTGCTTAACTTCTCTTGTGTCAAACATAAGGTATGATTAAGAAAAAAATCTGTTTATAAATTTTTCTTCCATTTCTTAACATGTTTAATTGTTCTGTAACCTATTAAGGTTACTGTATAAACATATACTGCTCCGAAACAATACACCAATCCTATCATTATATCAATAGTTTTGGGGAAAACAAGGACTAATTGATAAATTCTGTGAAGATAACCAATTAAGAAGAAGATAGTCATGTAGAATATTATTTTCCACTTACACATAAGGCTCGGATCTGGAACTATTCCGAATATTTGTTTGTAATTAAGTATAGCTAACACAAAAAAAACTACTCCAATAATAACAAGAGACAACTCAATCATTATTATTTTAGGATTAATTGATTTTTTTTAAACTTTTTTAATTAAAAAAAAGGTTAGACTTAAAAAAGCGAGAAAGCTTATTATTTTATTATGGCAAAGAATCGTAAAAACTCATTGAAACACGAATTTGATGACGTATTTCTTGCTGAGGAAATTAGCTGGAGAATGAATGGGCGTTTCTTAAATATAGATTTTAAGACGAGACAGCCTTCAGAAGATGGTCTTGTAATAAGACATAATCCTTTAGTAATAAATGTTTTTCAGGCAAAGGATTTTATTAATAAATTATATGGTTACCTTAAGAGTTTTGAGGAAAAGTATGGTGAGATTGAGAAGCCAGAATTCATGAAGAACTTGGAGAAAGAGATGAAAAAAAAGAAGAAAGAGAAAGAATGGTCAACCAAAGAAACAAGCAAGTATATTGGTTAATGAATGGGCCTGCCCGGATTTGAACCGGGGTCACGGAGTCCCAAACCCCGAATCCTAAGCCAAACTAGACTACAGGCCCGATAAAAATTATTATACTTTTTTCCTGCTTTTAAAAATTTCTACTTAAAAAATAATGATACTATTCATCAGTGAGAAAGAAATATTTATAATGTATCGGTATCTGATATATTTTTCATGGTTATGAAGAATATTTTAATAAAATCTAATGAAAATAATAATTACAAATGTTTAATTAGGTGTCTGGAGTATTTTGAGGATACACCATATTCAGAATTTGTTTACAAATATATTTATCCTGAAATATTAAGTTATTATAATAAAATACCTGAAGGATTAAAATCTGAAAAAATCAAGAAAAAAATAAATGATTTCACAGAAAATACTGATTTGTTGGAGAAGAAAATAAATCAGATACCAAAGAGTAAGGAATTAAGACTAAAAGATATAGTTAATTATTATACAATGTATGAATCTGCACAAAAATCAGGCAGTGAAAAATTAAAGAAAAGTTTTAAAGAATCAATAAGTAAAAAAGTGCGTATTGTGACTAACGAGCTTGAAAAAATAGTTACAATATATAATTGTGTAATAACTCTTGAATCATTAAACAAACAATACTTAAGCAAATCATCTTATATTGCAAGAGAAACACTGGACAGTTATGCAGATTTTCTTGAAATTGTAAGTAAGATTGGGCCGTGTGTTTTTTCTTAAAGAAAAATTATAAAAAAAACCAGTATTTATTTTTAGAATAATGGATAATATTAAAAAAGAGTACGACACCAGAATAAAATTGTATGATGATTCTAACATGTTTAAATCATTTGAAGAACAAGCAGATGGTATTAAAAAAACTCTTGAGGAAAATACTGAAATAATTGATGAAGTAGCTATGCTTGTCAATAAGTGTGAAAAAATTATAGTAATTTGTGATGGAACAGAAAACTTAATACCAAAATACAGCAAGTATTTATGGAACGCGTATATGAAAAAACCTTTTCTTACAATAAGTTCCAGAATATTTAATGATTATACTCCCGAATATGTTAGTCAAGAGAGTTGTGTTATAATTATTTCAAGTTCAGGAAAAGGAGAAGAAATAATTAAATCACTTAAGAAGTGTATGGATAAAAAAAGCAGAATAATAGTAATAACTAATTCTGTTAAAAGAGAAAAAGATTCTGTTTTCATACTTGATGATTATAAGTCAGGTTTTATACTTAACACTGAGTCAGGTGAATCCGGAACATTCAATGCTTCAGTCTCTCTTCTTAATTACTTAATAATAAAATGTATTGAGAAAAAAGGAATATCTGTAAGTGATTTATTGAAAGTATTAAAAAGTGAAATTCCAAGAAATATGGAATTATTAAGTAAAAGTGAGGAATTAAAAAAATGGGCTTCACATACTGCTAAAAAAATAATTGAGATAAATCCATCAAACACTTATTTTATTGGAAACGGACCGAGAAGCATTATGTGTGAAAAATCAGTATTAATGTTTATGAATACCTGCAGGATGAACTGCTCATCTATAAGAGCACAAGATTTTGAAAACTCCATAATCTCAACACTTGATGAAGTTAATGAGGATAAGAGTTTATTAATAATGCTTAATCCAAGACCATCTCATGTGAAGGAGGAGATATTCGAAGAATACGAAGAGATTAAAAACTTATGGAAGAAGTATGCGGGGGAAGAAAAAGTTATAGAAGTAAATCCTTTTGAATACTGTGATTATCATAGCATAGGATTTAAAAGTGATGTTTTGACCTCATTGTTTTACAACGTGATGATTAACTGGCTTGCATATTTCATTGCATTAGAGAAAGAGATTAATCCCGGATTCTCAGAGATTCTTGAAGAAATCAGGAAGAAATAATACTTCGCTGACAAAGCTAGTGCTGCTCACAACATCACCTAGTCCAACAGTCCATTTTACCGGCCTCTTAGTTGTTTTATTTGGGACAACAGTTATAACAATATTCGGTTTTTGACGGAAAACAGAGCAACACTCCTTCACTCCTTTTTTGCTTAAAGGAGAATCATCTATTAAACTAATTTTATGCTCGTCCAAGTATTCTTTACCAAAAATAGCGCGAGAACTTACTATCCTAACAGCATAAATATTTGCCTGCCTCATCCAGTCTTTCTCGATACCATAACTTCTTAATATTGCACAAACCAAGTAATGAAGATGATGAATATTAACTCTCTGAAGACCTATTTCTTTAAGTATTACTTGCGCAGCTTCAGCCATTAATTCACTGTTATAATCATTATTCTTTATCATCTTAGCAAGTTTATTTTTGTTAATATATTTAAGAAAACTTACAGTCTCAACTTCATTCAGTCCAAAACTATCAACATGACTCAATATCATCATTATTCCCTTATAAAGCCATTCCTGATGCAAATCCACATACTCTACATGAATCTTGATAAATGGGTTAAGAGACTTAATATTATTAATTTGACTGCAGGATTTTTGGAAAATTTTTTCTGAAGTTTCAGGAGTTGCGTGATGAAAACCAGAAAGGAAAAGCCTAAAACAGTCTGAAAAGAGTTCTTCCCTGATTATTTCATCAGGAAATACTGGTTCATACCTGAAAGGTTTATGAGAAATTATGAAACGATTATTGCGCGGAATCTTTATTTTTTTATCACTGAATTCAATAACAGTATCTTTCAAGTACTCTATAATAATATTAATCCTAGTTGGATTATTCTTATCACCCGCTTCTCTTGCAGGAATAAGTTTTAATTCATCATTAACTATTTTAGGGAATAAAACATCTTCATGAAATAGTGAGGCCTGTTCTTCAGACAACTTATTGTTATAAACAATAACTTTATTCACACCTATTCTTGCCAAGTGATTTGCAACAATACCCATCTGCCCGCCCATCCTCTTAGTATGAATTTTTAATTCATCAAGAAGAGAAGAATAGAGTTCCTCATTGTTTATTTCAAGCTCCAGAGATTCACCATTAATTATTGAATAAGCCAGTCCATGAAGCAAGTCCTTGCGTGATTTTATTTCTTTAGGAATTTTAATATTGGTTGTTTTAATATTCTTAAAATTAATTTTTTTCAGAAAATCTTCATCAACTTTAGTTATTGCATCAATATTAGCATTAAAAGCAACTATGATTTTCTTAACATTATTAAGATTATTATCGAACAATACTTTGTTTTTTTCAAACTGTTTAACCCAGTAATTATAATTGTCTTTCTCTGTAGAAAATGTCTTCAAAGCTTTCTTCAACCTGAGCACCCTCCTCAACTCCAGGAAATAATAATTCTTCCCCTGCTTCTTCTTTTTTACCTTTTCTGAGAACCATGTAAACTACTCCCCCAACAAAAATTAAGTACATAAAACCAAGAATCCAGGGCAATAACTGAAAAACTTGCGTATAATAAGATATCTGGCTTTCACTGGCGCCGACAAGAACTCCAACAGTGCTCTCAACACTACCAAGTAAAGTAAGAGCTTTGAAAATTATTGCAAAAACAAAAATACCTACAAAAAATATTAGTGATGCTCCAATAATTAATCTTTCGGGACTAATTCTTCCCATTTAATTAAATATTATTTATTTAACATTTATATATTATTCCATAATACTATATTAGTATGAGAAAAGTATTCAAGGACACGCCTCTTGATGAAATAACATTAAGAAGATTTGAAAAACCTTCAGAAAAGAATGTAAAAGAGAATGTAAGAAAATTCTGCATAAGCATTGGATTATTGCAGCCAGGTGATTCAAGGGATATAATATCAAAAATAATGTTCCTTCTTATTAAAAAGAGCAAGAAAAAAGAATTTCTTCCAATAAAAAAAATTTATGAGAAATTAGAAGAACATGCTGGAGGAACTCCTTCGAATATAAGAAGACATTTAAGACGGCTGAAAGAATTGAATCTTGTTGAAAAAACAAGCTATGGCTACAGAATAAGAGAATTCCTGCCTTTAAACGAGATTTTTGAAAAAGTAATAAAGAAATTCACCATTAGTCCAGCAATGGAGAGAATAACAGAATACTGTGAAGCAATAGATAAACATGAATTATAATGATTTTAACTGGTTTATTAATTTCTTAACTGTTTTCGCAACTTTTTTTCCTTTATTAGTTAAATGAACAACTTTAATTCTTCCTTTCTTTTCAAAAGTAACCAAGCCATTTTCTCCAAAAATCTGGAGTATTCTGACTGTATGAGAATAAGTGCAGTCAACTTGTTTAGCTATGATAGATGCGTACTCCTCTTTATTGCTTGATTCTAATTTTGCAAGAATAAATGCGGGTTTAATTCTCATAAAGAGTTTGATTAGTTTATTCTCATTATTAAAGACCATTTACTAAAACACCCTCACAAAACAAATAAAGTATATAACCATTTATATATTTTGCTTTTGTATTAATGGAAAATCTTTAATCTTTCTTTAGTTTCTTAATTAATTTTTTATAACTAAAAGTGTTGAGAATATTCTTCTTCTGCGCCCAGGCTCTTCTTGCAGTTCCTAACCCGAACTTCATGAACTCTAATTGGCTTGTAGAATGAGCATCAGTATTTATGAATAATTTGCAACCATTCTTGATTGCATTATAAGCATTAGTGTCTGATAAGTCAAGGCGTTCAGGATAAGCATTTATTTCCAAAAAAGTACTGTGTTCTTTTGAAGCTTCAAAAATCTTATTCCATTCCAGAGAATATCCTTCCTTTACAAGAACTTTTCGGCCGGTAGGATGTCCAATAATATTAACATATGGGTTCTTCATAGCATTTATGATTCTCTTAGTCATCTCTTTTTTGTTCATGGAGAATTTTGAATGAATGCTTGCGAGAACAAAATCAAGTTCTTCTAATAATTTATCAGGTACATCAAGGGAACCATCCTTTAATATATTAACTTCAGCACCGTGAAGAACTTTAATACCTTTGATTTTAAGATTCTTAATCTTTTCAGCTTGTTCCATTAATTCTTTTTTCTTCATACTCTTTGCTATACGCAGACTTCCTGCATGATCAGTGATCCCTATATATTCATATCCTAATTCTTTAGCTTTATCAACCATTTCTTTAATAGTGTTTTCACCATCACTGTAATTAGTATGGCACTGCAAGTCTCCTTTTATTGAATCATAAAGTATTAATTCAGGAATCTCATTTTTTTCAGCCTTTTCAATCTCTCCCCAGTTCTCTCTTAATTCAGGGGGAACAAACTGAAGCCCGATTTTATCATAAATCTCTTTTTCAGTTTTTCCTGCAACTATTTTTTCATTTTTAAACAAACCATACTCTGATAATTTATAACCTTTAGATTTAGCAATTTTACGCACATTAACATTATGATCTTTAGAACCAGTAAAATACTGAAGTGCAGCACCCCATGATTTTTCTTTAATAATTCTTAAATCAGAATTAATCCCCGACTCAAGTCTTATTGATATCTTAGTCTTTCCCTTAACTATTTTCTTCCCGAAACTCAAATATTTTTTAATAACTTTTGACTTCTTATTTTTTTTAGGAGATACGAGAATATCAATATCACCTATTGATTCTTTCATCCTTCTAAGTGAACCAGCAACTTTAATTTTTTTACACAAAGATTTTAATTCTTTCCTAATGCCTTTGCTTTCATTATAAGCAACAGATAATAAAACTCTTTCCTTATTCTTCCAAGCCCTCTTAACTCTTTTCAGTATTTTTTCCTCACTCTTCTCACCAAAACCTTCCAGTTTCCTGATTTTATGCTCTTTTGCTGCTTTCTTCAAATCCTCTAAGTTCTGAATATTAAGTTCTTCATGAAGTTTTTTCACAGTTTTAGGACCAATCCCCTGAATCTTCATTAATTCAGTGAATTTGAAAGGAATTTCTTTCATCAATTCTTTATGGTATTCTAAATCTCCTGTATTAATTATCTCCTCAATCTTTCCAGCAATACTCTCTCCTACTCCAGGAATATCTTCTAATCCCTTAACTCCATCTTTTTCATAAATATTAGTAACATCTTCAGACAAGTTCTCAACTGAACGCGCAGCACGAGCATAAGCTCTTGGCTTGAACTCAACATTCTTAATCTCAAGAGCATAAGAAATTTCTTTAAGAATTTTTGCAACAAGAACGTTTTTCATAGGATTAAGTATAATTATTGATTGTTTATAATTTTTAAGAAAAGAATGAATGGGGCATAAAGTGCGGACATATTCCGAAGAATATGTTCAGAAATGATATCCAGAAACCTTCAATCATTCCTATTGGTTTTACCCAAAACACCTTATGCCACAAAAGTATATTATATATTTCACTTATTTAAAACTTTCTATTCTTTGAATTCTTCAATATTTATATCACAATAATTATTGCGTAATTTTTCAGATATTCTCTTAATCTTATTCATGTCTCCGCGGGATGCAGCATTAAGAATATTATTTACTCTGTCAGACTTTTTCAGAACTCTTTTGAAAGTTGCAGCAGCAATCTTGCTCCATTTATATTCAGGGTATTCCTTCATTTTTTCAGCAATACTGCGCGGAATCCTTAAAGTTACTTCAACCAAGTCCATAAAAAAAATAAAAAATAGTTTTTTTATAAAACTTGTCCCTATTTTATGAGACAGAAAGCGACAATCATGATTAAGATAAAATAAATAATTGAGCTCAAAAAAGAACCCCACCCAAGTACTGCAGGTCCGATTCTGAACGTTGCATTCTCCTAACTTCCTTCAGGAATAAAAACAGTAATAACAGGCATTATTAAATCATTAACATCCAGACCCGTTAAGAATATTATATTCTTTCATAAAATCCTTAAATTCCTTCAAAAAACTCATGAAATATTTATTTTTTTTAAGATTTCGATGTATAATTCACACAAAGTTATAGTATCATCATAAGCTCTTTTTAAGTCATTCTGATTCAGAGCCCAAACATTGAATAATCTTATTTTTCCTAAAGCATACTCACCAATTATTGTTTCATCACTAGTGATTCTGCATAGTTTTTTCTCTAAACAGCTCAGCTTTTTTTTATTCATAAACCAAATTAGAGAAAAGTTCTGATTTAAAAATCCTTTCATAATTAAAAAATTTTTAAATTCTTATCAGATTAATTAATTATTATGACAACTTTCAAAGAATTGGCAGGTGTTTTTGAAAAATTAGAGAAAACTCGTTCAGGCAATGAGATGCGGAATATTCTTGCTGTATTCATTAAAAAAACAAAAAGTGATGAAATAAAATATGCTGCATACTTACTAATGGGAAGAGTTGATGCAAAGTACAAGCACATTACTATGAATATGGGTGATAAATTAGTAATTAAAAGCATTTCTTTACTAAAGAATGCTTCTGAAGAAGAAGTTAATGAAGAATACGGAAAGAAAGGTGATTTAGGTAGTGTTGCTGAAGAATATGCTGGTGAAGAACAAAAATCTTTGAGTGTGAAAAAAGTTTTTGAAATGCTTAAAAAAATTGCAGAATCTTCAGGAGAAGGAAGCCAGGATGAGAAGATAAAGACGCTTGCATCATTACTGAAGAAGTGCAGTTCTTTAGAAGCAAGATATATTCCGCGAATAGTTCTCGGAACACTACGGCTTGGTGTTGGGGAAAAAACACTGCTCGATGCATTATCAATTGCTCATACAGGAACTAAAGAAAAAAGAGATATTCTCGAACATGGATATAATGTTTGTCCAGATATAGGATTAATAAGCGAAAGAGTTGCGAAAAAAGGATTATCAAGCATGAAGAGATTCAGGGTTAAAATAGGAAGGCCAATACAGTCAATGCTTGCTCAGAGAACCAAAGAATTGGATACAATTAAAGAAAAGATTCCTGGAAAAATATCATGTGAGGAGAAGTATGACGGCCAGAGAGTTCAGGCACATTATGATGGTGACAAGGTTGTTCTTTTCAGCAGGCGTTTGAAGGATGTGACTAACCAGTTTCCTGATATTGTTGAAGCAGTGAAGAACAGTGTTAAATGCGATAATTGTGTGTTGGATGGCGAAGTTGTTGCTGTTGATGAAGACAAGAATTTAATGCCTTTCCAGAAATTAATGAAAAGAAGAAGAAAATATAAAGTTGAAAAATATGCTGAAAAAATACCTGCAGAATATTTTGTTTTTGACATAATTTATATTAACAGCAGTTCTTTATTAAGCAAAACTTATCCTGAAAGACATGAAAAAGTTAAGGAAGCAGTAAGTTTCCGCACTAAAGGAATATCAGAAGTTAATCAGAAATACTGCAAGAATTTGGGCTGTGTTGAAGACTTCTTCAATAAGTGCATTTCTCGCGGTGCTGAAGGAATGATAGCAAAGAGTTGTTCAAAAAAGTCTGTTTATAAACCAGGTAAGAGAGGATGGTTGTGGATAAAATGGAAGAAAGAGTACAAAAAAATGGCGGACACTTTTGACCTTACAGTAATTGGTGCTTATCATGGCAAGGGTAAGAGGGGTGGAACGTACGGAGCGTTGCTGTGCGCTTCATATAATGATGAAGAAGACAGTTTTGAAACTTTCTGTAAATTAGGAAGCGGATTCACGGACAAAGAATTAGATGAGCTTCCTGAAAAATTTGAAGAGTACAAGATTAATCATAAACCTGCAAGAGTGAAGATTACAAAAGATATGACACCTGACGTCTGGTTCAGTCCAGAAATAGTTGTTGAAGTGAAAGGGGCTGAAATAACTAAAAGCCCTGCTCATACAACAGGAGAAGGACTTGCATTAAGATTCCCGAGATTCATTAAGTACAGGAAAGACAAGAGTCCTGAACAAGCAACAACTATTAAAGAGATTAATGAACTTTATAATAATTAATGGAGGTGTAATAAAGTGTTATCAGATATTCCGAAAAAACTTAAAAAAGTAAGTAAGAAAAACTTGGACAGGGAGATTCTTCGTGCTGGAATAATTGCTGAACTTGATGCTATTAATCTTTATGAACAAATGGCGGCGATGACGGATGACAGGGATTTGAAAATTATTCTTATGGATATTGCTAAAGAAGAGAAGACTCATGTCGGAGAATTCCAAGCACTGCTTCTTGAGAGAGATAAAGAGCAGGAAGAAGAGTTAGAGGAAGGAAGAAAAGAAGTTGAAGAAGAACTTAATGAATAATATTAATTATTTCTTCTAATGAACTTCCTTTATCTTTTATTATTTTTTCTTCTAAAAAAGTACTCATAACTATTATGTCTGCACCATTATTAACTGCTTTTAAGGCATCATTCTTATTATTTACTCCTCCACCATAAATTAAGGGAATGCTTAGTTTTTCAGAAGTTTTTTTAATAACTTCTTCAGGTATTCCTTGTTTTGAACTACTTCCACTCTCTAAATAAATGGTTTTGTAACCGAATGTTTCAGCAGATAAAGCATAATTTGCTGTAAGTTCAGGATTATTTCTCGGAAGCAAATCAGCTTTGCTGATTCTTCCTGCCGTTCCTCCGGGCTCAATTATTAAGTAAGCCATCGATATTGTTTCAAGACCTGAATCTTTCACTTTCCTAATAGTCCTGGCTTGTAATCCTGTTATGAAGAAAGGATTTTTTGAATTATGAATAGACATATAAAGTAATGCATCAGCTTTTGAGCAAATATGTGCAGGGTTTCCGGGAAAGATTATTACGGGCACACTAACTTCTTTCTTAATCATTCTGATTGTATCATCAATATATTTTGGATTAACAGCAGTAGAACCTCCTATCATTATTGCATTAGTTCCTGCATTCTCCGCATACTTTGTCATTAATGCAGCAACTCTTGGTGTCTGACGCACAGGGTCCGGGTCTATTAGGGAGAAGTGAAGAACTTCTTCACTATTTGTAATATAGTCATAAACTTTTCCCATAATAGTTTGTGAAAAAAGTGTTTTTTTTTAAATTTAATTTATCACGAACAAGTAATGGTTAAGAACAAAAAGTTTTATTTCATCCCACTTATTATTCAATTCTTCATCTTTCAAAAAATCACTTAATGAAGTGTTAGTAACTACTGCTTCATTCTCTTCAAGAATATCCTTGTTCATAAAATTAAAAGAACTTTTTTCGTCGATAAATAAGTCAATTCCTGATAATATGTTTCCTATTCTTCTAGCATGATTTGTTAGTATTAAGTATTTGCTTTTTACGTGGGGATGAATTTTCTTAACATGCTTTATTAATTCATCCTCTGTTTTTTGAACAAAACATCCTTTAGTAACGATTTCTTTGTCAGCATAATCCCATTTATAGCAGTAGTGAGAACGGCATACTTCGCTTCTGTATTCAGGGATTAAACAACCACTTCCTGGATGGAATGCGGGGCAGGGAGGATAAGTTTTCCCATCCCTTAATATAGGTATATGATAATTATTTTTTCTTCTCATAATATCAACTAATTTCTTGCTGTTAAGTCCGACACCATTAAAACAGCAGTTAAGGACTTCATTATTATTTGGTTTGCACTTACCGCATATTTTTTTATGCATTTTTTTATATTTTTTTCTGTAATTAGTCATTAGAATATAATAATTAAAAAAATTCTTTTTTTAAATTTTTAGTTCAACCAGTAATGCTATGAACATTAAGAATCCTGATATTATTCCTATTATTCCAGGATAATAATTGTTTATGATAAATCCCCCAATTATTGGTGTTATTATTCTTGAAATGCTTGATAAGGAGTCAAGAACTCCCATAAATTTTCCTGTATGTTTTTTTCCGGATTTTTTACTCACTCTGGTTACAAGTATTGGTCTTGTCAAGCCAGCTCCTGTTGAGAATAATATTATTACTGTATACATTCCTGCTCTTGAATTTATTAAGTAAACACCAAACATTGCTAATATGAGGATAATCATGCTAATAATACCTATTTTTTTTCATTAACTCTATCAACTATTTTAGGAAAAGTGAGTAATTGGAATATTATTCTTGACAAACCTACAAGCATTAGTAATAATCCTACATCTTCAGGACCAAAACCTAACTGGTAGTCAACAAACAACCCCATGTTTGAGGTTAATATAGAGAAAGAAGTTATAAAACAAGCGAATTATATGAATGTCTTCTTAAGTTTAGGCTCTCTTAATCCTCTTAAAAAAATATTCATGGGAAAGAAATCATTGAATCTTATCTTTATTTTATAACCGTCAGTAACTGTTTCTCTTAAGAAAACACATGTTAAGAGAGTCATTCCTGCAGAAATAAGGGGAGGGATTCTGTAACTAATAGTTGCTAAAAATCCTCCTACTGCAGGACCAATAAACATTCCGATTCCAAATATTACTCCCATATACCCGAATTTTTTGGTTCTGTCTTTCCCTTTTGTTATATCGCTCAAGTAAGCCCGGCTTAAGGTCATATTGCTGCCTAATAATCCGTCAACTATTCTTGATAAGAATATCATTAACAAAGAATTAGCAAAACTCAGTATTAAGAATCCTATCAATGTAGATTAAAGGTTTCCTGCCATATTTATCACTTAATTTCCCTATTATTGGTGAGGATATGAATTGAAATACTGAGAATGATGATAATAATAATAATAATAATCCTACATTTAATGGTGAGGCTCCGAATTTTTTTGCATAGTAAGGGAGAAAAGGAAGTATAAGACTCCATCCAAGCACTTCAGTAAGCATTATTAGTGCGATAGAGTAAATTCTTTACCTAATTTCATTTTCTAAAATTAATATTTTTCAGTATCTTTTAAAACTTTTATCTTTTTATACGCTTACTTTATAAAAATAACTTATTACTCCAACCGAAATTAGTGGAATAATGACTCCAAGAATATTCATTCCTTTACTAAAACATGAAACTGAAAAAGTAAACATAGTTAGAGGAAATATGGCAAAAGTTAAAATATTCATTATTCTCATGAAATAAGTTAATTCATTGAAAGTATTTAAATATTTTTTTAAGAAATTTAATAAATAATAAAATGATTTTAACCAATTATGAGTGAAGAAGAAGGAATGAAATCCAAAAAAGAGGATTTTAGAGAATGGTTTAGTGAAGTAGTTCTGAAGGCTGAACTTATTGAGCATTCAAAAGTGAGTGGTTGTATGGTTTTCAGGCCGTGGGCTTATTTTATTTGGGAGCAGGTTAGGAAGAATTTTGATAAGAAGATTAAGAAATTAGGTGTTGATAATGTTTATTTCCCTCTTTTCATACCTGAAAGCGTTATTAAGAAAGAGAAAGAGCATATAGAGGGTTTTGCTCCCGAAGTAGCATGGGTTACTCATGGAGGTAGTTCAGAATTTGATGAAAGACTTGCTATACGCCCCACGAGTGAAACAGTAATGTATGATACTTTCAGCAAATGGGTAAGAAGCTACCGAGACCTGCCTTTAAAAGTAAATCAGTGGTGTAATATTGTGAGATGGGAGTTTAAACATCCTTTTCCTTTTCTTAGAACAAGAGAATTCTTATGGCAGGAAGGGCATACTGTTCATAGTACAAAAGAAGATGTGGATAAGGAGGTTTTTAAAGTTCTAGACTTGTATGAGAAGACTTTTGAAGAATTGTATGCTGTCCCATCAATTAAAGGCAGGAAGATAGAGAGTGAGAAGTTTGCAGGAGCTCACTCAACATATAGTGTTGAATGCATACTCCCTAATGGAAAGACTATTCAGGCAGGAACAACTCATAATCTTGGGCAGGGTTTTGCGAAAGCATTTGATATAACTTATTTAGATGAGAATGAGGAAGAGAAGTATCCTTGGCAGGCTAGTTGGGGTATAAGCACTAGGAGTATTGGTGTTGCTATTATTGCTCATGGAGATGATAAAGGCCTAGTTCTACCTCCTGCAATAGCTAAATACCAGGCAGTTATTGTTCCAATATATAAAGAAGAGAATAAAGAAAAAATATTAAATGAGGCAAGAAAACTGGAGAATTCATTGAAGAATATAAGAGTATTTTTGGATGAAAGTGATAAGAGTCCTGGATGGAAATTCAATCACTGGGAGTTGAAAGGAGTGCCTTTAAGAATAGAGATAGGTCCTCGTGATATTAAGAAACAGCAAGTAGTGATTGTTAAGAGAAATACAGGTGAAAAAAAACCTGTTAAATTAAATAATTTGGATGTTCTAAGACTTCTGAAAGAAGTTCATGAAGAATTATATGCTAAGGCAGAAGAAGTTATGATGAGTAAGATTAAGAAAGTTAATAATAAAAAAGAACTTTATGATGCTATAAATAATGGTTTTGTTGCAAAGAGTTGCTGGTGTGGTGATGATTCACATCAGGATGGGTTGAAGAAAGAATTAGGAGCTAAGAGTGTGAATATGCCTTTTGGTGAAGAACTGTTCAATGATAGTTGTGCTTTCTGTAAAAAGAAAGCAAAATACGTAGTCTTATGGGCAAAACAGTATTAGGTCTAGAAAAGATTTTTTTTTATAATATTATGTGCTTTTATCATATTTTTATGATGATTTAAGTGCCCGTTTGTTATTTCAGGTATTATGACAGTATCTTTTTTCAATTCTCTTAATTTTTTAAAAACGTGCTTCCAGTTTATTATTCCTGTTCTTATCTGAACACCGTGTTCTTTTTTCTTACCTACTCCTGCAACATGAACGTGGCAGATTTTATCAGATAATTTATTCATCATATTATCAAAAACATTATTTGAAACAAGATAAGTATGACATATGTCAAGACATAGTTTGACACGCTCGTCATCTATTTTTTCAAACAATTTTATGAACTCACCTGCTCGTGTGAAGTCGTAATAAGAGTGAGAAAGGTTTTCAAAGCAAATAATTACTTTTTTTGATTTATTCAAAAGTTTTTTTGCATTACTGATTATTTTTTCAGAACTATGAAGTGGGTGACATACTAAATGATATCTGCCTTCATTAATAATATCTCCTAATTCAACACATTTCTCGATTATTCTATAATCTTTTGAGAAACAAACATACTTATTATCTTCATTCCTGAAAGGATGATGAATGTGGAATATTTTGTCATGTTTTTTTAAAAAACTGGACTGTTTATCAAATAATTCATTAATATCCTCTAAGTTTTGATGAAGCTCAACATGTTTTGAAATATTAAAGATTTCTTTTGTTAATTCGTTCCATCTTGACTTGATTCCTAGAATCATATTGGTTAAGAATAAATCTTGTTTTTATAATATTTTTCTTAAATCATTAATAATATAATCTGCTTCAGTAGTTTCAGGTTTTTCATGATCATAAATCCTGTAAGTAATTGTAGGGATTATTTTGTTCAGTTTTTTCCCTAATAGTATATCCGTCTCCTGGTCTCCAATACAAACAATTTTTTCAAAAACATGGTTATCTAAATAATTTTTTACTTTTTTATACTTGTAATCCTCAACTCTTTCTTCATGAATATTAATATCATTATTTCCAATAAAATAATCAAAATATTCTGTGAGTCCTGTATGCTCTGTATATTCATACAGTTTTTCAAGTTTTGTGTTTGAAACAACAATATTCACTCCATTATTTTTTTTAATATTTTTCAGGACTTCACCAGCATATGCTTTTGGATTTATGAAAGTTTTAATTGTATTTAATGCAAGTTTTTGAGCGGAATTATACATTTTTTCTGCATATTCATTACTAATTTCTTCTTTGTATTTGAACCATAATAACCAGTGTTCTCCGAAAAGAAAGTATAAGTCTTCTTTATTAAGAATTGACAAATTGTTTTCTCTACGAATTTTATTAGTTACATATTCTGCTTGTTTAATAGTTCCTTCTTCAAGTGTACCATGAAAATCCCATACGTATAAAACACTCATCTTTTTAAATAAAAAAATTTTTTTATTTATATAATTTATGATAAAAGAAGAAAGAAAGAATGAAATAATTAGAATCCTGAATCAAGATTATAATAGTGTTGATTACCTCGCTAAAGGTAAGCGAAGTGTTGTTTACTTATTGGATGATAGAGATGTTGCTAAGATTGAGCGTGATGATATTAGTGCTGAAAACGTTGTTAGAAGAGAATTCTATTTTTTGAATAAGTTGTCAGACTATGATTGCTTCCCCAAGATTATGAAATATTATCCTGATTTAAGGTTTTTAACTATGAGTTATATTAAGGGAGTGGGGTTGGGAGATGTTGATGATTATGAAGTTTTTATAAAAACATTAAGTATTTGCAGAATTCTTGATAAGAAAGGAATTAATCAGAGTGAGATGAATAATCCTTACAAGCATGTAATAGTGAGTGATGAAAAAGTTGGAATGATTGATTTTGAAAAAAGTGTTGAGTCAAATAAAGTGCATAACGTAACCCAGTTTGTTAATTATATTATGGACAGACATGGTTTGGAAAGGAAGAATATTATTCATCTTGCCAAGAATTACGGAAATAATCCCTGTGAGTCCAGTTTCAAAAAATTATTATCTTTTCTTAAACTTAAGATGATACATTGAGAAGTAACAATAGCCTGCTATTAATCCTCCAACGTATGCTAGTAATGCTTCTATTAGTAACCAGAACAAGAACACGTATTTGTATGTTACTGCACTTAAAGTTCCTACAAAGATAGAAAGAAATAATAATACAACTGAAATGAATCCAACAACCTCAGCTTTAACATTTATTTTTTTATTTATTTTTTTTTCGAGTTTTTCAAACATTTTCTTAATCTTAAGTAATGTTTTGAATATTTATATTTTTTTT
>CAYWEY010000013.1:0-5115 GCA_964457955.1 Candidatus Woesearchaeota archaeon
TCTTCACCTTCTTCTTCTTAGGCTTAGACTTCTTCACCTTCTTCTTCTTAGGCTTAGACTTCTTCACCTTCTTCTTCTTAGGCTTAGACTTCTTCACCTTCTTCTTCTTAGGCTTAGACTTCTTCACCTTCTTCTTCTTAGGCTTTAGTTTTTCTTCCGGAATATTCTCTATAATATTATGTTCTTTCATAACTTTAAGCACTGTTTTAGTTACTGCATTTTCCTTAATATCTAATACGATAGGAACTAATTCCAAATGTTTAATATTACATTTTTTTCTTCTTACTTCCCCATCAATTAACACATAATTGTCATCAACTATTTTAATAATAACACCTTGTTTGCCAGCATCTCTTCCTGCTGTTTTATAACAAACTCTTCCAACCTGAATCATATTATTTATTCACACCTCTCCCATATATTTTTTCCCTTATCTTATTTCTAAAACATTCTGAGCATAATTCTCCGCCATAAGGACGGTTTGGTTTCCTCAAACTCTTATTCTTGACTTTTTTTAATGGCATTCCACTCAGTTCTGTCCTGCAAATAGAACAGTATTTTTTACCCTTATTTTTGTTTCCCATAAACTATTTTATCACCTGCGTAAAACTTTTCTTATTATTGATGAAAAAAACAAAGAACTTATAAAATAAATCCCTACAAACCCAAGAGAATCCCCAATAAGAGGAATTGATAAAGGCAGAGTTACAAGAGGACCTTTTGGTATAACACTTCTTACATAAATAAAAATTCCTAAAAAAGGAAGCATTGTTATCATTGTCGGTTTCATAGTATGAGTCATTAACTGCATATTAATATCAAGCATTTTTGACTGCTCCTCCAAATACTTCTCCTCAGAAGGATCCATTTTTTTAAGCTTCTTCTGCAATTTTTTAATCTCTTTTCTCGAATCCTTTATGAATTCTTTGTCCGTAAAAAAAGCAAATATTATTTGAGAAACCATACTCGTAAAAAAAGCTACGAAAACAACAAATACTGAGGGACTTAACCATGATATTCCATACATTTTTTTTATACACCTAAAAACTTTTTTATAAGAGGGTTTGACTCTTCTAATGATGATTGAGCTATTTTCTCATACATCTTATATAAAATCATAACAGTTAATAATATTCCTGTCCCCCTGCTCAACGCGCCTAATAAGTCAGCAATTACTGCAACAAGTCCAACAGTTATTCCTCCAAGCACTGTAAGAGGATTAATATATCTTGAAAGCATTCTCTCCAAAACTCTCTTGTCTCTTCTAAAACCAGGAATACTCAATCCTGAGGAATATATTTGTTCAGCAACACTAGCAGCATCCTGATTACCCATATAAGTCCACATAACACTAAAACCTATACATCCTAGAATCATGAAAAGTGGATAAACAATTAGTTGAGGAAGGTAGTATCCCACACCCTCATTTATTATGTTATAAATATCAGGGAAGTTAAGCCAGCTTACAAAACCACTTATTGGCTGCTGCTGACTATTAAAAGTACCCAGTATAGGCATATCCATATTAAACAGGAATAAACCAAACATTTGCATAATACTTAGTAAACTGGCCGTAAATATTACGGGCATGACACTAGTGTAAATAAACTTTATGGGCCACTTAATATTATAACCCCTCACTCTCCCCATAGTTAAAGGAATATTCACTTTAATAGATTGGGCATAAATAGCTATAACAAAAACAAGTACTGTCGAAATAATACTCATTAACGGCCATACTGCTCCGCCCGGATTTCCTTCAATCAATAATTGAATAATAGTGAATAATCTTCCCACATAATAACCACTATCATTCTTTATTGGAGAAAAAACTTGAAAAAATATCTCCTTAGAAACACCTGCTGCAATAAACAAGGATATTCCACTTCCAAATCCATAATTATTCATTAACTGGTCAAAAAACATTATTAAAAGACTTGCAATAATTAACTGTCCTATAATAAGAAATTGGTTGAAAAGAGTTGGTGTTGCAGGAGGAAGGGCCCCGCTGAGAACATAAAGAGAGTTTTCAAAAACTATGAAAAGTATATTCACCACTTTCTGGAGTCCCTGATAAAATTGTCTTCCTTCATGAGTATTCGTGTTTATTTCAATAATTTCAGAACTAATTAATAACTGCAAAACAATACTCCCACTAACAATAGGACCTATACCAAGACTTAACAAACTACCGAATTTTGCTGCAAGCAATATACTAAGAGTTTCAAATTTTGAAACATAATCAGGTGATAATCCATACAAAGGAATTGATGATAAACAAAAATACAGAGAAAGAGCGACTAATGTGAAAATAATTTTTGTATTAAACCCTATTCTCTTTTTAGGTTTTTTAACTTCCGGAATACTATTCAATAAATCAGCAAAACTCATTTTTTCAACACTACTGCTTCTCCGCCGGCCTTTTCAATCTTACTTACAGCTTTTTTAGAAAAAGATTCTGCTTTAATAATTATTTTCTTATCAACTCTTCCCCTCCCCAGAATTTTCTCAAAACCTAATGAATCAGCATTAATAATAAAAGCGTTTTTCTCTTTCTTAATTATTCCTTCCTTCAAAAAATCATTAACTTTATCATTCAAATAACCAATATTAATAGTTTTTTTATCTTCATAAATTGATTTAAATCCTTTCTTTCTTTTCTCCATTATAAATTTGGTTTTTTTCTGTTTTCCACGTTTTCCAGAACCTGCTCTGCCAACTCCTCCTCTGTTTCCACTACCCCTGCGTCTAAGTCCGGAGCGCTTATAATTGCCTCTTTTCTTTCTTGATTTCTTAGAATGTTTAACTACCATAACTACATCATCTTCTCCAGTAAATCATCAATTGAATCCCTCTTTCCAAGACTCCCTCCCTGCCTGACATGCTTTTTCACACCTTTAAATCCTTTTCTTGGAGGATGGAGTCTTAAATAAGGAACTACTTCCTCAACATCTTTCATCAATTTACCTGAATTAATGGCTTTTATTACTTTATTAATTAATTCAGAACTTACTTTTTTACCGTCTTTTCTTCTTAATCTCAATTCTAATAATTTCTTCAAAACTCTTTCACTTACTTTACCGTATGTTGAGAAATCATTAATTTTTTTCAGCATCCCAATATAAACAGGTTCTTCAGGAAGAATAATACAATGATTGCTCTTATTTAATCTTAAGAGCTTAAAAGTATTCACTATCTTCTCCTTAATATTCTGAACTCCTCTTAAACGAATAACTGCTATCATTCCTCAACCATCCCGTCAACAATATTAACGTTTTCAGCATACTTCTTATTAAGCCTGTAAGCAGATAATTTTTTTAAAGCTTCAAAACAAGCCTTCATCAGGTTAACCCTTGTCTGTGTCTGACCATAAGTTTTACTCCATACATCTCTTATTCCTGCCATTCGAAGCATTTTTTTACATTCATCACCAACACACAACCCTATTCCTTTAGGAGCAGGAAGCAATTCAATAACTGCGCTCGAATACTTTCCTCTGACTTTAAAAGGAATACTATGAGGTTCGCCGCATCCGCATTCCCAACTACCACATCCTCTTTTTATCTTAATTATGTTCATTTTTGAATTCCTGAATGATTTATCTCTTGCAGGAACTGTCTCTCCTGCACTTCCTTCACCTAAGCCAATAATACCATTATGATTTCCTACAATACCCATAGCATAAAACTTTGTTCTGTGACCTTCAGATGTTGTTTTCTGAGTTACTCTAAAAACTCTTCTCTGTCCTCCGCCAAACTTTCCTTTAGCCTGTCCTATAAGCAATAAATCACTGTCAAGATTAGGCACTAATTTATCAACTATTTCTGATTCTTTAATCTTAATATTCCTGTCAACTATTTTCTCAATATCCATTATTTTTCCTTCTATAACTTTTTTACCTAATTCTGTTCTAGGAATCCATTCTTTCTCTTCTCTTTTATTAGTTTTTTTCATTTTTTACCCACCTTTTTATTAATATTTTCAATAATTTTATCAATTTTTATGCTAAAACCCTTAATATGCTTCCCATGAATTCTTTCACTGCTTGGAAGAATTTTTTCATTATGAGGAATGCTTAATCCTGCATCAAGAGCTCCTTTTAAAACAGAATATATTCTGTTTCCCTTAGTCGATACATTAACTCCTATGTCAAGAACTGCTTTCTTAATCCCTTTTTTTAATGACTTCTTTCCCGCCAAATAACCAGTCAAGTAAGCTGCAGGAATATTCTTAAAACTATTATGTTCATAATCGTATTCTCTTAATTTTGTTGAATCAACCGTGAACACATTTACATCTCCTCCTTTTTTGAACTTAACAACTTGAGCAATTATTCTGTTATTTGTTTTACGAACAACTAATCTGTATAGTCCTGACTTTATTAATCCCAAGCGTTGAGTATAATCAGTCTTCTCAAGTCTTCTTCTCCTATATTTTAGTGAATAATTCGGTCCTCTTGCCATATTTATTTACTCTCCATTTTTTTAATATAAAGTTTAAGATGGGATTTGCTTCTGAAAAATCCTCCCTTAATCATATTGTATAATTTACGATAAGTTCTTGTATCTATTTTTTCTTTCTTTTTCAGGTTTTTCAAAAACTTTCTCTGAACCCTTACTTTTGACATCCATATATCTTTTCTTGACTTTCTTGAATATTTTCCCCCCTTCTTTCTTCCAGGTCCTCGTCTTCTTCCTTTCTTTCTCTTCTCATGAAGTTTTCTTGCTCTGACCCTGCTCGTACCTTTCTTCTTCTTAACTATTATAGCTGTACCAATTATTGAACGAAGATCTGCTCTTGTTATAACTTCTTTAATAGTTTCTATCTTTCCAGGATTCATCTTAATCCTTCCTTCACCAACACCTAGTGTTCGTGATGCTAATTTTTTCTGCTTTTTTAAATCCATATTTTTCAACCCCTATTCTGAATTGCTTTAACCACAGTTTTGCGGTTCTTATTCTTTTTCTCATGCTCTAACAGTTTCTTTAATTCTTTTTTATTTAGTTCTCCTTTATTTATTTTTTCAATCAAAGGACGAGCATTCATATCATAGTATTTCTCCAATTTTTCCTTCTTAATCTTTTTCTTCTGTTTCTTCGATTTCTTCTTAGGCTT
>CAYWEY010000013.1:5215-37543 GCA_964457955.1 Candidatus Woesearchaeota archaeon
CTTACTCGATTTCTTCTTAGGCTTCTTACTCGATTTCTTCTTAGGCTTCTTACTCGATTTCTTCTTAGGCTTCTTACTCAATTTCTTCTTAGGCTTCTTACTCAATTTCTTCTTCAGTTTTTTCTTTTCTTTCTCTTTCTTCTCTTTCTCCTTCTTCTTTTCTTTCATTTCCTTGACTTTGTTAAGCACTTCTTCTGGATTAAAATTCTTAAAAAAGTGTTCTTTACCCATAACTTTTTCAGCAAGAATTGCTTTTTTTCTTAATCCCAGTTTACCATTAACTATATATACTGCATCTTTCCTTAAGTTTTCAGCATCTTCTAAATTATTAATATGAATTATTTCTTTACCTGAACGATCACACCCTCTTAATTCTTTAGGCGTCCTGTAACCAACATTAGGTCTTTTCGGCTTCCATTTTCTCCTAATCCTGACTTTAGAATGGTGTCCTTTAGGACGCCTCCAATTATCAGGAAGTTTTTTCCTGTGAGCTTCCTGACGTCTGAATTTAGGTTTTTTCGATTTTATTTTTTTCTTAACTTCTTTCAAATCACTCATTCTTTACCACCTTTCTTTGTTATGTATATACCATCCTGGAATATTCTTCTATCACGTTCTTTCACTTTTGTAGCCATTTCAATCCCTGCTGCTGTTTGTCCAGCCTCCTCAATACTTGAAGAAGAGATTATTATATCTTCATTTTCAACTTTTACTTTTGTATTTCCATAAATTCTGGATTTACGCGGGACTTTCTCTCCTAAAAAATTCTTTATCAATATAGTATCATCGTTTATTTCAACATTAATTGGAAAGTGTGATGCACATATTTTTAGTTCATAAACAAATGGTTTCTGAACTCCCCTTATCATATTATTAATATGTGCTTTAAAAGTATTTAATAATTGTAATATTTTTCTATTTTCCTTATCTGATTCGAGAATAATCTTATTTTCTTTTATACTAGTTTTTATTAATGGGTGGAAAAGAGTTTTCTGATTAACAACATCTCCTTTTGAAATAATTATTTTCTTACCTTCAATTTTCGCGTTTACCCCTTCAGGCACTTCAATAATCTCCTTCATTTTAGTACACGTATGCTATTATTTTTCCTCCTAATCCTTTTTGTTTCGCTTCAAAATGAGTCATTAATCCTTTAGGTGTTGATATTATTAAAAACCCAAAATCTTTTGCAGGAAGATATCTTTTCTCAAATTTTTCTATTTCATCTTTTTTAGCATTGAATCTTGGTTTAACTGAACCCGTCTTATTAATTTTTCCTAATAATCTTATCTTAAGTATTCCGCCCCTCTTATTATCTATGTACTCATATTCTCCAACATATCCTTCTTTTTTTAATAGTTTAATTATTCTGCGAACAAATTTTGAGGTTGGTCTAACAAAACAATTTCTCTTCCCTATATTCTCTGCATTATTAATGTTTGATAATGCATCCGCCAATAAGTCATGTCTCAATTTTTTTTCACCTCAATTATATTTTTTAAACCCCAATTTTTCTGCCAAGTCACGAAAACATTGCCTGCACATATTTAAACCATATCTTCTTATAATTCCCTTAGTCCTGTGACATATTATGCAGTGTCTTGTTCCTCTGCCATATTTTCTCTCTTTTGGTTTATTGAATTTAAGCATTTTTTCCCGTTCAGCTTTTTTATGCTTAATTGATTCAAACATTTTACGCCAGTCTTTTGCAGTCATCTTATTTCAACTCCATAATTTGATTTAATAAATTTTATACTTTCTTCTTTATTAATTACTTGATTTGAAGGTATTTTCTTTTTATTAAGTCTTCTTCTCCTAATCCTGTAACCTTTCCTTTCCAAAGTTATACAAACATTTAATCCGAATAAAGGTATTTTTGGATCATATTTTAATCCAGGTATATGAATATACTCATCTATTCCAAAACTAATATTGCCCCTGTTATCAAAACATGATTTTTTCATCTCTCCTTCCACTGCTGTAAGAAGATTTTTCAATAATTCTTTAATTTTTTCTTCATCTCTCAAAGTTACTTTAACTCCTATCTCAACTCCAGGCCTAACCCCCCATGTAGGAACCCTATTTTTTGATGTAATCTTAACTGGTTTAGCTCCGGAGATTTTCTTCAACAAATTATACGCTTCCTCCAGTTTGTCCCCAGGCTCACCTACACCAATATTAAGTACAAGTTTTTCAAATCTTATTTTTCTCATCACATTCATTTTCATACAACCTTAAATTCTGGTTTCTTATCACCTATTACAAATATATAATCTTCTAATGTCTCGAATGATTTTCCTTTTTTACTTGTTAGTACAACTCTGTCAGGCATTGAGCCTTTAACTATTTTAAACTTTTTAACATTCGCTATTGTTCCTGCATGTTTTCCTCTGGTAATAAATACTAATTTTCCAGGACTTGATTTTATATGATTCTTAATCTTGTTCTTCGACAAATCATACATTACAGTATCTCCTGTTTTATAAACATCTTTCTTAACAATTATATTTCTTCCAGAACTACAATTGAGTTGTATCTGCTTATTCTTTATTCTTGTTTTCTTATTTATTTTTAATGGTTTATACTCTGCTTCTTTTTTACTTATTTCTATAAGACTTAATTTTCCTTTATTATCAAGACTTAATCTGTAAAAGATTTTATGTTCAGGAATAGATACTACATCAAATAATCCTATTGCATATCTTGTTTTTGATATTGGTTTTTTATCAACAAAAAATAATTTTTTATGAAGAATTTTTTTACATTCTTTTTTTGTATCAGCAACACCTAAATAATCTCTTAATATAATAACAGGAGATATTGCTAATTCTTTTGAATGTGGTCCAGGATTAATTTTTTGTGAAAACTTATTCTTCTTCCTAGATACTTTCCAACTTTTCGGAGCGTTTAATAATTTCTGATGCATTTTATTTCACCTTTTTTTCCATTTTTTTATTTAATGAAGCGATTCTTTTTTTATCATCTAAATTAAGATCCCAAATCTGAACATTTGAAAAATGAATCCCTACAGGTACTTTTGTACCGTCTTTTTTTTCAAAAACAATATTATCAAAATATAATTTATAATTCTTAACATCCACTTTATTAATCTTTTCCTTTATTCCCTTAAATTTTCCTCTTAAAATTTTTCCTGTATCACCCGTCCTCACTCTCAATCTCCTTACATTGTATTTTTTCCTAAGTGAAGGTGAAAGACTGCATTTCATGATTTTTCTCCTTATATGATATGGAGCATTTCTTAAAAACTTCCTCTGCTTTTTAGGATTTTTACTACTCTTCCATGATTTTGAAAATTTCTTACTCATTTTTTACACCACTATACTACAAATTTTTCCTACTTTTGAGAAGCGTTCAACAACTTCACGGGCTACAGGACCTTTTATAACAGTCCCTTTAGGCTCTCCCTCTAAATTCTTCAGTATTATACAAGCATTATCTTCAAAAAATATTCTTGTTCCATCTTTTCTTCTATAAGGTCTTCTCTGCCTTATTAAAACCGCATCAACTACTTTTTTCCTCATATCCTGGGAGCCTTTCTTCACGCTTACAACTATAACATCCCCCACTCCTGCTTCTGATATTCTTCCTTTAACACCTTTATATCCTCTTACATTAATGACTTCAACTATTCTCGCACCTGAATTATCCGCTACTTTAAGTTTTGCACCTACATTAAGTCCTCTTGTTATGCGTGATTTCACAGGCTTCATTTCTTCTCCTCCTTATTGATTACTACAAACTTTTTGGTTTTTGAAATTGGACGAGTCTCCATTATTGTAACTATATCTCCTGTCTTGGCATTTATGCATTCAGGATTATGAGCGTAAAGTTTTGTTTTTGCTTTAGCAAAACGTTCATACTTTGGAATTTTGTATATTCTCTTGAATTCAACAATAACTGTCTTATCCATCTTGTCAGATATTACTTTTCCTGAAAATTTTCTTCCCCTTACACTAAGTTTTCCGTGAAAAGGACAATTATTATCTTTACATTCTTTTTTAGGAATACTTATTCCTTCTATCCCAATATCTTTTGCCATCTATTCTTCACCTTTATTTTTTTTTTCAACCTATCCCATGGCCTGTACTTGATTATATTGCCGTATACTCTTACTCTTTCTCCTTTTGGAAGTTCAAAAACAAAAACATTGTTTTCCTTAATCAATCTTTTTGTACCATTATTTGTTTTTACAACTAAACTATTCTTTGTTTCATCAACTACTCTTCCTTCATATTTTTTTTCTTCAATCATAACTTTCAATCCTATCAACTCATGGTTTAGTATGTTTTTTTTTGTTATCATTCTATCTCTATTGATTCTGCAGCAAACCCCTGCTCTCTTAGTATTTTTTTAATCCTATTCTTATGGTTTCCCTGTAATTCTATAACATTATCTTTCACTGTTCCTCCACAAGCAAGTTTTTGTTTTAATTTACTGATTAATTCATCAACATCAATTGTTTCATCACTTATGCCTTGTATTATAGTAACTTTTTTTCCATATCTTCTTCTTTCGCTTTTGACAATGATTTTCTGCTCTTCTTTCGCCATCGTCTCACAAGCGCATAAATCTTTAGGAAGACCACATTTTGGACACACATCCATTTTAGTATTTTTCACCTCTTAAATTTAAAATTGTTTTAATTCGAGCTATAGTTCTTCTTAATTCTTTAACTCTCCCCGGACTCTCGGGACTAACTTTTGAACTTATTTTTCCACGAATATTAATTAATTCTTTCTCAAATTCATTTATTTTCTCTTTCAACTCATCTGATTCCATTCTTTTCAATTTATTAGTTCTGATTATACTCATTCTTTCTCAACCTCTTCCTTAATTGCTTCAATAACTGTCTTACGATTCTTATTCTTTTTTTCGTGTTCTAATAATTTCTTCAATTCTTTCTTACTTAATTCTCCTTCACTAACTGCTTCTATTATTGGACGAGCATTTTTATCAAAATATTTGTAAGCATCTCCATATAATTCTTTTTTAACTGCGTTCTTAACAGTCTTCCTATCATCCTCACTCAACAATTTTTTCATAACTTTCTTATCAACATCCCCTTCCTTAACCTTCTTAATCAAAGGACGAGCATTCATTTCAGAATATTTTTTCTCATCTTCCCTAATCTCTTTTACTGGTTTCTCTTCCTTCCTGATTTCTTCAACAGGCTTCTTCTCCTTCCTAATCTTCTTAACATTTTTCACTTCATCAGTTTTCTTACTTAGTGATTTCTTCTTTTTTTCAGACTTATTCTTAGTTTTCTTGCTTTCTTCAATAGCTTCTTCAACTTTTTCAGCTTTCTCACTAACTGTTTTCTCTTCAACAACTTTCGCATTCTTCTCGGTTTTCTTTACTTCTTTTTTCTCTTCCTCCTGCTCTTTTATTTCAATCTCGTCAGGCATCGTGCTTCCAGGAGGAAGTATTCTTACAGTAACTCCCGCCATACCAGATTTATAAAGCTGGGCTTCAGAATATCCTTTTTTAACCAAGTAATCTGCAGGCCCCCCGCATTTAGGAACATAACCTTCTGTAAAGTGCCATCTCTTTGAACGTTTTCCTGGAATTCTTCCATTCATCCATATCTCAACACCCATTGCTCCTGCACTCATTACTTTTTCAATAGTTGAGTGACCTATGTACTTGAACTTTGTTGGACCAATACGAGTTAATAAATACGCAATTTTTTCAGCAACTATTTTTGGATCAAGATAAGGTTCTTCAACTTCCTGAACCTCTATTCTTGGTGACTGAAGATCAAATTCTGATTTTAATTCTTTAACAATATCTTTTATATTCTTACCTCCTCTTCCGACAACAAGTCCTGGTTTTGAAGTATAAATTATTATTTTTTCCCCCAGAGGAGTTTTCTGTATTGAACAGTGAGAAAATCCTTTTCCTTCAAAAAAAGATTTTATAAATTCTCTGATTTTATAATCATTCACTTTTTCCTTGATAAATTTTCTTTCAATCATTTTTTTCAACAACCCCTATATTCAAATAAGTATATTTTCCTCTTCTGTATTTGCTTCTTGATTCTTTTGAAAAAACCCTGTTAGGAATAAAAGTCTTTATTACTAATTTATCTTCATCCATCCCCATACTATCAGCATTACTCTTAACACTTTTTAATAATTTTATAACTTCTTCTGATGCTTTAATAGGATATTTTCCTGGCCCCATCCCTTTCTTATGTGATATTTTATCATTAAATGTCTTAAAGGGTATTGGATTTTTTTTCTTCATAACATTATTCAAGTAATTAATCATCTTAATCAATTTTTTGCCTTTAACAAAACGCCCTATATTAACGCAGTGTTTCAAACTTGCATTAATAGTTCCTTTCACAAAAGCTTCTTTATCTTCACTCAAGTCTTATCACCTTCGGACTCTTAGATCCAGGACCTGGAGTAGTGTGATCAACTTCTTTTCTTGTAAGAACAAATTCTCCAAGAAAATGCCCTATCATTGCAGGCTTTATTTTTAATTTTACGAATTCTTTTCCATTATGAACACCAAACAATAATCCAACCATTTTAGGCAGTATTACCATGTTACGAGCATGAGTTTTTATTAACTTTTCTCCCCCTTTATTCACTTTTTCAAGAAGAATTTTCTGCTCTTTAGTAAATCCTCTTTTTAAGCTTCTTCTTATTCTTGCGTTGAAAAGTTTTGACAATTCCTCAACACTCATTTCTTTCAATTCATCAAGTGTTTTTCCTTTGAATTTAAAAACTCTTTTTTTAATCATTTTTCAATCATCTCTTTTTACCTGTTTTTTTAGGACTTATACTTCCTGTTTTTGAACCTGGTGATGCGTGTCTCGAAACAGATTTTCTCTTCTTATTTCTTCTCTGTCCACCACCATGAGGATGGTCTACAGCATTCATTGCTGCTCCAACAACTCTCGGATGTTTCTTTCCTCTTGCTTTTCGGGCGAAATGTTTCTTCCCTGCTCTAACAAAAGGTTTTTCTTTTGCTCCTCCTCCAGCAACTTTTCCTACAATAGCGCGACAATTATTGTTTAGTTTAATTCTTTTCTTACTCGGCAGCTGGACTACAACTCCATCATCTTCATGAGCTATTATTCTTGCAGTATTGCCTGCAGAACGTGCAAACTTCGGACCTCTTCCCGGATTTTTTTCAACACAATAAACTCTTGTTCCTTCCTTAATATTTTTTACAGGAAGAATGCTTCCTTTACTCATACTTGCTTTACTGCCTGATTCTACAACATCTCCAACTTTAATACCTAAAGGAGCCTGGTATGAAACAATATCCCTATTTTCAAAAACTACTGTAATACATGGTGCTGTTTTACCGGAATCATGATATAAGTCTTTCACAACTCCCTTAACAACTCCTTTTCTTTCAATTTCATCAAATTTTCTGAGATCTGCCGCTCCCTTAAACCTGTGTTTTAAAGACCTGAACACAGGCCCTCCTTTTCCTCTTCTTTGCTGTATTAAACGTTTTGTCATAACATACCTAGTTGTGTTGCTATATCCATTGCATCAAAATCAGGATGCAGAGAGATTATAGCTATTTTTTTTCCTTTTTGATTATGAATATTAACTTTTTCTACTTTTGCATTAAATAATTTTTCGAAGGAGTTCTTAACATCTTTTTTATTACTCTTATTATTAACTATGAAAACTATCTTATTCTTTGACTCCATTAATCTCACAGTCTTCTCTGTTGTGAGAGGATATTTTATTACTTTTTTCATAAAAATAATTTTTCCTCCTTCATTTTTTTAACAGCCTTTTCACTCCATATTGATTTTCTTCCTGAAATCCCTCCAGGAGCAAGAAGTGAAACATTCAAATTTCTTACATTAATAATATCTGAACCTGGAAGATTCCTGCAGGATTTGAAAAGATTTGAATATTTTACAGTAACAAAAAGTATTCCTTTATTTTTTTTGTATTTTCTTCCCCTCATTTTTCCCCTGCCTGAACGAATCCTCTTATTTGAATTCAAGTACTTACTTAATCCTGTTGATAATAATAATTTTTTAACATCCCTCAGTTTTTTTAATTCATCAATTTTTTCTTCAACAAAAACATTATCTGCAGATGATATTGCACTCCTTATTGCTTTTTTTCTCTCCTTATCATTAATTTTCTTGACTATATTCTTCTCAGTTCTGGGAGGATGTGCTGCTCTTCCTCCTTTTGCGTGGGGAGCAAAAGCACCCTGATAATTAAATCTTCCACCTTTCCTGCTCATCACTTTTCTTGGCGTCCTGTTCCTTCCTCTTCCATAAACTCCACGATATTTTCTTCTTCTCTTACTCATATCTGAAGATTTTCTTAATCCAGCGAGCTTGTCTGTACCGTGATTCTTATAATTCTTTGACTGGTTAGCATTAAACGCTCTCTTTATTAAATCAGGACGGTAAGATTCTGTGAACTGGACAGGCATATCTATCTTTTTCTTTTCCTTTCCTTTTAGATTTATTATTTTTGCTTTCATTATTTTAATTACCTTGTTTTGAACTCTTGCTAATATAAACTATTTCAGGTGGTTTTTCAGGTATTTTCTTATTAGGCCTTATGCTTTTTCTTAAACAGATTAATCTTTTTCTAGGACCCGGAACAGAGCCTTTGAGCAGAATAACTTTGTTTTTTGGTTGTCCATAATTAAGATATCCTCCTTTTATTTTTAATTCATCAGGATTATCAACTATTTTCATCAACCACTTATTATAATCCACTCTAGTATGGAATCCCGTCTGCCCATATTGTGGAACAGTATGAAGTACTTTTCTTGGTTTAACAGGACCAAGTGATGCTGCTTTTCTCTTAACTTTTTCTGCCTTGTGACTGCCTATCTTCACTCCGAAACGTTTCACGCTTCCCTGGAATCCTTTTCCTTTTGTTACTCCAAAAACATCTATTTGTTCTCCTTCTGAAAAAACATCATTAATATTTATGTCTTTACCTAATAATTCAAATGCTTTATTAATTGCTTCTTCTTTTTCTCCTCCAATATTAATTTCAAAAACTTCTGGTTTTTTCTTATTAAGACATGTTTTTGAAGGATGAGTATGAACTATTAAGTTTATTTTTGATATACTCTCTTTTTTTTCAAGAACATCTTTTTTATTAATTTTTGACTTCTTACTCTTTTTACCCAATACTATTTTTCTTTTAAGATTTTCATTGTAAGAATCAGCATTTATTTGAGCAATTATTTTTTGACCATAAGGAGTTTTTTTGTAAAAACGAAGAGAGAAAACAGAAAGAGGAGGGCATTCAATGATTGTTACAGGGATTTGAATCTCCTGCCCTTTTGTCGGTGAATACTTAATATTATCAATAGCCATTATATGAGTCATTCCTATCTTGTATCCAGCAAAACCTTTAGGAATATTTTCATCAACTGAAGGCCAATTCTTAATTCTAGGATAAACTCTCTTAGCCCTTTTCCTGGGCCAGTACTGCATACTTCCTCTGCGGGGATAATCTTTATCCCCAACCACATTACCCATACCAAATCAAATTATAATTCTATTTTTAAACTTTTTCCTATTTCAGGCGAGAACGCGTAGTCATTTTTTATTTTTTGGAAAACTTTACAATAAAGAATAAGAAATGAAAGAATTATTTATAAAACTTTTTATTTAAGCACTATTATTTATTAGTCTTAATGGAAGAGGATATTGGAGAATTAATCGATGAGCTTAATAAGTTGAGAATTAATGACCCTAGTAGTTATAGAAAGAGACTTAGGGAGATAAGGATGAAAAATCCTGGCGTTTACAGACAAATTGCTGAAATTCTTGATATTAAGAAAATAAGAACTCCAACACCCTCTTCTGAGATGAGTGTTTTTCCATCAGAGAGAAGGAAAAAAAAAGAAAAAGGAGGCAATAACATGATTCTCATAATTTCGGCATTATCTCTTGTAGGATTATTTATGGGCATTATTATGATAGTTTTTATAAGTGGTTTGAGTGGTGAGCAAAAGCCTTCAGAAGTTGAGCCTGTTAATGCAATTAATCTTGGTTATGAACTAATGTTCAATAGTTCCCAGACCAAGTACTTAAGATACCGGTTCACGAATAATATTTCTGTAAAATATTTGGGAGAAAGAACTTTTTATTATGAAGGCCAGGAGTACTTGAGTTATTCAAAAAATAAGTTTGTTACAGCCCAGAGTTATAATAAGTATTTGTGCAATGGTGAATGTGAACATAAGAGTTTTAATCAGACAATTTTTGGAAAAACAGGAGATTCAATAATTTATGATGTTGACGGAGAAAATATGCGTATTAGTTTTCCTGACTCCCAGACTATTCTTCCCGCAAGCACTCTAATTTATTTCAGCGAACTTAAATACGTTGTTGAGAATGAATTATATGATGAAGCTGACAGTTACGAGATTGGAGAGATTGCTGGAGTTGAGTGCGCGCCGATAAGATTCAGGATTACATCAAGTCCACCAACTACTCTGGAGCTTCCCGAAAACGCTGTTTTTAATGAAATGTTTTTTGAAACCTGCTTATCAAATGAAGGAGTTCCTATAGCGATAGGAAGATATGTTGAGTACAGGATAGGAAACAATATTTATGAAAAAACATTTTTTTCAGAATTAGTGACTGCAGAAGAATCTCTAATCAAGCCAGTGAGTATTGATGGAAGAACTATTACTGAATGGTATGGAGAGACAAGTTTTTCAGAAGCCAATCCTTACAAGGAAGGCGTTTTTATTGAGGAATTTCCCAGTCTTGAAGAAGAAGTAGTTAAAGAGAAGGATGAAGAGGAAAAAGAGGTTGAGATACTTAATCAAGTTGATGATAATTACGTGCTTGGTTATGACGATTCAATAATTAATGTTTTTAAAGGTAGTTATGAATATTTTTCAACACAGGATTTGAACAATTACAGGAGTATTCACAATAATTGTCCTAATTCTTCGAATCCTGAATGCACAGGCATTATTGAAACTTATAATTACAGTAATTGGTGGGGTTATATTAATCAGAGTTCTAGAATAGTAATAAGCATGTTCAATAATGGTTTAAGAGAATATTTTGTATGCGAGAACAGGGAAGCGAGTGAAGTAACAGAAACAAAAAGTGCATGCGAGTGGGCAATAAATAATATAACTGAGCGGGTTGAACCTGTTGATTTATGCGTTCCAAGCTGGAACTGCGGAAGATGGAGTAGTGAAAATGGAATGTTCGGAAATTATTCTTTCATAGCAAGAAGTTGTGTTGACACTAAGAATTGTAAAGAATTCACAGGCAAGCCTGACGAAATAATGGCATTAAACGAGAATGTATCTATCTCAGTTAATACAAGTGAGACAGAAGAAGTTATGAATATTTCTTACAATAACAGACGTTTCTTTTTTGAAAAGAATATTGAGAACAAAGAGTTTGATTATACTTTTTATTATGTTGAAGAAGATTATGATCCTCATAGTTTTGAAGAAAATTGTTATACAAACATCAAATTGTTTAACATATCTAATGAATTTTTTCTTGCAGGTTTAGGAGGTATTCCTTTATTCATACAAGGCTACGACATTGACAAAAATATTTATGTTGAATTGGATGAAAACAGGAATATTAATAATATGTGTGTCGGAGATTATGATGGTGTTGAAAGATATTATGGACATTTAGAAATTGCGCTGCCTTATAATATTACTTTCATGTACAGTATTCCTAAACAGAGATATTTATCTGATGAAGAAAGAGAATTACTGGATGAGGATTCTATTTACAGTATTAATGACACTATTACTTCAACAAGTTTTAATATTACTTTAAAAAGTGTTTCTTATGATGATGAGGGAAGACTTCTTTACACGGTTTTTAATATAATTGCTTCAGATTTTGATTCTGAAAATGCTGAAGGTTATGCTTACGGAGTTGGTACTGAGAAACTAAAATCACCTATTGGAACAAGCCATTCAGGCACTGAAGAAGTAACTTCATCATACAGTTTTGGTTTCGTAATGGAAGGCAATGATGAAATAAAACTAATTTACAAATACGGAGAAGAATTATACATTTTTGATGTTAATGCAGAGGATATTAATTAATACCCGCTATCAACACGCCTTTTTCATAAATTACTTTTTGAAAATCAATTCCTAACTGATTAATAATGACGTGATTATTATCCCCTTCTTTATCCAGATGGTGCTGATATCTTAAAGTGTTTAGAATCGCGTACTTCAAATCTTTATGCTTCTTAAACTCTCCTTCAATAAAACTTTTGAAAGATTCTTTCTGCGTATCATAAACTTTTATTATCGTCTGATTCTCCAATTTTTTTTCAGGATTACCGAACTGTATTAAGAAATTATTATTATCAGGATTGTAATACATGCCGTTATATTCTTTCTCTGTCTCGTAATTAATTGTTTTAAGAACAAATCCCCTTATATCCTTTTTTATTTTCTTGTAATCAAAATCTTTCTTAATATCATTGCCAATTATTGGATAAATTTTTCCTATCTTATGCCACTCTTTTTTAGAAGTGTCTTCCCTGTCCAGAATATTATCCAGAGTTGTTTGTCCAGAAATATTAATAGCATCTTTTATTTTCATATGTTAACCTCTTCTTTCAATCCAATAATGAATATATATTTATCTTTCAGAAGTTCTTCTGTTTCTTCATTAGTCTTTGAATATCTGTTTCCAGATCCAAATGAGTCCTTGAAATAATATTCTCCATCTTCATAATTATATATACATAACTGATGATTTCTTGATTCGTCAGTGAATGAAATGAAAGCTTTACTGGATTCAAGTAGTTTTCTTATTTTTCCAAAATCATGATTTTTTTTAATTTCAACACAATACTTATCAAAATGACTTTCAATAAATTTGCTCATAACGGTCGGAAGTAATCTTCCGTCTTCATCTTTCAATCTGGTGTTTTCAAAGTCTTCATATATTTTATTAACCAAATCATTCATCATACTAAGAGTTTTTTCTTTATTACTTGCTGATTCCAGTATGTAATTCCCTTCAATAGCGATTAATCCGTTAGCAAAAGAATTAGCAACACATCTCTTAGTATTTTTCTGGCACAAAACAAGGTCTTCCAAATTCTCCACATTATCATTCACTCTTTCAGCAATAAATACCTTGATTTTTGTTGTATTCATATTCTTCTCATTATTGTAGTATCCTTTCTCAACTTTCTTATTACCAAATTTAATTTTGCCCATACTAATTATTACAAAGAAAAAAACAAACTTATAAATATTACTACTTATAAGTGATTATCCATTTATTACTCCTATTGGGAATAATCTTACGACCTTACTCCCTATCCCTGCTTTTTGACTAACATTTACTACTTCATCCACATCTTTATACGCGCCAGGCGCTTCCTCGCTTAAACCTTTATAACTTGAAGTCTTGATATAAATTTTCTTATTATTCCACATATCCTTCTCCAAAGTCTCACCCCACCAAGATTTGCGTGCCTTAGTCCTGCTCATTACTCTTCCGCTTCCGTGAGCAGTGCTACCGAATGTTTTCTCAACAGCCCCTTCAGTACCCACTAACACATAACTCGCTGTGCCGAGTGTTCCCGGAATAAAGACAGGCATACCAACCTTTTTGTAAGCATCAGGAACCAGTGAATGATTTTTTGGAAAACTCCTTGTCGCGCCTTTGCGGTGAACGTAGCACTTCACACCATCATGTTTTTCAACCTTTGCCATATTATGGCAGATGTCATAAACCAAATTCATCCCCATACTCTTCCAGTCATTATCAAATACTTTTTCAAAACTCTTCCTCACAGAGTGCATTATCATCTGGCGATTAACCCATGCATAATTGGCGGCAGCACACATCGACTTATAATAATCCTCCGCCATCTGAGAGCCTGATGGAGCATAAACAAGTTCTCTGTCCGGCAATTCTTTAACTAATTCAGGATATTTCTTCTCCATCTTTCTTAAATAATCACTGCAGACTTGATGTCCTAAACCCCTGCTTCCGCAGTGTATCATAATACATATTTGTTTCTCCTTATCAATACCGAAACTTTCAGCAACATTAGGGTTGTAAACTTTATCAACAACATGAATATCAAGAAAATGGTTTCCAGAACCAAGACTTCCTAATTGAGGCACTCCTCTTTTCAGTGCTTTATCACTAATCAAGTTTGGGTCGGCGCTCTTCATGCATCCTTCTTCCTCAGTATGAGAAATATCCCCTTTAACACCATAACCATTTTTTACAGCCCACTTAGTGCCTTTAGCTAATACTTCCAGCAATTCGTTCTTACTGACTCTGTATTCTCCTCCGCTTCCAAGTCCTGCAGGAACATTATTATAAACAGTGTTGATTAATTCCTTGATTTTTGGGCGAACATCATCTTCAGTCAAATTTGTCCTGATAAGTCTAACACCGCAGTTGATGTCATAGCCAACTCCTCCAGGACTTATTCCACCATTCTCATAACTAAGTGCAGCAACTCCACCTATACAAAAACCGTAACCCTGATGAGCATCTGGAAGTGCAACAGCATATTTTTGTATTCCAGGAAGGGAAGCCATATTCCTTAATTGTTCGAGAGTACGATCCTGTTTAATTTTTTTTAACAATTTTTCGCTTGCGAAGAGTCTGGAGGGAACATTCATTCTGCCACTTTTCGGAATTTCGAACTCAACATCACCAATTTTATTAATTTCCATATTTTAATATTAAATACCAGGCTTATATTAATTTTTTCAATAAATTAATGTAATAATACTTGATGAAAGAATCAACAGGAAGGAATAATACTCTTACAACATAACTCATTATGATAATGAACAAAAACAAAATTGCAAGATACCAGAATGAAGCAATAAGAGATGCGAAGATTAAGTATAATGCTGGAAGAATAAGCAGAACAATTAATAAAACTCCGTAAACTCCTGCTGTAACAGCAACCATAATCGAGTAAATTATTGAACCAACCAAAAACTCGTCCCATTTCTTTTTCACAATTTTTATGAAGTGATTGAATGAATCAACAAAACCCTCATTCCTCAAATACATAATGATTGGTACTATTTCATTTATGATGAAAAAAAGCACTCCGAGAATTAATATAATTATTATTAATGGAATAATCAGAAGTAATAATACTAAAAAATTTTTCATTAAAAATAAAGGTATTAAAAGCACTCCAAGCAATAATAATCCTAAAATCAATAGGAGTCTTATTTTAAAAAAACTTACAGCATGTTTTACTATTTTGTTATAACTCTTCTTAATCTCAGTCTTCTTACTAAGCAATGAATCTATAAACATGAATACTATTGCTCCCTGAATATAGATCAGAAATAAAGGAACACCAATTACTAACATAAGGACAAAGAAGAATATGCCGTAACCCATTTTTGAAAAATCAGTATTATTAACTGATAAATATTTTAACAATCCTGATAAGTCAATATCAGATGAATCCATAGAATAATTAAAACTTAAACTAGTGCTGTAATTACTGAAATAACTTAATAAACCCATCTTCAGCCATTCTTTTATCTTGAATGGGAATAGCCTTTTCTTAACCTGATCATATACTTTACTGAAAAGTTTCTTATCAACAGCATGCATAAATAAAGACAATTAGAGGAATACTTTTATATTTTTTCAAAACTTTTTAATCATCTAGTTATACATCTGCTTGAGGATTTGGTCGAAAACAAGGATTTTTTTTTCACAAAAATTTACGGAAATAATCTTAAAAAATTAGTAAATACTTGTTCAGATATTAGTAGGAATTGATAAAGGAGTTTTTATTAAAAGCAAAAACAGTTTTAGTTCATTATTAATATGGAAGATAAGATTTTCTCACGCTTCAAAAATGATGGTTATTTCAGAAAAGCCTGTTTTTTTCAAAACAGGATTCAATAAGATTAAATCATTTTTTCTTCAGAAAAAGAATAAGAATTTTAAGATAGTTAAAAAAAAATGCTCTATTATTAAATAATTGTTTGAAAAGTTTTGGAAAATATGGAAGTTGAAATTAAAAAATCAAAAGAAGATATAACCCATTTACTTAAAGAAACAATAATATGATTAAGTTTGTAATAAAATTTATATAATAATATTTTTAATTATAAGTAATAAAATGACTAATCTCTCTGAACTCGTGGATGATGAAAACATTTTCAGAAATTATAATTATATGATAATTAATTATAATACTTCACAAAATAATGAATTAATTGAGAATGCAAGAAAAACGTACAAAATAATGCTTAATGAAGGGCAGATTAGTGAAGAAGAATACAATAGCATGATTAGAAGCGTTGAATCAAAAGTAAACAATAACCTGGATAATAAAAGCAACCCTATTATGACTGAGGGTTTCGGGAAGAATTTTAAAAAATTATTAAGTTATTGTTCTGAAATAAAAACAGAATACTATGCTGAGAGAATTAAAAAAGGTTTCAAGAACAAATCATTAGATGAATTATTTGATGCAGCAATAAGTCTGGAAGAAAAAATAATTTCATATTTTGGTGAAGATAAAAATTTTATTAAAAAATACGTTCTTAAAACACTGAATAATGCCACCATCAACGATTATTTAACAACAGATAAGAATCCCACATACAGAAATATCTGTATTTCAAAAATCAGCAAAACACTGGGTGTTGAAGAAAGCGATTCCAGTCTGAGAACATTTATTTATGAGTTCATAAAAAAACAAAAAATGAATATTGAACTGCCTTCATGGTTTAAGAGATATAATAAATTAAAAGAATTCATCAGTGAAAGAGATGAATTTACAACAAGTGAAGTAAGAAAAGCTGTAGGTAGAAAAGGATTATACTATATTATTAATAAAGCAATTAATACAAATATTATTGAACGCGAGAAGCGCGGACAATACAGGATTATTAAACAAGATAAGAGTATTATGAAAAATTATACTTCAATCATTAATTGTTTAAACAGTGTGCGTGAAGGTTTTGTTAATGGTTATGCTGAATTATTAAGAAATAATCAGAATATTTACTCTACAAAAAAAATGAATAATATTAAGAATATGGAAAAAAACACTATCAAACATGCTTATCAAAATTTTCAGAAAGAATATATGAAATTTATCTCATACATTTGTAAAAACCCCAATATTAGTTTTAAAAAGATTAAGAAAAGAATTGAAAAATCAAACAATCACATAAGATGTTTCGGAGAATTATTGGAAAACATTGAGGATAACCCAAAAAAAGCTGAGGATAATCTTAAACTTTTTATGAAGAATATGATTAAAGATCTAAAGTAATCTTAGCAGTCCAATTATCGTTTTTCTTCTCTATCTTCATTCCAAAATAAGTCACTGCTTTAATATTGCTTCCAGCCTCATGCTTGTCAGGATTAAAAACTTCTCCCTTAAAAACTGCTTCAATAAAGAATTTGTCATCTTCTTCATAAACTTTCTTCACCTCTACTTTTTTAAAAACTAATTCTTCAGCATCATGAAAATAAATTATTTCCTCCAAAAAATCATAAAGCAATGATTTCAAATCTTCTGCTTCTTTTTTAACATTCCTTACTTCCTGAACTCTAACATTCTTTGTATCTATCATTAATTCAATGATTGCTAAAGCACTGTTCTCAAAAACATTCTCCAGATTCTTTCCATATGCTAGAAATGCTGCATCAGCAGTTGCTTCATCCTCCAAATATTCATACTTTTTCATAACTTAAATTAAGATATTAATCATTTTTCTTTTTTTTGCTACGATATAGTAAGAGTAAAGTTTTAAAAAAATAATATTTTTATTATTGAATCATGCCGGACGCGATTAAAACAATTTTCAGCATCGAAGATTCTCTTGAAAAAAAAATTAAAATTAAATCTTTGGAAGAAATGAATTACACTTGCGACTATACTTCTATAAAAAGAGAAAAATTTATTGAAATTTGTGAAGAGATACATCCTCATGTTAAGAGAATGATTAAAAAATATTATGAAAGGATTAGTTTTTTAGAAGATAAAAAAGAATATGATATTCAGAACAAAATTTATGATAAGTGTCTTAAAAAATATTCAGAATTTAAAAAAATAAAAAGAACTATTGATTCACTAATGGAGCTTTCAAAAAAGAATTTTGAAAATTCAGTTTATTTGATTAGGAAAAATAAAGATGAAATTCCTGAATTAAAACTTGTTAAAAAAGAAAATTATAAAAAGTACTTAAACTCTAAACAGAGTTTAAGTAATCTTTTCATTTAACTTCTCTTGAAGGACTGATGAAATACTCTGCATCAGAATCTACTGATGGCAAAAACTTCTGCCAGAATCCGCTCATTTCTGATTCTGAAATTTCTGACTCACATAACTCATCGTCTTTATAAGTTATTGCTACGTTTCCATTTTTATATGCCATTAATGAAACAACAGGATTGCCTTTTTCATCATTAACATTCATAGTTTTAATATATCCATAATTATCTGTAGCTAATTGAATTTTATAACCACTTGACATAGTATATTCCATTACATCACCTTCTGGATGTCTTTCAAATATGTCCATACTAATCTTAATCTGCCTAAGTTCTTTCTCTAAATCATTCATTTTTTTCCACCTCCTTAAAATTAAAACAATTTTCTTTAATCTCTACTTTTATTTTTTTATCATGAACTATTTCATAAATTTCCGACCATAAAATTTCCAAGTCTTCTTTATTTTCTGAAAATCCTTTAAAACAATAACCAATTACATCTACGTAAAACTTAGCTTCATCTAACGGTCCCCAATACATATCAGTCATTTCATAGTCGTGCTTAAGTTCTCCCCAATTATTTCTTACTTTTTTAACACATTTTCTAATCTTATTTTTAACATCATAATTATTAATATTCTTATTTCTGAAATCATGATTATCAACCAATTCTAAAACATTATCTAAGTTTTCAAATTCTAAAATCCTCTTATAATCTTCTAACCCCCTAGATTTATCAATATTATACTCCATATAAAGTCACCTCATTTTTTACTATCTTAATAGTGAAAAAAACATATTTATAAATTTTACTACTTTTTAGTAATTAAAACATATTTTATATTTTTGTTAACATTAAAGAATATTATGACTTACTATGACAAGATATCATCAAGTTATGAAAAACTATACAAAAAAGAACAACTCAAGAAATGGAAAGAATGCAAAGACCTGATAAATATAAAAGGAAGAGTATTGGATGCTGGATGCGGAACAGGATTCATAACAAGAAAAATACCTGACTGTGTGGGAATAGATAACAGTATGGAATTGTTAAAGAATTCAAAAAATCCTTGTGTGCTTGGGAATATTGAAAAAATGCCTTTCAAAAACAATGTTTTTGACACAATCATCAGTTTCACCGTACTCCAGGATATCAAAAACCCAAAAAAAGCATCAGAAGAATTAACGAGAGTCTTAAAAAAGAATGGGAGAATACTAATAACTGTACTTAATAAAGAAAGAATAAAGAATATAAGAAAAATATTATATAAATATTTCAAAAATTTAAAAGAAAAAAAGATAAAAAAAGATGTTGTTTTCTTTACATGAAAACAAACTCTACTTCTTCACCTATAAAGTCACTTATGCTTTCAAGAGTCTTGTTCTTAACTTCTGCAGCAACTTGTCCAGCCATCTTCTCCCTAGTCTTAGTAAGGTCATCAAGACTGCTCATTATTGTTGATTCAAAACTCCCATCATTCTCAAGTTTTGCTTTATGAATTGTTCTCTCAGGATGCTTCAAATCCTTTATGATAAAAACTACGTCTCCAAGAACCCATACTTCACCATTCTTATCATCATGCCTGAAGTGAATCTTAGCACGGTCAGTTTCTCTGAGTTTATTAATCTTAGTTAATGATTCTAAACTACTGATAACATTCTTTACCTCTCTTTCTGCTTTAGCAATCTCTTCAGTTGTTAATAATCCTCTTTCATAATCTCTCTTCAGCCTTTCGAGTTTTTTGGAAACAAAATAATACTTATCCCCACTTATTAATCCTGTATCAACAAGTTTTTCCTTGAATTTTTCCAAAGCATTCTTCTTACTCACTTTCTTAACATCAAGACTCTCTAAAGTCTCAACAATTGTTGTCATGCAGGAAGCTTCAATCTTGTCAATCTTTTCTTTAATCTGGTCTTTTCGGATTTTGTCAAAAAGATCTTCAGTCATTTTCAGAAAATCTTCAGCATGCTCCATTTGTTCAGCAAGCATTTCAGGAGTGACTTCTTCAATATTTCCGTATTCAACACCTTTATGAATATCATAAATCTTTTTAAGATATTTATAATATTTCTTATCAACCATTTTTTCTTCATCAACAAATGTTTTCTTAAACAATTCGGGTGTTTCTCCATGATGTGTTGGAGCAATACCAACCATCATCATCGCTGCCTGCGCAGGATTAAACATTGACAGAAAAACTCTTTCAACAACTAATTCTTTAATCTTCTTCTTAATATCATCAAGAAGCATTCTTCCAGAACTATGGAACTGCTTGACTGCTTCAGGACTCGGTTTTAACTTACCCATCTTAAGTAATAATCTCCATGGAGTGAACATCCCCATATCAAATAATGGAACCCCATCTCTCAGCATGCTGAAAAAGACTGGATGAACATCCCTTATTCCTTTCCAGAAATCAGTGAGCAAATAAACCTGAATATTGAATTCAAAACCAACCTGGGCTGCGAATCCATAAATCATTGTTCTGAGTCTTGCAAGAACTTCTTTCCTGCTCATCTTCTTTACATCAGTATCATCAATAACGAATGCGATGTCAACATCACTCTTTTCATGCATTGTTCCACGCGCAACACTTCCAAAAAGTATGACGCTAACAATGTATCTTTTCAGCTTGTTTAAAGAAAGCATTTTCAACTGTTCTGCAGCTGCAAGACCTTTAATAAGTCCTTTATCAAATAATACTTCACTAGTAACTAGTGCTCTTAACAATTCATACTTACGATCATAACAACTTTGCCACAAACCGCTTAAAGGCAGGATTCTTGCTTTCTTGCCTTTATAATTCTTCAATAATTTTTTCGCCTTATCACTAACTAAGTCATTAACAACAGCAATAACCTCCTGCTCTGTCTCAGGAACTTCCAAATCCTCTTTCTTACCTGGTTTTTTAGTAAATTCAACCCTGCAAACACTTAAAAGAAAATCTTCAAAAACATCCTGCAAACTCTTAACAAGTTTTTTATCCTTCTTGATTAATTTTTTAGATTCTTCAGAATCTTCTTTAACATTTTTTTTAATTTTTTTCTTCTTTGATTTTTTAGCCATAAAATAATATACACCTCTCAAGTATTAATAAAAGTATTCCATAAATTATCATTTTTAAATTTTTCTAAAAAATTATCACTAAAAAGTAATAAAACTTATAAATATATTTTTTGCTTTTATAAAACATGAATTACTTACAGAAATTTAGAGTATTCCCTGAAATGGATGAAGCTTTGAAAGCAACAAAGTACGATCTCAGAAAACACGAGCCAATAGAGATAAATTCACTAATCGAATCTGTCAAGAATTATGAAAAACACGAAAACCTCAAAGAAGAATTAATACCTAAATTAAATAAGATAAAAAAATAATTATGAATATCTTCTTGAAATAATTCCCAAAAGAATCAATAATATTGTCAAAAAAAGTTGAAGAAGAATATGGGAGAAAGTTAAACCTCAATTGTTCAATATTAGGAAATAAGAAAAAACTTTATGTTTATGGTGATGAGAGTTCAATACCTTACAAAAAAGGTGTTGCTTTAGGAACAAGAGTTTTTTATCATCCTATAAGAAGAATAAGCTCGCCAACCCACGAGCAGGGACACTTTTTCGAAAAAGAAATATACAAGAGTTATTATAATATAAAAAAAACTTGTTGAAAAGACCAAAAAAGATTTGGAGAAAGAACTGGATAAGTACTCATTAAAAAAAGATGATGAAGAAATTGTTTCAGGAATTGTTAAAAAGTTAATTAAAAAATTTTATGAACATGAAAACGAGGTAAAAAATAAAATAAACAATGAATTAAAAAGAACAACAAATAATATCAAAAAACTTGGTAAAAAATATGCAATGCTAAAAAAAATTAAAGAATAATTTCAGGGGGAAAAAATTAAAGAAAAAAATAAAAGAATTATTTAATGAGGAAGGGGAAGAAAAGTACGGTCTTGAAAAAGTTTATGAGATGAAAAGAAGTATTGAAGAAGTTATGAACAAAATAAGCGAAGAAGGCAGAGAAGAATTAGGCAAAATTGATGATATAAAAGCAAGAATAATCAGAAAAACAAAGAATCATAAATATGATATTGGAATAGAAGAATCAAGAAAAACATTATACTCATTCTTTCTTGAAGAAAGAATAAAAAAAATGTCTGAAATACTAAAAAATTATGATAAAAAAAAATTATCTGAAAGTCAAAAAAAATATTTTAAAACATTATCAAATATTCAGATACTTGAAGAAACAGAAAAGAAAATAACTCCTTCATTCAAAGAATTATTCCCTTTATCTCTCGAATTCTTAATAACTAATAATGAAACAGAGGATGCTACAATGTTCATCGCTGACAGAGTGAGGAGTCTGCCTAAAAAAAAGATGAAAGATTCATGTTTAACAGTGACGGACAGTATTATCTATACGCAAATGCAGTATTGACTTATTTACTTAATAAAGAATACTCTCCTGGACAAATCATGACAAAAATACTTGAAAGACCCCTGAGAATAAAAAAAATCATTAAAAAAAGTTTTATAAAAAACAATCTACACTAATCTATTTATTGCCGGGATGGCAGAGCGGCCTAATGCGCAAGCCTGGAAAGCTTGTTCCTTCACAGGAGCCTGAGTTCGAATCTCAGTCCCGGCGGCACCACTAATTAATAAAAATATAAATATAATTGTTACATATTCATCACCAATAGTTACTGAAGAAGAAGCATGAGCGAATGTAAGGAATCATGCAGTTAAGAGTGTTAAAGAATTTAGTGCAACAATTTATCACATAATTAAAGAGAAAAAAAAACTATAAAATTGACTTATTAGTTGGGGCGGGAAGTTCTGGAACTCAAATGACAAGACTAACAAGCATAATACTAAATGAGTACAATATTAAGATTCCAGTTGTTAACATCCCTATAATCAGATTCAAACCTGAAGAAGGAAAACCAAGATTTGAAGGTTCTGATAAAGACAAATTTGACAACACAATATTATTAAGTGATGTGAAAAAAGAAGTTAAGAAAATAAATCATCCGATTAATAACATATTATTTGTTGATGACGAGATTGGAGAAAGCATTTCAGCAAAAAAATCACTGGACTTGATAATGAAATAAAAAAAATACGTAATCGTTGCTGAAGACCAGGATTTTCCGAAAGGAAGAGACTGGACTAAAGATTATCCTAACATACAAATTGAATACTTGCCTTTCTCAAATAAAAAAGAGCATTTACTTAACGTCATAGCATATAATGTGCTGTGGAAGATTAGTCAAAAAATACTTGAAATAATACCAGAAAAAAAGTTATGGACGCGATATCATATGAATCTTTTATTAGAAGAACAAGTTAAAGAACATTCTAAAAAAAAACCAGAATATACACTAAAATATACCAAACTGCTTAAAAAAGAGATAAAAAATTTTGAAAAACTGCAAAAAAAATATTATAATTTTCTTAAAAAAAATTAGCAATGAAGAAATTAGAGAATACAAACAATGTAAGATAAAACCTTTTTTCAAGCAGCGAAAAACTTAAGAAAGAGATTTCTTAATTATAAATAAACATGATTGAAAAAAATTATATTGGTGAAATAAGATTCAGGGCACCAATAAAAATGGTTAATAAGTTCAACAAATATTTTAATAAAAGAAAAACTAAAAAAAGTATTAGGGAAAAGATAGAAATAATAAAGAATAGTTCTGGAATCAAAGACGTAAACAATTACTGCGTGTTCTCAATTACCAAAACACCAATATTAGGAAGCATAACTAGTTGGCAGAGTTCAGAACACAAATACGAAATTGACAAAACTGAAGAAAAAAAAGGATACTTGTATAAAACAATAAAAGTTTACAAAATAAAAGAAAAAATAACTCCTGAAGAGAAAAGAAGAACAAGATTATGGAAAGAGAAGAAAACTAAAGAATTAGACGATATTAAAAATCTTGAAGAAGCATTAAAGAAAGAAATAAATCTGGAATCAGGAGATAATGAAGTATTGGGGCAGGATGTTGTTTATTACAGCAAGGACTACATGAAAGGAGTCTTTGCAGGAACATTCATTTATGCAACAACAAACAAGGAAGAATTCAAAAAAGAAGCAGAAAAATACTGTATGGGGCGCGGAGGACTTTTCACAAGAGACTATACAGAAACAAAAGGAGATATTAAAAAAATCAAAGTAAGTAAAAAAATGTATGAAAAAATCAGAAAAACTAATGGAAAAAAACTATTTGACAAAAAAGGAAATATTAAAGAAAATATAGTAAGAACAGCACACTTAATGCCTGAATTATGGGACAAATTAATACCTAAAGAGCAGAGAAAAGACTTAAAATACTTATCAAAAAAAGAAGCAGAAAATTTTCTTAAAAGACAAAAATATCCTAACTAAACCAAAACATATATCAAAAATAAGGAATATATTAATTATTAATGGAGGTAATCTAAAATACCAAAAAAAATAGGTGAAGTCACAAAATGGTTTCCGAAAATAAATGTCTGTGCGATAAAAGTAACATCAGGAACTATTAAGACAGGAGACATGATATACATAAAAAAAATTAGAACAAAAGAAGGAAAGAAAGAAGTTAAAGAACAAGAGATTAAGTCAATGGAAGTAAATCACGATAAAATAGAAAAAGCGAAGAAAGGTGAAGAGTTTGGACTTAAAGTAAGTGAAGAAGTGGGAAAGAAGTGGAAAGGCGGAGAAGTATACAAGAGTTGATTATTCTTTTTTTTCTATTATTCCTTTTTTAGGAATGTTCACTTGGAATTCTCCTTTCCATTCTGTTACATAACCTCCCGCTATATTCACAGTGTCTCCTTCTCTGATTAAATCAATCTGTTCACCCCATAATGTCAGCGAGATTTCTCCTGTATCATCTTTAAGGGTTGCATTGCACACTCTTTTCTTACCATACCTTGTACGTACTTTTCTTACTCCTTCCACACACACGACTTCAGCAGTCAGGTTCACATTTGTCATTCCTGGTGCGAGTTTCGATATCATAATATTTCTATTAAAATTCAGAGTTTTTAATTAAGGTTTTTGATAAAGGTTCCGTTATTTATAATAATAACTGGTTCCTAAATATAATATTATGAACAAGAATCACTGGTATGATGGCTGGATTTACTCAATATTCATTGACCCATACGGAGAAAGTTTAAGAAATAAGATTAAGGAATTAATAAAACCAGAATCTAAAGTAATAGATATTGGTTGCGGGACGGGAAGATTAGTGAATAGTCTTGCAGATAAGTGCGAAGATGTTGTTGGAGTAGAATTATCAGAAAAAATGATAGAACACGCAAAAAATAACAAGAAAGATAACACAAGATTCATTCACTGGGATTCAACAAAATTATCAGATAAGATTAAGGAAAAATTTGATTACGCAACAATCTGTTTTGCTCTTCACGAAATGAATGAAGAAGAGAGGATTAAAACTATTAAAGAGATGGATAAAGTTGCAGAAGAATTAATAATAGCTGATTTTAATCCCCCTGTCCCAATAATTATGAAAATAGTGGAATTTTTTGCAGGATGGAAACATTTCAGAAATCACCAGTCATTCACTAAAAAAGGAGGACTGAATTCTCTGATGAAGAAATGCGGATTAAGATTAAAGAAAGAAATAAAATATGAATATTCTAAGATTATAATAATATGAAAGAATGGATTAAGGAATTAAAAAAACTAAGACTACCTAGTGACGAGTACGCAGTATTCGGAAGCGGACCAATAGCAGTCAGAGGAATACGAAAAGCACGTGACTTAGACATAATTGTAAAGAAGAATTTATGGAGAAGGCTAAAAAAAGAGCATAAAGTAAAGTACAAGCAGGATTCTGTAGATAAAAACAGAAAGTATAAAATAATACAAATACCCACTCCTAAAGGAATTATTGACGTATTCGATGAATGGCATAAACCCGATTATGATATAGATGAATTGATAAAAGAAGCGGATATTATATATGGAGTAAGATTTGTAAAATTAAAGAGAGTGTTGGAATGGAAAAAGTTAGGAGAAAGAAAAAAAGACAAGAAGGATGTAAAACTAATCGAGGAATATTTAAACAATAAATGACTTAAAACAAACAGATGAAAAACAAAATATCTTTATTTTTATTAATATTTCTTATTCTCGGATGCACAAAACAAGGAGTGATTCCTCTTAAGAGTGCTGAAGTAAGAGAATATGAAGGAGAAATGCTGGGTTCTGTTAATGACTTCAGAGAGAATAGTATTAAAGGACCGCAGAGTGTGAATATAAGCAATTATTCTCTGCGAATCACTGGTTTAGTGGATAATACAAAAGAATACTCATATGCTGAAGTGCTTAGTAATCAGAAATATTCCAAAGTAGTCACAATAAATTGTGTGGAAGAGTGGAGTGTTAAAGTATTATGGGAAGGAATATTAGTTAAGGACTTACTTGAAGAAGCAGGAGTACAGGAAGAAGCGAATACAATAATATTTCATAGTGTAGATAAATATACAACATCCCTGCCACTGGATTATGTGCTTAATAACAATATCATATTAGCATATAAGATGAATAATATAACACTTCCTGAAAATAGGGGTTATCCATTCCAATTTGTTGCTGAACAAAAATGGGGTTATAAGTGGATAAAATGGGTTGATGAAATAAGACTCTCAAAGAATAAGGATTATGAAGGATATTGGGAGAAAAGAGGATGGAGCAACACTGCAAACATTAATGAATCAGCATACAAATAAAGTAAAGTTTTTTTAATACTAAAAAACAATTATTCCTCATGGATTTTGATGAATGGAACAACTTAAGCGAAGACGATATTATAAGAATGTATGATTATAAAAGAAAAAGTAAACCAGCATACAAGATTAATTTCGGGAACGCAACTAATATTCTTGCAGGAATATGTATAATTGTTTTCTTAATAACAGCACTTCTTCCTGAAAACATTATTAAAACATTCTTATTCAGAGGGAGAGACTGGATATCAAGACCATGGAGTTTAGTAACAAATGCTTTCTTTCATGCAGGAATAGTTCACTTATTCTTCAATGTTTTCAACGTATGGATGTTCGGACAATTGCTTGAGAAGAAGTACGGCTCAAATTTCATAATCAAACTATTTTTTGGAAGCGTAATATTAGGAAACTTATTCTTCGGATTCATAAGACCAGATGTGTACGGACTGGGAATAAGCGGCTACGTTTATGGACTCATAGGAGCAAGCGTAATACTAATGCCGAATGTATTAATATTTTCTTTATTCGGAGTTTTGCCAATAAGGATTGCGGGACCAATAATGTTTATAGCAGAAATCTTATTAAGCATGCAGAGCGGGGACGGAGTAGGACACGCAGCGCACGCAGCAGGATTTATTGCAGGAATAATATTCGCTTATATAAAAAAAGAAAAAGGATTCAATATTTACTGGTAAAAATAAGATTTTTAAAAACCTGAAAACTAGAGAATATTTATGCCTAAAAAAAAATCAGTTATTACTCCATGGGAAGTTAAAGGAGAAATAAACTATGAAAAACTAATAAAAGATTTCGGAACAGAAAAAATAAACAATAAATTATTAAAAAGAATAAAGAAACACACTGGAAGACTACACCACTTCTTAAGAAGAAAAATATTCTTCTCGCACAGAGACATGGACTGGATACTTGATGAGTATGAGAAAGGGAACAAGTTCTTTTTATACACAGGCAGAGCCCCTTCAGGAAAAGTGCATATAGGACACTTAGTTCCTTGGTTATTCACTAAATGGTTGCAGGACGAATTTGATGTAGAATTATGGTTCCAGTGGCCGGATGAAGAAAAATTCTTATTCAAAGACGAATTATCACTAGAAGACGTTCAGGACGCTTTTGAAGACAACGCATTAGATGTTATGGCAATATTTGATCCTGAAAAAACCAAGTTTTTAATAGATACAGAACACGCTAAAATAATGTATAAGCATGCTTGCAGGGTTGCTAAAAGAATAACTTTCTCAACAGTCAAATCAGTCTTCGGATTCACAAACAGTAATAATATAGGACAAATATTCTATACAGCAATGCAAAGTGTTCCAGCATTTCTGCCATCAATATTAAAAGAAAAGAATATCCCATGCCTTATTCCTTACGCTATTGACCAAGACCCTCATTTCAGAATAACAAGAGATGTTCTTCCAAAACTGGGTTATTACAAACCTGCTGCAATACACAGCATATTCTTACCACCACTCACGGGCCCGGGAGGAAAGATGAGTTCATCAATAGAGAGGACAGCAATATTCACAACAGACAGTCCTGAAACAGTGCGCAAAAAAGTAATGAAGTATGCATTCAGCGGAGGACAACCAACAGTTGAAGAACACCGTAAAAAAGGAGGAAATCCTGACATAGATGTAAGTTATCAGTGGCTCACGTTCTTTGAAGAAGATGATAAGAAACTAAAAAAAATATACAATGATTATAAGAACGGCGACATGCTTACAGGAGAAATAAAACAAATACTCGTGGACAAACTCAACAAGTTCTTAAAAGAGCATCAGAAGAAAAGAAAAAAGATGAAAGGAAAACTGGACGAATTCTTACTCTAATTTACCATATGGTAAAAAAAAAATAACAGAAACATATTTATACCAAAAAAACCATTAATAATACTTACTAAAGTTTTTGCGAAACCAAGAATCCTTTCATAAATGAATGGATTTAAAAGAATAAGAACCTTCACGGTGATTATTCATCTTGGCGCATAAAAACTTTTTTTAATTCTCCCAATATCTTTTTTAATTTATTATGAAAGTTATTAAAAAAAATGGTGAAATAGAAGAATACCAGCCCGGAAAAGTAAGAGAGAGTATGAGGAATGCTGGTGTTTCTCAAAAAGCAATTAATAATGTTATGAAAGAATTAGAGAATAAGATTTATGACAAGATACTCACAACAAAACTTTACAAAATGGTTTACAAACTTGTTAAAAAGAATGAGAACAAATACGCTGCAAGCATTTATTCCTTAAAACAAGCGATTATGAATCTAGGTCCGAGTGGTTATGCTTTCGAGGATTTTATCAGCAGAATATTTGAAATAATGGGTTATGAAATAATTTATGTGAGGAAAAAATACAAGAGCATGTGCATAGAGCATGAGCTTGATGTTGTTGGAAAAAATTTTTTTGCAGAATGCAAATACCATAATAAAGGCGGAGTAACAACAGGAGTTAAGGAAGCAATGTACACTCACGCCCGTTTCCTTGACTTAAAACACGCTTCAAAACACAAAAAATACAATTTTAAGAAAGCATGGATAGTTACGAATACAAAACTTTCTGGTGATGCAATATGTTACTCCCAGTACTGGAATCTTAACTCACTGAGCTGGAAACATCCAAGAGAAAACAGTATTTCAAAAATAGTTGATGATAACAAACTCTACCCAATAACAATTGTTCCTTCAATATCAAAGAATGAATTCAGAAAATTAAGCAAAAACAATATTATTCTTGTAAGAGAATTATGCGAAAAAACTGACAAAGAATTAAAAAAAATAGGAATAAAGTACAAAAAGATAAAGAAGATAAGGGATGATTGTGACAAACTCATGGAGATATAGAGCCTTTCCTTAAAATTTTTATCTCATCATCACTTACTGAAACAACTGTGCTCGGAGGATTATACTCAAGTTCTCCTTCATCAAATATTCTATCAACATTTTCAAGAATACTTTCAGGAATATCGTCAATACTATAAGGATTATCTTCCCCACTAATGTTCGCGCTTGTACTAACTATTGGTTCTCCTAACCCGCTGATAATCTTATTAGGCACGGAGTGCGGGCTCCACCTAACACCCAAATCTTTCTTAGTAAGTATGTTGGGAATACACTTCTTTTTCGGCTGAATTATAGTTATTGGACCTGGCCAGTACTTACGCGCAAGCCCTAATGCTCTTTCACTTACACTAGAAATACTCTTCCACATCAAGATAGAGTTCACCAAAACTATTAAAGGCTTATTCTCAGGACGCTTCTTCAACTCATAAATTTTCTTAATTTCTTCTTTATTAAAAACGCTGCATCCAATCCCGTAACAAGTTTCTGTAGGATAAACAAAAATCATCATTAAATATTAATGTTTAGTAATTTTAATAAATTATGAAAAACTAGTGTCTTAATAATTAAATGGTTGATAAGATAAAGAAAAGAGATGGAAAAGTCGTAAAATTTGATTCTAACAAGATTAAGAATGCAATACTCTCAGCAATGAATAGTGTTGATAAAGTTGATAAGAATAAGGCGGAAAAAATCACAAAACAAGTCGTGGAAGAATTTAAGAAAAAAACCCCAAGTGTTGAAAACGTTCAGAACATTGTTGAAAAAAAACTAATAGAAAATAAGTTAAGCAATGTTGCAAAAAGTTATATACTCTACAGAAAGAAGAGGAACAAGGTCAGGGAAGTCAAGAAATTTCTTGGTGTTAAGGATGACTTGAAAATGGGAGTAAATCAGATAAGAGTATTAAAGAAAAGGTACTTGAGAAAAGACTTGGAGGGAAAAGTAAAAGAAACTCCAGAAAAATTATTCAAAAGAGTAAGTAAAGCAGTCAGTAAAGTTGATGAAAAATATGATGAGGATTCTGAAAAGAGCAGGAAAATCTTTTTTGAAATGATGAAGAATCTTGAATTCTTACCTAACAGCCCTACACTCATGAATGCAGGAACACCATTAGGCCAGTTAAGCGCTTGCTTTGTATTACCATTGGAGGATTCTTTAGAAAGTATTTTCGAGACACTCAAGCAGACAACAATAATACATCATTCTGGCGGAGGAACAGGTTTTAACTTCTCAAACATTCGCCCAAGAGGAGATATTGTTAAAAGCACTCGCGGAGTTGCGAGCGGACCTCTTAGTTTCATAAGAGTGTATAATACTGCAACAGATGTAATTAAGCAGGGAGGCAGGAGGAGGGGAGCTAATATGGGAATACTTGAGCATAACCATCCTGACATAATAAGATTCATCAACTCCAAGCAGAAAGGAGGATTCACTAATTTTAATTTCAGCGTAAGCGTGACTAATGAATTCATGAAAAAAGTAAGAAAAGGAGAGGATTACTGGCTTATAAACCCAAGAAATAATGAAAAAGCAGAGAAAGCGAATGCAAAAGAAGTTTTTGAGCAAATAATTCACAACGCGTGGATGACAGGTGATCCTGGTTTAATATTCATTGATGAAATAAACCGAAAAAGTCATTATGGTATGATTAAGAGCACGAACCCGTGCGGAGAACAACCCTTATTATCTTATGAATCCTGCAATCTAGGAAGTATTAATTTAACAAAGTTTGTTAAAGACAAAGAAATAGATTGGGATAAACTTAAAAAAACAGTTCATAGTAGTGTTCACTTCCTGGACAATGTGATTAATGCAAACAAGTACACTCATAAAAAAATCAAAAAAATAACACTTAATAACCGCAAGATTGGGCTGGGAGTAATGGGTTGGGCTGAAATGCTCATAAAATTAAGAATACCTTATAATAGTAAAAAAGCACTAAGTCTTGCAAATAAATTAATGAAATTTATTTACGAAAATGCTCGGGAAAAATCAGAAGAACTGGGCAGGAAGAGAGGAGACTTTCCTAACTTCAAGAAAAGCAAACTTTCAGACAAATACGAGCATATGAGGAATAATACTGTTACAACAATTGCACCAACAGGCACTATAAGCATACTCGCGAACTGCAGCAGTGGGATAGAACCATTATTCGCTGTAAGTTTTATACGCAACGTTATGGAGGGAACAAAACTATTGGAAGTAAATGAAGAGTTTGAAGAAATAAGTCTTAAGCAAGGTTTTTATTCCAAGAACCTTATGAAAAAAATTGCAGAATCAGGAAGTGTTCAGAATATTGATGAAGTTCCTGAAAAATATAAAAAATTATTCATAACAGCACTTGATATAAGTTATGAATGGCATATTAAAATGCAGGCAGTTTTCCAAAAACATGTTGATAATGCTGTCAGCAAAACAATTAATTTCCCTAAAAACGCGAGTGTTGAAGAAGTAAGGAAAGCATA
>CAYWEY010000014.1:0-34258 GCA_964457955.1 Candidatus Woesearchaeota archaeon
AAGAAAGAGAAGAAGAAGTGGAAGAAGAAAATGAAGGAAAGTGAGAAAAAGGGATGAGAGTAGGAAAGAAGGGGATCCTGGTGGAGATAATCCAAGAAATAGGGTTGTTAAGAAAGTTAAGAATTTTCAAAAATTTTAATGAGTGTGATACAAAATTAACCACTTGTTTATAAGTAAAAAAAATAAAATTAACCACTTGTTTATAAGTAAAAAATGGTGTGTAAGGCTGTGAGGAAGCTTGATTTGAGTAATGCTTTCAATGTTAGTGATGATATGGATATTAGTGAGGATCTTAAGTTCGAGCTCTGACTATCTTTTTTTTTCCTTTTTTTATAAATATTGTGTCCCACCTGGGACAAGATGGGACAAATTCTTATAAATGAATACACCACCAAGAAACAAACATGAATATAATGGAGGTGAAACGTTCTTGGCAGAAGGCATAAATATCCTGACAGTTATAGGGTTAGGCCTCGTGTTCAGTGCAGTAGTTGTGGGTGTAGGAGCAGACATATTATCCAGTTTGAGAGATAATTATGGAAGTGAGACAACCGCGTACTTAACTATCAACAATGGTAGTGATGGACTGAATAATTTGGCTAAGCAGATGCCTACAGTTGGTACTGTTGGTGGAGCAATCGCTATACTCGGATTAGTAATGACTATCGGTAAATAAATAAGACCAAGTTGGGTATTTTTTTATGAACCGAAAAGGAAGAAGCGGAATAAACATCCTTACAGTTATAGGGTTAGGCCTCGTGTTCAGTGCAGTAGTTGTGGGTGTAGGAGCAGATATTCTTGCAACAATGAGTGACAATTATAATACGAGCACAACAACTTACTTAACTTTCAATAACGGAAGTGAAGGTTTGGAGAATTTGGCTAAGCAGATGCCTACAGTTGGTACTGTTGGTGGAGCAATCGCTGTGCTTGGTCTTGTAATGAGTATAGGACAATAAATTAGTTATTTTTTTTATTTTTTTTAGAAAGATTTGTTTATAATTAGTAATGTTCCAAAAAAAAATATGGTATCTGAAAAAAAGATGAAGATGATGCTGAGAAAGGACAAAAATTATAATTCTAATAAATATGAGGTGTTAATACTAAAAATATGGCAAAAGATTTAATTGCAACAAAATTCCATACATGGACAGACCCTGAAACAGGTGAGGAAAAAACAAGAGCAACAAAATGGATGACGAGAGAAGCGTATGAAAGAAAACAAAAAAGAGAAGAAGAAGAAAAAGCAAGAGAAGAAGAGAAAAGAAAAAGAAGAATCCAAGAAAAAGCAAGAGAAGAAGAGAAATCACAAAAAACAGTTGCGAAAGAAATAAGAAAAGAAGAAGCAGAAAAAATTGTTAGTTGGGCTGAAAAAAAATTAAGTGCAGGACAAAAAACAGTAGCGGTTGAAGGCAGACCTGTTAGAGTAGAAAAAATACGTGATTTTTATAAGAGTCGTGCAGAGCATGGTGGTATGGATGTATGGAGTTATAGTTATAATCCTTATACTGGTGTTGAAGTTGAACGAGTTAATCAATTCGTGACTAAGCGTGTTGAAACAACTCCAGCAACAGGAATACCACCAAAAGGAACAAGAGATATTAGTTATACTGATCCTGATACTGGTGAGAAGAAAACGATTACGAAGGAGGAGCAGAATAGCCTGCCCATTACTGTTTTTGAAAAAGTAAGTATTACTGGAGTGCAGAAAACTCCTACAAAAACATTAGAGAGTCCGGACAAATATGAAAAAAAAGGAAGCATAGCGCATTCAGCTTATCAGGTGGGGAAATTCATAGATATTGGTGTTTCAAAATTAACAGGCACTCCTATGGAAAAAACTTTCGGAGCACGCAGAGCATTATATAGTGGAGTTCGTGGAGTAAGAAGTTTTACTGAAATTCCTGAAAACTTATTCATAGCAGGCGCATCAGTAATAGGTAAAGGAGAACAAGCAACACGATACATAGAAAACATAAAAAGAACAAACCCAGTAGCAAAAAAAATAGAGAAAGAAAGAAGAATAATAAGCCCGAGTTATAGTGTAGAAGGACCAGGAAAACAACCACAAGCACAAGTATGGGAATCGGCGGGTGAAATAATAACTATGCAAGCTGTTGGTGGAGCAGTGCAGAAAACAATAAGTGGCACTAAAAAAACATTATTATGGCCGGAAAAAACACGCACTATATCAGTTGTTGAGAAAACACCAAGTGGTGTTAAACCTGTTCGGAGTGTTACTCATGTGAAGAGTCAGGCAGGAATAGTTTATGATGTTAGTTCTGCTGGAGGATTCCGACAAGTTGGTGACAGCATGGTTGGTGCGATGAGCAGTAAAAAAGTTCGTACAGCGGGTGTTAGTCGGGAAATAATGCAAAAGGGTAAGAAGAGTATTGTTGTCAGTGCTGACGTGTCATCACAACCCGTAAGTAGTCGTTATCATCCTACTGTGACAGGAGGCAAGTTTGTCAGCCCAAAACAAGGTTTGAGTGTTGGAGAGACTACTACTCTTGTTAAGGAAGGTTATCAGTATATTCCTGTAAAAGGAAAGAGTATTGTTATTCAAAAGAGTAGTCTTAGTAAAAACTTAGGCATGACCACGAGTCAATCTATAAAGAATGTTAAGAGTAGTGCTGAAACAGCGAGTAGGGCAGGCTTATCTGGTCGTATGAAGAGTTTTAAGACTGCTAAAAATATTTTTAAGGCACAGAAAGCTGGATCAAGTATAGGTGGCTTCAGTCAGACTGCTAATATTCGTATTATTAGTAAAGGTTTAAGTAGTGGTATGGTAGTTACTCCAAGCATTCCTTCAAATATTTTCAGAAAGGGTTTAAAAACGGAAGAAAAACAAAAAAAAGTAGTAAGGAGGAAACCAATACAAGTTTTAAGACGGAAACGCGTGGTTAGTCCAATAAGCACCTCTGATTTCAAGAATATTTTCAGACCACGACAAAAAAAAGCAATAGTAAGCCGAATAGACAGGCGCCGAGGAATAACACCTTTACAAGAACCTGATATTAGTTCAATAAGTCGTACAAGCATTAAGAAACCACCTGTTCCCCGGGAGAAGGAGACTACTACTTCTAAAACGCAGCCAAAGCCTTTTTCTCCTATTCCTCCTTCAACTACTGCAAGTATTAATACGCCTGGTTTTAGTTTTCCTATGCTACCTCCTCTTGGTTTCAATATAGGATTAGGGATTGGGAAAGGACGTAGTGGTTTCAGAGTTCCTAAAGACACTAAACCTTCTTTGAAAGCTATTGTTAAAGGAATACGTGGTAAGAAGTTCAAAACACCTAAAAGTGGTGCAACAGGTCTCGAACTCCGGCCACTGCCTAAAAAAAGGAAGAGTAAGGACTGGTTTAAACTAAAAATCTGAATATTTTTTAGGGGGGGAGGGGTGAAAAATTCTCACTTTTATTGTCTGTTGTCTGAGATACTCTTCTGCTTTAGATAAGTCAATAAAGTTTGTTAATAATATTCCTTATACGACTCACACGACCAATATAACATTTTTCAGCCACTCTCCGAGAATCACCAATAGCAATATGACCAAAACCCCTGGACTCAATGAGAGTAGCAAACCACTTCCGGAAAGAATGAGTACTGAAATTATAGAGTTTAGCACCATCACCACTACGACGCGCATAATATTCTGTGTATTTTCCACCAACCTGGTTGCATAAACTTCTGAAACTCTTACGAAAATTAAAACTGAAAGGCATCTTCAAACGAGCCTGATTAAAATCACAAAAATACTTGATTTTTTCACATAATTTTGAGGGAAGAGGCTTAACCTCATAATGATTATAATGTTTCTTACTACTCATTATTTTCATACATTCTTCATCGTAATCAAAATCTTTGAAACCAACACTTTTTAATTCATTACTGCGCACACCTGTCCATGCTAATAATTCCCATGCCAAGCGATGACGAGGATTAGATTCTTCACTAATAAATTTTTTGAGTTCTTTAACGCTTTGCCAGATTCTTTGGTCAACAGGAACATTATATTTCTGATGATTTTCGTATTTGTTATTAATTATATGACTAACTTGCTTTCTGAACCATTTAAGTTCATGATAACTGAGGCTGTGAAGATATGAGTAATGTTGGTTCAAAAATTTATTGAGTTCCTGATTGTTCATAACACGTTTTATGTAGCAAAAGATGTATCTTATGAACTCGCCCCGGGGCGGACTCGAACCGTCGACCTACAGATTAACAGTCTGTTGCTCTACCTGCTGAGCTACCGGGGCTTAATAGATTAAAAACCTTTTTTGTTTTTTTAAACTTTACTATAAGAATTTTATTGTTTTAATAAGTCTGTAATATCCTGGTGTTTATGATTATAAATCATTAGATTATCTTCTCTTAATACTGCTCGTGTTATGTGTTTTTTTGTTATTGGTATTCCTATCCCTGTTGTTTTGAAGAGTTTGTGTGTGAATTCTTTTGTTTCCAGATTATCAAAATTTTCTGCGTAATGCATTAGTAATTCCTGATAATTTTGTTTATCAAAACGTTTTATAACAAGGTTTGCTTTTCTGAAACTATTTCTCCATCTTAAGAAATGGTTCTCGAAATAAATGCCGGGATAATCAATGAATTCCTGATTAATATTTTCCAAGTCTTTTTTTAGGTTTTCTGCAAGTTTTTTTGTATAGTCATGTATGTGATTATCATCTATTCTTATTGTTGAGTCAAGACTGTACAGGCAGGCAGCGATGCTTCTTGAGTCTTCATCTGTAAAATTGTTGTTTAATAATTCTCTGCGTAGTTTAATGAAGCGGTTGAGAGAGTACTCGTCAGCTCTAAGTAATTCTTGGACGATTGTTTCGGTTTTTTTGCCGATTCTTTCTACAGTGAATCCTTTTCGTTCATCAAAATTGTTTTTTATTTGAGTAACGTATTCTGGTTTTCTTTTTATTATTTTCTCAATTTTTTTTGAGAAGTAAATTCTTGCATTAGTGTCGAACTTAACTCTTAGTCTGGATTTATTCAATATTTTTCTCTCCAGTCCTTTTTCGTATTTGTTTAAAAAATTCATTCTAAATCACCATAGTTTATGAATTGTATGGGGGAGCCATTATTGCTTAGTAAAGAAAATATTTTTTTAATTGAGGATTCATCAACATCTTTTTTACATTCGTTTACAGCAGTACTTATTGAATTCTCATTTAAGATTTTAACCATAGTATTAGGCAGTTTATTCTCATCAATGTATGTATTATAGAATTTAGGGAAGTTAAATGTTCTTTTATAGTTATAGAATTGTTCTCTGAATCCATGATTAGATAAGTATCCTGTAAGAGGGTATAATGAAAAAGGATCAATATCTGTAATTTCATTGATTGATTTATAAAGAGAATTCTCATTCAGGCTTTTAACCATGTGCTGGATGAGGAAGTCATCTCTTTTCTTATTACTGATTTTGTAGAAAAAATTAATGAATTTGTTACTTGAGTATTTTCTTTCTTTCAGTTTATCATGATAGAAATACTTAATATAATCACAACTAAATGGTTCTTCATCTCCGTAGTAAATACATCTATAATCCTTTCTTAAATCACAAAAAGTGCTCATAAAATTAAGTGCTGCGTGTTCTTCATTGCCTGAAATTTCTGGATTCACGTGAGTAATGGCTGCATGAGTTTCTTCTTCATTAATTGTTTTAATAAGGTTTTTGATAATTATTTCCTCGCTTTTTTCTGAAGAGAATGAAGAGATTATTCTTTTATTAAAAAAACTATATGTTTTTGTTAAATCATAGCATACTTCATCAATCTTGCGATTATATGCTGCTTCTACTCCTTTGGGGTTGCCTCCGTGTTTTCTGTAATATTTCTTGAATTCTTTTCTGTCAGTAAAATAGTGTCTTTTCATTAAAAAAATATAGTAAAAAAATGGTTTTTTAATTCTTTCTATAATCCTTCAACATGACTAACTTGTAGTTTTTTCAGCAAGTGCTGGAATTCCTTGTTTATCTTTACTCCGTGTCTTGTTAATTCCTTATTCATCTTCTTGAACAATATTCTTCCTGTAGTGTCATTATCAAATAATAGAATAATTTTATCGTATCTTGATAGTTTTTCAGCAATTTTATACAATGGTTTACGGTTTAGGATAAAAATCTTGTTCTCCACCCCATTATTATGTAATGCTTTCTTGTCATTTTTTCCTTCAACAAGGAGTGGTAGTTTGGTTTTGTTTATTTTTTTAACAAATTTTTCTTTAGTCAATCCAGTCATTGTTTTTAATTTTTTTAGGAAGATATTCTTTCGCAGTGAACTCAATTCCTTTAGCAACAAGAGCATCCTGCTCTATCTTGTGCCCAAAATTTTTAAGTTTGTCAAACTCTTTCTGCCAATTCTTATCTTTCTTAAACCAATCATAATTTCTTATTTCACTGATACGCTTATAGTCTCCTTTATCCATCTTAATCCAGTGTGCTTCAGGAATATCATATTTTTTAACATCACTTATTTTGAATCCTAAAAATTTTGCGTCAGGAACAGCTGCTTTCTTACTGAAGTGTGCGAGGTTTATGCTTCCTTGTTTGTAAACACTGTAAATATAATATCCCCATATATCCATATCAGTAAATACGTAAACAGGCAGGTCAAGTTCTTTATGCATTCTCCTGACTAAGCGCCTGTCTCCTCTTGCTGGCTGTCCTTTCCCAGTAACTAATAAGCAATTATTCTTTTTCCAGAACTTATCCTCATTAAGTCTTGTCCACATCTGCGCTTTCTCAACAACCAATATATATTTTGCTTTACATTTAACGAAGTCAATTGTTCCTTTTTCAACAATGCTTGGGATTCCATAACCACTACTCCCTAATTTTGAGCAGTTAATCTCATCCCCTGAGTCTTCAATAATAATATTTCCTGCAAGGATTCCTTTACGGTCTGCATAAACTCCGAGTTCTTCACGCAGTGAATCAAGCATTCCTTCAACATCTTCAATGACAACATTACTTTCATCCTGATCATCAAAAGTATCCTCATTTGTTCCTGGAATCGTATGCTTACACATATAAAACAATTGACGAAGCCCGACAGTATTATTGCTTTCAAGAACATCTTTGACTTTGCTAGCTATCATTAATGTTTGAATGAATTTTTTGCTTTGCGCGAGATTAAAATAGTATCTTGTCTTCTCATCATCACCTAACATTATCATTCTCTTGTTTTTATCAAAATAAACATTTGATAGTGTTCTTTTAGGAATCTCTATTTTAGGATTCTTAAAATCTTTTAATTGTTTGAGAACTTTTTTTCCAATATTATATATTTTTCCAGCTAATTTTTTACTCTTTTCTTTTTTCTTTTTCATTTTTAATCACCCTTATTTACCCTGTTTTTCTCTTTCTTTAACTTTCTTAGCCTTTTTAATAGCATCTCCATAACGATTATTTATTGTTTTCTCAACTATTTTCTCAACTTTTTTAACATCTTTGCTTAATATGCTTGATAAAGCATTAATCATTTCAGGACTGTACTTGACAAAAGTGTTAACTCTTTTTGCTTTTCTCTTTATACGGTTCTTCTTCCTCACATAAGTTTTTAGTTTTCTGCCACACTCCTGAAGTCCGAGTTTCATGTCCTTGACAATAACAGGATAAGTTGCGACTGCACTCTTGCTCTCGCTTGTGAATGGAACCCATACACTGCAAATATGGACTAATATAATTAATGGTTCATCAGGAAGACCTCCTGATGATTCTTTAAGCCCATAACGACCCCAGTCAACTTCCTTGACTGCTTTAGTTACAGCACACGCTCCTTTCTCATAAAGAAGAGGTACTTTGTTCGCTATTCTAATAACATCAACACTTTTTTTAGGAATATCACCCCCATAAGCTAGTGCTGCTTCAACCTGAAAAGGATATCCTCTGTAAACATTAGGCGCTCTTGTTACTGCAGCAATAAACTCAGGATTATACTCCATCTTAAGACTCTTCTCAATAGCAACATCACCAACAGGACTTAAACAATCCACTGGCGGACGCTGCAAATCAACCTTGTTCATTGACTTCAGCAAATCCTTGGATTCTTCAAGAGTAAGAGTATCAGGTTTGCGCCTTGGATCAATCTTTGACATTTCCAGCATACTTTTTGCACTTGTTGAACCAACTCTTGTGAAATCATTTGTTAAGAAACTGAGTATTGTTCTCCTATCAGTTTTTTCAAGCATACGTGTCAGAATACCTAACTCCATTCCCCATGGATGCGGCTTAATCTCCTGCGGTGAACGCGGATTTGTTTTAGTGACTCTCTTAAAAACACTCTTATTCCCATCAGGGTCGATAAAGACTAGTCTTGAATGAGGATTAACAATACTTGTTCTCTTAAGATATTCTCTTACACTTTTGCTGCCTGTATCATAATATGTTCCTTCAATAATCAGTTCAACACGTGTTCCTGTGCCATTATTGAAGCGGGCGTATTCCTCCTTCCGGATTACTTTAGGCTCGTTTGAGCGCGTGTCAATAATTAATTCAACAATCCACGGTCTCTTATTAGGATCTGTTCTTGAAATAATCTTAACTGGTTTTCCTGTTGTTAATTGTGAGTATAATACTGCTGCACTAATACCAATACCTTGCTGTCCTCTTCCTTGTTTTAATCTGTGGAACTTTGAACCGTAGAGCATTTTTCCAAAAACTCTTGGAATTATTTTAGGAATAATTCCTGGCCCGTTATCCTGAACAATTATTCTATAAACATCCTCTTCCTCTTCATCAATCCTTACAAGAATATCAGGAACAACAGGTTTTTTCTTCTTCTTTTTTAATTCATGACTGTATTCTTCAACAGCGTCAAGACTGTTATCAACAGCTTCTTTAACACATGTTAACATTGCTTTAACACCACTATCAAAACCTAACAAGTGCCTGTTTTTTTCAAAAAATTCTGCAACACTAATCACTTTATGTCTTTCCGCTAATTCATCTGCTACTGTTTTTTCTGCCATATATTAGTAAAACCTCCTTCTCTGCTGATTCATTTTTTTAATATGCCTGAAAACCGTACTATGCTCTGCTCCTTCAAGAAGCCTTGTCACAGCAGTCCTTACTATATCAATGCTCCCTATTGAACTTATTACACCAACGGTTTTTCCATAAACTGAAATGTATGAACCTGTCATATTTTCAATCATTTTCTTTGCTTTTCCTTTTCTACCTATTACTCTGCCTCTAAGTCTTCTTAAATCATTTGAACTATGTGCATAATCAGATATTCTTATAATAACTAAATCCCAGTCCTCCTTTTTTAATAAAAAAGCTTTTTTTGGATTAAATCCTCGACCAATTGCTTTAACAAACTTTTCACACATCCAAAGATTCAGTGAATCCTGGCTAGTAAGAGTAATCACTCCATCATTGTTTATAAATATTTTTACATTAAATTCTTCTTCAGCGCGTTTTCTGATTTTTCCATCTTTACCTATTAATATAGGTATTCTTTCTTCAGGTATCTTAACTGTTTTCGTGAATTCTTCCATAGAATAAAAACAAAAAAAGAATTTAAATTTGTTTTGGTGAAAAATCCTGTAATTTCGTTAAAAAAATATTTTTTGAAACTATTCTTTTTTATTTGATTAGTTATTACTTTCTGGGATAAATCATAATTCCTGAAATATTCATCTATTGTCTGAACAATTGAAGGAACTCTTTTTTTCAAATTCTCTGCGTCTTGCAAATAATAATACAGAACTTTTTTTCTCTTCCAAACAACAAGCAATTATTTCGAAATTGTTTTAAAAAATTTCAGGAATAACATAGTTTTCTTCATTCTCCATACGTGATTTTTCACAGTGAGTACAGTAATAATGCACAAATCTTTTTTTTCACCAATTCTCATAAATTCTTTCTTAAAAAATTATCAAAAAAAAAAATTATTTTGACATTAAGTATGAGAAGTAAAGCATTACTGAACATCCTAAAAGGAATGTGAAACTTCTTAAAGGAGTTACCCAATCTGGGCTTTTCTTAACATAGTATCCTGAACTTAACATCATTGAATGGGAAACATCTCTTATTCTCCATTTGCCTGTAACCTGATTATTGCATAAACCATTTATTAAATGTGAGAAACAATAACCATCAGGCACGCTTGCATAAGACACTTCTTTATTACATGCATATATTTTTGCATAATATCTTCCTTCATTACTGATTGGACAAGAATCACCATAAACTCCTGTTTCTGATTCTGCCCTCCATCCTACAAATAATAATACGCTTGTAAGAATGCCTGCGCAAATAAAGAATATAAATAAGTCTTTCTCTTTCATAAAATAAAAAAAAGAAATGGGTTAATTAAAAAACTTTCTTTACATCATTCCTGGTGGCATTCCGCCGCCAGGCATTCCCATTCCGCCACCACCAGGCATTCCGCCGGCTCCAGGCCCTCCTGGTCCGCCTCTTTTTCCTTCGCTTGCTATCACATCATCTATTCTCAGTATCATTATTGCTGCTTCTGTAGCACTGCTTATTGCCTGCATCTTAACTTTTAATGGTTCTATTACTCCAATTTTTTTCATATTTTTTACTTTTCCGTCAAAAACATCGAGTCCATAATCTGCTCCTGTTTTCTTGTCATGTTTTGCTTTCAATGACACGAGTATGTCAATAGGGTCTAACCCACCGTTTTCTGCAAGCGTTCTTGGTATTATCTCCATTGCTTTTGAAAAAGCCCTTACTGCTAATTGTTCTCTTCCCTTAAGCTTGTCACTATATTCTAATAGTTTCTTGCTTAATTCTATTTCAGGACTCCCTCCTCCTGCAACAATTCTTCCATTCTTGATAACACTTATCACATCTCCAAAAGCATCTTCCAATGCTCTCTCTATCTCATCAATCACGTGGTCTGTCCCTCCTCTTATTAATAAAGTGACTGATTTAGGATGTTTGCATTTCTTCACAAATATCATGCTTTCTCCGCTAATCTTATCCTGCTCAACTATTCCTGAATAACCAAGCTCTTCTTTCTCTATATCATCTACACTTGTTGCTATTTTTGCTCCAGTCGCTCTCGCGAGTTTGCTTATATCGCTCTTCTTAACTCTTCTAACCGCGAATATTCCTTTCTTTGCCAAGAAGTGCTGCGCTAAATCATCTATTCCTTTCTGGCAGAAAACAACACTTGCTCCACTCTTTATTATTCTATCAACTTTTTGTTTTATCATTCTCTCTTCCTGTTCAAGAAAACTCTCAAGCTGATCCGGACTTGTTATTCTTATTTGCGCTTCTGTCTCCGTCGACTTAACCTCTAATGCTTCATCAAGCAACAGTATTTTAGCATTCTCCACTCTTCTAGGCATATCACTATGAACCCTCTCTTTATCTATTACTAATCCTTTAATAAGTTCAGAATCATTTATGCTTCCTCCTGTCCTCTTCTCAATCTTCAGAGAATCCTTATCTATTACTATACTATTATTTTCTTTTTCAGTTATATTCCTAATTGCTTCAACAAGCATTTTTGCAAGCAATTCTCTTGCTACTTCTGCGCTTTTCCCAGTCATTGCAGTCATTGCTACTTTTCTGAGAATTTTATCATCATCTATATCTATTTCTTCAGAAAAGTCTTTCAGTAATTCTGAACATTTCTCTCCTGCAATCCTGTAACCGTTTGCTATTATTGTTGGATGAATATTCTGCTCCAGTAAAGAATCTGCTTGTTTTAATAATTCTCCTGCTATAACTGCTGCAGTTGTTGTTCCATCTCCTACTTCTTCTTCCTGAGTTTTTGCAACTTCCACCATCATTTTTGCTGCTGGATGTTCTATCTGCATCTCCTCAAGAATTGTTACTCCATCATTAGTTATCACTACGTCCCCAATGCTGTCAACAAGCATCTTGTCCATTCCTTTCGGACCAAGAGTTGTTCTAACTGTTTCTGCAACACTCATTGCTGCACTAATGTTCGCTTTTTGAGCATCTCTACCCATGGTTCTTTCAGAACCTTCAGGTAATATAAAAACTGGTTGAACTCTATTCATTTTTTTTTAATCCCTCCATAATTTTTTTTTATAATTCAGATATATCTTTAAAAACTCGAAGGATTTTAAAAATTTTACCCTTCAAACTATTATTCACTGAATAGTAGTAAAACTTATAAGTATGATTTTTTCTTTTAATTATAATACAATGTTAACAACACTTCGTGCAAAATGGGCTGCAAAAAAAGCATATAAAAAAAAAGATTTTTCAAAACTAAAAAAATTATTTGAGAAATACAAAAGTAATGGTAAAAAACAATACCTTCTGCGCAGAGGAGTAACCAAATATGCTACAAGAAGACTCATCAGAGGAGAAGATAAAGAAAGAGTCAAAAAACTTGATGATTACATGATGAGAGAAGATGATTTCAAGCATGACACAAAAACGAGAAAAATTGGCAGAACTCTCGGAAGATTCCTAACATGGTACAACATTGGCGGATGGATACCCAAATTTAAATTCCACACAAAAAATTATTCAGCAGAAAATATTGAGAAATCAGTTAATTTCTACGGGCTTAAAAACAAGTGGAAGAAACATACTGGGTTTGGAGCTGTAGCAGGAGGAGGACTTGGATTCTTGCTGGGCGGACCATTAGGAGCGATTACCGGAACACTGCTCGGTGCAGGAACAAGTTCAACTCTGACAAAATATGAAGTATAAAAATCTTTTTTTTCTTTTTTTTATAACTATGTTATGAATAATAAAATTTTTATTCACTAAAAATAAAAGATTTTTTGTATGAATGAAGTAGATTTACTAAGAGAATCTGCATTAAAGAAAGGTGAGGCTTTTGAATCATTAAGTGACTTGATTAAGAAGCATAATCTTAATAAGGATGACTTAAATGACGCCCCTGTTTGTTACGGAATGATGACATACCGAACAATAGGTGACGAAGAATTCTATTACTGCCCTAATTGTGAATTATATATTCTTGGGAGGACGGTTTCTGACTTGAAAGAATGGTCACCTCTTCATCCTGAAAAAAGAGTTTCTCCAAAATATTCCTGCAGGATTTGCAGGAAAAATCTTATGAATTATTAATATTTATAAACCTATTTTTTTAAAATATAATCAATTATGACTGATTTAAATAAATTAGAAGATGAATTAAAGAAGACTGGAGACGAGAACATCTTTCCACTGATTAAGAAGATTAACAAGTATGATGGTATTAACACAATGTATTGTTGTGCAGGACATGTTAATGAAAACACTCCTTACGTTGTTATTAAATTATCTGACGAAAAAATAGACTATTTCATAAATACTGTTAAGTCTTATGATTATGAAAAAAGAGTTGCAGGAGAATACTATCATTCCAAAGATGAATTAACTAAAGAAAATAATGTATTTTTAACAAAAAAACTTGAGATGGAAGTAAATAAAGAAAACATTATTGCCATAAATATTAGAAAAAGGCCTTCTCCTGAAAAAAAGAAGGAATTACTTAAAATTAGAAATATGCTTAACACTGAAATCATTAAGTTGTTGAACAAGTATAAGTATTTCAGGAATTCTGAATGACAAAGATTTTATGATCTTTCTCGTAAGGCTTAAGATTCTTTTCTTCAATCAATGAATATTTTTTTTTAAGTTCTTTCCTCACTTGCTTAAAAATATTTTTTGGTTTTTCTGAAACATCTATACTTCTTGCCTTTATAACCAAGTAACCGTATCCTTTATTCTTCAAGTACTTTTCACAATTCTTTATGAATATGTTCAACTGGTCTCTCTGAGCAATATCCTGAAAAACTATGTCCGCGTATTTTATGAAATGGTATTGTTCAGGGTATCTCGCGTCCGCAAATATTGGATAAATATTCTTCCTTGTTTTACATAATTCAAGGAATTTTGTGAACACTCTATAAGAATGATCTATTCCATAAACCCTTCCAGTCTCGCAAACATCGCTTAAATGACTGCATGTTGTTCCACTAGCACAACCCAAATATAATATATTACTGTTTTTTGTGAACATGAAATTCTTAATCCTTTTCCTTAATGCTGCCCCTAGTTTACTTCTGTCAGGAACCCACTTTCTATAAACCCCTTTTTTAACTTGCTCTCCATAAACTGACTGTCCTTTAACAAGACTCTTTGTATAAAAATTTTTGCCTTCTTTGTAAACATTATAATATATTTTTGATTTTTTCATTTCAATCCCTTCTTTTTCTTCTCCAAATCTTTTAATAAATCATCCCAAACTTCCTTTTCTTCTGAGTAATAATCAACTCTTGCTGCAATAGTTATTTTTGCTGCAAGCGCTCTCGCCATCTTGCCTCTGTTTCTTCTTTTCACACCACTAACTAATGGATGAATGAATATTAATCCATGCTTAGGAGGTTTTGTGTGCTGAGTTAAGTGCTTGAATAATGCTTTCTCAGCACCCATAACTTGAACAGTACTGCTCGGCATTAATGCAAGCTCTCTTAATGAACCCGCGTGCGCTATTAGTTTTGCTCCAAGTATTTCTCCTGCAACTTCTGAAATATTCTTCGCATTATTATTCATCAATTTTTTTACTCTCTTCTTTATTTTTTCTTTCTGGGAATCAAGATTTTTTAATTCATTACAAGTATTCTTTAATAATACTTTGTCTTCTTTACTTAAATTCATGCCCGCACTGTCTTTGGTTCTTTCAACACTGCTTGACAAGAATTTGGATAATTCTTGTATTTTGTAAGATTTTTCAGGAGAGTGCAAATTATAGAATTCGAATACTCTTTCAAAAAATTCATTTATTAAAGTATTATAATAATCAAACAGTTCTACATAAATAGTTAATAAGTTGTCAAAACCATATGATTTCTTTATACGGATTTTTGATAATTCTATGCAGAAACTTTTAAGAAAATCCTCATTCCTAATAACTTTTTTCTTATAATCCCCTGGATTAAGGGAGTCATACCATTCTGCTGCTTTTATTGGTGATTCAAAATCATTTATTGTCTTCATTATTCTTAATAATAAAATCTTATTCTTTTAAAAATTATTTGAAAAAATAAAAAAATTTAAAAAACAATTAGTGTTTCTATTATATTTATGGAATTAAATATTATTAATAATGAAGAAAGTCTTGTTGAAATCGAGTTTGAAGGCGAAGCGCATACAATGCTTAATCTGATTAAGAAGGAACTACTGGATGATAAAAATGTTACTTTTGCAGGTTACAACAAACCACATCCTTTAGAGAATAAGAGTAAATTAGTTGTTAAAACAAAGAAAAAAGATGGTTTAAAAGCTGTGAAGAAAGCTGTGAAGAAAGCCCGTAAGGGTTTAAAATCATTAAGTATTAAATAAAAAGTGATGAAACGCGAAACAAGAATTCTTGGTATTGATGACAGTCCCTTTTCAAAAAAAGATGAAGAATGCTTAATTATTGGAGTGATTACAAGAGGAAAAAGTTATCCTGATGCTGTGCTTTCATCAAAAGTAATTATTGATGGTGATGACGCAACTGATAAAATAATAAGTATGATAAAAGAATCAGTTCATAACGAGCAGACCAGGATAATCATGACTGATGGAATATGTTTAGGTGGTTTTAACATTATAAATATTAAAAAAATTAATAAAGAATTAAGCAGACCAGTTATTGCAATTACAAGGAACAAGCCTCATATTAAAAAAATGATTAGTATAATGAAGAGAAAAAAATGGAATAAGAAATTAAGGATTTTAAAAAAATATGAGTGTCCTGAAAAAATGAGTGTTAAAGATGGATTTGTTTATTTTCAAAAATCAGGAATAAATAAAAATGATTGTATGAATATTATTAAAAAAAGCATTAATACAGGTTATTTGCCTGAATGCATCCGTCTGGCACATATTATAGGTGCTGGTGTGGTTAAAGGCGAAAGCAGAGGCGGAGCATGAAAAAGTTTTTGAAAAAATTCTGGAAGTTTTACTGGGAGGATGACTCAATAATATCATACATTTTTTTTATAATAGTGACTTATATCTTCCTTAAATATATTGCACTGCCTGCTTTCCTTTTCGTTTTCGGATTAAGTGATGTTGTTTCAGTTATGACAACAAGCATGGTTCATGGAAGCAATACTGAAAAATATTTTTATGATTATTATAAAGATTTGAATTTTTCAAGAAATGAGATTAATGATTTTCCTTTCAGCAAGGGATTGTATGAAGGTGATGCATTGATAATAAAAGAGTATGATGATTTTGAAGTAGGTGATGTTATTGTTTTTTACAGCGAGGATTTAAACCGTAAAATAATACACCGAGTAATTGACACTAACCCCCTAACAACAAAAGGAGATAATAATCGTGAATCATACCCTTTTGATAAAAATGTAACAAACATTATTGGAAGACCAATAATCAAGATACCTTATATTGGTTATCCCAGATGGTTATTGTATAATATTACTGGATTATAATTTAATGAAATAATTTATTTTTTCAGAAACTCTTGATATTTCAAAACGATCCAGGTGAGAAGGAAGTGTGAGACTCACTATTTTCTTTTTCCACATCTTACCATATACTTTAACCAGTTTTAATGATTCCTCATCAGAACTGGATAAGTCAATATTAAACCCTTTATTAACCACATCTATTAAAGCATCATATTTTCTCTGAATCTCTTCTTTAATACTATCTTCATAAATTTCAAAAATATTATTAACTCTGCTTATTCTTTCAATATCTTCTTCAGAATTCAATTCTTTCTCCAATAATTCGTATTCCTGATTTATTAATCCATCAAGTTTCTTCATATCATTAATCAAATCATTTACTAAATTTTCAGCAGGAGTATATTTTTTCATCAAAATAATATAATCGTACTAATACACTTAAAAAACTTATTATCTGAAAAAAAATAGTTAAATTTTTAAAAGGTGTTTTACTAAATTTGGGATATGTTCTGTAAAAAATGCGGGAGCTTACTGGTTCCCAAAAAAAGTAAAAGCGGTAAAACAAAGTTTGTCTGCAGGAAGTGCGGAAGAGCCTCACGTTCTAAAATGAAGATTAAGAAGAGTAAACCTAAGAAAGAGAAATTATTCTTTGTTGATAAGAAAGAAGAGAATCTTCCTGAAACAAAAGAGGATTGTCCTAAATGCCCTAGCAAAAAGGTTTATTACTGGATTATTCAAACTCGGGCTGCTGATGAACCTGCAACCAAATTCTTTAAATGTGTCAAATGCGGACATGTTTGGAGGGACTACTCTTGAAAGAAAAAAAAGAAATCAAAAAGCGTTCAGTTGCTAAGATGAAGAGAATAAGAGAAATCAATAAAGATGATGACTTAAGAGTGAGCATTATTGGAAGCGTGGTGAATATTGATGATAAAAATCTCTTCTTCACTATTGATGACGGGAAAGACAGAGTTAATGTTTTATTAAACAATAATGAACAATTAAAGAAGTTAGAACTCGGAAAAATTGTGAGAATAATCGGTATTGTAATGGGATTTAATAAAGGTTTTGAAATACGGGCTGAAGTTATTCAAGACTTTAGAGGTATTAAAATAAAGTATTACAACAAATTACTTGATTTGATTAAAACAAAAAATTAATAATAAAACCATGATTTAGAAATTATTAATGGTTGAGTTTAGTCAAATACTTAATAATGTGATTAGTTTATTCTTAGAAAACACTACTACTACATTAATAATATTTTTTTTAGGATTCCTTATCGACCACATTATTATGAGTTTTATTCAAGCAAGCAAGGGTATGAGCGATCAGAAATTCATGATTTTTTTAAAAACTTTTTTCTTCATGCCACCAAGATAAAAAATTATAAAAACACTGAAAAACTAATTATTTTTTTATGGGAGTAATAGATAATGTCTTAAACGCGTTCCAAGCCGATACAATAACATCTTTGGTTATTCTGCTCGTAGGTTTTTTAATATGCCATATTATTCATGCAGTTAGGTATGGTATTTTCGGAGGTACAGCGTACGGAATGTTTGATAAAATAAAAGGATTTTTTAAACAACTATTATTCCTGGAAAGGTGAAAAAAATAGATGAGGTGTGTTTTTTTATGAAAATTGTTATGGATGATGTTAGTTTATTCAGGAATAGTTTAAGCGCTGTTTCTGAACTTGTTAATGAAACAACTTTTGAATTCAGTCCTGAAGGAATAACTCTTGAGTCAGTGGATCCTGCTGTTGTTGCTATGAGTGTATTAAAAATTATGCCAACCTGCTTCACCCAATACGAAGTGAGCAGTGATGTTAAAATAACTTTCAATATTAATTATTTTCTTGACGTGATTAAGAGAGCTCGTAAGAGTGATAAAGTAATCATAGAACTTGAAGAAGATGAAGGAAGATTAAAGATTATTATGAAAGGAAATACTAAAAAAGAATTCACTGTAAGCCTTATTGAGAATCCTGAGAAAGAGCAGAAGACGCCGAGCCCTGAATTTGAAGGCGAGATTGAAATAGGCAACAATGTCTTAAGTGATGCAGTTAATGACTGCCAGATGGTGAGTGACTGCGCTGTTTTTGAAGCAGATGCTGATAAACTAATTATAAGTGCTAGTGGAGACCTCAATACTGTTAGGCAGGAACTTACTAAAGACAGTCCGAGCCTGAAAAATATTTCTTTCAAAGAAAAACAAGAGTCAAAATACAGTTTGGAGTATTTGGAAAAAATAAGCAAGGGTTCTTCCATTGCTGACACTACAACAATCAGGTTCAAGACAAACTACTTGCTTGAAATAGAATATTTAAAAAAAGATAAATTAAAACTAAAATTCTTACTAGCGCCAAGAGTTGATAATGAATAGTTTAAAAAAATTTTTTAGAAAAATAAATAATTAAATAAAGACACTTATCACTTAGCTAAGAGAATTAATAATCTTTCTGAGCATCATGACCCACACCCTGTTTGTTTAAACCACTTATCAATCTTATTATTAAGAGCGAAAATACTAATATTAAAGCACATACTATCAATGATGCCTGTATTGAGTACGTGTCGCTCACCCATCCAAAAAAAGGAGATATAAAAGTATAAACAATACTAAATAAGAGCATATTAAAAGAAAGTATTGTAGAACGCTTATTGCTTGGTATTAGACTATTAACATACTCTTTTACTAAAGGTAATTGAAAACCCCATAACATTGTTGAAAGACCAAAAACTAATAATAAGATTATGGGTTTCTTAATAAAAGATAATATCATAGAACAAGCAGCCAATGAAAGAGTCATAAATAATAAGGATTTTCTTGGAGAAAATTTTTTTAACTTATACGAATACTTCTCACCAACTGCTTTAATAAATATTAGTGCTGCATAAATCAGTCCAAAATAAGTAATACTTATACCTGATGACAAAATCAAAGGCTGCCTGTATATGCTTATTACTTCCTGAATTATTCCAAAAATTATTGTTGAAAAAAGAATTAATAACAAATTTTTATTACTGACTAAAAACTTTATGCTTTTCCTTACCTGAAGTTCATAACTATTTATTTTCTTCTCCAATGGAGGTTCTTTAAAGAAAAAATATGTTAATGCAGATAAGAATAATAAAAAACTAGTTATATAAAAATTAAACCTCATACCTATTCTTGACGCTATTACTCCTGCAATCACTGCTGAAAAAGCTCTGACGATTCGTGAGTAAAAACTAATATTTCCCGAGATTTCAGCCATCTTCTTACTTTTTCTTAATCTCTTCAGAGTATCATAAAATATTGCTGTTCCTGCCCCACTAGTGAATGCTTGGCCAACACCTATTAATAAAAAAGCTATTAGTAATGTCCAGAAACTGGTTGATAATCCTACAATCAATATTCCTAAAGCAAATAATATTTTGCCAAATATAATGCTTGATTTTCTTGAATAAATATCTGCAAAAACTCCTGTAGGCACTTCCATTATTGCAATTATTAGTGTCTGAAAAGCTGTTAAAATCATGACTTGAGTCATATTAATAATGTTAAGTAAGTATATTACGATTATGGGTGAATGAAAAATCATTGATGAAAACATTTTAGAAACATACTTGAGAGTTATATTTCTTTTATATGTCATACATTAATAGAATAAGTTATAAAATTTATATATTATCAATAATTACTTAAATAAGATTTTTTAGAATATTTTTTAAAATGAATGTTTATTATTCCGGTTGTCCTGAAAATCATCATTATTTTCTTAAAACAATTAATAAAAAGGATGATTTGAGAAATACTTCATTACTACGTTTTGATAATCACCGTGATGATAATCCTATTGGAACTCTCTGCTCATCTTATATCCGCAACATTAAGTGCAGGTTTAATAATATAGTGTGGGTTAAAAAATTAGATGAAGAATTAAAAATAAAGATTCCGGGAAAAGGAGGTTATTTTTTAAGCAGTTTCAAGTATTTCAGAACACCAAGAGAAAAATTCAATAAATCTGAAAACTTAAATGATTTGATTAAAAAAATTGATGAAGAACTTATGGACAAAATAATTATTGACGTAGACCCTGATGTTACTCCTGATTATGAATGGAGTTGTTATCCAAATAATAGCAATATGAGTGAGGATGAACTAAGCAGAATCATTGATTATTTCTCAAAAAATAAAAAAGTCTTGTATTATTTTTTCTCGAGTTCCAAAAGTTTTGCTGAAAGAATAATTAATAATTCAGGAATTAATAATTATAAAACAATTAAACTAGACTAAATCATTTTTTTTCAAAAAATTCATAATTTTTTCAACTACTCTTTTTGCAGAAATATTTGTAGTATTTATCACAAAATCATAATTTGATTCATCATCTATATCAACACCATACAATTTTCTGAACCTTTTCTTCTCACTCTTTTCACGAATAATAATGTTTCTTAAAGTATCTTCAATACTACTATTATTTTCACCTTTCCTCTTATCCGAATATATTCTTCTCGCTGCTTCTGCAGAACTAACTTTCAAACATATTTTAACACTTTTTGGAATGAAATAAAAACCAAGCCTTCCTTCAAGTATGAAATTATCTTCTTCTCTCCCCAGTTTTTGCTGATACTCATCTATTACTTTATCATAATGAGGATTCTGTTCAGCCTTCTTTGTTAATTCAAGAAGAGGCATGTTCATATCCTCCGCTATTTTTCTGAAAAGTTCTCCTGTCGAGAAATAATCCATATCTAACTTTCCTGCAAGTATTTTTGCAACAGTTGATTTACCGCTTCCAGGATCTCCTGCAATAGTAATTATCATTAATTCTCTAAAAAATATCAGTTTTTAAAAAATTATTCATAATTCATTAAGCATTAAGTAAAGAATTATTATGATTGGCGTGAGGATTAAGGGAACAAATATTGATATAACTGCAAAAACAGGATTCATATAATTAAAAACACTATAAGCTATTATTAAAAAAGTGAAAAAAATCATCCATGAAATCATTAAAGTAATTATGAAATACTTCTGTATCTTATACTTATTAGTTATGAAAAAAAAAGTCAGAACATAAGGAACAACATAATAAAAAACAGTATAATCTCCGAATTGTGTCATAACAATACTCCACTCAAGAAGACAGAACATTATTAATAATACGAACATCATTTAATAGGAAAAAAAAAGCGGTTTTTTATATAGTTTTATAAAAAGATTAAGTAATTTTTTCTGGGTTGAGAAACTTTCAATTAATTATTTACCATATGGTAAATAAAACAGGAATCCAAAAATCCTCAATGCACAACTAATTTCACTTAACCTACAAAAACAAACTATAAATACTTAGTGAAATAAGAGTCATAATACTCCCCATACAAGCATCAAGAGTGTGTTTCTCTTTCAAGTAACCGTGAAGAATGCCGACAGGAAGTAAGAGAATAATGTTAAACAAAAGTAAAGGATTATTGTCAAGAAATAATATTTCTGACTTTCCAAGCATAAAAAAAACGCTCTGAAATATAATACTTTTTAAAATATTGTGTTTAATTTTAAACCCGCGCTGCAGGAATCCTCTGAAAAAAATTTCATAAGATATTCCTGAAATAATTATAGAAAAAATCATTAGTGGCGTGCTCCTGAATACACTCAATCCTGTTTTAAAAAATCCTGCAATAAAAGATGAAGTGATTAAGTAATAAAAAAATATTAGTATCCCGTAAGGAATTCCTTTAATCATATTCTTTATATTAAAATATAATAAGAAATTCTCGGGTTTCAATTTTTTTAAAAAAACAAGTGTTGCCAGAAAAATTATTATGAAACCTGAAATTATTATTGAATAATAATCTTCTATACTATAATAAAAATTCACTAAAAAAGTTATTAGTATAGTTAATAATAAGAGGATTATTCCTAAAACAATGAATTCATACTTCTCACTCATTATGTTTTCATCTATTTCTTCCACTTTTTCCTCAATCTCTTCTTCTTTCTCTTCTTTCCTATGCCTTATGCCCATAATTCTTCTCGCTCTCTTACTCATAGGCACAAAACCCCACATTAAACGAACAATTAATTGAATAATGAAGAATATTAATAAAGCAGATAGAATCGAAGTAATACTAAAAGGAATATTAGTGTATGCCATTATTATCGCAAAATAGTTAAGAAGAAATACTGGAACAGAACTGTTCATCTTAAAACTAACTTCTTTAGGAACAAGATGAAAATAATTTATGACCAACTGCAAAAAAGTGTAAAACAAGATAAAGTAAATAAAATATATTTTAGGAGAATGCTGAATGAACAAATTAAAAACATCATACCCATAAGTATCATATAATTTCTTAAGCAGGTTAATACTTACAAACATTAAAGAAATATTGTTTCCGAAAGCAGTGTTCCATCCTAATTCTTCACCCCTATGCCTGCCAAAATAAAGTATCATTAAAAAAGTTGAAATAAATAAAGGAATGAAAATCCAAAGAATCTCAGGATAAATAAGAGGTGCGATAATCAGTTCATAAAACATTGGAAAAAAAATAGTCACTAAGTAATTAATAAAATTATTGGCAAAAACAAGGTATGAATCATTAATAACTTCATAAACCCATATTATCATCAAAAAAAAAATAATATTTTATGATTTTTTAAGTTTTAGTATATTAACAAAATTTTTTTAAATAATCACCTTACTACTATAATCTTATGGCAAGTATTACTATACCTATTGTTTTACTAATTGCATCAATAGGAGCATTATTTTTCCCAATTCTCATTCCTGGCATAATAATTTTTGACATAATATTATTAACTGGTTTTAAGGTTATAAAACAGTACGAGAAAGGAGTAATTCTTCGTTTAGGAAAATTCCAGACAATGCTCGAGCCGGGTTTTAATTATATTATTCCATTCATTGATAAAATGTACAAAGTTGATATGAGAGTTGTTACTTGTGATATTCCACAGCAGGAAGTGATGAGCAAAGACAACGTGCCCATAAGTGTTAATGCTGTCGTATTCTTCAGAGTTGATGACCCAAAAAAAAGCATCTTAGAGATTCAGAATTATTACTATGCTGTTGAACAATACTCTCAGACAGCGCTTCGTGATGCTATCGGACAAGTAAGTCTTGACGAATTATTAAGCAACAGGGATGAAATATCAAAAGATATAAGAAGACTTGTTGACAAAGAAACCGAGATATGGGGTATTGATGTTTCAGGAATCAAGATACAGCGCATAGAACTCCCTCAGGATATGAAGAGAGCGATGGCGAGGCAGGCGGAAGCTGAGCGTGAGAGGAGAGCCAACATCATAACTAGTGACGGTGAATTAAAAGCAAGCAAGAATTTCAAGCAAGCCGCAGAAATGCTTGCTAAAGCAAAAGGAGGACTCCAACTCAGAACACTTCAGACAATAGAGAGTGTGAGTCCAGACCAATCCAATACTATAATCTTTACTATGCCTATGGAGTTTATTGAAGCAGCAAAAAAATATGCTAAGAAATAAAAAAAAATTATTCTAAACAAGGAGCGTAATTACCATAATCATAAGGCCAATCTTCCATCATTGGACAAACATTATCAAAAACGACAGGCTTTATTAAAGGCTTCATGAATCCTGGTGTTGCTTCAGGCAATACTGGCATGTTCACGAGTGTTGTGCATTGTTCTCTTCCAGTACAATTAGCGGGTTCTTCACTGCTCATAGCACAATCCCTGTACTCCAAGCATGTTCTCATTAGTCTCGCTCTCTGCTCACAATCTGCTCTTATACTCATATATTTTATGCTACTACAGTCACAATTATACGGGTCTCTGAAGCATTCTCCAACACTACTCATTGCTGAACCCGCTGCCTGAGCTCGCATAGCATCCTGCCTTAACTCAACCAACGGTCTAATAAGGGGTTCGAGTATTGCCCTAACCCATCCCGGAGTCCATGAAGACATTACTTCAATATCCTGGTCTTCAAGAGTATTGCATGCTTCCAAATCATATTCTTCAAGACAAGCGTATTGCTTACTTGCATAATTATTGCAGAATTCATCAATTCCATCAGGGAATTGAGAACAGTCGCATTCTTCATCAAGATTAACGCATTCCTCTATTTCAGGAATATAACCTCTTACTTCTCCTTCTATCCATTGCCTTATTTCTCTACCCTGCATTCCATAAGCATCAAGCATTTCCAGATCTATCTGGTCGCATTCAGGAGCAGTCAAGTCCTTCATGCACTTGCGTCCAATACTCGTGAGTCTTTCGCAATCTTCTTCATGATCGTATTCAGGATTATTATGCGCGAATTGTGAACAATCACAATCTTCTACATTGCGGATGCACTCCTTAACGGCATTCATAGCTTCTTCTTCACTTAAGTCCTGCGCAAAAACAGAACCAAATAATACTAAAATACTTAATAAAAATAATGTTCTCTTCATGAAGGATAAATAATAAAGACAGTTTTTATAAAATTAATGGGTTTATCTTGCTCCGCTCCCGCCGCCTCCAAAGCCTCCTCCGAAGCCGCCGCCTCCAAAACCACCACTACCATAACTACTACTGCTTTTCTTGGTTGTTCTTGAGCTTGCATAAAATATTGAGTGCATACTATAAAACATTCTTGGCCGTCCATAAAAATAAGTATAATGCGTCCTTCTGCTTTTTTTAGGAATATAGAGTTTCATGACTTTTATCACTTTATCCGCAACACCAAGAGTTATAGCATACACCATGTACTTCTCCCATATCTCAACACTTCCAGGAGGATGTTCCTTCAATAAACTGAAATCATCAAGGAATTCTTTGAACTTCATCCACCTAAGATAATAAATCGTTCCTTCCCTGGTTCTTCTTCCAAGTATTACTGCAGGAAGAGCGGCAAGGATTATAGTAATAACTAATCCCGCAATACTCATGTAATTAATCATTCTAGTATTAATATAAAATGCTTCAACATTATTCAAATATGATAATAATCCCCCACTATTATAAAGAAAGATTACTAACAAGAGCACGTAAATTGTTGCAAAAAAATTGAAAGCATTCTTCCCTTTTGGAATAAAATGCTTATCCTCATCAACTTTGTCATCAACCTTGTTCTTCCACTTATTGAAAAATTTTCTGAACTTTAAGCCATAACTACGTGTTTTCAACTTCTTTTCCATCTTCTTCCAGTAAACCTTATTCTCTGATTTCTGAAACTTTGCATGTTTTCTTAAGAATTTAATAACATCTTTCTCATAATCCGCTAATTCTGACTCATCCTTATCCAGTATTGTGAAAACAATATCACTCACTTCTTTCTCACCTAAGAATCTTTTCTCATAATAACTAATTTCTGACAAGTTAATATAACCCTTGTTGACTAAATCAAATATTGTGCTCAAGAAAGCATCAATATTTGGTTGAGCATTCTTATCACTATTAATTTTTGCATTAACTACTGCAGGAGATTCTTCAGTTGGCGGCTCCCGCTCATAAGGCTTATTATACATTACTTTAGGCTCTAATCCGTGCTTGTAGTACAAGTATAAGTAGAGAATTATGGGAAGTAAGAATATTATTGGTGAAGAATAATTAATGATTATTGAAACCAAGTTCCTGAATCTGTATTTTTTCTCAATATTCTCTATTTTTTCCCTGCCGTTTCCCTCTTTAATATTAACATTATCTGTGTTTATTCGTGGGAATATTGCTCTTACTTCAACCCATCTACCTGCAGGAAGACTACTGCTTGTTTTATAAAATACTTTATTATCCTCACCAATATATTCTTGACCGAATCCATAGAAAGGATGAATCCAGTAATTAATCACTTTATCGGGCAGGACCAGAGTGAAGCTTAATTCTTTAGTTCTTGGTTCTTCATCCCCCCAGAACATGAAATGAAGTTCTGAAACATCATCATAAGTATTAATCACTTTATTCATCTGATAACTATTTATTACTGTAACTTTCTTATCACACTGCTCTTTGGTGAATCTGTACTCGTAATAATATTCTTCTTTCCTGTTCTCTTCATATAGTGTGAATTTTTCTTCAGAACTACCCTTAAAATTCAAGACCTTTGAATCATTATATTCAGGAATATTGCGGTAAATAATACTATAGCATCCTGTGAAGTCATAAGTTCTTGTTTCAGTAACATTAATCAATCCATTATTAAGAACAATTACTTCTAAATCAGCATTTGAAATATGATAACTTTTTGCAAAAACTGGTGGAAGTATTAAAAAAAAAATAAATAAAAATAAATAATTTTTTTTCATATTGTATCAAAATTTTGTTTTTGGAACACTTCTAGCGCTTTCCCCTATTCTGAACATTTCTCTTGTCTTGAATCCAAACATTGATGCCATTATATTGCTTGGGAACATCTGGACCATATTGTTGTACTTAAGTACTGTATCATTGTAGAATTGTCTTGTATACGCTATCTTGTCTTCTGTATCAGTTAAGTCTTTCTGTAATTCTATGAAGTTCTCATTTGCTTTAAGTTCAGGATAATTCTCTGCAACAGCAAATAATGACTTCAGTGCTGCTGTTAACTGATTATTAGCGCTAAGTTTCTTCTCAACTTTCTTAGCACTCATTATTGCACTTCTTGCTTTAGTCACATTCTCAAAAACGCTTTTCTCGTGCTTTGCATAACCCTTAACTATCTCCACCAAATTCGGAATAAGGTCTGCTCTTCTCTTCAGTTGCACTTTTATCTGGGCTTCTGAATTATCAACCCTGTTCCTTAACTGTATTAAGTTATTATAAACTCCTACAGCAAAAACAAGAATTATAATTATTACAGCCCCACTTATTATATATATCATAAAAAAAAAGAATTATTTTATTAATTAAAAAAGTTTTTAATTTTTCCCAAAATACTGTTTTATTATGGCAAGAACTCTTATTTTTGACAAGGATTTTAAAGTAAAAGAAGCAAAGAAAGACGTTTTCAAATTCAAAGCAGACTATTTGTACTGGACTCACCTCACCAAAGATGATGATATTATTAAAGAAATTATAAAACAATTAGGTAAAGGAGCAGGTTTTCATGAAGACTTGATTGAAAACCAGCGTCCCAACTTAGTGATTTTCAAGAAATACTCTGTTGTTGTATTCTCTGTTCCTAACAAGAAATCACTCAGGACAGGTGAATTACTGCAGGTTTCATGTATTTTGTCAAAGCACAAACTTATTACAATAACCAATAAGAAAAGTGATTATATTGATAAATTATTCAACAAGTTTTTGGAAAAGAAGATAAAAGTGAGGGGAATGACAAGTATTTTTTCATCAATTCTTGACGGACTGATAGAAAATAGTATTAACACGCTTGAAGATGTGGAGAAGTACTTAATGAGAAAAGAAAGAGAGATAATAGATAATAAAGGTGATGAGAAATTATTAGTTAAAGCACACCGCTTGAAAGAGAATATTTATTTCATAAACAAGAATATTGAAGGAGATATTGAAGTAGTGAGAGAAATACTCATGGGAAGAGCAAAAAGTATTAATCTAGAGTACTTCAGCGAGCATTTGGAGGACAGATTATTATACTTGCATGATTATTCAGACTTATTAAGGGAGACAATAAACAGTAATGTTGATATGTACTTATCAATGCTCTCGCACCAGCTTAACAAACAAATTTTCAAACTAACAATTATAGGTTCATTGCTTATTATTCCTTCAATCATCAGTGGTTTTTTTGGAATGAACGTAAAACTACCTCCTTTAGGATTCTGGGAGATTTTCATAATAAGTTTATTATTATCTGGAATAACTTATTACTTTATTAAAAAATAAAAAAAAAAATTAAAGATTTTCCAGAGTTATATTATAAATATGCATTGCTCCAAAACTCACTCCAATACCCGCACTAACTGCAACGATGATATTTATATCTATTAGTTTAGTGAATATTGCCACCAACCACATAGTTATCATACTTATGAACATTACTATGAACATTCTTGTCGCTCCAGCCATAAACAATGCACTAATATTTGCTCCGAAAAGAAAATCCTTTTTTTTCTTCTTCTTTTTTGCAACCATACTATTATACAAAAGAATGTTTTTTTAAAAAGTTTTTTAACTCAACAATAATTTCAAAACATTATGAAAACTGGTTTAGAAGAACTACTAGTTGGTTTTTTCGGGGGAGTAATCCTCCCAACAGTCCTCATATACTTAATTGAAAGTATTGGAATCATTAGTTTCGGCGAAAATTACTGGCTCCCCGCACAACTAATAATAGGCGGAGGATTAACACTCTTAGTATTATCAGAAATTAGCAAACGCGCTTACAGTATTATTAAAAAAATAAAAAAATAACTACAGAATACTTATTAATACTCACAATTACTTCTCTAACTATGCGTAAGACACAATCCGCTCTTGAGTACTTACTAAGTTATGGTTGGGCATTACTGATTTTGACAATTATTGGAATATTCTTATTTTCACTTGGGGTTTTCAACCCTGCTCAGAACACTGCTACAATTGTTAAGGGAATTAGTTATTTTAATGTAAACGATGCCTTGCTTGATAGTGACGGTGATTTATTCCTTAAATTGGGATTGAAAACTGGTAAAACAACACAAATTAATAACATAGATTATGATGTTGAAGGATACTCCTGCTTTAATAGTGTTGATGAAGATGATTTCACTCTATCCCCTGATAAAACAATTTTGGTTAGTTTATCATCTGATTCATCATGTGAATTAACAAAGAATACTATGATTAAAATGAATATTAGCATAAATTATAATAAGATTTCTGGTTTAGAGCATGTTGATAAAGGAAGAATAAGAATACTTGTTGAGCCAAGTGTGAATATTACTGGTGCTGGGAACTTTACTTGGACAACAAACAGTGAATCAGGTTTTAATGAAGGAACATACACTAACACTACTTGGGGGAGTGTAATGCTTGAAACAGGGTATTTTAGTGGTTCTTACACTAGCAAAGTTTTTGATGCAGAAAACAATGCTAGCTGGAACAATATTAACTGGGAGAATGAATATTATAAACAAGAATACTCTCCTGACACTAACACTATTTTATTGATGCATTTGAATAAATCCATCGGTGAACTGCCACTTGGTTTTAAGAATAGTGTTTTATTAAACCATTTTAATGAGGATTCCGGGAATATTATTGATTATTCAGGACACAATAATGACGGTGTGGTTAGTGATGGCATTTACGCAAATAATGGTGTTTTTAATGAAAGTTTTGGTTTTGATGGAACAGATGATTATATTACTGTAACTAATGATGATAGTATTAATCCAGAAGAAAAGATTACTGTTAGTGTTTGGATTAAGCCTGAGAGCATAACTAATTTTGGTAATAAAGTGATTGTTTCAAAAAACGGTTTTGGTTATAAAGGATGGGATTTATACCACGAATATTATCATAATGGTTCATCATGGGCTCCAAGATTGCGTGTAAGGATTGATGATAACACAACAAGTTCAATTATTGAATTAAGTGAAGGAATATGGCAGCATGTTGGATTCACTTACAACTCAACTCACATAAAATTATTTTATAACGGGAGATTAATACAAACATTCATTAATGACTCATTCACTCTTAATTCATCAAATAATTTAAGAATAGGTGGTTTTAGTGGTGGGGGAAATCATTATAAAGGATTAATTGATGAATTAGTGATTTTTAATCATTCATTATCCGAAGATGAATTCTTGAAATTATATGATAGGAATAATTCACTAGTCAAGGATTCATCAAGTTATGATAATAATGGATTCACAGAGAATGGTGCTTCATCAATCAATGGATTCTTCAATAATGGAATGTTTTTTGATGGAATTGATGACTATATTAATATTAGTGATGATGATTCTCTGGACCTGACTGCTAGTGGAACACTCGGTGCTTGGATTAATATGGATAAACACGAATCTTATGCAGGAATAATTCATAAAGGAGATTTGGCTAGTTTTTCTGACGAAGCTTATGGACTGCAGTTCTGGCAGGATAATGGAAGAATAAGAGTGTTCATATCAAACACGAGTTGGGTATACAATTATGTTGATAGTTTATCATTATTGAATACTAATGAATGGTATTTTATTGTAGGCACATGGAATTCATCACGAATAAGTGTTTATATTAACGGACAACTTGATAATTCAGTCTCAAACTCTTATTCTGCAAGAAAAACAGATGGGGATTTATTAATAGGTTGTCAGGTGAACTCGCAGTATTGTCCTAATGGAACAATTGATGAAGCATTCGTACTTAATCATGACTTGAGCAGTGAAGAAATACTGGATATTTACAATAAAGGAATACTTAGATTAAACTCTAGTTTCAGAAGTTGTGATGATGAAAACTGTGACACTGAAACATGGAGTGAACAATATTCTCAGGATGTTACGAACTTAGGTGTTGATAAAAATCAATTCTTCCAGTACAAATTTAATTTTTATACAAGTGATAATAGTTATAGTCCAAAATTATATAATGTAAGTGTTGGTTATGAATTAACATAATGCTTTTAATAATTCAATTATACTAATATTACTTAATGAATTCTAAATATCAGGCTGGACTTGAATTCTTAATAATTTATGGGAGCGCATTATTAATTATGAGTATTGTTGGCTCTTCATTATATGGAATGGGTTTTTTTAATCCATCAAGTAGTACTGCTTTGCAAGTTAAGGGATTAAGTTATTTCCATATTGAGGATGCATTACTTGATTCTAATGGAACTTTCAAATTATTAATTGGGTTAAAAACTGGTGAAACAACAACTATTACTAATATTGATTATGATGTTGAAGGATACTCATGTTTGAACAGTATTAACGAGCAAGATTTTACTATTACTCCCAGTGAATTTTTTTTAGCAAGTTTTTCACCTAATACTGGATGCAGTTTAGTTGAGGGTTCAATGGTTGAGATGAATATCAGTATTCATTATATTAAGGGTTCGGGCCTCGAACACATTGATAAGGGGAGAGTTAGAATACTTGTTCAAAAGATAGGTTATAGTAATTTGTCCATTAATCTAATATCTCCGGCGAATAATTCAGAATTATCATCCAATTCAATAAATTTTGAATACAATGTTACTAATTTTAATCCAATAAGCAATTGCACTATTTACATAGATGATTTGCAAGATTCAGACTGGGATGATTTAGGAGGACAAACATTCAGCATAGGTATTGAAGAAGATGTTTTAGTCACAGCTGACACTTATGGTGGTGTTGGATTAGGTGTTTTTGACATATCAGACAAAAGTAATCCTAACAAGACATTCACTAATAGTTTTTCTGCAGGAGGAGTTGATATTGAAGATGGTTTTGCTTTCATAACTGATTACACTAATAGTTTGTTGAAGATTTATAATGTTACTAATCCTTATAATATTAGTTTTATTAATCAATTATCTGTTGGTTCAATACCTGTGCCTGTTGAAGTTCAGGATGGGTATGCTTATCCTCAGGAGTATTCTGGTTCAAATATGTACGTTGTTAATGTTACTAATCCCTCAAGCCCTTCCCTAGTAAGCACAATATCCTTATCAGCAACAACTCCTTACGGGAATGGTGTTAAAGTAATCCAGAATACTTTATTTGTAGCAACTTCTGACGGAAAAGTAACTATTTATAATATATCTGATAAGTCAAACCCTAATCAAATAAAACAATACTCTTATTCAGGAAATCCTGATATTACTGGAATCGATGTTGACAAAAAATATGTTTATATTGCAGATTACACTGATAATAAATTATCAATCCTGAATAATCCATGCGATTCTTTCAATATTATTTCATGCAATAATAATTGGACAGAAATAGGAAGTAGTGCTGAAAATGGTGGATTCACTAAACCACGTTATCTTGATGTTAAAGGAGATTTTGTTTTCTTCGCCAGACACGCGAATCCTGGTGCAATCCAAGTATATGATGTTAGTGACAGGACTAATCCCCGATTAATAGATACTAACAGTGTTTATAACGGTCCTAATTGTGTAGAATCTGTTAATAATTATGTTTATTCTGGATTAAATACTGGAGCGTTAGAAACACAATTATTCAATATTACTTCAAATACTGACTCATCCATAACCCTAAATACTCCTTTATCCTTCACTGAAGAAGTTTATGGTACTTCACATAAGTGGTTCATAACTTGCGAAGATACAGAAGGAAATAAGGGTTCCAGTAGTATTTATAATTTCGAAATTGAATAAAAGTTTTAAATAACAAATTCTTTTTCTTAACAATGCGTAAGACACAAAGTGCGTTAGAATACTTAATCAATTATGGTTGGGTTTTTCTTGTTCTAATCATTATGGGTTATCTTATTTTCGGAATGGGTGTTTTTAGTCATAATCGTCCTAAGATTTCTAAAGATTTCACTCATTTTCAGATGATTGACTGGAAAGTGGGCGGGCGTGATTCAGAATACATGGCAGGAACAATGCATATTGTTTTCAGCTATAAAAATCCTAAAATAAAATCAATTAATAGTGTCAGCTTTTATGATGAAAAAGGAGATTTTTGTGGTGATGCAGTATTGCGTTCTTATGAAGTTGGGAAAATGGGTGAAGAAACAGATACTGGTGGAGTTCTTAATGACTCCTGTATCGGTGATATTGGTGAAGAATACAAGTTTAATGTCAGGATTAATTATACTGCTCGTTCAGGACTAGAACACGTAGAGAATGGTGTAGTTATGTATTATTATGAACCAATTTTAGGCAATATTTCTTTAAGCAATTGGAGTCACAGTTGGTATGGTAGTGATATTATGATTAACGAACCGGGTTCTTTCTTAGGTTCTTACAAAGGAACTTGTCCCGCTGAATTCAACAATAGTGGTTTTACATGGGTTAGTGGAGGACCTCCTTTATCATGGAATAATCCTTCCGGGTGCAGTGCAGGAGAGTGTCATGGTCCTGGTAAAACAATATGTGAAGATAATTGTACTAGTATTGCTCACGGATGGTTAAAGGCAGTAGTTACTGCTCAAAGAGAAGTTAGAGGACATAAATTATGGTTATGGGGTGATGCAACATGTAATAGTTCTTTCACTTATAATCATCTTGACCAGTATTATTGGGATCCATATTCTTGTCCGAGTAATAAAGAAGGTTTTATCTGCTTAGATGACAACCTCTACTTTTATGTGAACAAGGAGCTCGTAGGTAAGCATGGATTATCGTATAAAGCTTACAAATGCAATGAATGCTCTGAATCTGAGCATTGGTGTGTTCCTCCTATTGAACTAACACAATTCTCTAATTTTAGATGGAATTATCCTAATGAAGTCTTAGTACTGGTTGAAGACTGGTGTACTGGGGGAGGGATGGGCGGCATGAATTTCCGTATTGATCCTGAACTACCAAATTAAAAAAAATAAAAAAATAGTTAAAAAAAAAGTTTTTATTGAACAAGTATTGTTATAGTACCTGTATCCGTGTGCTGTAAATTACTTCTTCCTGCAGTATAATCTATTGTCGTGTCTAATATTACTGTTGAACCAGTAGTAAGACTACAAGTGTCTTCCGGGACTAAATCAAATTGTTCAGTTTGTGAAGGCGTAATAGTAACATCTGTTTCAGGAGATGTATTATTACAAAGATATCCCTGAACATCGTAATCAATATCACTCACGTGTGTTGATCTACCTACTCTGGTGCCTAGTAACAGTGTAAAATTTCCTGCACTATTCATTGTTGCATCATCAATATGGAAATTACTGAGTCCTCTCACTTGCAAAGCAGTGCTCGCCGCAGGATTAAAAACACCTAAAGCAAACAAAGCAGCACCAACAATCACAATAATCAACAAAGCCCA
>CAYWEY010000015.1:0-31711 GCA_964457955.1 Candidatus Woesearchaeota archaeon
ATACCTGCTTGCTTATGAAAAGAAGTGCAAAGGAATAACAATTTATAGATACGGAAGCAAATCAGAACAAGTATTATACATAGGACCTCAGGAGAAAGAAAAAAAATACGTAAGTGCAGAAAGCGAGTACGCAGGAGGATGCCCGAGTCCGGTCTGCCCGCACTAATATTTTTATGATTCACGTATATACTGGAGATGGAGAAGGTAAAACAACAACTGCATTAGGTCTTGCTTTCAGATGCGCAGGACACGGTGAAAGAATTGTTTTTTTACAATTCATGAAAGGAAGAAAAAATATTGGTGAATACAGGACAGCAAAAAAGTTAGATAATATTGATATTAAACAGTTCGGAAGAAAAGAATTCATGAAATTAAGCAGTCCAGAAAAAGAAGATTATGAACTGGCTGAGAAAGGATTGAGTTATGCTAAAAAAGTAATCAGTAATCATCCTCCTTTCTTACTGGTTCTTGACGAGATTAATCTTGCAGTAAGTATTGGATTATTAGAAGAAAAAGAAGTACTCGATTTACTGGATAATGTTCCTGAAAAAGTTCATGTAGTTCTTACGGGCTCAAATGCTCCTGAAAGTTTCATAAAAAAAGCAGACCTTGCCACAGATATGAAGAAAATAAAACATCCTTTTGATAAAGGAATAAAGAACAGGAAAGGAATAGATTATTAAAATTATTGTTTTATTTCAATCTCAATATTAACGCCTTTAGGTATAGGTACTCTCATAATAAGCCTAAGTGCTCTTTCATCAACTTCTAAATCAATCAATCTCTTATAAAGTCTCATCTCCCATGTTTCATAACTCTCTCTTCCCGCTCCGCATGGAGATTTTCTTACAGGAACCTTAAGTGAATTCCTTGGAAGAGGAACAGGCCCTTTATAATCAACATCAACTTTTTCAGCAATATCCTTAATCTGATTGCATAATTTAAGAACATTATCCACGTCAGTACTTGTTATTCTTATCCTAGCTTTTGACATTATTTAAGTGAAAAAACAAGAGTGGTTTAAAAATTTTACTGTTAAAAAAAAAATAGAAAAAGAAATTAATTATTTCTTCTTTTTCTTACTTAGTTTAACATCTGCAGACACCATTCCAGTGCACATTCCTGCACCAACAGTCATTCCCATATCCCTTATAGCAAAAGTGCTTAACTGAGGAATATCTTTTTTCTTCTCTATAACTAATGGTCTGCTCGGCTCGAACACAACAATTGCTGCATCTCCTCTCTTAATAAAATCAGGATTCTTCTCCTTAACTTGTCCTGTTCTTGGATCAAGCTTTGCCTTGATTTCCTTAATCTTACAAGCAACTTGTGCTGTTCCAGCATGAAGTACTGGTGTATATCCAACAGTTATAACTGTAGGGTGCTGGAGTATCATTATTTGTGCATTAAATTCTTTAGCAACTGATGCTGGTTTATCCACGTGGCTCATCACGCTTCCTTTCCTGATATCTTTCTTACCGATTCCTCTTACATGGAAACCAATATTGTCTCCAGGCTCAGCTTCCTTAACCTGCTCGTGATGCATTTCAATACTCTTAATCTCTCCAGTAACTCCTTCAGGCATAAAAGCAACTTTGTCACCAATTTTTAGCACTCCTGAATCAACTCTTCCTACAGGAACAGTTCCTATACCTTTAATTGTATAAACATCCTGGATTGGGACTCTTAAAGGCAAATCCACTGGTTTTTCAGGCTTCTCAATACTGTCAACTGCGTCATACAAGCTTGGACCATCATACCATTTTGTGAATTCTGGTGTTTTTTTAGCAACATTTGTACCATCAACAGCACTAGTAGGGATGAAAGGTATCTTACTAACATCATACCCTACTCTTTTAAGGAGTTTAGTAATATCTGCCTTAATTTGTTTAAACTTTTCTTCATCATACTTCACTAAATCCATCTTGTTTATTGCTACAATCATTTGCTTAACACCCTGAGTCTTACAGAGGAATAAGTGCTCAGTCGTTTGAGGCATTATTCCTTCACTTGCAGCAACAACTAGTACTGCAGCATCTGCCTGACTTGCTCCCGTAATCATGTTCTTAACAAAGTCTCTGTGACCCGGAGCATCAATAAGTGTTACTTCATAATTATCTGTTTCAAACTTTTTGTGACTAAGATCAATCGTTAGTCCTCTCTTTCTCTCCTCTTCTGTTATGTCAGTAGCATAAGCGTACTCCCATGTTGATTTACCATATTCGGTTGCGAGTTTTTTATACTTTTTTAACTCCTGCTCGCTCATTACTCCTCTTTCGAAGAATAATCTTCCCATTAAGGTACTTTTACCATGATCAACATGTCCAACAAATACAAGATTTACATGCGGTTTTTTCTTCGCCATAATATTTCACCTCTCAATTTATTAAGATTATATGTTTTTAAAATAATTTATGGGTTTTTAAAACTTACTGATTAGCAGTTAAGCCTTTTCTTTTCCTGATTTTCTCAACAACTTCAGCCTGAAGACTTTTAGGAAGGTCTTCAAATTTTGAATCAATAAGACTCCAAACCCCTCTTCCTTCAGTAATACTTCTTAAATCATTCATGAAACCAAAACTTTCTGCAACAGGAATTTTTGCAGTAATAACTGATTTCTTACCCTCATACTTTGTATCAAGTAATCTTCCTCTTCTTGAACTTAATAATTTTGAAACATCCCCAAAGAAATCCATTGGAGTATCAATTCTTATTTTCTGAACAGGTTCTTTAATTACAGGATCTGAATGAGCAAAAGCTGCTTTAAGCGCCTCCCTTACTGCAGGAATAACTTGTGCAGGTCCGCGGTGAATACTGTCTTCATGAAGAGTAATATCCTGCAAGTAAATCTTAACACCAGTAACTGGTTCTCTTGCAATAGGTCCTTCATCCAAAACTTGCTCAACAGCATCAAGAATAAGGTCAATAACTTCAAGCATGTGAACCTCTCCTTTTGTTTCATCAATGAATAAATTACCATTATACACATCTCTCACTTTCTTAGCTTCATCCTTATCCAAACCTACTTCTGCAAGTTTTTTCCACATCTCCTTATCCTTCCTCTTAATCCTTGTTTCAGGAACATCACCTTCAAGAAGTGCTCTGCGCACACCTTCATCCATACTCTTAACAGTTAGGTAGAACTTATTATGTTTGTTAGGACTTTTTCCTTCAACAGGAGCAGGTGTTTCACCCATAATACTCTCGCGGTAAACAACAATAGGTGCACTTGCCTTAACCTTAAGCCCCCTTTCCTTAATTATTCTCCTATCAATGACATCCTCTAAATGAAGCTCTCCAAGTCCGCAAATCAAGTGCTCCCCACTCTCCTGGTCTATCTTAACCACAACAGTAGGATCTTCCTTACTAATTTCTCGTAAAACAGTGATTAATTTAGGTAAGTCAGCAGGATTCGCTGCCTCAATAGCCCTAGTAACAACTGGTTCAAACAAGTGTTTTATTTCTTCAAAAGGAACTATTTTATTCTCACTAATAGTTTCTCCGCTAGTGCTTCCTTTCAAACCAATAATCGCAGCAGTATTGCCTGCAGGAATTGCTTCAAGAGGAGTCCTCTTATCAATCATCATAATAAATACTCTCTGAGCTTTCTGCTCCTGCTTCAACTTATTCAAATAAACCTGCTGTCCTTCTTTAAGAGTTCCTGAAAAAATTCTTCCAAAACTAAGTTCACCAAAACGAGGATCAGTCTTAACTTTAGTCACAACAAAAACAGTTTCTCCATTCATATCACAATTAACTAATGACTTTCCTACTTTGCTCTCAACATCCCCCTTCCATATGTGAGGAACCCTATATTTCTGCGCCTCCACAGGATTAGGATGATGTTTTATAGTCATGTCAAGAATGACTTCGTGCAAAGGAGCATCCTCACTAAGTTTTTCAATATTTTCCTTAACTTCTTCATCACTTCCTGAATAAGCATCAATAACTTCTTTAAAACCAATTCCTTTCTTCTTCATGAAATAAACACTTAAAGCCCATTTATGAACAGCGCTTCCGAAAGCAACACTCCCATCCTGAACTCTTACTTGCCAATCATCAGCTAACTTTTTCGGAACAAGTTCAACTATTAATTTATTAACTTCTTTAATAATTTTAACAAAACGATCCTGCATCTCTTCAGGAGTAAGTTTTAATTCCTTCAATAATCTGTCAACTTTATTAATAAATAATACTGGCTTAACTCTTTCTTCAGTAGCCTGCTTAAGAACAGTCTCTGTCTGAGGCATAACTCCTTCAACAGCGTCAACAACAACCAAAGCACCATCAACAGCCCTCATAGCACGAGTAACGTCTCCGCCAAAATCAACATGTCCAGGAGTATCAATTAAATTAATCAAATAATGATCCTTCTCATATTTATGAACCATGCTCACAGCACTAGCTTGAATAGTAATACCTCTCTTCTGCTCCTCCTCAATAGCATCAGTTGCTCTTGCTTGTCCAGCAATCTTTCTGGATAATAATCCTGCACCAGCAAGTAAAGAATCAGTCAATGTGCTCTTACCATGATCAATATGCGCAACTATACCTATATTTCTTACTTTTTTACGATTTTTTGTTAATTCAGATATTTCAACAACGTCTTTTTTACTCATAATATCAAAGAAAACAAAGAAAGTATTTTTAAAACTTTCTAAAAAATCATAAGTATTCCTTTATTTTTTCTTCTAAATCCTTCACTTTATCAATTACTACAGTATTATTTTTTCTGCATTCACTCATTCTTTTATAAGATAATTCTCTTCCCAAATCTTTGCAAAAATCCCAGAATAAAGAATTATTACCATAATCTTGTTCTCCATCCTTGTCCATAAAAAGGAATCTTCTGAGAACACCTTCTGCCGCCTGCCTCGCTATTTCCATAACTGCATAAACATGAGAAGGTTCGCAATAATCAATCCTTTCAGACTCTAAATTTTTAATTAGTGAAATCAAATTACTGCATTCCTCATCATTCACTAACAAACCCTCATATTTTTTATCCAAAAAATTTTGCGCCCCACCATTCTTAACAAGTTTCAAAAAATGTTTTCTCACACCACTGTATGAATTCATTATATTATCAATCTTTCTCGGACTCCAAGAATAAGATAATTCTTTGTAAACACTAAGATAATCTCCTGAAATCTTATTAAGTTCTTCAACAGATTCTTCAAAACTCATTCGTAATATTCTCCAAGAATATTTGACAATTTTTTCTTAACATCCTCTTCATCACTAATTTTTATTATACTAAAACTTGCTTCTCCAATATTCTTCCTTACTATTTCTTCCTTTATTTTTTCACGCATAGGATTAAACAACTGCTCCTCACTATTCATAACCTGATTCCCTTTTTTATCAATACTGTAGAAATATTCAAAATCACCAGATACTGCTTGTTCAGCTAAATAAAAAACAGCATACACATGCTCCGGATTACCATAATCCATTTTTTCAGGATTCAAAGCGCGCATAATACTGACTGACTCACTAATGTTATCAGAACAATTAATGATTCCATCATCCACTAGTTTTAAGAATTCTTCACGAACTGCTGAGTATGATGAAAACAAATTATCAACTTCTCTGCCACTCAACTTATCCAGAATAAGACTATTATAAAATCTTATTCTTTCCTCACTTAATCCAGCCATTACTTCACTAACTGTTTTATCTAAACTCATTAAACAATTATTAGAAAAATTGGCTTAAAAAAGTTATTATTTTTTTTAGAAATACTTAATCTTCAAAACACTCATAATCACAAGCAATACTGAACTCTGTTTCTCCGGAACAAGAACTCATACACTCCAAGTATTCTTCATCTCCTTCAACATCTCCGCAAATATAATCACATGTAATATAATAAGGTTCTCCTGAACATTCTTCATAACACTCAAATTCAGACATGTATGATTCGCAGTCAGGGACGCAGTCAACACTCAGCGTGTCCTGAAAGAAACCGCATACATCACTGCATGAATCAAAATATGGTGCAAGACCTTTTCCCTGCATAAAGTCATCAATATTTGCTGCACGATTCCCCTGACCCAAGTCATCAGTTATTCCAACATATTCTTCCTCACTTGAGTACTGCCTTGCTTCTTCTAATTGTTCAATAAAAGATAATTCAGTGTCTTCTCCTCCAGTATCAGAAACATTCCATTTCTCAATTATTACATTGTTAGGGTTTCTGCTTGTCCAGTTAGTAACTTCATAATCATTATTATTCTTGTACATTTCTTCAGTACTTGCTGAACCTGTTACACTAACACTAGCATCTTTAACAACCCATTCATCCCCTATTTTTACTTCAACCCAGTAATGTTCGGGAGTTTCTTCAGCAATAAGCCTCATCAAATCATAACTATAATTATAACCTTTGTCATCCAATTTTATTTCAAGACGATTATACTCCTCCCTGCTCATGCCAGTAATTCCTGTTGTTATTCCAATCCTGTCGCTTGGTTTAGTTAAGGAATTCATTATTCTGCATTCAAGCCCGTAATACTCTGCTATTGAGCAGTAAACAACTGCATAAGTATAGCAGATCCCGTAAATCTTAGAATTATTAACATTTTCTTTTATTATTTCATTACTCTGATAAATTCCTGGAAGCATGTAATTAAACCTTAACGGGTCTGTACAATCAAAATATCCGCTGTCTGAAAAACAGTAGACCATATTGTTTTCCTGCCAATTCATTACAGTCAGCTATTTCACTGTCTGTTCCACTGCAACTCACTCCCAGACTATCTATCTCCTGTTCAGTGAAATCACTTACAGGACTTGTTATAGTGTATAACTGCACACCAATTCCCTCCTCAGTAACATTATAGCAGTAACAACTGCACTGCCCAACACTACCACAGTGTCTTGACATGTTTATATAACACGAACCCATACTAACATAATCATCCTCTGCTTCTGAAATCCACATGCATGAACCATTATCATAACCACTATTTGTGCAATTAGTTTCGCACGAACTCGCTGAATAAAAATCGGCAGTTATGGTTTCCTCTTCATCAACTATTTCTTCAATAAACTCCTCAACAAGCTCGTCCTGACCGTCAGTAATATTTGACTGATTCTGGGTGCAACCAGTTAATAGAATAATAAAAAAAATAAATAATAATTTCTTCATCAAAAAAAATATTGGTATTAAGAATTTATAAATATTTACCTGCTCGCTGCAGCCTGCCTCTCTGTTTCTCTGCGTTTAGTAATTGCAAGACTATTCTGGTTATCATTATACGCACTTATTATGTTGTTCGCGAGTGCTTGGGCAAGACTCTTCTTATTATTTGCTGTTTCTTTGTGAGCTCCTAAAGCTATCCACCTCAATGCTAAATCAATTCTTCTCTGAGGACTGACATCAACACTCTTAGGATGTTTTATTCCTCCGTAAGAAATCACAGTTACTTCTGCACAAGGACTTCCATTCTCAATTGCTTTCACCAATACTTGAACAGGGTTTTTCTTCAACTTAGTTTCTACAATCTCAAAAGCACTTATAACTTCCTTGAAAATCATTAATTTCTTTCCAGTATTCCTACCACTCGTCCTCCAGTGCTTCTTACCTTTATGCCCACTCACCATTATTTTATTAACAAGCCTCTCAACAATATGATTCTTGCTTTTCCAGAACTTCTTCTCATCATTCCTTCCATGATTATTCGGATAAACTATTGGCTCAAGATTAATATATTTTTTAAGCCCTAAATCTTCTACAACTACTTCAGAACAATCCCACTTATTGAAAAGTTTTAAATCAGTTAATTTAGTCATATGTTTTTACCTCACCGGCTTCTCTTTACGTCCTCTCACAATCTCATTCAGTGAAACACCATTAACTTTTATAACTTTGAACTTAACTCCAGGAATATCACCTTTAGACCCTCTCTGAGGACCACCTATTCTTTCAATAAGAACTTCATTATGTTCATCAATATACTTAATAGCCCCGTCTCCCGGAACAAATGCAGTGACAGATTTGCCGTTCTTAACTAACTGAACAACAACACATTTTATTATTCCACTATGCGGTTGTTTTTTAGTAATAGGTTTTTTCTGCAGAACAATACCTCTTGCTTGGGGAGCTCCTTCCATAATATCAAACTTTTTCCACTCTCCAGTAGCTTGTTCTCTACTTCCTTTCTTAGCATACTTGAATTTTTTACGCCTTTCAAGCAATTTTTTTCCAGCAAATAATCCTCTTGGTTTTTTAGCCATTCATTATCACACTTTTACTTCCACTTTATCAAGATTCGGGAAGTATTTATTTAATAGATTTTTTGCCTTTTTAACTTTTTTGCTTGGAAAAGCACGAATACTTGTATTAATTTTTGCATGAAGCACTTTAGTCCCATCACTATGTTCAGAAACATAACTTGACTTAACCTGTGTAGGACGTAGAATATTAACTATGAATTTTTTAGGATCTTTAGAGAACTCAATAACTTCAATCTTTTTATTAAACTTCTTCTCCAATCTCTTAACATGATAACCATTCTTACCTATTGCTCTTCCCGCATGCCCTTCAGAAACAACAAATATTATTTTATTATCATTTATTATGCAGTCTCTTACTTTTGCTTTAGTTGCTGATTCAAACATAGCAATTGCTTGTATGCTATATTTATCCAGTTTAAAAGTTACTTCACTCATTTCTCAATCCCTAAAACCATTATTCCATAAGGCTTCCTGCACACAGCACCCAACTCCAGATTAGAGCCGTCGAACTCCACCAATTCTATATCACTAACCTTGCACAAATGTTTTACTTGTTTATAAACATTTTCAGGAGAACGAGCAAGTATTATTTTTTTAACATTTCCTTTTTTCAAAGCCCTAATATTTTCTTCAAACCCTATTATTGCTTTATTTTTTTTTAAAGATTTTTTTATTAATTCCTGAATACTCATCTCTCACTCAACTCCTTCTTAATTGCTTTAATAACAGTAACTCTATCATCATGACTCTTCTCATAATCCAATAAACGCTCCAACTCCTTCCTATCAAACTCACCATCCTTAACAGCATCTATAACAACACTAGCATTCTCATCAATATAATCATACAACTTACCATACAACTCCTTCCTAACAGCACTAATAACAGTAACTCTGTTCTCATATTTTCTTTCATGTTCTAATAATTTTTTGAGTTCTCTTTTATTGAAGAATCCTTTTTTAACATCATCAATTATGACATCAGCATTCTCATCATAGTACTTATCTACCTTGCTGAAACTCTTGCCTGGTTTTGAAACTAGTTTATAATAACCCGTTCCTACTGGAATTGGCTGGTTTATCATAACATTCTCAACAACTCCCTTAAGTTCATCAATTTCTCTTCTCATAGCAGCATTAAATAAGTGCTTGAGAGCAACTTCAAAACTTGCTCTTGCAAGAACTGAATATTTTTCTCCACTCACACCATACCTGCTTATTCCTGAGAACAATCCATCATTAGTCATTGTATCAGCAACAAGCATTATGTGCCTTATATCAACTTTTAATCCCTGCTCTTTGAATGTTTTCACAATCTCTTTTATTATTGCAGTCCTCACTGCTTCTATACCCAATACTCTTTCGATTTCATAAAGATCATTAGTTACTGTTCTTTCAGTATCAACTTCAGGAATTCTTAAGACTTTCCTGAGATTGGTTCCTGCAGTTGTAAGAACGTATTCATCACCTCTCTTTACAGGAAGAACCTGTTCAATACCTGATATTCCTTTAATATGAGTTTCTGAAACATCAACATTAAGTTTGAACAACTTATTAACATTAATATCTTTTTTGTGCTTAACATAAATAGTATTATCTGATTCCTCAATTTTACATCCCCTTGTTTTACGATTCTTATCAAGTGAATTAATTATTTGTGAAATAGTTACATTAAGATTTCTTAATTCTTCAGGATTAAGTATAACTTCTATCTGCATATTCATTAAATCAAGATTAACTTCTTCAGCAACATCTTCTAACAATATTTCAAGTATGTCAGCACTTATTTTACGAACAAATTTCTGGCTTTTATTATACGGGCTTTTTAAAAATATTTCCATACTTGGAGTCTTAAGAGTTTTTCTTGCATCAAATATTTCAATAACTCTAGGAAGCCCCACAGTAACGTTCATTTCACTCACACCAGCGAAGTGTTTAGTATTCATAGTCATCTGCGTACCTGGTTCTCCAATACTCTGTGCTGCAATAACACCAACTGCTTCAGCAGGAGTGATTTTTGCTCTCTCATAAGCCTTAATCAGTTTATCAACAACTTTATCCAATTCTTTGCCTTTCAAACCGTATTCATCAATCTTATCCTCTAATTTCTTGTACAATTTTCCAGGCAGTTCTTTTTTAGCACGATTAAGACTCTTCACTGCTCATCACATCCGTTATAATCATATCAATATCAATACTTCCTGCATCACTTTTTGAAACATCAACACCATCCTCACCATATTTTAATTGTATTATTGAATCTCTTGATGACCTGACAGTCTCATCCCTCTCAACCTTCAAATCCTGCAATGCATTAATAAGTCTTCTCTGGAAATAACCACTCTTAGGAGTTCTCATGCTCGTGTCCATAGTTGCGTCACGTCCAGTAATTGCTTTAAAGAAGAATTCATGGGGTTCTAGTCCTGCCTTGTAACCGTGGCGTATGAAACCATGAGGTTCTGCACTTAAATCCCCTTTTTTAAAATGAGGAAGAGACCTGTCTTCATACCCTTTAATAATTCTTGAACCTCTTAAAACTTGCTGTCCTACACAACCAGCAATCTGGGCAAGATTAAGCATGTTTCCTTTAGCACCACTGCGAGCCATAATAGTAGTATAATTTATCTTATTTGACTTATTCTTCATAACTAATACTCCTGTCTTATTCCTCGCACGGTTAAGAACATTAATTATTCTCTGCTCAACAGTTTCTCTAAGAGTTCTTCCGGGAAGAGCAACGAGTTCGCGATTATCATAATCTTCAATGATTTTATTAACATAATTCCTGGAGTAATTAAGGGTTTTCTTAATCTCCTTAACTGTTTCTTCATTAAGATCAGAATCGCTTGTTAATACAGTGAATCCAAGCATATCAAGAGACTTAATACCTAATAATCCAATATTCTGTATTGCGTCAGCAACTTCTTCTCTTTCATACCTCTTACTTATTTCCTGAATTAATAAACCCTTACCTGCACCAATACTCTTATCATCAATAACTCCGCTTATTAATTCACCATCAACTACTTTAACAAAAGCATCAATTTCACATTCTTCCCTATCGCAAGTCTTGCACCTTTTACAAAAACTTGATTTAATCTCAAAATTAAGTCCTTCAGGAAGAGTTGCTGAAAACACTTGCTTACCATCAGTCATTCCATCCTTATCAAACTTGAGTTCGTAATCATATCTTCCTATGCTTGTTAACAATTGGAAAGCCTGCTCTCTTGATAATTTAGTGTCCCTACGAGTTAATAAGAAGTTACCAGTAATATGATCCTGCTTGCAACCAATAATCGGGAGTCCCAGCCGCGGACTAATAACTTGTGTTGAAACCTCCAATAATTCTTCAGCTTCTGCACGCGCTTCTTCAGTCTGGGGTATGTGAATATTCATTTCGTCACCATCAAAATCTGCATTATATGGTGGAGTAACTGTTAAATTAAGGCGGAAAGTCTTGTAAGGCAATACTTTCACATAATGAGCCATTATACTCATACGATGAAGACTTGGCTGCCTGTTGAATAATACAACATCTCCATTAATCATATTTCTCTCAACAATGAAACCATCATCAAGTTCTTCCAGAATAAAATCTTTAGTCTCATCAGTTATTTTCTTACGTCTGCCGTCAGGAGTTAATACATATAGAGCGCAAGGATATTCAGGATAATTATTAATAAGTTTCTTAAGCCATTTCTTATTCAAATTATTCACTCTTTCAGGAATAGTAACTCCTTTAACTAATTCTTTAGGAAAACCAACTTCATTAATATTAATATTAGGGTCAGGAGTTATCACACTACGTGAAGAAAAATTCACTCTCTTACCTGCAAGGTTTTTTCTGAAACGCCCTTCTTTTCCCTTAATCCTGTCCGCAAGAGTTTTTAAAGGACGTCCACTCCTATGCCTGGCAGGAGGTATTTGAGAAATACCATTATGAAAATAAGTTGTAACATGATACTGAAGTAAATCCCATAAATCCTCAATTATTATTTCAGGAGCACCAGCATTCAAATTCTCCAACAATCTCTGATTTGTTCTCACAATATCACTTAATTTATGAGTTAAGTCATCCTCACTCTTCTGCCCACTCTCAAGAGTTATGCTCGGCCTCACTGTTACTGAAGGGACAGGAAGAACTGTTAAAACCATCCATTCAGGCCTGCCTCCAAGAGCATCAATACCTAATAATTCGCAGTCATCGTCAGGAATCTTCTGCAACCATTCTTTTATATCAATAGGAGTTATTCTGACTTTACCATCATAAAAACTGCTCGGTCTCTTAAGCTTGATTTTTTTTCTTTTAGCACCGCAGAAAGGACATTCTTTTGCTCTTCTTGATTTCTTAATAGCTTTCTTAGCAATACTCCAATACTTTAATTCAGTCCTCTGCTTCTTCATCTTCTTCATTTCTTTCTTGTATTCATCCATTGTTTCATTATCCAGACAAATTCTTCCGCATTCAGAACAAGTTGCTCTTAAACAATCATAAATTTTTTTAACAAAACGAATATGAAGAACCGGTCTTGCAAGTTCAATATAACCAAAATGTCCGGGGCACTGCTTAACACGAGCACCACAAGTCCTGCATCTCAATCCTGGTTCAATAACCCCAAGCCTGAGATTCATTAATCCTCCTTCAACAGGATAACCATCAGTATCATAAAGTTCAGGTGTTATTATCTTAACAACACTCATCTTCTTAATCAATTCCGGAGACAATACTCTGAACTCAATATTATCTATTTTTTCTTTTATAACTCTTTTAGTAGTAATCATAACTTTTTTTCACTCCTTATACTTAAGATGCAGTTTAGGATAAATACACATACTCTTCAGCTCATCAAGCAATAATTTGAAAGCATAACTCATTTCAACAAATGTTATTGGTGCATCTTCTCCGCAAATACTACACACTCCTTTATTTCTGTAAACATTAAATGTTGCAACCATACCACATGTCCTGCATATAGGAATAATAGCTGCATCACTGCTGAATCTTTCTTTCAACAACAATGAAGAACCGTGAGCAACAAAAACATCTTTCTCCATTTCTCCCAATCTTAATCCTCCTTCTTTTGCACGACCCTCAGTTGGTTGTCTTGTCAATAACTGTACAGGCCCTCTTGAACGCAGGTGGTACTTGTTAGCAACCATGTACTTTAATTTCATATAATAACCATTACCTATGAATATTCTTGCTTTGAACTCTCTTCCAGTTTTACCATCATACATTGTTTCAGTCCCATTATCACAAAATCCTAGTTTAAACAATTCGTCCCTAAGATTCTGCTCTTCTTCTCCAGTAAATGCTGATGAATCAATGTATCTTCCTGCAAGAGCACCTACTTTTCCTCCAAGAATCTCCAGTAATTGTCCTACAGTCATCCTGCTAGGAATACTGTGAGGACTAAAAATAACATCAGGAACAATACCGCTCGCGGTGAAAGGCATATCACTCTGAGGCACAAGCATACCTATAACTCCTTTCTGCCCATGTCTTGTTGCAAACTTGTCTCCAAGCTCAGGAATCCTTGGGTCTCTTATCCTTACCTTAACAAACTTGTTGCCTTCTTCTGACTCGGTTATGATAACATCATCAACTATTCCCTGCTCCCCACTTCTGACAACAATACTTGATTCGTGCCTGGCTTCAACACCAACTCTGAAATCACCCATTCCTCCCAAAAATCTTGGAGGACTGGTCTTGCCTACAAGAACTTCTTCCTCATCAACTCTTACTTCAGGATAAATTATTCCATCTGATTCAAGATACCTGTAATCCTCCTCCATTTTATAACCATGAACTTCTTTTTCCGGAATCTCGATTGAATCTTTTATTCCCCCAGGATAACGAAGTTCTTCAGCAGAGTAAGGGCGGAAAAATGTTGAACGAAATATTCCTCTCTCTACACTACTCTTATTCATTACAATAGCATCATCAATATTATACCCGCCATGAGTCATTACTGCAATAACAACATTCTGACCTACAGGGTGTTCATCATAATCAATATTAGGGTACATGACAGTATCAACTATTGGTTTCTGAGGATAATGCATAATATTTGAATCACTATCAAGTCTTAAAGGATAATTAGTTGAGTATATTCCCTGACCCTGCGTTAGCATTTTAGCTCCAAGCATAACTCTTCCAGCCATATTATGTTCTGGGAAAGGGACAAGAGCGCTCTGGCTTCCGAAAATAACTAATGGTATAATCTCAAGATGAGTGTGCTCTTCAGTTAAATCTTCCTCCTTAATAGCAATATAAGCCTCCTCTTCTTCTTCAGCATCAAGTAATTCAATTATTCCTTTCTCAACAAGATTCTTCCATGAAATTTCTCCTTTTTTCAACTTCTTCTCAACTTCTTCAGTGAATAATGATTCTCCATTCTCAACAACAATTAATGGTCTTCTCGCCCTGCCCTTCTCTGTCAAAACAACAACCCTGTCAAGTCTTTCATCATAAGCAATATTAAGTTTAGACGTAATCTTATTATTCCTGCGCATACTCCTTATTGATTCTACGAATTTCTCAGGATTTTTTACTGTCCCGACTATTTTGCCATTTAAGAAAACATCAGTAATATTCAAAACACCTTCAAACCTTTTTCTTTCATCTTATTTACTATACTCTTGTCAGACTCTTCTTTTGATGTAGTAACATCACAAGTTATTCCAAGATTCTTCCTCAAACCTACTTTAGGCCCGTCAGGAGTCTCGCTTGAACCAAGCTTACCCCAGTGAGACGGGTGCAAGTCTCTTGCTTCAAAATTCTCACGATAAGCAGTAAGTAATGACGCAATTCTTCTTAAATGAGATATTGTTGCAATATAATTATCTCTGTCCATGTGCTGGCTTACTCCTTCTCTTCCACCAACCCATTTTCCTGTTGCAAGACTACTCTTCACTCTGCTGGTGAATAATCTTGCCCTCGTCACACTTCCAATGCCAGGAAGTTTTCCCCTCTTAACAAGTCTTTCAAAATTATATTTCATATCTCCAATAAACATTCTGAAAGCAACCCTGAAAAGTGTCTCCATCATATTACCATTAAGTCTCAACCTCTTATTCTTATAATGGTCCTTATCATCCTCTTCAAGTTTGCCGTTGCTCACTAATAATAATTTTTTAACCATACGAAGCAAATAATGTGATTTAATACTTCTTGATTTCTTATCATGACCCAAGTGCGGAAATAAATAAGTATCAACAGTATTCTCCGCCCTCTCAAGCCTTATTCTTGAAGAATAAGTTATTCCCATTCTTCTTCCAATAAGGTCAAGAGCATCATCAACAGTTTCTATCTCTGAAACTTCATAAAGATTAATATAAACATCACCCATTAATTCTTCAGGCAGATTAAGAGTTTCAACAATATCCTCATCCTTCAGCATACCGAGTGCTTTCACAACAGCAAATACAGGAACCTTTTTTGCACGAGTAAAATTAATAGTTAATGAACCGTCTTTTCTTCTATTAAGATAATGAAGTATTCTATACTTCCCGTCTTCACTGAAAACTTTTGCACGGTGAGTGTAAGGAGAACGCCTGTCTTCAACAAAAACTCTGTTAGGAGCTAAATCCTCAACAATAATAACAATTCTTTCAGTACCGTTTATAATAAAATATCCTCCAGGATCTTCAGGGTCTTCTCCCAACTCAATCAATTCATCCCTTGTCTTTTCATTCAAATGGCAGTGATTGCTCTTAACCATTATTGGGAGATTACCTACATGAACAGTTTCCGTCTCCTCCTCCAAACCATCCTTAACTATAGTTAATTCAAGATAAACAGGCGATTCATAAGTAATATTTCTTATACGTGCTTCCATTGGCGTAATTATTCTTCTACCACCATCCGCTTCTCTAACACTTGGTTCTCCAACCCATATTCTGCCCAGTTTTATCTTAAGTTCATTAATTCCTTTAGGCAGAATGTCAGGATAAACTTCCTCTTCTTCTTCAACTATTTTATTAATACCTTTTTCAATAAAATCATTAAAACTTTCAATATTGTGGCTCGTAAGTGTTTTTTCCTTAAAAAAAGAATTGAATAACAATTTGCTTTTTTTCTTATTCACTTACAACCACCACTCTATAAAATTTTGTCTTTCCCGCAGTAGGACTTTCTCGTGTTATTTCAACAACATCATTAACTTCTGCTTTTAGAATTTTTACAACAGGGTCTTTATCAATCATTTTCGGGAGCTGGTGAATTCCAATATCTAAATCTTCAAGAACTTTCATAACTTCTTCCTCATTTAATACCCTAAAATCAGGATTATAAGAGTGAGATAATATATCAAATTTTTTTGTCTTTTTTTTCTTTTTCCCCAAAAATCTTCACCTATTTTTTTTTGAATGGGCCCAACGGGATTTGAACCCGCGACCCCCTGGTTAAAAGCCAGGTGCTCTTCCAGGCTGAGCTATGGGCCCGGGTTTCTACTTTTTTATGATTATGATTTTTTTTGTTCCTAAAACTTTTCAGAAAATACTCTTCGTGGACCCCATTTACAAAAACAAAATCACTTTAATATATAAATCTTTCGATTTAAAACATTTCATCTTCATCTTCTTCTTCAAAAATTGAAAAAGTTCTCTTAATGTTCGCTATCATAACATCACAGTCCGCCTTAATCTTCTCTAGATTCCTGATTAATCTGTTTTTCTCAACATTCAAATGCTCAAGACTCTTATATGGTTTAATTGCTTCCTTAAACATGTCATACTCGACATAAGTGAAGGGTTTCTTAGCAAGTTTTTGAGTAACATTACTTGCAATATCATATAAGAACTTGTTCATCCCTATCTTAACCCTTTTCCTAATCATCCTGTCTTCAGGCAGGTTTTGACGTATTATACGAACTATTTCAGCATTAGCAAAATGAAGATCTTCTTTTTCTATTTCTTCATCTTCTTTTGTTTTTGTTTTTTCTTCTTTTTCTTTACTCATAATACTTTGTTAAAAGTAATCATTGATTTAAAAACTTTTTTTAATAAAAATCTTTTATATCTGCATCTGTCTTGATACCTGTGGGGGAGAAATGAGTTCTTGAAGCTTTGAAACCTTTTTCTTCCAGAAAAGAAATAATCTTATTTATTTTAGGAGCTTCTTTCCTGTAAACATTATTTGTTTCATAAAAACCGTTTTTCTTAATACCTGATTCTTTCTTAATATAATTAATTATTTTATCATCCATGTTAATATTGTTTAATAGTTTCTTGCACCACAATCTTCCAGTCCATAAAGACCCTATAATAAGTCCTATACTGCTGCATTCAGGACATTTCTTGGGAAGACTGTCCAATTCATACTCGTCTCTGTATAAGCAATTACTGCAGTGATAAACATATTTAATTTTACTCATTAATTTATCACACTTCTTCGCTCCTTTTCTGCATTTAAAATAAATCCTGTAATAATCCCTGAGATTATATGAAAAAACAGGACTTAATGCTTTCTCTTGCTGAGCACCTTTCATTATTATGTGTTTTATTAGTATTCTTAATCCTGTTTCTTTCATGTAAGAAGTTCTGTGCGTATAAGAACCATATTTTCTTCTGCACGCATTCTTATAACTGCCTGTGAGAGCAGAAGAATCAGTTGCAGTCACTCCCATAATTTTTTTATTCTTTAAGAAAGTAATACCTGATTCGAGGAAAGGATTAGGTGTGCCGAAAGGATCAATATCAATATAGTCAAAAAAAATCTTGTTATTGCATAAAAATTTGTTTGCACCAGTATTTGATACAAAAACATCTGCGCTTATTTTTTTCTTGTTCAAACTCACATTCTTTCTGATAATATTTGCTGACACCCTGTTCCTGTCATTCAAATACACTTCTTTAACTCCCTTAATACTGCCAATCCTTATCCCCCGTATTCCTGATGCTGAAAGCAGGTCGCAGACTTTTTCTGGCCTGTAAATCTTCATCAAGTTAATACATAAATCCCTGTCAAAAACTTTTTCTGGATTATAAAAAACAGGCATTTCTGAACTAATCTTGCCTGATGATGCATAAAATACGAATCCTCCTTCTCTGATTCTTTTCATTATTATTACTTATGATTAATTCATTGCTTTTATTATTTTTTTTCACCGGAACTTAGTTAATTAAATATTTAATAAACTAAAAAGAATATTACTTAATCATAATGAAACCAATGCTTTGCAAAAACGGGAATAAAAATCTTCTAAAAAGCCCTAAACACTGGTTTGAGCCGAAACTTGACGGAGTAAGGATTTTTTTATACAAAGAAGGCGATAATTACAGAATAATTAACAGAAAAAATAAAAAAATAAATCATTTATATCCTGAGTTTGAAAAAGTAGTAAGAGAAATAAGGTGCGATGAGTGCATCCTTGACTGTGAAATAATAACTTATGATTCAGAAGGAATCCCTGATTTTAAAATGCTTCAGGCGCGTGAAAAACTGAAAAAAAAGAATGTGATTGAATTAAAAAGTAAAGAAAATCCTGCTACAATAATAGTTTTTGACATACTCTCAAAGAATAATAAGAAAGTTATGAAAGAGAATTATGAGAAAAGAAAACAAATTCTTGAAAATACAATAAATGTATGCGAAAGAATACAATTATGTCCTTGGACAAGCAAAGGAGAGAAATTATGGAATCATGTTAAAAAATTCAGTCTCGAAGGAATTATTGCTAAAAGAAAAAACTCTTATTATAATCCAGGCATTAGAAGCGATAAATGGCTTAAAATAAAAAATCTGAAAACTTTTGATGCTGTTATTATTGGTTTTAATCAGGAAAAAAGAGAAGTTAAAAAAATATCTGTTGGTGTTTACAAAAACAATGAATTAGTTTATGTTTGTGATGTTGAGAAAGGAATTACCAAAGATATTAGTGAAGAATTAATCAATAAATTAAATGTTATCAAAAAACCAGGAGTTATTAATCCTCCTGATAAAAAGATTTGGTGGACTGAACCAAGCATTATTTGTGAAATTAAATTCTCTGATTATGAAAATAAGGAGATTAAGAAACCTGTATTAAGAAGATTAAGGTATAATAAGAAAACAAGAGAATGCCTTTTTGAGCAATTATCCTAAAGTAAAATATATAAAAGATAATTAATAATCAATTATTTCATGTTGCTTGAAACTCAGGAAATCGAATGCATCCAACATATGAAGAAGAGCATTCTTGAAATTCTTAAGAAAAATGATTCAGAAATCGAAGATGTTTTTTACGAACTTAAAGAATCAGGAATGGAGTCAATTATTCCTTATTACACTATTAAAAAATTTGAAAAAACAGGAGCAAATAATGATGATATTCAAAAAATTCTTAATCGTAGGAAGATTACGAACTTGTTCGAATTAATGTACGCTAATAACTTCATAAGATACAATGAAGGAAATAAAAGATTCAGTATTTCAGAGAGTGGGGAAGAATACCTTATCAAAAATCCTTGACTGCTTCTTTGAAACTAACTGTTTTGCATCCTAGTTTTTTGAAATATTTATTAATGTTATGAAAGTCTTTTTTTAATAATTTCTTTGCCATAGGGTGCTGAAGAAGAACACTCTGCGCCATATCTATTATAACAGGATTATTATCATAATCAAGTATGTTAAATTCGGATAAGTCTCCGTGAACTATTCCTCCTTCATACATCTTAACCATGTAATCAATTATTTTTTCATAATATTTTTGGGATTCTCTTATTTCTGTATCTTTAATCAATAGTGAAGGATTTCCTTTATGCCCTATTAATTCCATAACAATAATGTTTTTTCTGTAAGCATAAGGTTTTGGAACACTTATCCCCAGATTATAACTCTTAATTAAGTTCCTGTATTCTTTACCGCACCACTGGTAAACAAGTTGATGCCTCTTATGCTTTACTTTCGCAAACCTGGGATCTCCTCGAATATACTTGTCCATTCTCTCAAAATTAGTTGTGTAAGTCCTGAATATTTTAACAACCACATAACCAGTTTCTGATTTTGCTCTGAAAACATTTGCTTCCTTGCCCGTGCTTATACAGTAATCAAGTTCTTTGAAATATGTGTTTCTTAATTTCTCCAGAGACTTCAGAGTACTCATATCAAAAACTTCATTATAAATCTTAAAAGATTCTCTTGTCATAAAAAAAAATATTTGTTTTAGAATTCTTCCAAGTTCTTCAAATAACCTTTTTTTCTCAGCCAGGATGCCTGCGTTTTTGTATAATCAAAAATAATGTCTCCTTTTGAATCATCATATTCCCATGGCTCAACAATAACAACATCATGCAGTTTAACCCACATGCTTCTTCTTAATCTTCCTGGCACTCTGCACATTCTTGTCTTGCCATCAGTGCATGTGACATACATTCTTCTGAATCCCAAAAGTTGTGTGACTACTCCAATTAATTCATTTTTTTTTGGAAGCCTCACTCTTATTTTTTTCTCTTCCTGAGGCTTCTTTTTCTTTGCCATAAATATATTTAGAATTAGTTAAGTTTTAAAAAACTTTCATTTAGTGATACGACCGTTATCGTAAACGATTCTTAAACTATTAATATTTCTATCATCAAATTCGAGTATTATTGTACTATCCTCATATGTTTTGGAATAATTCACAAACTCGTCATTAATGTACAAGTTTATATCAGGATTAAACCTGCATTCATTATACAGGACTACTCTGCCTTCATAATGAGATATTAGAGAGAGGCAGTCTTTTTTATTCATTCCACTAACTGCTTCTTCTATTTTATCTTCAGCCCTCATTTTTAGGTTTTCATTCCATAAATATGCTGTTAATATTATGAATCCTGAAAGTAGTGTTATTAGCACTACAGTAAATATGGCATTAAATGTGTTAATATAAACCATTTAAAAATATTAATAAATTAGCAATTTTTTAATTTTTCTAATGGATATTTATGAAATAAGAAATATTAAATCTTGCTGGATAATTGATTCACGCGGCAACCCCACAATTGTTACACTTATTAAAACTCCTGTAAGTATGGGTGTTGCAGCAGTTCCGAGCGGAGCAAGCACGGGTTCTTACGAAGCAGTTGAATTAAGGGATAATGAAAATTATTTTGACGGGAAAGGAGTGAAAAAAGCTGTTAAGAATGTGAATACTATTATTAAAGACCGGCTTCTAGGAGAAGATGTTAGAAACCAGTCAAGGATTGATTATGAAATGATTGAACTTGACGGAACGACTAATAAATCAAATCTGGGAGCTAATGCTATTCTGTCAGTGAGTATGGCTATAGCAAGATGTGCTGCAATGAGTAAAGGGCTTGAATTATATGAATATTTAGGAAGTTATAACAAACCCCCCACTCCATTAATGAATGTAATAAATGGAGGAGTTCATGCAGGAAATGATTTGAGTATTCAGGAAACAATGATTATTCCTGAATCAAATAATTTCAGGAAGAATATCAGGATGTGTTGTGAAGTTTATCAGGAATTAAAAAAACAAATCATTAAAAAATACGGGAAACTTGCTGTTAGTGTTGGGGATGAAGGTGGATTCGTACCACCAATAAAGAGTATAAATGAGTCTTTCGAACTCGTTCTTAAAGCAGTAAAAGAATTAGGTTATGAAAACAGGATTAGTCTTGGCATTGATTCTGCAGCAAACGAGTTTTATAAAAACAAGAAATACTTTCTTGAAGAAAAAAAATTTTCGTCCAAGGAATTACTTGATTTTTATAAGTCATTGTGCAAAAAATATCCTCTTAAGAGTATTGAAGACCCTTTTCATGAAAACGATTTCGAGAATACAGCTAGATTAACACAGGAATTAAAGAATGTTCAAATAGTTGGGGATGATTTATTCACAACTAATACTAAAAGATTATACACAGGGATTAAGAATAATGCTGGGAATGCTTTACTACTTAAGCTTAATCAGGTTGGGACAATTACTGAAGCAAAACAAGCAATGATGCTTGCAAAAGATAATGGTTACAAAGTAATAGTGAGTCACAGGAGTGGTGATACTTGCGACAGTTTCATAAGTGATTTATGTGTGGGATGGGACTGCAGTCAGATTAAGAGCGGTGCTCCATGCAGAGGTGAGAGAACAAGCAAGTATAATAGGTTATTAATGATTGAGGAATTCCATAAGGACTAATAATTTATGCTGAATTCTTCATATTTTTTTTCTGTTTCTTCCTCTTTTATTTTAACATCATCAACTCTTGCTCCATAAGGTCCTTTATGCAAGTATTCGAGAAATTTTTTTATAGTTACTGGCACGCCTTGAGCAACAACTTCAACTCTTCCGTCAGGAAGATTCTTAACCCATCCCTTAATGTTTAACTCATTAGCTTTCCTTTTAGTATTTTTTCTGAAAAAAACTCCCTGAACTTTTCCGGATATAAAAACATGATATTGCTTCATGTTATTATAGTAATAGTATCATTGTTTTTAAGTTTATGTGAGAATCCCACTTTTTGTCCAGGGAATTTAGCACTCTCGCCCCACACTCTAGCGTATTTAAAATCTTCAATAAATTCTTTATGAAGATTAAGGCATAAATCTTTTACAGTACTGTTTTTCTCAATTATTAAAGGTTCATCATCCATATCTCCATACTGGGGTTTGAGAAAAACTCTCATAAGATTAACTTTATCAAATATTCTCTGCTTTAATTCATTAATTCCCTTATTCTTCTTGGCTGATATGAAAACCTCATCTTCGTATTCTTTTTTTAACTTTTTTAATTCTTCTTCACTAATCTTATCTATTTTATTAAATACGATGAGTGAAGGCGCGTAATGACAACCCTCCATTAATGCATCAAGAATCCTGTCTTTCGTCAGTTTTTCTTTCAGGATTATTTCAGCATTTATTATTCCGAATTTTCTGAAAAAAGATTTTATTGCTTCCTTACTCATCTCCTGTTTTTTGACACTGCTTATATTCAGCCCTCCTTTTGGTTTCTTAATAATTTTAATATTAGGGGGTTTTTCATCGAGCCTCACTCCCACTCTTCTCAATTCTTTTAAAACTATATTCAATTGTTCAGGCTTCTGACTGTCCACAAGTATTATGACAAGGTCTGCGTTCCTGACAACAGATAATGCTTTCTTACCCATACCTTTTCCTTCTGCTGCTCCAGTGATTATTCCAGGAATGTCGATTAATTGTATTCTTGCATTATTATACTCCATCATTCCTGGAATTGCTTTAAGAGTGGTGAAATCATAACTCCCTACTTTTGACTGAGCATTAGTTAACAGATTCAGAAGAGTGGATTTACCTACACTCGGGAATCCTACAAATATTGCTGTAGCATCCCCGTGTTTTTTAATCGAGTAACCTTCACCACTTCCTTTTCCTGAACTTTTTCTCTTTTTTAATTCTCGTTTAATTTTTGACAATTTCTTAAGCAAATTACCTATATGATGCTCTGTTGCTTTATTGTACTTTGTTTCGCGTATTTCTTTTTCAATCTCATTTATTCTCTGTCTTAAAATCATATAATCTTATCCTCTTATTTTCTGAAATAAAAAAATTATGAATATTATTCCTATCTCTTCAATAATCACTACAAAAATATTTTCAGGACGGAAGAGATATGCTATTCCAAAAAATATTATGAAATTAGTTATTGAAAAAACAATATTTGTGTGTTCAAAATATTTTAAAGTAATTACATAAATACCATAACTTGCTATAAGCAAAAGTATTGCCAGTATTATCCAGTATAGTATTATGTTCATTAAAGAATAATTAATTGCTGAAGATTAATTAATGTTTTTGGTATTTTTTTTTAGTCAAAAGAAATCATTTTAAGATTTTCTTTTAATTCAGAACTCATCTTCTCTAATGCTTTCTCTCCTTCTGGTGTTAAGGAATATATTTTTTTGAAACGCCCGCACTCAACTGTTTCTCTTCCATCAATATAACCTTCCTCCTCTAAATCACTTAGAACAGGATAAAGAGTTCCGCAACTAGGTTTCCATTTAAATTTTTCCTCTAATTTTTTGAACAAACCGTATCCATGAATAGAACCTGTTGATAATATGTATAGAACTAGAAATTTAAGGTTTCCTTTAAATATGTTTGTCATAATCTTAATTTAGAAATCTATATTTTAAATATGTTTTGCTGAACTTTCCGATTTTTTTTAAACACTAAAAAAATAAAACTATTATTATGGATATAAGTAAAAAAGTGCTTGATAATATTGTCGATAAGATACTCAGCAAAAAAGAACTGAAAAATATTAAACCCTCTTTTGTAAGAAAACTTTGTATTGAAGAACTTTCTTCTGAAAAGAAATTATTGGATGATGTCAGAAGAGGAAACGAGCGTTCAAGTAGTTATAAAGAATTAATTAAAAGAGTTAGAAAAAAACTTCATCATTCCTGCGGAATGTTTCAGCTAAGTATTGATAAAAAAAAAGAATTCTTAAGAAAAAAGAAATGGGATGAATTATTGAATATTCACAGAAGCACGAGGGAGAGGTTGAGTTTTTATCCTGAACTTTATGAAAAAATTTTTCGAATAACTAGTAAGCCTAAGAGTGTTCTTGATTTAGGATGCGGATTGAATCCTTTAAGTTTTAAATACATGAATATTGATAAGAGTGTTCATTATTTAGCAAGTGATGTGAATAAAGGAGATTTAAGTATTGTTGAAGAATTCTTTGAAGATAAAAATATTGATGGAGAAACGAGAGCAATTGATTTAACTAACATTTTGAAAAAAAACGTTTTCAAGAATATTGGTTTTTTTGATATTTGTTTTATTTTCAAAACTCTTCACTTAGTTGATGTTAAGAGCGGGCATAAGGTTGTTGAGAAGTTGGTTAAGAAGATTCCTGCAAGATGGGTTATTGCAAGTTTTTCTACAAAAAAACTTTCAGGAAAGAATATGAAGTTTGAGAGAAGGAAATGGTTTGAGCTAATGCTTGAAAGATTAGGACATGATTATAATGTTTTAAAGAGCAGTAACGAAATTTTTTATGTGATTAATAAAAACAGTTAATTTTTTAAACGCCTTAATTATTTTACAATAACTAAGTGAGTCTCTAAAAAACTGAGATTATTAAGTCTCGGCAGGAGGTGATAAAAGTTGGTATTGAAAATTGTTATAAGCAGTCCTGAAGATGGAAAGAGTTATCAGAAAGAAATTGATAATCCTAGAGAAGAATCTAATTTTTACGGAATGAAAATTGGTGATACTTTTAAAGGAGATATTATTGATTTAAAAAGTTATGAATTATTAATCACTGGAGGAAGTGATAATTCAGGTTTTCCTATGCGTAAAGGAATTCATGGTTCGAAAAGAATTAAGATATTTGTTAGAGGTGGAACAGGTTTTCATCCTAAAAGGAAAGGAGAAATAAGAAGAAAAAGTATTTGTGGAGAAGTAATAAGCGAATCAACAAGTCAGGTGAATGCTAAAGTTGTTAAGAAAGGTAAGAAGAAACTTGAAACATTTTTTAAAAAAGAAGAAGGTGAAGGAGAATCGGAAAAGAAAAAGTGAAAGTTATTCCTGAAGTAAGTATAGGAATGATTGGACATATTGATCATGGTAAGACAACTTTGTTAGAGAAGCTTACTGGAAAATGGGCTGACACTCATAGTGAGGAGATGAAAAGAGGAATAACAATTAAACTTGGTTATGCTAATTGTTTTATAAGAAAATGTCCTGAATGCCCCCATTACACTACTTCTGTTGCTTGTATGAAGCATGATGAGAAAACAAAAATTATTCGTGGAATTAGTTTTGTTGATGCACCTGGACACGAAACTCTTATGGCAATAATGCTTAGTGGTGCAGCTATTATGGATGGTGCAATACTTGTTATTGCTGCAAACGAGCAATGCCCTCAGCCTCAGACAAGAGAGCATTTAATGGCGCTTGACATTATTGGTATTAACAATATTGTTATTGTTCAGAACAAGATTGATTTAGTCAGTGAAGAACAGGCTTTGAAGAATTATAAACAAATAAAAGAATTTGTTAAAGGCAGTGTTGCTGAAGACGCACCTATTATTCCTGTAAGTGCTCAGCAAGGAGTTAATATTGACGTACTCCTTGATACTGTTCAGGAAGTGATTCCTTCTGCTGAGAAAAAATTAGATAAAAAGCCAATCATGCTTGTTGCAAGAAGTTTTGATGTTAATTCCCCTGGAAAAGATGTTAATAAACTTGTTGGCTGCGTACTGGGTGGAGCCTTAAAACAGGGAAAAATTAAGGTTGGTGATGAAGTTAGCATTCTTCCCGGAAGACAGGTTGAGGAGAAGAATAAAATAATTTGGGAGCCAATTCATTCAATTATTGAAAATATTAATTATGGGAATAATTTTGTTAAAGAAGCTGTTCCCGGAGGAAATTTCGGATTAGCAACATCTATAGACCCGTATTATGGTAAGGGCGATAAGTTGGCAGGTAATGTTGTCTGTATGAAGGAAAAACCAATAAGTGTTTTTGATAAACTTGATTTAGAAGTTCACCTGCTTGATAAGATTATTGGCGCAAGTGAGGAATTAAAAGTTGATAATATAAAGATTAATGAAAAAATATTAATAAGTGCATGGACCAGCAGAATGCTGGGGACTGTTACAAGCGTTTCTGATAATAAGATTTCCATAATTTTAAGAAAACCTCTTGCTATTCTAAAAGGAGAGAGGATTGCGTTATCAAGAAGAATAAATAATAAATGGAGGCTTATTGGGTGGGGGATAATATTATGAAAGTAGTTCTTGATACTAATTTTCTTTTCCTCCCATTCTACGAACATTTTGATATTGTTTCAGAGATTAAGAAAAAATATTCTGGTGCTAAAATAATTGTTTTAGAGGATGTTATTAACGAACTTGCTAAATTAAAAAGAAAAGAAGTCAATGAATATATTAGTAAGAGAAAAATAAGGATTGTTGATTATAATATTGATGAAAAAGATGTTGATAAGAAAATTTTAAAATATGCTGATGAACATAATGCTTTTATAGGAACAATGGATAAAGATTTAAAAAAAAAGGCTTTTTCAAAAAATATTAAAATAATAAGTTTTTTGAAAAGCAAGAAAAGACTTATAATTCCTAAAAAAAAAGAGTTGAATATATATGTATAAAACATTAACAATAAAAAACCTTATCCGAGTACCTCCGGAAAAATTCACATCTGAATTAAAAGAATCTTTGAAAGAAAGTATTAAAGAAGAGTATGAGAATAAACTTATTGATAATAATATTTTCATAATATCCCTGGTTAAGATTATTACTGTGGGAGAGGGACATATTATCCCAAATGACGGGGCAATATATTATGAAACAACTTTTAAAATACTTATTTATCAGCCATTCATTAAAGAAATTATTGAAGGAACTGTTAATGAAATAACAGATTTTGGTGCTTTTATCAGAATGGGACCTATTGAAGGATTAAGCCATGTTAGTCAAGTAATGGATGATTATGTGAGTTTCAGCAAGAGCAAGAGTCTTCAGGGTAAGAAAACCAAAAGAACATTAAACACTGGTGACGTTGTTCGTGCAAGAGTTATTGCTATAAGCATGAAAGATTTAAAAGATACAAAGATTGGGATTACTATGAGGCAAAAATATTTGGGAAAAATTGAATGGATTAAAAAAGATAAGGAAGAGGAGAAGGAGGAGGAATAATTAATGACGAAATATGCTTGTAAAGAGTGTAAAAGAATACTTAGCCATAAGAAATGTCCTTATTGTGGTAAAGGTGCTGCTGTAAGCAAGCACTGGAAGGGAATGGTTATTATTTTTGATTCCAAAAAATCACGTATTGCAAAAGAGCTTAATATTAGTAGTGCAGGACGATATGCTATGAGGGTGAGATGATGAAAGCAAGAGTTATGGAAACTGAGGAAAATCCTATTCTTAACAGGAAAGAAGTTAAGGTAATCATTGAGTTTGAAGGAAGAGGAACTCCCGGCAGAGGAGAAGTTATTAGTGAGTTAAAAAAATTGTTGGATGTGAAAAAGAAGCTTATTGCCCTGCGTAAGATTAAATCAGTTTATGGTATGAATACTGTTTATGTATATGCTAATATTTATAATAATGAACAAGTTCTGAAAGAAACAGAACCTAATTATGTTCTTAAAAGAATGAAAGAGAAGAAAAAAGAAGAAAAAGGTGAGGAAAGTGGCGGAGGAAAAAAAGAAGAAAAATCAGAGTAAGAAGTGGGAAGCATACAAATCAGAAGATGATAAATTAAAGAAGGTTAAAAAAACCTGTATTAAGTGCGGACCAGGCGTTTTCATGGCTGAGCATAAAGACAGGTATTCATGCGGACAATGCGGATACACTATTTTCAAAAATACTAAATCCAAAGAAAAGAAAAAATGATTATTCTTGGTATTGAAAGCACTGCTCACACTTATGGAGTTTCAGTATTAGATGATGAAGAAATACTTTCTAATGTGAAAAGTGTTTATACTACAAAATCAGGAGGCATTATTCCTCGCCTGGCTGCCGAACACCATGTAAGAAATAGTGGGAGAGTTCTTAAGAAAGGTTTAAGTGAAGCAGGAATAAAACCTGATGACATAAACCTTGTCTGCTTCAGTCAGAGCCCGGGAATAGGAAGTTGTCTTGAGATAGGTGCTTTATCAGCAAGAATAATGTCCCTAAAGTTAGGTGTCCCAATAATTGGTGTTAATCACTGCGTTGCTCATTTAGAGATTGCTAAAAAAATTACTGGTTTTAATGATCCTGTAATGCTTTATGTCAGCGGAGCGAATACGCAAGTAATTAGTTATAGTGGAGGAAGGTACCGCATCTTCGGAGAAACACTGGATATTGGTGTTGGCAACTTATTGGATAGTTTCGGAAGACATACAGATATGGGTTTTCCATCCGGCCAAAAGATTGAGAGACTGGCAAAGAAATCATCTGATTATATTAAACTTCCTTACAGTGTTAAAGGAATGGATGTTAATTTCGGAGGATTATTAACTAATATTAAGAGAAAATATAGTTCTGGAAAGTACGAGCTTAATGACTTGTGCCACAGTCTGCAGGAAACAGTTTTCAGCATGCTTGTTGAAATCAGTGAGAGGGCTTTAGCTCACTGTGAGAAAGAACAATTAGTGCTGACAGGAGGAGTTGCTGCAAATAAGAGATTGCAGAAAATGTGCAGGAAAATGTGCAGTGACAGAGGAGGTTTTTTTAAACCAATTCCTAAAAGTCTTGCAGGAGATAATGCTGCAATGATTGCATGGACAGGATTATTAAGATATAATAATGCAGGAAGAGGAGATAAATTAGAAAATACGTGTATAAGTCAGAGGATACGCACAGATATGGTGACTATTCCATGGATGAATTAATAAGTATTGGTGCAGAAGCAGAAATTTACAGAAAAGAAGATAAATTAGTTAAGAAGAGAGTGAAGAAAAATTATCGTCTTAAAATTATTGATGAAGAATTAAGAAGTTCGCGAACCAAGAGTGAAGCAAGATTATTAAGAAAGGCTAAAAGAAGTGGAATAAGTGTTCCCAGAATATTCAGAAAAGATAAGTACAAAATAGTCATGGAGTATGTTGATGGCGACTTATTAAGAGATAGTCTTGATAATTATGAAAAAGAAAAAAGAGAAAAGATTTGTCGAAATATTGGAAAAATAATTCTAAAAATGCACGAGAATAATATTGTTCACGGTGACTTAACAACAAGCAACATGATACTTAAAGACAATAAATTATTTCTTATAGATTTCGGGCTCAGCGAGTACAGCACCAGAATAGAAGATAAAGCGGTTGACTTACACTTAATTAAGCAGGCATTGATAGCAAAGCATAATAAGAATTGGAAGAATTATTGGAAGAATATTTTAGAAAAATATGATAATAAAAAAGTATTAACTCGTCTTAAGAAAGTTGAGGAGAGAGGAAGAAAGAAATAAGTCTTTCAATAAAATCATCATATTCTTCCATAACTTTTGGCAAGTTTTTCTGAAAATCTTCTTTATCATGACTTATTTCATCACTTATCATTCTGTAAATACTTCCACCAACTGATGCTATTATTGCGCTTTCGCAGTCAACAGCATATGCTCCAGTCATTTTTCCCAATACTGGTTTCTTTTCAGAACTGCAGAAATAATCAACAGTTACTGTGGGGCATATGAATGATTCATTCATTACTTCATCCTCTTTTTTAACTATTATCATTTTATAAGTATCGGAATCAACAGGTTTATAATACGATTTGTTTGAAAATATTACATCCCCTATTTTGAGATTTTCTTCAAGCGCTCCGCTTACTCCCACATTTATTATTTCATCGAAATCAAAACTTTTCAGTATTTCTGCTGCATTATAAGCATTATAAAGAGTGTTCATTGTTTTCAGAGTAAAGACATCATCACTATATTTGTTCATAGAATATACTGGGACAGGAAAAGAATCATTCCTTTCACCAACCATCATATAATCCCAGACTAAATTTTTACCCAGATTCTTATACGCTATTTTATGATTAACTGATTTTGGATTAATACTCACTACTCCTTTTCTGGTAATGACTAAAGATAATTTTTCAGAACTATTGTATTCTTCGGTAAGTAATTCATTAAGTTTTTTTCCTTCACAATCCATTGCGTGAACAAAACAATATTTCATAAAATATTAAATAAGAAAAATGTTGTTTTTATAGTTTTTGAATTCCTAACTTAATTTCTGAATCCCTGATTTTCACATTTTTACTTTCTTCTATTTCTTCAAAAAATATTTCATCTGCCTGAATTGACTCTTTCAACTCTTCTCTAAATTCATCAACACTTTCTTTTATGTCTTTATCACTTGTCTTAATATAGAGTTTTATCCTGTCACTTAATGTCAGTTTCTTTTTTTTACGATAATGGTTTATTTTCCTCATCAAATCCCTTATTATTCCTTCACGCATTAATTCTGGAGTAATCTTTGTATCGAGTTCAACACTTAATTCTTCAGACTCTTTCTTTATCTTAATTTCTTTCACATTCAATTCTTTCTTAACCAGTCTTATTAATTTTTTACTAAGAGTGACTCCTTTTATTACTAATGTTTTCAACGGCTGCCTGACTTTTATTCCTTTCCTGCTTCTCTCATCCAATGCCATGCTCGTAATATTCCTGACTTTGTTCATTTCTTCATTTAATTCTTCATCTATTAATTCTTCATCATATTCAGGCCATTTTTCAAGATGAACAGATTCTTTCTTCCCATAATGCTGGTAAATGTGCTCGGTTATGAAAGGAGTAATAGGACTCATAATCTTTATTAAATTATCAAGAACATATGCGAGAGTCTTAACCGCTTCCATATCATTATTTCTGAACCTGTCTCTGCTTCTCCTGACATACCATGTTGATAAATCATTTATGAAACTTTTTATTAACTCGCATGTTGTTATAGTGTCATAATTATTCATTGCTATTGTTGCTTTCTTAATTAAGTTGTTTGATCTGCTCATAATCCACTTATCAAGCACGTGTTCAGAACGATTGT
>CAYWEY010000016.1:0-31070 GCA_964457955.1 Candidatus Woesearchaeota archaeon
GTAAGGATTTTGAGATTAATGTTAAAAGTATATGCAAGGAGTATCATTCTATTGATAATAAAACATTTAATTTCGATAATGTTACTATCGAGTGTTCTCCTCCTTTATGGCATGGTTCTGAAAAAACCTCTCTTGGTTATATTGTTATACCAACTATAAAACATAAGAAAGAGAAGTTATTGTTTGGTTCTGATATTACTGGGCCTGTGAATAATGAGAATACTGATTATATTATTAAACAAAATCCTGATACTCTGATATTGAGCAGTATTCCTACTTATTTATTGGGTTATAGTATTCCTGAGAGTTTTCTTGATATGAGTATTAAGTTTATGAAAAAAATTATAGCTGAAACTAATACTAAAACAATTATTTATGACCATTATCATGTGAGGGATATTAATTATAAAAGAAAGATGAGACCTCTGAAAGCTTTTGCTAAGAATAATGATGTTAAACTATTAACTGCTGCTGAATACACAAATACACCTATAAGACAACTTGAAGCAAGAAGAGAAGAATTAAGTTTTGAAGAATAAAAAAGAAGGTTTATTTCTTCTTTGACTTCTTCTTTGACTTCTTCTTTGACTTCTTCTTTGACTTCTTCTTTGACTTATTTTTTTTCCTAAGTTTTGGTTCAACAAATTCTCCTGGTATTGGAAGATTCATTCTGTTGGCAAAGAAGAAAGTATCATATAAGCATACTGTGTTTATTGCTCCTAATACTCTATCAAAATATTTTTTATGCACCTTCTTATTCTCTTTCCATTCTTTAATTATATCCTTAAGTTCTTTTTCTCTGCTGGTGTAAAAAACCTCTTCAGTGAGCAGTATTTTCCCTAATTCTTCTTTTTCATTATTCTCCTGTCCATAATAAGTAGTGATAAATGAGCAAGTTATTCTTAAAAAATCCCTGTCTCCCATCTTCTTCCTCTCTATATTCTTTATAAGAATATCTTTTGAGACACCAACATATCTTATTCTTTTATCCTCTACTTTAATATGAACTTCACTAATATTATTTCCCATTATCGGCAAATTAAAACACCTCCATTTTTTTGAATTATAATAACATTATTAAATGTGTAATTTAAAAAATTATTCTATGTATCAAATTACGTGTTCTGAAAACGATATTGCGGGAAGAAATATTGCCAGCATTATAATGAGCAAGTACAATTTTAAGAGAATCAGGGAGTCGTTGTATAAACTGAAAAATATTAATTTATTTATAAGTAAGGGTTCTGTCCTGAATGCCAAACATATTTCTGACGAAAAAGTTAAGATTAATTTTTTTGTATCACGCCACTCAAGTGAGAAGAAAGTTAAATCACTTACTTGTCATTCTCCTGGAAACTTCGGAGAAGCTAAATACGGAGGTATAGAAGGAGTTTTAAGCTTTTCTAACGCAATTATTCAGAGTTCTGCTTTACGGTTTATTAATGAAGCGAGGGATGGAAAGAACCAGTATGATTATGATGTGTGTTTTGAAGTAACTCATCATGGTCCGTCTCTTAGTGGTCCTTGTCTCTTTTTAGAAGTTGGGGGTACTGTGGATGAATGGAGGGACTTAAGTGCCTGTGCTACTATTGCAGATGTTGTTATACATCTTATTCAGAGTTATGAGATTTTAATGAAGAAAAATAAAAAAGTGTGCATTGGTTTCGGAGGCCCTCATTATGCTCCTAATTTCACAAGATTTGTTCTGGAGAATGATGATTATGCTGTAGGACATATTTGCCCAAAATATAATCTGAAGAATATTGATAATGATATGTTCATGCAGATGATTAAAAAAACGGTTCCGGAACCAAGTATTGTTTTGCTTGACTGGAAAGGAATGGATAAAGAAAGCAGGGAAAGAATTACTTCTTTTGCAGAGGAAAATAATCTGAAAGTTGAAAGATTATGATTAATACTATTCTAATAAGTATTTCAATTATTCTTGGGATTTTTGCTGGAGAAATTATTTCTCAATATGCTTTCGGCTCTTTAAAAGATGTTAAGAAAGTTTTGCTTGAGATGGTTTCTTTCATCATCTTAATCAATATTATAATGGTTTCAATTAGTATTAGAGAATCCAGATTATTGTTAATTATTTTAATATATTTCATAATATCCTTCTTTTCAATTATTTCAATAAGAAGTTTAATATTCATAGTTTTCAGGACAGTGAATAAGAGTTCTGTATTCTTTAAAAAAAATCTTAAGAATGAGAGGCTTATTCGCCTTGCAAAAAGATTGAAAAAGAAGTATACTAAGAAAGAGATTATTAAAATCTTTAAAAATTCAGGTTATAGTGATGAATTAATTAATCTTTTTAAGAAGACACTATAATTGGTTCCGGAATAATTCCGGAATTAATTCCTTTTCAGTTCCCATTAGTTCCTTTTAGTTCCGTTTTGTTCCGGGTTTTAAGGAATGATTTAAGTTTCTCTAATTTAACCATATCAAGGTACCATTTTCTTGCTCTTCCTCTTTTTATGCTTGATATTAATCCTAATTCTTCGAGTTTGTATAGTTTTTTCCTTAATCCTCTTTTTGAAATATCATAAGGGAGATTCTTATAAACTCCTGATGTAGAAAGTGAGGATATTACGTCAAATGATGCCATTTTATAAAGTATTTGCAGAATAAATGCTTCTTTTTTGCCTAATCCTCTTATATCTATTTTTTTAAGCTCAATCTCGTTTTCAAGTTCCGGTTCCGATTCTGGTTCCGGCTTTTCTGCTTCTTCTTTAACCTTCTCTTTAATATCTTTTGTTAGTTTTCTTTTCTCGTTTATTTCTTTAATAAGGCTTTTTAATTCTTTATTTTCGCCCTCTATATGCTCTATTCTTTTCTTATTATCCTGTTCTAATTCATGTAAATAATTAACCCAGCTCCAGGATGTCTTTAAGTATTCCCGTATCTTACCTATCTTTGTATCATAATCATGTAGTTTCTTATCATATTTTTCTTCTAAATCCTTTATTCCGAGAATCTTCTTAATTATTCCCATAACTAAATTTATTATATCATTATTTAAAATAGTTCCGTTAGTTCCGGAACTAAATGCCTCTGAAATACCTTTGTAGTATGATGTTTTTTATAGAATTTGCTTTTAATTTGTGAGTTTTCTTATTTTCAACAATATTAATCAGACTAGTTCCTTTCTCTGTTAATTCCACTGCTAGATTCCCTAAAAGCTCATTAACTCCTTTAACAGTTGTTAAATAATTGTTTTTATAGAGTTCTTTGAAGTCATTGAAGCATGATGAGCTTATTCCTGCTGTTTCAACAAGCCTGTAAAATGATTGTTTTTCAGGAAATATCTTCAAAGAATAAAGTATCTTGTATTGTGTGTTAGTAAGTTCCGGAACAATAGGTATTTTTTCCTCAATGTTATATTCTTCTGACATAAATTTCCAAAAACAAGGATTATTTAAATATTTTATTCACATTCCAATCTTAATAAACTATTATTCCACATATGGTAAGGATATATTGATGTTATGTATGAATATTTATGCATAATATTTATTCTTATTCTTAAAGGGTTTGTGAGGCATAGTTCCGGAACCAAGTCATATTCTCCAGTGTCTAAATTATTAGTGCATATTTCAAAATTTAAGCAATCGCATGTTACCAGACAGTCCTTGAAAGCGTTTTTATCAAACTCTTCTTCTATTTCTATCATATTTCTCACAGGATATGGAACTATAATAGTTCCGGAACTGTTGTAAGTATAATTTATTATTATCTTTTTATCTAAATAATTTATATTATTCACAGGGTATTCCTGATTTATTATCTGGGTTAATTGGTTAGTATTATTATATTTTCCTGCTTTTTTTAACACAAAACTTGTTATCTGGTTCCGGAACCTTAGTTCATTTTTTATTTCTTCGTGGTGTTTACTATCTATTAATCCTTCATCCTGTATGCTTTTTATTATTTTATTATCTGTCTTTGTTTTATAATAAAGTATACTTAAAGCCAGAATCAGTAACATAAATATTATTATTGGTGAAGTTATCTGAGTTTTTTTCATTATATAAAATTTTATAAGTTAGTTTATTTAATTATTTTGTTTAATGAATCATTCATTAAGAAGTTTTAATGGTTTCAATGCTCTGGAAATAAACTGTAAGAAATGCAGGAATATTAATTCATTGAATAATGATAATTGTATTGATTGTATTAATAATCTTGAACTCTCTTTTGACCTACTTGAACTTAAGAAAGAGTTAAGCAAGGTGTATTATGCTAATAATCTTTCAACTCTTATTAAGAAAAGAGTATGCCATAATTTGAAGTGTAATGTGGTTCCGGTTTTTTTGAACTTTTATATTATTCCTTGCACTGGTGAAGAGATTGATTCCATTAATAAGTCATTATCAGTTATTAATTCAGGGGTTCCGTATAATTTTTTAGAAGTAAATCCTCCTGAATATAATTTATCCCCTGAAGATGCTCGTTTAGTATCTAGTTTTGTTAATAAGATTCAGACAGGTGAAGTATCTGCAGGTGAATTAAATGATTTGGTTCCGGAACCAAAGAAGCATCTTATTAAACTTATTGTAAGGTATACTCATGGATTAGGTGTGATTGAAGAGTTCCTTAAGGTTCCGTCTATTCAGGATGTTTTTATCAATAGTCCTGGCAATGATTTTGTTTACTGCCATCATTCAGAATTCAATGACTTAAAATCCAATATTGTTCTTAAAAAAGAAATGATCAATAAATTAAGCACTTTCTTAAGAACACGAAGCGGAAGGCCTTTTGATGAAGCTTATCCTGTTCTTCATACTAATATTAAATCATTTAAGTCCAGGGTTTGCGGTATTATGAATCCCTTATCATTTAACGGAACAGGTTTTGCTATAAGACGGCATTCTCATATTCCTTTTACTCTCACAAAACTTGTTAAGAAAGATTTTCTTGATCCGGAACTTGCTGGATTATTATGGTTTCTTGCTGATTCCGAGACAAGCCTGCTTATTACTGGTGCAAGAGGAAGCGGTAAAACAACTCTTTTAGGTGCTTTATTATTTGAAATCTCTTCTAATTCACGTATGATTATTATTGAGGATACAGCGGAACTACCTGTTCCGGAACTAAGAAGTTCCGGTTTCAATATTGAGCATTTAAAAACATCAAGTTTTATTAATTCAGGTTTTGAACTTAGTCCTGAAACTGCTTTAAAAACTGCTCTCCGCCTGGGTGAAAGCGTCCTTGTTATTGGTGAAGTAAGGGGAGGAGAAGCAAAGAGCTTGTTTGAAGCAATGAGGGTTGGTGCTGCAGGCAATTGTGTTCTAGGAACTATTCACGGAAGCAATGCTTATGACACTTATGACAGGGTTGTTAATGATTTAGGTATTCCACCAACAAGTTTTAAAGCATGTGATATTGTTATCAGTTGTGCTAATTTAAGAATAGGTGACACTCTTAACAGGGTCAGGAAAATAACTGGTGTGAGTGAAGTAGGTGAGAAATGGGTGGATAATCCTCGTTTTGATGAATTGGTTAGTTTTGACTCTGTTAAGAAAGAATTTTCTTTCAATAATTTAAGAAATAGCAGTCTTATCAAAAGAATTGCTTTTTCGAAAGGATTCACTGTAAAGAAATTAATAAGTAACATAAAACTTCGTTCAAAAATTAAAGAATATGTTGTAAGTAAGAGTATTGAGCAAAATGATGATTCTTTTCTAAGTCCTTCATCAACTATAAGCCAGAATAATAAGTTCACTGAATTAGTCAGTAAATATGATTATGATAAAGCATTCTCTAAATTCTGTTCCTGGTTTGATGAAGAATTCCTTTCAGGGAATGATTTTTTTGAAGACAAGGAATCCTTAATAATCAAATGCTTAAAAGAGTTGAAAGCAACAAGCAAAGAATCAGGTGTTGGTTCAAAAGAGCTTTTTGAATCACTAAATAATATGATTTCAAGAACTCGTTTCAATGAATTGCTTCACTCTCTTGAATTAAAAGATGTTGTTAAGAATTTTTCTGAAAAGAACAAGGTTTTTTGGTATCTGGAATAAATAGTAATTAATTTTATTAAGTATTGGTTTCTTATTTTTTGTTATGAAATATTTAATATTATTGCTTTTATTACTAGCATCTCTTAGTCCAGTGTTTGCTCAGGGAATACTGACTTATGTGCTTATTGGTGCGGGAGTCCTGCTTGTTATTGTCATAATAATCGTTGTTGTTATTTTTTTGCATAAAGGAAAAGGTAAGAAGGTTAAGATGAGCTCCCGTGCTGCTAATTTCACGAGAATAATGTCAATAATTACTAAAGAATCAGGCATTGATGACAAGAAAATCCTTTATCTTATTAAGAATATTACACGTGACTATATTGACAATCCTAATGCTGATATTGCTGACTTCTTATACAAAAGTGATGATGCTTTAAAAAATTATTTCACTGCCCGCGGGCTTAATGAGTTTGATGCGAGTATTCTTCTTAATATCATACGAACGCATGCTGATGAACTTCTTAATATTTAAATCCAAATCTTTAAAAAATAATATTATCTATTATAAAAGTATTCTGGGGAAGTAACTCAGACTGGGAGAGTGCACGGCTGAAGCCCGTGATGTCCTGGGTTCAAATCCCAGCTTCCCCAATAAAAAACTTTATAAACTCATTTCTCGCTCTTACTATTTTATGAAAAAATTTTTGAACAATTATTTGAAGACTGAATCATTGCTACGCAGTTTTTTTGACAGTTTCAACTATTGTTCTTCCTGTCCGAGAAAAGAGAATCTCTGCTGTAAGGATGATAATTATAATTATGAGTACAGAGAAATTAGTGATATTCTTGATTACATGCATAAGATGAGGATTGAATTTTATGGGCCTCCTTTGGAAAATACTGGTGGTTGCGGTTACTTATCCCAGGATGGTTGTGTATTAAAGACTCATAAGAATCCTATATGTATTTTATGGACTTGCAAGGATTTCCAGAAGCACATGTTTCGTGAAGGAGTGAGGTATGATTTGATTTTCATGAATCGTTTAGAAAAATCATTGATTAATGTTCTTAAAGGTGATTTGTTCGGCCAGGATTTTGAGGATTTTTATTCAAGAACCAATACTTTTTTAAGCAAGAAAAATTTTTTATGTTTAAAATGAGTGAAGAAAAACCTAAAAAAATTAAAAAAGAAGAATTAAAAGAGCGCTATAAAAACTTATTCATGGATGTTGTTAATGTAATTCAGAAAGAAAAGAATGCGGGAATTGTTTATCAGGTTCTTGTTGATATCTTAATGCAGATTGAATCCCAGATTAAGAATAAGTGCGGGGATGATTGTGGTTCCTGCCCAAGCTGCAAGTAATAAGTTTTTTATTATACCTCTTCATTAATTTTTTTGTTATGATTATTGATATAAGCAATTACAAAAGTTTTATGCCTTTATTAACTCAGGAGAGTGTTAGTTTCATATTCTTTAATTCCAAAGAGTTAATGAAAGGTGAGAAAATGTTTTTCGCTACCAATGTGTATTTGGCAACAAAGAACCGCATAATTCTGAGACTGCGTAAAATATACGAATTGGAGGATGAATCTCAGATTGCTCCAGTTGTTAAGGAATTAACTGAAAAACTAATGAGTTATAATAAAGAGTTCAATATTCCTGTTTTTGAAGCAACTATTAAGGGTGAGGATGCTGCTGAAAAACTTTTTAATAAATAAATTTATAAATAAGAATGTTTAGGAGACTATTCATATGGCAAGAGTTATTGTTTTTGCAAGCGGAAAAGGAGGAGTTGGTAAAACAACTATTGCTGGAAATGTGGGTGCGGCTCTTCATGAAGCTGGTAAAAGAGTTATTCTTGTTGATGCTAATGTCACAACACCTAATCTTGGGCTTCATTTCGGAATAACCAATACTCCTAAAACTCTTCATGATGTTTTGAATGATGAAGCAAGTATTTCTGAAGCAGTCTACAAGCATGACAGTGGATTAAAAATTGTTCCTTCAGGATTAAGTTTCTCAAATCTTAACAGGAGGATTAAGAAAAAACTAAGTTATGCTATTTCAAGAATAGTGGGTGATGCTGATTATATTCTTGTTGATTCGAGTGCTGGGCTTGGAAAAGAAGCAAAACTGGCTCTTAAAACTGCTGACGAGCTTGTTATTGTAACTAATCCTGATCTTCCTTCAATAACTGATGCTTTGAAGATGAGGAAGTTAGGAGAAAAGTACAGGGTTAATGTTCTTGGAGTAGTTATTAATAAATATTCAGGTTTTGATTTTGATCTGGCAGTTGACAATATTCAGGATTTTCTTGATGTTCCTGTTCTCGGTATTGTTCCGCATGATATTAATGTTAAGAGAGCTCTTTCTAACAGAAAGCCTGTTTTTCATCACAGTCCTCAAAGTAAGAGTAGGAAAGCTATTGAAGAAATAGTTAACAATATTACTGAAGAAGAATTGTATGCAGATGACAGGTCAGACCGAGGATTCATTAGTTTTCTTAAAAAAATGTTAGGATTACAATGAGATATGTTTTAAGTATTGGAGGAAGCATTATTAATCCGGGAAGGATTGATACTAAATTCTTAAAAGATTTCAGAGAATTGATTCTTGACAGAGAGAAAGACAAGTTCATAATAGTGTGTGGTGGGGGTAAGCCTGCACGCGACTATATTACTGCATTAAGAAAGATTAATAAGGTTGATGAATCAAGCAAGGACTTATTAGGTATGAGCGCTACGTGGGTGAATGCTCGCCTGATGAATCTTATTTTTAAAAATCATAGTTCTGTAAAAATGCCTGAAAGTGTTGAGGAAGTCATAAACCAGTTAGAGAATAACAAAGTGGTTGCTTGCGGAGGATTCTTTCCAGGAATGAAAACAGATGAGGATGCAGCAGTACTAGCAGAGCTTGCAGGAGCTGACGCGCTAATAAACCTTACTAATGTTGATTACGTGTACGATAAAGATCCTGACAAGCACAAGGATGCTAAACCTTATGAGAAACTAAGTTATGAAGAATATATAGGTATTGTTGAGAAAATTGGGGTTCATGCAGGAAGCAATGCTCCTTTCAGTTATTATGCTACAATACTCTGCAGGAGGAGTAGTATTAAGATAATTGTTGCTCCGAAAGACTTGAATAATTTAATCAAGATTCTTAACAAGAAGAAAAAATTCAAAGGAACCATAATTGTATAAAAATATAATCATGGTTCCGGATAAAGCTTCGGCATATGGCTTGCTGATTCTATATTCTTATACATATCTTCAACTAATTCCTTAATGTATGAACTGTCATAACTATTCGGCTCTTTGTCATACTTCTTTCTCTGTTTCTTAACTTGTTCTTCATCTATGTTCATTGCTCCAGGCAGGTCGCTGTATAATCCTGTTCCCGGCTCGCCCATAATAATAGGTCCTGAAGGAATGAATCTGATGTCAAGATACTTGCTCATTCCCTCATTCTCTTCTTTTCCCAATAATTCTTCCATACCATAATATGTTTTTTCATCTATTACTGTCAATTTTTTATCACCTCCATTTTTAATAACTAAAGAAATCTTTCTATTCCTAACTATAACTAATTTTTTATTCATTTCGAGAAAACACCAAAAAAAGATATTTCTCGCTAAAGTACTACTACAACTACTTTTCGTAATTCTCTAGCGATTAACATTATTTCTTATTAGAAAAATTGTTTGTTTAAATAATTTTTTATAATAATAACTTATTCTTATTTTAATTAATTGGTGGGTTGACAGAGTGGTTATGTGACTGGCTGCAGACCAGTTTAGGAGGGTTCGACTCCCTCGCCCACCTGTGAGGTGAAATATGTTGGTTTTGAAAATATATAATACGATGTCGAGAAAAAAAGAAGTGTTCAAACCTATTCATGAAAACAAGGTTTTGATTTATACTTGCGGACAGACTGTTTATGACGATTTGCATGTAGGCAACGCACGCACGTATAGTAATTGGGATGTTGTTGTCCGCTACCTCAGATATAAGGGTTATGATGTTCTTCATGTTCAGAACTTCACGGACGTCGGGCACTTAACGAGTGATGCTGATACGGGCGAGGATAAGATTGAGAAGCGGGCGAGAGAAGAAAAAATTAATCCATGGGAACTTGTTGATAAGCAGATTATGAAATATTATGAGGATACGGATGAACTTAATATTAAGCGCCCGAATATTATGCCCCGCGCTACTTGTGTTATTCCTGAAATGATTGAACTCATCAAGAAACTATTCAATAATGAGTATGCTTATGAATCAGGAGGAAATGTTTATTATAATACTTCAAAATTCGATGATTACGGTAGACTCGCAAGGCTCAAACTGGATGAAAGTGAAGCCAAGCCCAGAATATCCAGGGATGAGAATAAGAAGAATTATTCTGACTTCGCATTATGGCTGAATTATAAGAAAGGTGACAAAGTGCATATTATGAACTGGGAGAGCCCGTGGGGGAGGGGTTATCCTGGATGGCATCTTGAGTGCAGTGTTATGAGCATGAAATTCTTGGATGAGACTATTGATATTCACGGCGGAGGAGTTGACCATATTCCTGTTCATCACACTAATGAGATTGCTCAGAGTGAGGGAGCGACGGGAAAGAAGTTTGTGAATTACTGGATGCACAGCGAATTCTTAACTATTAATGGTGAGAAGATGAGTAAGAGTAAGGGCAACTTTTTTACAGCAAGAGAACTCATTAATGATTGGGGTGCGATGATTGTCCGCTTAGCTCTCGTGAGCGCTCATTATAGGAGTTCTTTGAACTTCAGTGAAGAATTATTAGAGAATGCTAGTAATAATTTGAGAAAGATAAGAGAATGCTTCAACAATATCAGGCACGCTAGAGGAGAAGGAAAAAAGAAGATAAGTAAAGAAGTCAAAGAATTACGCACTAATTTTGAGGAATCAATGGATAATGATTTCAACACTCCTGAAGCTTTCAAGAATATTTACAAGTTCATCTCAACAGTGAACAAGAATATCAATAAGTATGATAAGGAATCTTTGGAAAAAGCAAGGAGTATTCTTAAGGAATTGTTAGGAATACTAGGTATTAAAGTCAGCAGAGTGTTGGAAGAGAAAAGTGTTGAAACCAACAAGATTATGAAAGTCCTGATTAAGATAAGAGACGAGCTCCGCAGTAAAGAAGATTATGAAACAAGTGATAAGATAAGGGAAGAATTGTCAAGTATTGGAATACAGCTTAAGGATTTGGATGATGAGACTGTGTGGGATTATAAATAAAAAAATCTTTTTATACAACTAATTATTTTTAATTAAAATATATGGCAGAACTTGAGTCTCTCGCAAATAAAGCTAGAAACGCAACTGGTGGAAAAAAGAATTATTTAACATTTTGTTCAACCACTATGCACCAGGGATTCAGAAAATTCATGAATTATACTAATACTGAACTAGGAACAATACATAAAGGAGAAAGCAAGAAAGTAGAATTAAAAGAAGGGGAATATTTCAGTATTGCAATCAAAGCCAATGAAGAATATTATCTGGCAATCTCGTTCTCAACAGGCAGGAATAAAGTGGAATGTCCTGTATGTGGTGAAGAGACAAAAAAAGACTTCTGCATGTGCAAACCAAACGGGTTCATACTAAAGAATGATGAATATGAACTAAAACAGGTGAATAATAAGATAATAATAAGTGATGAATACGAATTTGACACGAGAATAAAAATAAATGATTTGAGAATAAAATTCAAATTCAATAATGATGGATTAATAATCATGCCTGAAAGCAATGATGTATATTATTACAAAGGAAGCCCATACTCAGAATTTAAAAAAACATTAAAATATTATCATCTAAAAGCAAAGGACTTAGAAGGAGAAATAATTTATGATAAAGATGGTGACTGGGCGCAATTCTCACCAGAAAATTCTGGTAAAAGATCATTCGCGAGGCACGCATTCAGCTGGAAACTGCACATATATGCTGGATTCAAACACACGCCTTATAATAAAATTACGGGGAATATTACGCATCTCACACCATATTATTATGCTGACGTATCAAATATTCATCGAATAATTATACCTCTACTGTATAAATTGAGGTATAAAGGGAAAATAGTTATGTTTAAGATACAAAGCGATGAATATGGATTATGCTTATGGGATAATGAGAAACCATTCACAATATATTTTGGGAAAAACGAGTTCACACAGAAAGAATGCGAAGAACACATAAAGTTCTTGGCAGAAGAAATAGACAAGGAATTAGTAAAGACGGGGCAGAGCATACCAAGAAAAGAATGGGCGTCGGATAATAAACAAGTTCCTGGAACAAGTAGTGGGAGAATACAATACAGAAGGTCTCATGATGAAAGAGCAAAATCCGGAACGAAAAGTTATCTTCATGCAGATAAAGGATTAAGATTCTATAAAACAATATTAGATCCTTTCAACAAAACAAAACCAGAACCTGAATCAGCATATACAGCATACACTGCAGTAGAAAATAAATCATATGTTGGAGGATATAAAGAAAAAAGCAATAAATTAGAAAAAGGAGAAGAAGAAATAATAGGATTAAAAACAAAAATGACAATCATAATGCCTTATAATAAAAAAAAGAATATGATTTTGAGTATATACTTCCAGGAAGAAAACGAATTAGGTGTGGATGAAAGATTTCACTTCAACAAGAAAATTAATATTGTATATATCGGGAAAGGAGGATACTCCGTTTTTGTGAAACAATTCTATAAAAATGGTGAAGAATACCCTTACAAAAAAGAATTCTATAAAAGAACAGACTGCAATCATTTATCAACTCTTAATCCGGAAATAACTGAGTATGAATACAAAAAAGAATCCGAAGGTCAGGGAAGCATTAGGCTAGAAGCCCTGCCTGATAATAATATAAAAATCACTAATACTGGAGTAAATCCGATATATTATCATCTTTGATTAAACCCTGAAGAATTAATACAAATTATTATTTTATAATTCTGGGTGAAAAAAAATTGTGTAAAGAATACATTATTTTAGCACCTTATTATCCTCTATCTTTACTTCTTCTTTTTTCCTAACTTGCATCCCCCCAGTGTTCTGTCATTTTCTATGACACGGGATTATTAATGGCATAGGATTACTGTTAAGCATCTTCTCTACTGCTCTCGGATGAGTGCCTAATTCTTTCACCAAATCCTTGTAAGTTGTGACTCTGCCTCTTGGTATCTTCTCTACTATTTTTTCATTACAAAAGATTAATAAGTTTATTATTTTATATAATTTTAGTCAATGGGGAGTTTTTTGAAATCATGGATGATTACGAAGGATACCACACTTTTAGGTTATTGTATTAAAGAGAAGTACAAATCTTTCTTAACATCAGACAAGCTTAATCTTATAAGCATGTTTTTGGAAGCAATTCCTCCTTTATGCGGGGAGAATATTAATTCTAAGCCTGTTGCATTAACTTATCTTGAGTATCTTCATCCTGATAATAAGATGTACAAACTACCGGCAGCACCTTCTTTAAGATTAGGTTACGGAACTTGTTTTAGATTTGGTAAAACAAAAAAAGATCCGGATATTACAAGCACAACAATTAATAGAGTAATATTGAGAAAGGATGATTTTTTGATGCTTGAAGATTCTGAGGAGGAAATGCTTGAATCCCGTATGGCTGAAGTATTTTATGAGAATAATAAAGAAAAATTGGATGATTTATACGGAGAAATAAGCAGTTTGTCTCTTGAAGATAATATTACACTATTCAATAATAATCTTGAGGAAAAGAGAGGGAGTTCAAAATACAGTGTGGACTTATTAACTATTTATGGGCACAAGCATACTAAGAATGGGGAAGAGTATATTGATAAAAAAAAGAAAGGTTATGAATTTCTTCCCAATACTTTCCCTGAATCACTTCTAGATAGAGATGCTTCTGTTGATGGATTCTTTTTCATGCTCGAGAGGATTCGCGATATTCATAAATCTTATTACGAGAATATAGAAGGAATCAGGCTGAATGCATCAATATTCACTCTTAAAAACAAGAATGGGAATACTTACCAGGTTAATGAAATTTATAAAAAGTCAGAAACTTCAAACCATACTGACCGTATTGGATTATTATTCAGGATAAGTCATGACAATGATGGTGCTGATTTATCAAATATTCTTCACACAACTATTGTTTCTCTTAAGAAGAGTATGGAGAAATTCAGAAAAGGAAGTAATATAAATATAATAGCATCAACAACTGAAAGTGCTTTCAACAAGTTAAATATATAACCAAAACAAATATATATCGTAAGAAAATATATTTCGGATAATGGGTAATAAGTTGAAAGGATGGGTCGGCATGCATAATGGTGTTAGCCGTGTTTATCGTGCTGATGACGAATTCATGAAAATGACTCTTGGCGGAGAAGCGGATTTCGCTGATCTCGGTATGAGAATTATTGCAATGCATACTTTCTGCAAAACAAGTTTCAAAGACTGTGAATTAAATATGATAGGGTACATGGATGTTGATATGAACAATCTTAACAATTCCTTCAATTACTCAATGTACGGGCACGGCATATGTCTGAGAATCCATAATATTTTAGAAGTTGACTCTGATGACGGGTTTGCTAATCATACAATAGGATGTTCTATTGAACAAATACTTGGAAACAAGAAAAACATAATAATCCAGGACGATATTTCCAGAAATTTAACAAATACTTTCTATAAAGAAAATAAAGAATTACTGGAAGAATCATGCCAAAACGGGGAAGTGAATAAATTAAAGAAAGCGTGCTATGAAAAAAAATTCAATGATTTGTTCAACAAGTACGCAGAAAAAGAAAGATGCTCTTGTTCTGAAAAATATTCCTGTGAACCATTAATACTATACGGGCACAAGCATGAAAACAGGAGAATAAAACATATTGGGGGAGAAAAAAATGGTTATGAATTAATAAATAATGGTTTTCCCGAATGCCTTAAAGTAGGCAGTAAGCGTGAAGATTTTTTCACATTCATAAACGATATTCACAAACTACAGTTAAATATTTATGGTGAAAGAGAAAAATATGCTTATTGTAACAGTAATTCTTCAAATTTTTCATTAGTCTCAGTATCAAAAAATAATGATATATACCAAATAATAGATTATGCTCTTAAAACACCTGACAATCATCATAACAGGCTTGGCTTTCTTTTAAAACTAAACGAGAATGAGAACGGAACAAGCATGAATAATATTATCAGAACTAGTCTAAACTCATTGAGTAATAATATGAAAAGATTCAGGAAGAATACTTGGATAACTATTATTGAAAACAAAGTGGATATGGAGTTTAATCCAATAAGAGTTCTTTGTTAAACAGAAATTTTTTAAATCGATTTGTTTTCTTATATTAATTATGAATTTGCTCTTAAAGAACAATTATATAATGAAAACAATTACATACATGAAGAGCACAACAAGATTCTATTATTAGAATCATGTTTTTTTTCTTAAATTTTTTTTTAAGTGATTAAAAATGCGTGATAAAATACAAGTCTATAAATTTGGTGGAAGCTGCCTGAAGAACAGGCAAGATTTTGACAAAGTTATTAGTATAATCCAGAATTATAATCCAGATATTATTGTGGTTTCAGCAATTAACGGAGTGACTGACAAACTCATTAATTTATACAATAATAATGAAGGATTAGGGGAAATAATTGATATTCATAATCAAATATCTTCAGAACTAGGAATAAATAATGGAATATTACTCCCAGTGTATGATATGCTGGAGAATAAAGAAGAATATGATTATTGTGATGTTATTAAACTCGGGGAGTACTTGTCTGAAAGAATTCTGAAAACATATGCTGGAAAAAAAGGATTACCAGTAATTGGTGTTGAAACTGGAGAAGAAGATGGTGTTATAAAAACTAATAATAATTCTCTGGATTCAATACTTAACAAAAATGAAACTTCCTGCATGGTTAATGAGAAACTTGTTCCTTTAATGAAGAATAAAACCCTTATTGTTACAGGATTCTCAGGAAACTATGAAGGAAAAACAACTCTTCTTGGAAGAGAAGGAAGTGATGCTACAGCTATAAGTATTGCTTATTCTCTTAACAAAGATTCTGAAGTCGTATTATGGAAAGATAATCTAATGATGACTGCTGACCCCAAAATAGTGAGTGATGTCAAAATTATTAAAAACCTTAATTATAAAGAAGCAAGGTTTGCTGCTTTTGGAGGAGCAAAAATTTTGCATCCTCTGTGTATTCCTCTTGCTGAAGAGAAAGGCATTAAAATATTAATCCGCGACTTCAAAGACCCATATAATGGAAGAAAAACAATAATCTCGAATAATAGGGAGAAAAACGGGCACGTGTTAATGATTACTGGAAGAAATAATATAGGATTAATAACAGTTGAGGGCTTGGAGATGTACAGAGAACCCGGATATTCTGGAAGAATTCATAAAGTATTAGGAGAGAACAACATAAGTGTTATTGGAACCAATCAGTCAAGCATGGAAAGCGATATTGAAATAATGATTAACAAGAACAGTTCTGAAAAAGCAGTGAGATTAATTAATGAAGAATTGGGCTCTGAATTCTCAGTTAATCTTGACAAGAACAAATGTATTGCTGCAGTAATACTGCGTGAAAGCGCTAAAAACACTCCTGGAATAGCTTCTGACTTGACAGAAGTTTTCAGAGAAAACAATATCAATATCAGACTAATTACTGGGGGAAAAAACGGTATAGATTACATAATTAACTGCAATGATTATGAGAAAGTCCTTAACTCTCTTCACAATAAAGCATTCATAAATATTTAAGAGAAACTTTCATAACAGTGTCAGGAGATAATTCTTTTAATTCTCTAAACTCATCTTCACTAATCTGAATATTGATATTATAATTAGGGCATGGAACAGGCGAGATTCTTCCTCCAAATTTTTTAGTATGGAATGTTGCGGAGTAAAGTTTTTTCTCCCTCTTACTTGTTGAAGAGAGTGAATAATGCCAGTTTATTCTTTTCATTTCTTCAATCTTTCCTATACCAACATAGTTCCCTATAATCTGGTCTTCAATCTTATTCTCTGATTTGAGCGTGAGGAGAACTTTTTTCAAACAATCCATGTAATCAATCCCGAATTCTTTTAAAGAAACCCTGTCAAGAATTATTCTTGACTTTTTCTCATTGCCTGAAACGAGTTCAAACTCGTAAGGAGTATTTATTGTTCTGGGATTAGTGCTTATTTTATCAACAATTAATTCTTTCTCCAATATGATATGTTGAATATTATTCTCAAGCACTTTCATAACTACTTATTAAAAAAAAAGGATTTTTTAAATAATTAATTATCTACCTTATAATGATTACTTTTTTTAATTAAAGAATTATTCTTCTTATTTATGAAACCTGTTTTCAAGAAGAGTTTCAAAGATTATTTCAAAAAATTATTAGGAGATGAACTGGATAGTTTTATTGAAGTGTGCAAGAAGCCTTTAAAAGATAGTATAAGAGTCAATACTAATAAGACAACACTAATAAAAGTAAAGAAACTACTGAAGAAGAAAGGCTGGGTTTTTGAACCAATATCCTTTTACAAGAACGGACTCATAATCAATAAGAGGAATATGAGTATGGGGAACACTCTTGAGCATTATATGGGGTATTACTATGTTCAGGAGCAGTCAAGCATGATTCCTCCCATAGTATTAAATCCTGATGAAGATGATTTTGTTCTTGACTGCTGCGCAAGTCCGGGAAGCAAGACAACACAATTATCAATGATGATGAATAATAAAGGAGTAATTTATGCTAATGACAAAGATTTTAACAGGATAAGCATACTGCGCAATAATCTGCAGAGGTGTGGGTGCAGGAATACTGTGATAACTATGCATGATGCGGTGAAGTTCAAGAATTATTTTGAAGTTTTTGACAAAATATTACTTGACGCTCCCTGCACGGGTTTCGGAGCTATTCGTAAGGATTGGAGCATACTCAAGATGTTCAATCCTAAAACTTTTGATTACATGAGTGGTGTTCAGAAAAAACTTGCTGACGCCTGTATAGCTGCTCTCAAACCAGGAGGCACACTCGTTTACTCAACCTGCACTTTAACAACTGAAGAGAACGAAGAAGTTGTTAAGTACGTGCTGGATTCTTATCCTAACACTATTCTTGAGAAGATTAATATTAAAGGACTTAAGTGCGAGCAGGGAATAGGAGTTGATAAAGTTTGCAGGATATGGCCCCACCATATTGACATGGAAGGATTTTTTATAGCAAAAATAAAAAAGGAATGATTATGAACAAAGATTATTCAAAATTATCTAAAGGAAAAATTAAAGTCTTGAAAAAAGCATTAAGGGATGATTACGGCTTTACTCCTCCGGAAGAATGGGTTTTTCTTGAGCGGGGTAAGAACAAGATTTGGCTCACTAACAAAAAAGTAGTGAATCACATTCTGAAGGATTCTCGTATTGAAGGAATGGGGATTTATTTCGGATACTTGGATAATCATAATATTCGTTTGAGGGTTGAGAGCAGTCAGTTAATAGGTCCTCATGCATCCAAGAATCTTCTTGAAATTAGTGAAGAGCAGGCAAGAATGTATATTCGTGGTTATAATCTTGAAATTAATAACAATTTGGATAAGATTTACGTAATTCTTCATTACAAAAATGGTTTTATTGGTGTTGGCAAGAATAATGGTGAAAAAATATTTTGTCATATTCCTAAAAAAAGACGCATACACAAACTTTAAAAAGAGAAATTTGCTAAAAGTATTCTTTAATGAATCGAAAAAATTTAAAGAATATTCTGAAATCCTTCGAGAATATTAATAATAAAATTGAGAAAAAGAATAATAAAGAATATATTGCTGAGCAGATAGCCCATTCTTATTCAAAAAATATTCTTAAAATAATAAAAAATGATTATGATAAATACAGGTTATACAGGGAAGCAAAAAGGTTCTGGAAATCAGTTGAGGACATAACTGATTATTCATTATCCAGACAGGAAAAGAAAATTCTTTACAGCAGGAGCAAGAATATTAAGAAAACATCATTACTTTTTCTGGAAAAACTTGAAAAAATGCTTGAAGAATATGATTATGAAATGCCTATTAAGCGTGTTCGCAAAAAATCATTAAGTTTTTAGAATTCTTTATGCATACTGCTGATTATTCTTGACTCTATATTATGAAAATTCCTGACTCCACGAATGTAATGAGTGTTTTTATCTGTTTTTAAACATACATTGGTTGTTCCCATTAGTAACTGGAGAACTGGGGCAGAAGTATAAACTTTTTTTATATCCTTATACCTTATCTTCTCAAGCCCGCTTAAATCTTTCAAGAAAACATAATCATTAAGTATGTAATAATCAGTGCTTAACCACTCATAAACGCACATGAGTAATCCGAAAACCGCGAGCAATGGAATAGAGTAAAAGACTATTCTTGCTGTTAAAACAAGATTTGTGAAATAATACAAGTAATTCATCCATAAAAAAGCAGTTATTAATATGAATAAATATCCTCTTTCAAAAAATAAGTAAAATATCATTCTCTTTCTCGGCTTTACCTTATATTTCATGAATATTATAATAATATTCTTTATTTTTTTTAAATATTATCTATTATGAAAGCACTGAGTAGTAGCACTAAAGTTTTATAAAAATATTTTTGTAGTAAGTCCTATTATGGCAGTAATAGTAATAATGTACGATAAGAAGAATCTTGATGAATCAGAAATGAGGAAATACATAGGTGATGAGGAAAGAGAATTCTTTAAAAAAAACCATATTAAGAATACTACAACTATAGACAGTTATGTTCATAACAAGATTCCATTATTCATAGAATTCGATGAATACGCATCCAAATGTAAAGATATTCATAAATTAGGATCTGAAATAATTAATGAATTGTCAGAAAATTTCGGGAATAATTTCAGTCTTGAAGTAAGGATTGGCGGAAAAGACAAAGAAATCGTTGGTGCAGTAAACAATTACTATAAATACTTAAAAAAGAACGAAAAGTAATTATTAAAAAAAAACCTTTTTCTTTTATTATTATGCTCCGGTAGCTCAGTGGTAGAGCGATTCCCTCGTAAGGAATAGGCCGCGAGTTCGAATCTCGCCCGGAGCTGTCTAATGACTTTTCCGTAAGCCCCTAATTTCTTTACGAATAGTAATAACTTCAAAAATCTCTAGGAATTGGTAAAATAAATAATTTTTGATAAATTATGATTTCAAAAAAAAAGGGCAAAATTATTATTTAATAATTTCTTACTTAGGTATATGTCTCCAACTAATTTATATTAGGAAAATTCCTAAAGAAGAAATTAAATTAGTGAAAGTGATGAGGGAGAAAAAAAGATAAATGGTAAAAAAGAAAGGTCTTTTGATAAAACGTTCTACTACTTTAGTCAGTCCTAGAAAAATAGGGATTGATTCTGGACCAATTATTCACCTTATTGATAATTATAACTTATTTTCTGACAGAGCATTAGGCATTTTTGAAGAAGAAAACGTTTGCGTTACTCACAAGATTTGTATGGGTGAAATCGTTAATGTTCTTAACAGAGACTATGATTGGAAAAGAAGTGAGGCAAAAAAAAAACTGGACCAGTTCATAAAAGATAATAATATTAATGTACTAACTGCAAGTGATGTTGACTATGAAAAACTTAATCAAATGAAAGAATTATGCAAAAAGAATAATGTTGAATTCCATCATCCAGATTCTATAATATTATATCATTTTAAAGAAGAAGGAGTTAACAAAGTATGGTCAACAAATAATCACTTTCTGGAAGCAGGAAGATTATTCGGAATGGAATCTGAAAAATTCCCAACAATAAAACACGAATTAGACCAGAAATTCAAAAAATTATTCAAAAGACACTAATAATTACAAGAAGAAAAAATCGAAACCGCTTTCTCATAATCTCCTTTCGCTTTCTTAAGAGCCTTACTCCAATTCTCATCCCTTACCTCTCTCACTGACTTATCCGTTTCCTTAATCTTTTCTTCAGAAATTAACGAAGAAAAAGCTAATTCAAACTCTAATATTCTTCTCTCCGTCTCCACCATGCTTTTCACCTTGCTCAAAATTCTTGACTCAAAAGACTCAAACAATTCATCAACATCTTCAACATCATACATTAATTCAGAAGTACTGCTCTTACCCATACATATTCAATACAAAATTGACATTTTAAAACTTTACTATGTAATATCCTAAAAAAAATCTAATAAAAAGAGCGGAAATACAAAATTTTTGATAAAATGAATTATTGAGATTATGATAAATAATCACACAATTCTTTTAACAATTCTAAGCAAACCCATCACTATTCCAATAAGAACTCCTGATTTTATTGCAAGATTTCCAGTACTCGGATTCACTTCAGTAATAGTAAGAATAATAGAGTAGAAACTATTCCGACACCTTTTAGATTTCCAAGTCTAATTAATTACATGGTCTTTCACCGCCTTTTTCAGTTTGGAGGCAATTAATAAAAAGCATCTTTCGGACTAATAAAAGAAATATTTTTAAAAGAATAATTATCTTAGTAATATTAACATGAGCCCTAGCATTCCTACGGGGATGCTAGACGTTTTTATTTATGTTAGAAAATACATATGTTCTGATTGAAAGTAACTATTTGAAGTTAATAGGTGAAGAATTTGATATTAAAGTTGATATAAATCGATTAGGAAAAGAATTAGCAAAAAATGAAAAATTTTGGTGTAAAAAAATCTTTTATTACTGTTCTCCTCCTTTTCAAAGTACTTCTCCCACCCAAGACGAAATCAATAGAAGATCTGGATATGACAAATTTGTGAGTAAAATTAGAAAATTGGGTATAATAGTAAGAGAAGGTAGATGTCAATATGTTGACGGAGAATATAACGAAAAAGGAGTTGATACTCTATTCACAATTGATTTAATGAAAATATTAATACATAATTTAAAGAATAAAGACAATAATAAAACTATTAATAAAGTAATCATCCTTGCTTGCGATACAGACTTTGTTCCTGTAATTAAAGAAGTTCAATCTAAAGGTATAAAAGTAATATTATATTATTATACGGACAAAATTAGAGGTTCAAAATTTTCTATGTCAAACAATATATTAAATGCTTGTTCTAAAAAAGTACTGATTAATAAAAACATATTAAATAAGGCAGAATTTAAAAAATAAAAAGTCTTTTATTCCAAGTCCCAATAATATGGCAGTTTCAATCTTTCTTTCTCCCGTACTGTGTAAGCGTCCAGTTTTTTTGTGCTTACTCCTGTTTCGTCCATGATTCTCTCTTTCAATAAGAATCCTTTCTCTGTTAACACGTTCAGGTTCGTATAGATCCATGTCCTGCCTGCAAAGGTTGCTTCGCTTATTATGTCTTTCACTAGTGCTTCTGGTCCTAACTCACTCACTATGTTCATCAGTCTTTGCTGATTATTCGTTAGTGGAAGTAATTGCTGGTTTTTGAACATGTAGTCGAACCAGTCCACTGCTTTGTCATAATCTTCGGGACTCGCATAAATACAGTCATCTTTTGCTCTCTCGCGCTGCTATTGGTGTATTACTGCACTGTATTTGATTAAGTCCAGGAATCTGTTGTAATTCGTTCTGATTATAACGTTCGCCCTCATCTTCTTGAATACTGGGCTGATTTGTTCCGCGTAAGGTATTATTACCTTTGCAGGCTTGAGGTAGGACAGGCTTTTCTTGATTAAATCACTGTATTCCTGACTCTTCCCCGCTATCGCCATATTTGTCTGATGATCTATTATTAAGTCGTCCTGTTCTTTACTCTCATCGAGTTGGATTACTGCAAAACGCCTAACGAGTTCATCAAATAATGTAGCATTAGCAGTTGTTATCAATATGCTTGGCTTCCCGTTAATCTTAATATTAAGTGCTTTCTGATCCTTCACTATCGTACTATACGCTCCGCCACTGCTCATTACTTTAAAAACTTCACAATTAAGCACTCGACTAGTCATGTCCTCTCCGTAAAAAATCTTATTACGCCAACTCCAGTCCGGTTCTCTAAGACTACTATGCCAATAAGTGAACGTCATCTTACTAATCCTCGTTCTCTTAAACCATCTCTCCTCCCTTCCAGGAATCAAGTTCAAGACTTTAGTAGTAACATAATCCTTACCCGTACCACTCTTACTATTAACTATTAAATTATTACTCGTCTTCTGCGCGTTAAGACAGAGACTCCCGCCGAGTGCTACTGAAAAAATAATCTCCCTCGGCAATCGCTCCCCAACAACCTGCTTACTCCACTCCTTATGCAACAAGTCAAACAATTCCTTATCTTGCAATACTTCCAAGTTCTGCGTAGGAACATCACAAGTGTGCTTAATCCTCTTATTCTCTCTCAAAACTTCCTTCTCTGTCCTAACCATACAAAACCTCACAATACAACCTGTGCAGTTTTTCAGCCTGCTCCCGATTCCACAAACGCATCATTTCATACTTGAAGAACAAGAATTCTTCAGCACGCCTCTTCAACTCCTCAACCTCTTCACCATGATAAGTATGCCTATTCCTCAAATACTCCTTAGCCGTTAACATATTTTATCCCTCCACCTCAAAAATTGCTTAGTAACTCTGCCATGCCAAAACGCGTACTTACCCGATTCTTCCTCATACTGTTTCATTAAAGGAGACAAATGACCTGTCTCTTCTCCTCCCTATGCTCCTCTAACCACTCATTCTTACATCTCAACCATTCCAACACTTCAGGAGACACTTCCTTACCCAAGTACTTAATAATCTCAGGACGCACAGTATTCTCTAAACGAATACTCATCGCAATATAGTAATACTTCTGAACCCTCCCACTCTTCAAACGCACCTTTTTAGTCTTAATATACATACAATAAACAAGGGTGATAAAGGAGTATAAAAAGAAAAAAATTTGAAAAGAAGTATTATCATTGAATAAAGGAAGTTTTATCTTTTTCTTTTTATATAACAATAATACTTAATAATATTATGAGTGTTCAATTAACTATGTTAGGGCAGAAAGTTTTAGATTTTAATGTTCCACTGTTTGTTAAATGGGCTGGAGGTAAAACTCAATTACTTAATAGTATTAATGAACATTTGCCTAAAAAGATTCCCAGATATTTTGAGCCTTTTGTTGGTGGGGGAGCAGTATTCTTTTTTATTCAGAAAAATTTTAATCCTGATGAAGTATTTTTATCTGATGTTAATAAGGAATTAATCAATACTTACAAAATTATTAAAAATAATGTTAATGAATTAATTAGTTTATTAGAAGTTCATAAAGAGAATAATTCTAAAGAATATTTTTACAAGATCAGAGCATTAAACAAACCAGTTAATCACATTAAAGAATTAACGAATGTTGAGCGTGCTGCAAGAATGATTTATTTGAATAAGACATGTTATAACGGATTATATCGTGTTAATAGTGATGGGCAGTTTAACGTGCCTTATGGTAAATACAAGAATCCTGGAATTTATGGTGAGCAGAGACTGAAAAAGACTAGTAAGTTATTAGGGAATGTTGAGTTAAGAGCGTGTTCTTATAAGGAAATATTAAGCAAGGTTAAAAAGAATGATTTTGTATATCTTGATCCTCCTTATTATCCTTTGAATGGGAATAGTTTCACTAGTTATACAAAGAATGATTTCGGTAAAAAAGAACATGTAGAATTAGCAAATTTTTACAAAAAATTAAGTGATAAAAGAGTTAAAGTAATGCTAAGCAATAGTTATACTCCTAAAGTTTTAGAATTGTATTCAGATTTTAATGTTCATAAAGTAATGGCGCGCAGAGCAATAAACAGTAATGGAAATGATAGAGGAGAAGTTAAAGAAGTAATAGTGACTAATTATTAACAACTATTTTCTCGATAGCTTTCATTAGCTTCCCGCGACCTTCATTTTAGTAAAATATTGTCCAAGAATATATTTTTTATCCATAAATAATAGAAATTATTTATCTTTTTTAACGCTTTCTTTATAATAAAATTCCTTTTCAAAACATTTCTTAATTCCTTTACTATTGTTACAGCTTATTTTTTTAGTTCTTTTTGAAACCTATTTATGAAAATTGAACAAAGAAGCAATAAAATTAATATGATATGATTATTAACTATTAGTATGAATTTTGTTGATTTTATGAATAGAATAGGTGTTGATATTCTAATTTTAACTGTTTATGCAATTATTTTCTGGAAAAAAGGAGAGAGTTAACAATTGGATTAAAAAACAATGTAAAAATTTTAAACAAGTGATTGAAATCTTCAAACAGGGTTTAAAATTCAAATTTTTTAACAATTCTCGTTCAATAACAATACCTATTATTTTAGCAAGTGCTTTGATATTAATATCTTTCATTTGGAACAAACCCACTCCTGATTTTAATAACAGTTTATTCTACAATATTATATTTGCAGGAATAATCAGTCCAATAACAGAAGAAATATTAGTAAGAGGATTATTTTTTGGAGGTTTATTAGGATTATCAGGAATTTTAATTAAAAATAAACATTTTAAAAAAATAATAATATTTGTATTCTTAATTATTCAAGCATGGTTTTTCACAATAAATCATAATAATTTTTCTAATTATTTATACAATATACGATTCGCATCAGGAATATTATACGGCTCATTATACTTATTTAACAATAAAAGTTTAACCTCTCCAACAATTGCGCATATCACAAATAATTTATTAATAGTGTTAATAAACTTAAATATGTTTTAATCATAACACTAAAATTTTTATCAAAAACTTATAATTCTAAATTTTTAATGAGAGTTTATAACCTTTTTTGTTAATTCCTTTTTCAATAAAACCATTTTTTTTAAAAAATTCTTTAGATTTGTTATTAGCATTTTGAACACTTGCTTTTAATTTTTTAAAATTCTTTGATTTTGCGTAAAGTATTAATCTGTTTAAAAGTAATGTGCCTAAACCTGAATTTTGATTATTTTTATTTATTAATATAGATTTTAAATAAATATAATCTTTCTTTTCAATAAACCAACAGTATCCTAATATTTTTTTCTTCATTTTTATTATCCATAACTTTTCATTAGGTTTTAAATTATAAATATCATTTTTCAATAATTTTCTCTTCCATTCAATGCCACTTTTTTTAAAAATTGGTTTCATAAACTTCTCTGTTATTTCTATAACTTGATTTTTTTCTTTTTCTGAAAAATTATCTTCTTTAACATTAGGTAAATTTTCTAGAATATTATTAGAATCAGAAAAAACACAAAAAGAATCTTCCTCAGATACATCAGAGTATATGTAATAAGCTAAAGCCCTACATCCTTTGCAAATATTGTTAATAACACAATTTGAACAAGAACCTTTAATATTTTTCATTTTGGAATATGTTTTGTTATTTATTATCTTTTCAAAAGAGTCATTAAAAATGTTTCCAATAACCTTGTCAATTGCTGGGCAAGGCACAACATCTCCATTGCATTTAATCTCCATAAGTCTACCTTCTGCTGCACTACATCCACAAATATTGAATTTTTTATTCATTATTTTACCTGAAAAATAAACATCTAATGGATGTTCTACAAAGATGTTAAAATATGGATAAAGTAAAGATAAATAAGTATATACTTCTTTAAGGAAGATTTTATCTTGAACTTTATTTAAAAGTTCGTTTTTGTAAATATTGCCGACTGGCATTATTTTTCTAAAAGAAATAGCTGAACAATTTTTTTTAATAGCCAAATTAACTAACTCTTTAATTTCATGCAGATTAAATTTTCCAACCACGCTAGCTATTCTAGTGTTTAATCCTTCTGAAGTAGCTATTGAAATACTTTCTAAAGCCTTTTTATAAGCCCCTTCTTTTTGTCTAAGAAAATCATGTTTTTCTTTACTGATACTGTCAAGACTTATATTAATACCATATAAATTCGCATTTTTAAGATTGGTTGCAACTTTTTTATTTAGAAAATAACCATTAGTTGACAGAGTTACTCTGAAACTATTTTTACTAAGAAATGAAACTATTTTTTCAATTTCACTATGAAGAAGAGGTTCTCCACCAGTGAGGTTGATATTATTCACTTTTCCTTTAATTTTTTTAGAAATACATTTAATATCATTTAAACTTAACTCTTTGTTTTTATTTCTTGATCTACAATGTTTACAATTAAGATTACACTTTTCCGTTACTGATATAAGTGCTGTTCTTTTAGTATCAGTAATTTTACCAGAAACCTGCGCATCCTCTGTCTTCTGAGTCATCCATATTTAATCACCTATATATTTACTTATTAGTGTTTCGTTTATAAATTTTTTTTAAATAAAGTAAGATTTATTAGTTTAGGTTTTTAAACTATTAAAAGTTTAACCTCTCCAACTATTGAGCTTATTACAAATAATTTATTAATAGTGTTAATAAACTTAAACAAGTTTTAAAGTTATATAATTAAAGTTTATAATCATAAACTTTAGATATATATTTAAATAAGTGATTCCAATATATTAATTATGATATTAGATAAGTTATTTTCAACTAAGAGCAGAATTTTTATTTTAAGAGAATTATCTAAATCTAATAAGGGATTGTCTAATTCCGAATTAGCTAAAAAGACAGGATTATCTGCAATGACTGTATCAAAAATAATTAATCAATTAGAAAAAGAAGAAATTATTAAATCAGAAACTAGAGGAAACATGAAATTATCTATGCTAAATAAAGAAATAATTTATTATGATGACATTAAACATTTGTTTAAATGGGAAGAATCTTTAGAAAAAGAAATATTGACAAAGATTGTTTACAAATTAGAAAATAAATATAAAGATAATATTTCAATAATATTATTTGGATCGAGGGCAAGAAAAGAAGAAAAAATATCTAGTGATTTTGATATAATGATAATTACTAAAAATGGAAAAAAGAAAGTAAAAAGCGAATTTTTAGAAGGATTATTATTATCAGTATTTAAAATTCCTAAAAAACTTTTTATTAAAAAATTAAAAGAAAAAGATCCATTAATATTAAATGTTTATTCTGATGGAAAAGTGCTAAAAGGAATAAAAGAATATGAGAAAATTATACGACAAAATTAATATAAAACAATGCTGGAATATGGTAGAAGGGTTTAGTGCAGTATTAAATGCCATGTATAAATATATATGATAAAACTAAAGAAGATAATTTAGTTTATCCTTTAATTGATTTAATGTTTCATACAATGGAAAAAATTGCATATGCACTTTTATTAGTGAATATTAAAAATTATGATGGAACACATTCAAAAATAAGAAAGGATTTTATCAAACAATTTGCTGGACATTCTGCTTTTAAAGAAATGGTGGAAAAATATTCAAAAAATTTGTGATTTAAAAGATGGATTATTATACCAATTTGAAGAAACATTGCCTAAAAAAGAAATGGACATTTATTTAGATTGTATAACCAATTTTAAAAAAAGAACAGAAAATTATTTGGCAAGCAGGAAGGTAAAATTATGAAACCTTACTCAAAAACATGTTATTATTGTGGAAAAAAAGTATATCCTGGAACAGGAACATACTATTACGGTAGACTTGTTCATCTTAAATGCAAATATCTACAAAAAGCCAGAAGAAAAAGATCGAAAAAAAAAATAAAAGTAAATTTTGTATTTTCGCTCTTCTTATTAGATTTTTTTTAGGATATTGTAAAGTAACGTTTTAAAATATCCATTTTGTATTGAATATTGTATATGGGTAAAATCAGTACTTCTGAATTAGTGGATGAATTGTTTGAGTCTTTTGAGTCAAGAATTTTGAGCAAGGTGGAAATGGAGAGAAGAATATTAGAGTTTGAATTAGTGTTTTCTTCGTTAATTTCTGAAGAAAAGATTAAGGAAACTGATAAGTCAGTGAGAGAGAGGTAAGAAATGAAAACTGGAGTAATGCGCTTAAGAAAGCGAAAGGAGATTATAATAAAGCTGTTTTGATTTTTTCTTCATGTAATTATTAATGCCTCCTGAATAATTTTACTTTTTTTTAAATCACAACTAACCAAAAATTATTTAGTTTACCAATTCCTAGAGATTTTTGAAGTTATTACTATTCATAAAAATTAGGGGCTTGTGGAACTTTCGTCAGTAAATCCATCAGAAGCCATATAAAAATGAAAATATTATTCGTGTGCTCAGGAAACACTTTCAGAAGCTTGTCCGCGCACTTATTATTGGAAAAATATGTTGAAGACAACAATATTAATGACTTAATTGTTAGTTCTGCAGGAACTAGAATGAAATCAGGTTTGGACCCCGTAGTTTCTGAAACTCTAAAAAAATATGGAGTGAATGCTGAAAAACACACACCTCATAGAATAACAAAAAAAATAGTTGAATCTTACGACTTAATTATTTCTATGGCAGAAGAGCATAAGGATTACATTAAAGAAAATTTCAATAAAGAATCAGTATTATTCAACAAAATATGCCATGATGAGGATAGTTCAGTTCCTGACATTAAAGATGTTATAAAAGATTATGACAAGCCAGAGAACAGGCAAAAAATAGAAGAGCATGTCCACAAGATTATCAAATACATTCATGACTCAATCCCTTTATTAGTAAAGAATCTTAAATAATTTTTGTTCAGCGCAGTATATATTTCATTCGGTGTCTTGATAAGATTAAAATAGCATTTATTTTTATTTTGGCCGTTATGTTTTAAAAAGTTCAGTTTTAAGTCTTATCAGGATTAATATCTGTAAATCGTCCTCGTCTAAATGAATAAATTATCCATTTCAATAATCTCCTAAAACTTAATAAATACACAAATTTATTATTTTTTTTATGAATAAATCAGATGATTTGCTGGAAATCGAACTAATTGACTATAATTATTTCAAGTTAAGAATAAAAGGAACCATAGATTATGAAATCAATGGAGGAGAAGTAGACAATTTTATTGAAAGAATTGAAAACATTAAAGGTAGAGATGATAATTACTTGATTGTTGAAGATGAAAAAAACCCTTTATACGTTTCAGTCTATGATAAGCAATACTTTATTGGAATACCTGATGAGAACAATGAATGGGGTATGATAGAAGAAGTTAGTATGGAGTTATTAAAACAATTGCCGAAAGAAATACGTGAGAAAAGAAGAACTTTGTGTGTTAAAGAAAAAGAAAACTTAAAGAAACTACTTAAGTAATTATTTGGGAAGCATTATTATGAACTCAGTCCATTTTCCGTAATCACTCTTCACATTAATCTTGCCGTTATGTTTCTTAACTATATGCTTCACTAGAGTGAGTCCTACTCCCGCACCTCCTCTTTCCTCACTGTACTTGCCTAAATATTCTTCTTTGAACAATTTCTTTATATCTTCCTTCTTTATTCCCTGACCGTAATCCCTAACAGAAACTTTTACATTATTTTTTGATTCTTTCATCTTTATCTCTATCCTTCCATCTTCTTCTGAGAACTTCACAGCATTATCAATCAAGTTTGTGAAAACAGTTTTTATTCTTCTCTTATCACAATTAATCATAACTTTTTTCAACTCTTTCTCTATTGTTATATTCTTTAACTTAATCCTGTGCTCCTTCTCTTTTATCGCATCCTGAATAATTTTTTTAACATCATTTTTTTCTTTCTTTATTTTTAATTTACCTGCTTCCAATCTGAACAAGTCAAGCATTCTGTTAATCATGTTCTTCATACGCTTAGAATTATACATTATTCTATCCAAGTACTCTTTCTGCTTTTTACCTTTCAATTTTTTCTTCAATAATCCCGCATAACCATGTATTGGAGTAAGTGGTTGTTTCAAATCATGAGTTATCATAAGAATCATTCTCTTCCTGGATTCTCTTAATTCTTTCAACTCATCCCTCATTTTACGGAAAGAATCAGCAAGTTCTCCTATCTCATCACTTGAATCCACATTTATTTTAGTATCCATCTTTCCTTCACCTATTTTTTCAGCACTCTTTTTAAGATTATTTACAGGAGTTATTATTGAATTAGAAATAATTATTGATATTATAAGAGACGCGCTTCCAAAAATAATAGATATTATAAAA
>CAYWEY010000017.1:0-28539 GCA_964457955.1 Candidatus Woesearchaeota archaeon
TTTTAGGAATCCTGATTTTCATAAAATAGAGTTAATAAATACTGTTTTTTAAAAGTATTGAAAAAAAAAATAATAAAAAAAATGGGGATTAATAATCCCCGATTAATTCTGTTTAAACAACAGCTATCTCACTATATGTTGCACCACTAGTATCTAACCAGGTTAAGTTGCCTGTTAAATCAAGTGTCATGTGCCCCAATAGGTGAGCGGCAAATGCCTGACAAGCTAATTTAGTGTCTTTTGCTTCATAACCAGCGATTACAAGAACGGTTTCGCCGCTTCCGTAAGCGTCTTCAACCATTTGTATGTAAGCCCTGTCCATTGTTAAGTCCTCTGCTGGGACCATGTCTTCGCCTAAGTCACTAACTAACTTGTTAACCATATGTCCACCAACAAGAATTGCTGGCTTACTAAGGCTTGAACCAGTTACGTCTGTATCTACAGTTCCGATTCCAGGATTAATTTCATTAATCTCTGGTGCTCCGCCTGCTCCAACAGTTTTGACTGTATAATCCGTGTCAGTAACATCGTCACCTACCTCGAATGTGTAGTCAGCTGTTGCTTGTCTTCCAACCCATGCATCTGCAGTAAGGTATTCTTCCGGATAAGTTAATTCTACATCACCATCTCTGTCAACCTTGGTGCCCCAATTTGTGTATCTGGTTTCACCATCTTCCAAGTTCTTATCTCCATAATGAACTGCAAGTTCTCTAGTGTTTTTGTCGAACAGATCATCATTTATTACTGTATCGTTATAGAAAACATCAACTGTTCCGCCTCCATTCTCTATAAGTGTTACTGAAGCGTTCTGTGTGTTTACAGCATCTGATGCACTCATTTCTGATGATACATTCAGTGAAGCTTTAGGGAACTCCAGGGTTATTTCTTCCATAAGGTCTGAAGAAGACCAGTTTATCAATGTAACATTGGCTGTTTTGTTGGTAAAACTAATGTTCCACCATCCTCCAGTCATGTTAAACACTGTATAACCTCTAGGCCAGTCGTATGCTGTAGTGTTTATCAGTGTAGGGGTTAACTCTCTTACAATCTTTTCATCATCGTCCAAGATGAAGAATGTCTGTCCCTGACTGTCATTGTACTGTAGTTGGTAATCGCTGTCTGCGTTTGAAAACACAGAATCTGTCTTACTTATGTTTGCTTCTTCAGCATCATCTTCTGTTGTATCCCATATCTCATCATATGAATCTGTTGAGATGAAAGGATCCAGGTTAATCTTTACTGTTTCACCGTCTTTGTTTGTGTAACTTATTTCTTCGTTACCATCTCCGCTGAACTCCTCGTTTATATCTATTGTTGTATAGTTCTCGTTTTTCCATCCGTCAAAGCTTATGTTGAAGAAATTGAATAATTCTTCCTGTTCTCCAGCATTAAGCACTAAGTCGTCCGGACTGCTTATTGTTATTGATGTCAAGTTTCTTTTGGTTCCTAATCCTGCTACTGTTGAAACATCAACACTAACATCCGTCCAGTCCATATCAGGGAATGATTCTTCCAAACTCTCTATTGAGTCATTCACTTTCAGATTGCTCGTTGACCACTTCATGTCCAGAGTTGCGTCCAGCCCTCTTAGTCCTGTAAGCTTTAAGTACCATCCGTTTTCACTTAAATTGTTGAATTCCTTATTCATTGCATAAGATTGGTCATCAACAACTGTTACTCCTTCACCATCTACAATGGTTACATAAGCTTTATCTCCTGCTGCATTAACACCATTATATGTTAATGTTGTTCCTGAGTCTCCGATATCAACGGATTCTCCGTTCTCTATTTTTTTGACTTCTGTTAATTGGCCAAAAATTGCTTCGTTTGTGCTTAGTTCTATGATTTCATATTCTTCTCCAAACAAAGGCCATTTGTCGAATCCTTCCGGAACTCCCCACGTACTGACATTAATTGTTGCCTTATAGTCTAAATCATCATCTATTGATAATTCTCCTTCATCATTTATTCTTTCACCATCAACAATTATTGCTTCATACACATTGTATTCTGTATCATTGTAAGTGTATGTTATGTTGGTCAACCAGTCGAAACCTGAAACACTGCTGTTAAAAGTGTTGTCAGCTTTATCAATTGAACTTATACCTAAGTCCAGACCTGTTGAGTTCTTTAACTGTCCTGGTGTTGTCTCTTTCTCAAGAGTTACTGTCCCCTCTGCTCCTGATACTGCTGTTGCTTTTTGTGCAAAAGCTGCTGCAACATCAATTGCTGATGCTAAATCGCTTGCGACTCCTGCTGGGTCTCCAGCTACTAAGTCGTTCCATGTTTGTGAACCAACAATTACGTTTGAATCCATTTCTCCGTCTGCATTAACAATAGGACTTGGTAAATCAGCAAGTGTTGCTGCCCAAGCCGCACTGCATACGGTCATTCCTGCAAGTAATGCGGTTCCAGACAAAGCCACTATCTTCTTTATAGTTTTTTTGACTTTCATTTTATAATTTTTTCCTCCTTTGATTTTTTTGTGTTTTATTTAAGTAAATTCACTAATCAAATCAATTCATTAAAAATAGTGTGTTTGTTAAAACATAATTAATACTAGATGCTTTTTAAATCTTTTTATTTCTTATAGAGCTTTCTTGTAAGCATTTTATTGGTGCTGTGAACTGTTTTTAGTTTTGAATCAATTTCATGTATTTTTCCTAAAATATTATTACTTAAATTCTCTAATTCTCCTGCACTTATCTTTATCTCATAAGGTTCTATTATTTCAATCAGTGTAGGAGTGTAGTAAGTCATGTATTCAAATAATTGCTGGATATTATCATAATTTATTGTTAGTTCAATGAATGATGTGTAAAACTTTTTTCCCGATTTTTTGGGCTCTGCAGTGAATGATTCTTCAAGTTTGAAATTCTTCTTAATATTGTCCTCCATCTTCTTAAGAGTTTTCTCCACTAATTCTTCAGGCTGGCCCATTACTTCAATAACTGAACGCGCTTTTATCATAATTAGTTCACAATTTTATAATCATATAAAAGAGTTTCTGTTCATTTTTATATAAACTGTGGTTAATAATCCTAAACCAATCAGGATTGAGAATACGTGCAGATTTTCACTACTATCATCTTCTGCCACAATATTGCCTGTTATTTTTGAAGAATCATTTATTATTCTCGTCTCAATTATAGTATTATTAACCATTCTTGTTATTATGTTTTTCCTGATTAATAATTTTTTATAATGTAATTCATTATTCAAATAAACACTTATTAATTGTGTTGTATTATTAAGCCTTATCTGCTTAAGAGTGTGGGGATTAATAGAGTCATTAATTATTCTAGTATTATTCTCAAAGTCCATCCTGACTGTATAGTTTGCTTTTTTGGAATCAATATTCTTTATTTTCAGAGAATTATTAATTAATTCCACTTTTATATCAGGATTAATATAAGGATATATAATAATCTTATTTGTATAATCATATTTTGCTCCTGTATTAACCCTAATTTTATAAGTGTATTCTCCTGGAGGAGCATCTTCTTCAATAATATTCTCTAAATGTATGGTTTTTGAAGAACCATAAGGAATACTGAATTCTTTCTTGTTTGACGTCCAGCCTCCTGTTATACATTCAGAAACTTTTATGATTGAATCATTTTTATAAACTGAGAGATTGATTTCTGAAGTTATTATTCCACCCTGCCTTCCAGTATATGGTGTTTCAAGAACTTTCATAACAATCTCGCTTTGCCTATCACTTGATTCTTTGTATTTTTCTCCAACAACATAAACCAGGTTGTCCTTATCACTGTCTTTTCTATACTTATCATCATAATGCAACTGGACAAATAATCTGTACATATAAGGTTCAATGTTTTCAAGTTCGAAAGAATAGGATTCTTCATAATAGTTTGAGAAACTAATATTGTGTCTTTCGAGGAAAATATCGCACCTGTAATTAAAATTTAATTCTTCAAAATCATACTCAGCTAAACAAAACTTTAAATCCGCAGTACCAGAGTATGGTTCATCAATCACTACATCAGCATCTATATTATCATCAGTTTCCAAATAATGGTCTTTAACTTCTGCTTCAACACCAGCATAACAAATACTGAAACAAAATAAGAAAATAAGTACAACATGAACTTTAACCCTGCTCATTAATAGTATTTAAAGATTTTATTCAATAAAAAAGTTTTTTAAAACCTCATTAATTACATTTATTACTATGGGTTTATTTGATAAAAAGAAAAAAAAGGAAGAAAAAACTGAGAGTCCCAAACCAGCTTTTCCGAAACCACCAAAACCACCTAAATTAGAAGAAATCAAGAGAGAGGTTGAAAAACCAGCGCCTGAAAAAGAAATGCCAAAACCTCCAAGTTTTGAAAAAATGGAGGAGAAAGAAGAAAAGAAACCAGCGCCTGAAACAGTTAAGAAAGAGGAAAAACCAAGAACTGTTGAAAGAGAAGAACCTGAAACAAGAATAAGTATGCCACAAAGAAGGATTACAAGAGAAGTTAAGAAAGAAGTTGCCCCTACTCTTTATCTGAAACTTTCAGAATATAAAGAAGTTGTTGAAGCAACTGATAAGATGAGAAAAGATATAGAGAAAACAAAGGATTTGATTAAAGAATTAAGAGACATAGAAAAGGAGGAAAGGAATAAGTTGGATAAGAGTGAGGAATTGGTGAAGATGATGGATGAAGTAATAGAATTGTTTGAGAAGACAATGGTGGTACCTGAAGAATAAAAAAAATAAGAAGGTTTTAAGCGGCTCTTTCACTTATTTGTTTTACTTTTAGTTTATACCATTTTAATTCTTTTTTCTTTTCTTTAATTTCCTGCTCAATAGTATTCATTAAATTATCTGAACTTGTAAATTTGGCAAACATTTTTTTATCACCTAAGAATAATAGTTTCCTTCCTGCCTTTTTAAAAAAATGATAATGCTTCCTTTAATCCGTTAATAATTTAAAGAATGAGTAATTACTTTTTTATTTATGAAAGAAGATGAATCCAAAGAATACTACGTGAGCATGCAGGTTCCGGAAAAACTCAGGGATGGTATTGTAAAACTGGGTGATTACAGCAGGAGGATTAAAAAAAATAAGAACAGCATATATTCTTTAAAATACAGGCGTGCAGAGATTCGTAAAGAAATTTATGAAAAACTTGTTTCATTAAGGCTTGGACTGGATAAGTTCAAATCACTGCTTCCTGAACACGAGGCGAAAATGCTTGAAGAAAAGTTAAAATTAATAAGTAATCATGTTAAAGAAGAGAAAGAGAAAAAAAGAAGAGAAAAAGAACTTAAGAAAGAGAAAAAGAAGAAAATAAGAGGATTATGCCCTTACTGCGGTAAGAGATTCAAGAGACTAGATTTGCATAAACCGTATTGTGATGAGAAAGAGAAAGAAGAAGAGAAAAGAATAGATAAAGAAGAAGATTTGCGTCTTGACAGCGAGAAGAGAGAACTGGAAATGCTTAGAAAGGATTTAGAGAATATAAGTGCAGAGATAGAAAATCGCAGAAAGTGAAAATTTAATAAAATAATATTTTTTCTATTATAATTACTTGCAGGGGTGCCGGAGCGGTCAAACGGGCTGGGCTCAAGACCTAGTGGCTTAGTGTCTACGCGGGTTCGAATCCCACCCCCTGCATAAATTATTTTAATAAACCCATCATAAATTTGTTCATTAATATAAAATAAGAAATTGGCTTCCTTAAAAATGTGAGTAAGTCTTAATAAAAAAAAAAGGATTATTTGACAATAAATTATGCTGAAGAATAATTAGTATTGCACCATTTTTTTTGACCCAAAAATGATTTTAATATATAATAATTATACTGATAAGATTATCAAATACTTTGTTGATTTAAACAAAAAGAGATTGATTCTTGGTTTTTAAAAATTTAAGGAGAAAACAGAGGAATTATTAGATGAATGATTCAAACATTTACAAATTAAGCAAGAGATTATTAAAAAAAATGCAGTGTCTGCAGAAAGTATGATTGGAACAAGAAATCCTATGCTCCTAGAGCTGATAATAGGGATGAAAGGCGCCAGGGACAAGATAGGGCCTGCGGAGAAGACTAAAAATTTTAAGAAGATTCTTAAGCAGGTTAAACTCTTTAACTGGGAAGAAAGAATAATTTGCGAGCACCCAGATAACGGGATTAAAGTAGGAATTGTTGAGAATACAAAGAAATTGTTAAAAACCATTGATTAATGACAAAAAAAATATTTTAATAATAGGGTTTCTTTTATAATGATGAAAACAGGCAGGCAGTTATTAAAAGATATTATTGAAAGATTTGAAGAAAATAATAATTTTTCTGAATATGCTGAGTTTTTGCCTGATGATTTCGGGATTCCTGTTTCTTCAAGAATTTCTCTTCTGAAAACTTCTTCTCCCTCATCAGAATCAAATCCTCCTCCAGGAAGCTTATTATAATCAATTTTAGAAACAAATAGTAATGCTATTCTTCCTTTATCATCAATAAGAATTCCTCTCGAGGATTCCTGACTCTAAAACCATTATTGAATTCATGAAAAACATCCTTCTCCTTAATCTCTTTCAATAATTCCATAAACATAATTATTAATCCCATATTTTTTCAAAGTTTCTATAAAAAATATTATTCTTGTCCTCTGAGGAAATATTGGTGTTCTTAATTATATCAATCTGTTCTTTTACCGGACTCCATGATTCATCACTTCCGAAAAGAATGTTATGTGAACCTAATTCTTCAACTACTGTCTCTATTAATTTTTCTGAATCAACTGAACAAAGAAGTCTTAAAAAGAGTTCGGGTTCGGAAACTCCTTTCTCCAATTCATACCTGCTTACTTTTTTTACATTAACTAATTCCTGAAAATAAGAATGTATTACTGACTTGACTTCTTTTCCAAGCAATCCTGCTATTTTGTCATAAATTTTCAATCCATAAATTTTATCCTTGAAATTCTGATGAATGAATGCAGATGTATCAAAATATGCGTTATCATTATTAATAACTGTATTAACATTATTCTCTTCCAGAAAACCAAGATGCGCTATTATAAAATTAACATCCTTATTCCTCTTAACCACTTCTTCAAAATTTTTTGAGTAACTGTCAGAGGGGTGTATGATTAAGTTCAACCCATGATTTCCTGCGCTTTTTATTATATTATACTTTTCAAGAATTATTGGATTAATATCCTTGCAATTGAAATGAACTTTTACTGCCCGAGCATCATAAAAATTTACGCATCTCTCTATTTCTTCATAAGCATTATAATCTGCGTGGTCAACAAATACTGAGAATAAACAGTCATCATATTTTAAGCATTTTCTTCCAATCTCATCATTCTTCTCACTATAATCAATAGTCGGGCATTTCGGAAAATAATCAATCAACCATTCATAAGGTTCTGGTTGTGCGAAAAAAACTTTTTTATCAACTCTTAATTCTTCAGTTTTTTCCAAATAATCATCTATAGAACTATTATAATGGAATCTTTTTGGAACATAATTTTTTCCACCTGCATGAATATGGCAATCATTAATTTTCATAAATAATAGATGAAAACAAGAATGCGTTTTTAAAACTATCTGTTAAATTATTTAAAAACAGAATATTGTTATAATTATGTAATATGAAGTTTTTGAAAAACAAGATTACTCCAAGACTTTATCAGGAGAAGATTTTTCATAAATGCGTTAAGAAGAATTGTCTTGTAGTACTGCCTACCGGGCTTGGTAAAACAATTATAGGATTAATGCTGAGTGCTTACAGATTGAGAAGAGTAAAGAATAGTAAAATATTATTTCTTGCTCCTACAAAACCATTAATAATGCAGCATCATAATACTTTCTCAAAATTTTTTGAACACGAAGATGAAGAATTATTGGTTGTTAGTGGTGAAGTCAGTCCTGAAGACAGGGAAAAATTGTATAATGATGCAGTCATTATTTTCTCTACTCCGCAGACAATAGAGAATGACATTATTACAAGAAGTTTTTCTTTAAAGAATGTAAGCCTGATTATTTTTGATGAATGCCACAGGGGTGTTGGTAACTATGCATATACTTTCATAAGCGATGTTTATGAAAAACAGGGAGATAACAAGATGACTCTTGGACTTAGTGCGAGTCCGGGAAGCAACAGCGAGAAAATAAGAGAGGTTTGCAAAAACCTAAATTTTAAAAACATAGTTTACAAAGATGAGAAAAGCAGGGATGTGAAACCATATGTTAAGAAGAAAAAAATAAACAAGGTTGTGGTTACGCTTCCTGACAGTCTTGAAAGGATTAAGAAAGGTTTAGAAGTGTCTTTCAAAAAGAGACTGAAAGTTATGAAAAAGAATGGTTTATTGAATACAAGCAGTATTAACAAAGTCAGTAAGAAAGACTTATTGCGTATTCAGGGCATGCTTCAAAAAAAGATAAGCAGTGCTGAAAGAACTCCTGAACTATTTGATAATATCAGTCTAGTTGCTGAAGCATTAAAAATTTCTTACGCTCTTGAATTATTGCAGACTCAGGGAGTTAAGCAGTTAATATCTTATTTTAACAGTATAAAGAAGAAGTTAAGAGTTAAGGCAAACAGGAGTTTATTGAAAGACGAGGATTTCAGGGAATCGATGCGTGAAGTTTATGAAATTGAGGATAGTGTTGAGCATCCCAAGTTTGAAAAATTAAGTGAGATAGTGAATAATGATATTAAAGATAAAAAATTCATTGTATTCACTAATTATCGTAATACTGCTAAACGGGTTGTTGAATACTTGAAAGAGAATACTGATGCTAAACCAGTATTATTCATTGGGCAGTCAGGAAGTGAAGGACTCTCCCAGAAAGAACAGATTAGGGTTTTAAAAAAATTCAGCAAAGGAGTTTATAATGTTCTTGCAAGCACGAGCGTAGGTGAGGAAGGACTGCACGTACCAAGTGTTGATTATGCTGTTTTTTTTGAACCTGTTCCGAGCGGGCTTAGAATGATTCAGAGAAAAGGAAGAGTTGGAAGGACTAAAATAGGTAATGTTATTGTAATGTATACTAAAGGATGTATTGATGAAAAATATTATTACGTATCCAAATATAAAGAGAAGAAGATGAAAAAAGCAATTAATGATTTGAAAGAAGAGATGAATAATGATCAGAAAAAATTAGGTGAGTTTTGAAAATGATTATTATTGTTGATTCAAGAGAATTCAAAAGCAGAGTTGTGAGAGAATTATTCAAGTCAGGTGTTAAGATTCAGTCAATGAAGTTAATGATAGGAGATTATCTTATTGGTGAAAAAATATGTGTTGAACGTAAAAGTGTTAAAGACTTTGTTGACAGCCTGGTTGATAAAAGAATTTTTGAACAATTGCGTAAAATGAAGGAATATTATGAAAAGCCTGTTCTTATAATTGAAGGAGAAAAAGACTGGTATGGTGTCAGAAAAGTTCATCCAAATGCTATAAGAGGTTTATTAAGTAGTATTGCTGTTGATTACGAGATTCCAATAATAAAAAGTAAAAACGATTATGATACTAGTCAGATTATTAAAAGTTTAGGAGAACGGATGGAGAAAAAGCCTAAACCTTTTATTAAGAAAGACAAGCCTGTATTAATGAAGGATGTTCAGGAGTCAATACTTAGTATGATTCCGGGAGTTGGTGTTAAGAGTGCAAAGAATTTGTTGAAAACATTTAAGACTTTGAAAAAAATATCCAACTCAAGTATTGAAGAATTATGCAGTGTTGAAGGTATTGGTGAAAAAATTGGTAAAGAAATTCATAAAGCATTTAACAAAAGATATGAAGAATAATAGGTCAATAAGTTTTTTATCACGCTTATTGTTATTAAGCATTCCTTTCTACTTATTGACAATAAGAGGATATAATATTTACTTTCTGGAAAGAATTGTTAGAGACTGCATAAATGTTTTGTTAAAAACTCTTGGTTTTACAACCAGAATTTTTGATACTTTAAGCATCAACACGCTTAATAAGATTCCTGCAATTCATGTTAAGGACTTGGTTATTGGTTTTGACAATGCATGCACTGGAATAAGAAGCAGTTATTTATTCTTCGCACTATTATTCTCAGCAAATAATAGTAATAAATTATATTATTTATTCACAGGATTACTAATTATTTTTTTAGCAAATATTGTGAGAATAATAAGTGTAATCATACTTTATATTCCAGACACTAATATCTTATTATTTGATTCATTATTATGGAGCGGTTTTTTGAACATTATTGTTTTTTTATTATTTTATTTTTCTTTAAAAGCCTGAACACTGAATTTTTTAACAACAGCTTCTTTTCTTTTATAAGCCTCAGGAGGGAGAAAAGCTTTTAAGCATAATTGCTTCATGAATTCTTCTTTTTCAGATATTTTATCCCATACTTGCGGAAGAAAAAGTGCTGTTCTGCCTCCAATATCTATTATCACTCCATCCCCTTTCTTTATCTTTCCATAAATTGTTTTTTCAGGTTTTGTTAAGACACTCACTTCAATAATCACATTTTCCAGCTCGTACTCCATAAGATGGGGGAATCTGGGGTCTTTTATCGCTGCATTAACAGCATTCTTAACAACTGCTTCTCCCAAGTTCTGAGAAGGTGAAGGATTGCCTATACATCCTTTAAGTCTTCCTTTTCCCGTCTCAATTGTTACAAAAACTCCTCTCTTCTCTTTCAGGAATTCTTTATCAGGAATAGTTGTTTTTTTTCCCTTAAAATAATTTTTTATACTCTTTCTCGCAAGACTCAATAATAGTTGTCCCTGCTCTTCATTTAACATCAACATTTATTAAATATCTTAGCATTAATATAAATTATGGCATTATCTGAGAAAGATGTTGTTAAAATTATTGAAAAAGAAGGACCAGTGCTTCCTGCAGAAATAACTGCTGAATTAAACACAAACACTATAATTCTTTCAGCAGTACTATCTGAATTAGTTAAGGATGGTGAGGTTAAGTTCTCGCATAAAAAAATAGGAAACAGTCCTTTATATTTCATACCTGGTCAGGAGAAAGACGTCCGAGAAAGATTATTATCACACCTGAAGCTTCCTGAAAAAAAAGTTCTTGAATTTTTTAAAAAAAACAAATTAGTTCTTAAATCAAACCTTACACCCCAGCAAAGATTCGTGGTGAATCAACTTAAGGATTTTGTTAAGCCTGTGGAGATTAAGATTAAAGGTGATGAAAAAACTTTTTACAAGTATTATTCTCTTAAAATGAGTGTTATTGAAGATGAATTGAAAAGAATGAGTAATCCTAAAAAAAAAAAGAAAAAGAAGAAAAAAAAGAAAGAAGAGAAAAAAAGCCAGAAAAAACTTGTTGAGGATGATGAAGAATTAAAAATAAATAATCAAGTTCAGAAAATTTTTGAAAAACTAAATATTAAACCATTAAGCAAAGAAGTTATCAGGAAAGGTTCTGAAGTTGATTATATAGGAATCACTAGAGATGATATTTCTCAAAAATACTTGATTAAGTTCAAGAAAAGGAAAAGATTAAATGACAAGGATTTGTCCCTCTACTTTCTTAAAAGTCTTGAGGAGAAAATGCCATGCATTATAGTAACGAAAGCAAGACTGACAAAAAAAGCCAAGAAGATGATGGAGACTGATATTGGTGAAATGGTTAAAGTGGTTAAGTTATGAAAAAAATAAGGGGATGGGTTTACAGGATAAGGAAACACTCAAATATTATTTTCATAAAATTAAGAAACGAGAAAGGCGTTTTTGAATGCGTTGTTAAAAAAGATTATGAGAAAGCGTTCAATAAATCTGAAGAATTAAGTGTTGAATCAAGTGTTGAACTATCAGGGATTATGAAGTCAAAACCAGACAGTGAAAATGAAGAATTACTTGTTAAAGAAATTAAAATATTTAATATTAGTGAAGATTTTCCCATAAGGAAAGACCAGAGCACAGAATTACTGCTTGATTACCGCCACTTATGGTTGAGAAGCCGAAAACTCACTGTTGTTAATAAGATAAAATCAAGTTTTTTAAAACACTGCAGAGACTGGTTCAGAAGTAAGAGTTTTTATGAAGTCACACCACCAGTTCTCACAAGCAGTGCTTGCGAAGGAGGAACAACTCTTTTCGAACTTGATTATTTTGGTGAAAAAGGTTATTTAAGCCAGAGTGCTCAGTTATATTTGGAAAGCCTGATTTATAGTCTTGAAAAAGTTTACAGCTTAACCCCTAGTTTTCGTGCTGAGAAGAGCAGGACGCGCAGACACCTTGCTGAATACTGGCATCTTGAAGCAGAGAAAGCATTCTGCAGTAATGAAGAGAATATGAAGATACAGGAAGAATTAATATCTTATGCTGTTAAGAAAATCTTTAAAGAGCACAGAAAAGAACTGGTTTTTCTAGGAAGAAAACCTGAAATTCTTGAGAGAATAAAACCTCCTTTCAGAAGAATGAGTTATGGTGAAGCGGTTGAATCATTGCAGGATAAAGGAATCAGTATTAATTGGGGTGAGGATTTAGGAACAAAAGAGGAAAGAATATTAACTAAAGATTTACAAAAACCATTATTTGTTTATAATTATCCTAAAAAAATTAAAGCATTCTACATGAAAATAAATTCTGAAAATCCAAAAACAGTTTTATGCGCTGACATGCTTGCTCCTGAAGGTTATGGTGAAATAATAGGGGGTAGTGAGAGAATCTGGAGAAAAGAAGAATTACTAAAAAGAATGAAAGAAGAAGGTTTGGAAGAAAAAAATTATAAATGGTATATTGATTTAAGAAAGTATGGAAGCGTGCCCCACTCTGGTTTCGGGCTTGGTGTTGAAAGAGTATTGAGATGGATTTGCAAACTCGAGCACATAAGGGACGCGATTCCTTATCCAAGAGTTATAAACAGGTTACGACCATGATTGAATTGTCTGATAAAAATTTTGAAAAAACAATGGAGAACAACAATAAGATAATTATTGATTTCTGGGCAGGATGGTGTCCTCCATGCGTACGTTTCAAACCTGTTTTTAAAAAAATGGAAAAAGAATATGATGGTATTTTTTTCGGAACAGTCGATGTTGATGATTATCCTGGACTTGCAGGAAAGTTCAACATAATGAGTATCCCGCAAATAATTTTTTTTAAAAAAGGGGAAGAAGTAAGAAGAATCAAAGGTTATCGTTCTGAACAAGATTTCAGAGCAGAAATTGAGAAATTCTTAGAATAATGTTTAAGATATGTTTTTATAGGTGAGTTTCATACTTAAAGAATAGATGAAGTTTATGACAATTTTTATTGTAAGAATCTTTCTCTTGGTCTGCCTGAAAAATTAACGCGTAAACTGGATTCTTTTTACTACATCAATATTGATTTTAATGTCAGGATTAAGAATTTTTATGAAAGAATAAAGATAGATGATGAAAACACTCTTTTCATTGAAGCGAAAAAAAGTCTTGAGAACTTTTTTCTTAAAAGAGGATTGGATAAAGAAAGTTTCAACAGAGTTATAAGTCTTGGAAGTGGGTGCTGCAACGAGGATAAATAAAAAAAATGGCACAGTATTCTGGAAGAAAAGATAAACCCAAAAAAAAACTATGTTATTGTCGGAGGAAATCAGCGATTATACCAATTATTGTGTGATGAATGTGGATGAGGATTTTCTTAAAAAATATTATAATCTTCAAAAAGAATTGAGAAAAATTATTAGCGAGGGGTGGATTTGAACCACCGGCTTCCGGGTTATGAGCCCAGCGGGCACTCCAGACTGCCCCACCTCGCTGGAATTAAAGATATAAAACTGGTTTTTTCCTTAAAAAGATTATGCTTTAGGAAGATATAAATAAAATATTGTCCTGTCTTCTTCTGTCTTGAAATCAAGCCTTCCCTTATTATCCCTTGCATAATTCATAACATTAACTACACCAATACCATTCCCTTCGTTCTTGGTTGTGAATCCTTTTTTCCCAATATTATTTAACACTTCTTCACTCATTCCTGCAGAATCCTCAACACTTATAACAACGTATTCTTCACTTTCTTCAGCATTTATCCTAACATAATCTCTCTCATCATTTTTAGAAACTGCTTCAACTGCATTAATTGATAAATTCATTAAAGCGGAATCAAGTAATGATTTTTTTGTTCTCACAAAATATTCTCCAGGAACAATATGATTATCTATCTTAAAATTCTTTACTTTACTGATTAATGTAATAATATTATTAACTGAGCTGAATATATCTATTTTTTCTGCATCTGAATTATGAACTAGTTCTTCCAAACTATGAGAACTATTATATACTATGTTAATCTCTTCATTATTCTTAGAAAATTTTTTCAGCAAAGCAGAGGATTCTCTTATTTTAGTTATTTTTTCTCTGACTTTATCATAATAAGAGTTCTCTTCACTCAAGTATTTCACTAAACTATTTGAGTAATCAATAATGTTCTCAACTATTTTCTTTCTATCTCCTTCTGCATTCATAATCTGAGAATATCCTTTAATAATTGTCAAGTATTTCTTAATATCGTGCTTTATTTCTCTGCTTAAACTCATATTTTAATAAAAAAAAGAAAATATATTTATAAATGTTTTTGTGAAACCAAAATAATTTTATACTAAATTATTTATTTTCTTAATTATGGAAGAAAGAATTAATAATTGCAGAGAAAAATTATCTGAATTGTTCGATGATTACACTGCTATTAATGAAGTTTTCAGAAACACTCGGATTGATTTAGAAGAATTGTGCTGTATTGACTACAGGCTTAAAAAAATTGAAAACCTAATGGAAAAAGACAAGGATGAAGGAGAGAAAGAATTAATTCATTTTGAAAAAAAACTTAACAAATTATATAATAAAGAACCTCAAATCATCTTTAATAATTCAAATAAATCAATATCTTTCAGGAAAGAAAATCCTTTCATAAATATTGATAGTTACAAAAATTTTGGTTTTAAAAAAAAATATTTTAATAACTTGATGAGGCTTGAATGTTTTGTGGATGAAATGCTTAATCTGAGTGATGAGGATTATTTTTTAGAAAAAGACGGGAGTATTGAACACTTTTTTGACAAATACATTAAGGGTTTCAGGAAATTAAGCCTGGATGATTCAGCAAGTATTATCCGGGAATTATATTACAGGCTTGAAAAACTGGATGACTATTATTATGAGAAAAATAATGGATTCTCTGATAATAAAAGCATATTATCAGAACTTGATTTCTATCTTACTAGAATTCTTCTCAGGAAAGAAAGCAGGAAGGGCAACAGAACTGTTAAAAAATATCTTCCTGTAAGGAATCCTTTATGGAAGAAGAATTATTATTTAGTTAAAGAAATCACTCGTAAGAAAAAAACAGTAATAGTTAAGGATTACAAACAAGTTGATGATAAGAGAAAGAATAAGTTCTATCTTTACAAAGTAAGGATTAAGAGAAGGATGAATATGAAATATTGGGGCGAGGTTTTGGAGAAGAAATTAAAAGAATATGATGAGGAAGGGAATCAGGTTAAGAAAAAAAGAAAAATAGAAAAGAATGATAAGACTTTGTATATAGGAATAGATACTGACCATGACGGAAATTATGATAAGAAAAAATTTTTTGAATATGATGGTGAAATGTTCACTTTTTAAACAATTATTTTTGCTCTTATTTTTATTAATGGAGCAACGTATCCCTCCACATCTCTTCTTCTCTTTTTTGAAAGACTTTTTATTTTCTTAAACACTTCAAAACTGTTTCCTGCAATAACCAAATCCTTCACTCTTCCTTTTATCTCCCCATTTTTGATATAAAAAGCGCTGCTGCTGTTGAGCCCGAAATCTCCTGTTATTTGATTAACAACATGAGAGGGGTATAAGTCGTGAAATATTATTCCTTCCCCGCATTCTTCAATCATTTCTTTTTCAGAAAATTTTCCAGGCATTACAATTATATTATTAAATGATACGCTTGGTTTTCTTAAAATAGTTGATGAGTTATAAGTGTTTGATTCATTCATTTCATGACTTGTATAACTGTCGTGAAGGAAGTTTTTAAGAACCCCTTTTTTGATAATGCTTGTTCTTTTTGTATTATTTCCTTCAGCATCACAGATTGAGTAGGTTAAGAATTCTTTATTTGTTGAATCATCAAAAACACTTAATTTATCACTAATAATTTTCTCGCCTTTCTTTTCTTCATACTTTGACTGGTGTCTTAAAATATTATCTGCAAGCACAGCATTAAGAATTGGTGACAGCACTGTCTTTGATGATTCCTGGTCAAGGATTATATCATACTTTTTGGGTTTTATTCTGATATTATTCCTGCTGTTATTATATCTTTGTATTGATTTAAGAACTATTTTCTCAAAATCAGGTTCATCATCTGCAGTCATTGAAGTATATTCTCCTGCAATATTGTTTTTACCAACATACATGTATCCTGCAATAAAATTATCTTTCAATTCTATATTATTAGAGTTGCTGTTCAAGTACTTGACTGATTCTATTTTTCTGCCGACCCTGCACTCAATTATTGATAATTCTTCGTTTCGTGACTCAACAGTGTTTTTCATCATGTTTATGTAATCAAATAATTTGTTTATAGGAATTTTTTTGTTCATGCGTGAACTCTTATTTTTCTCCTGAATTTCTGAGAGTTCGGGCACGTATTTTTGTTCTTCATTCACTCTGGCTATTTTAACCGCGTTATTAAAGCATTCCTCCCAATTTTTTATGTTATTAGTGCTCGCAACACCAACTTTGTTTTTTATTATCACTCTTGCAACTATATTAGTATTAGTGATATGTTCGGGCATTTTAATCTCATTATCTTTCATAAGAATAGTGTAGGATTTTGTTTTATTAGCAAAAACCTCCCATTTCATATCAGGATATTTTTTCATTATTTTCTTAATTTCCAGCAAGAACATCACCTATTATTATTTCAGGAACATTATCTGAAACTGGAACGTACTGCGAGGATTTTCCGCACATTCCTCCTGAGTAATTATTTTCAGGAGATTTTCCTATTTTTTTAATATTCTTAACTGTTTTCAGAATGTTTCCGCTTAAGTTTAAATCCCTATAATTTTCAACAATCTTACCATTCTTTATTTTAAAAGCTTCTCTTGTTTTAAAACTGAAAGTTCCTGTATTAATATCAACCGCTCCTCCTTCAAAACCAGTAACGTATAAACCATTTTTTAATTCTTCAAAGAGTTCTTCTTTTGAATAATCACCCTGCTCCACTACAGTATTACTCATCCTAGGTATTGGATAATTAATCATATCCATTGCTCTTCCATTGCTGGTTTTCTCTAAGTTACTTATATCAAAATAGGAAGGTATGTCATTCATGAAATTAACTACTACTCCATCTTTAACAAGAATATTTTTTTCTGCTTTAACTCCTTCATCATCATATTCATAACTCCCCCAGTAATTCTTAAGAGTAGGATTATCACTTATTGTAAGGAATTCCGGTCCTATAACTTGTCCTATTCTTTTTATACATGAAGCTCCGGCGTATAAATGGTCTGCTTCAAGAGCGTGTCCGAGTGCTTCATGGAAAAAAGTGCCGCTCATCTTATTATCTGATATAATGTCATGCTTTCCGGGTTTTGGAGCGCCTGCATTAAGCATTCTTTTCAACTGTTCCTGAGTGTTTCTAACTTCTTTAACAAGATTTATTTTTTTCAAAAAATCCCATCCCATTCTTGCACATTTTATGAAATAAGTGCTCTGAAGATTATTGTTCTTCATCCCATTTATGAAACTCCCTATTCTTATTCTGTCTGATTCTTGTATGATTCTCGTTCCACAATTATTCATATAATTATTCTTTTCATGGTATATTTTCAGACTATTCTGAACTGTTTTTATATTATCATAGTCATAATTCTCATAAATATTATATAATATTTTTATTTTTTCACTTAAAGGTATATTAAAAGCATTCTTTGCACTGCTCTTTATTTTATCCTTATAAGTCTTAAGTTCTTTCATTTCAGTTCCTTCTTTCTTAATTCCTGAAGCATTCTTAGCAAGTTTGTATGCTTTAAGAAAAGTCTCATTTATCTTGTTATAATCATTACTTGCCGCAAAACCCCATGCACCATTAATCATCATCCTGACATTATATGCTTTATTTACTGAAGAAGTGCATATTTTTAATTCTTTATTCTCTGTAGTAATTGCTTGAGTATTTATTTTTCCGAATCGGACGTCAAGAAAACTAACCTTGTCTTCATACTCTTTTATTTTTTTTTCAAAATCACTCATCATCTTACTTTTATTAAAAACATAAAAAAAAATTTTTATGATATTACTTTATTAATTTTAGTAACTATTGACTTTGTTTTCTTGCTTGACTTAAGAGCGTACTTAATCACATCCCCAATATTCTCTACTTTTCTTATCTTTATCTTATCTCTTAATCCAGGCACTATGTCTTCATAATTAAGTTTTGGAACAATTATTTCTTTCATATCAGCATCTATTGCTGCTTCCACTTTCGCATTAACTCCACCAATAGGTAGGACTCTTCCCTTAACACTAAGGCTTCCAGTCATTGCAATATTTTGTTCTACAGGAATATCCTCAAGAGCGCTTATAACAGCTGTCGCGATTGAGATTGATGCACTGTCTCCTTCCACACCTGAATAACTCATTATGAACTGTATGTGAGTATCATACTCTCCCTGCATTTCTTTTCCTTTATATTTCTTAATAACTGCAAAAACATTCTTCACCGCTTCTTTTGCTATCTTCCCTAACTGTCCTGTTGCTATTATCTCACTTGTTCCTTTCTTACTGCTTGGAGTTACTGTTGCTTCTATCGGCATCACTATTCCGCTATCAGCCATTACTGCAAGCCCGTTAACTCTTCCAACATGATGTCCTTTATTTAGAATTATATTATAATTGCGTGATTCTTCTATATATTTTTCTGCTATTTGTTTTTCAAGACTTCCCGCAAGTTCTCTTGCTTCTTTTATGTGTTTAACATCAATAACTTTATCTCCTTTCTCAATAGCAATATCTCCTGCAATCCTTATTAATCCCCCAATATCTCTTAATTTCATAGTCAGTTTGTTCTTTCTGCCGCTTCTTCTCAATGCTTCTTTTATTATTTCAACAACTCCCTCTCTTGTCACATGAGGTATTTTACCTTCTTCTTTCTCTATTTCCTGAGCTACGAACTGGGCAAATCTTTTCCTGTTCTTCGGCGTATTCTCTATCTTATCATTCATATAAACTTCATAACCATATCCTCTCATACGGCTTCTCATCGCAGGATGCAGTTTTTCAATGGTCTTAAGATTTCCTGCTGCTACAAGAATAAAATCGCAAGGGACAGGATCGGTTTTTACCATTGCTCCAGCACTTCTCTCGCTTCTTCCTGTAATGCTTAGTTTTTTCTCCTGCATTGCAGTCAATAAATCAACCTGACTTTCAGGACGGAGAGTGGCTATTTCATCAATGAACAAGACTCCTTTATTAGCTTTATGAATTGCGCCTGCTTCAACACGTTCATGAGCAGGAGTTCCGAGCCCTCCGCTCTGGAAAGGATCATGTCTTACATCGCCCAGAAGCGCTCCTTCATGGGCTCCTGTTGCATCAATGAAAGGAGCGTTCTCTTTATCTGAATTATCAACAAGTATTTTAGGGCGCAGAACTTTAATCATCCTGTTCCTCACACTTTTCCCCAGAGTCCATATTGCAATAACTCCTATTGAGAATAAGGTTATGAAAAAAGTGAAACTTACTCTGTTAGCTGCCTGCAGTACATCTGATTCTCCTGAGAATACAAAATAATTAAGTATTCCGTATATTATGCTTATTATTCCGACAGCGATAAACAATATATACATCATATTTCCTGTATCATCGCCTTTATTCTGGCTTAACAAAGTTTTTCTTATCTTCCTGCCCATTCCTGCAGGAACAACCTGGACTTTAGGATTATTCTCATCTATTTTATTAGGAAGAGATAATATATCAACCAGTTTTTCTTTAGAAAGCATTTCTGCAAGAGCTTGTCCAAGCATGCTCTTTCCAGTGCCCGGCTTGCCTATGAGAACAACGTTTCTTCTCTGCTTCGCTGCTTTTTTTACGATTTCAACACCTTTCTCCTGACCAATAACTTTATCTATTATTTTATCAGGTACTTCAATCTCTTCTGTTGTTTTGAAATCCAGTCCGGAATATTTTTCAGTCATTATTAAAAAAATAGAAAAAGGTTATTGTTTAAAATAGTTACTCTTTCTTGGATATTTCTTTTTCGAATGATTCCTTTTTATCATCATAAGATGGTATGCTTGACTTCTCTATTATCATAATATCCCCTACTGCCTGCACCAACTGGTGGGGGACTATAACTCCTTTTGCTTTAGAAACCATTTGTTTTAACAAAGAATCAGATGTTGATTTAATCTTCCACCCGTACACTTTATTATTCTGAATGAATGCTTCCTCAACATCACCAAAATAATCACCAAGTTCTGTGTATACTCTTTTTCCGAAAGTTTCAGTAATACTTTTTAATTTTAACATTATTTTTTTTCAACCCCTGTTTTTTGAAAAATCTTCATCAAATAAAAACTTTTCTTCTCCTTTAGTTATATTAAAGTATTCATAAAAATTATCGGTTAAATAAATTTTTTTTGTTCTTTTATAATCTTTTGAATTAATAAAACCAAGTTCTTCAAGTTTATTAATATGATTATATGACTTATTTCCCCTTATTTTAACAACTTCACTCTGTTTTATTCCTTTTTTCCATGCAATAACTGCAAGAGTTCTTATTAATGACTTGCTGAATTCTGTTGGAGCAATATCAGATACTTTATCAAGCAGTGAACGATCCACAGTCATTCTGAACAAACCATTAGGGTACTTATGAATTTTTATAGCTGAATCCATATTTTCATAATTTTGTTGAATTTTTTTAATCATTTCAAGAACTCTTGATTCTCTTATATTTGTTCTATCAACTAATTCATTAATATTTATTCCTTCACTTGCAACAAACAGTAATGCTTCAACCTTTTTTAAATCATTCATGATTATAATATAATTAAATCCTTTATAGTTTTAAAAAATTTTAGTCACTGAATAGTTCAAATAAACATTTATATTAAAATATTTTTAACTAAAGATTATGGGGGAGGAGTTTGAATTTTTTGATGTTAAGAAAATATTATTAAAAACTGATTATAAGAATCTAGGTGAGAAGTTAACACAGAATACTGGTACTGTTGTTACTGGCGCAACTTTTGACACAAAAACTATGGAAAAGGATGGTAGTGTAATCCGTGGAGGAGGATGCATAGCCAGTGATACTATGGTCTCAACAATGATTGGTGCTGTCAATTATGTTGAGCAGAAGAATATTATCCTTAATCCTTACGTGATGCTTAATAATACTGGAAGTGTTAAACCAATAAGGCATGCAACTTATTATGTTAATGAAGCTTCAAGGCATGTTCTTGCATTAAGACAGTTCAGTAAAGGACTTGACAATAAAGTAGCTTTTCCGAAACTGGATGAAATTGAAGAATGGTTTTCAATGATTATGGAGTATTATTCTGAACCTTTCGCTGAATTCATCCTTGTAGGTGAAAGAAGAGACGGTAATATAGATCTTTCAAGAATATGGATGGATTCGTTGAGAGATAGTTTCATAACTCCTATTGAAAGACAGTATAAGAACAGAGGAGATATGCTTGAAAAAATGCCTGTGAAATGGCAGGTGAGTGGTTCCGGAAGATATAATGCAGGGCCAGTAATGTCATTATTTTTATCAATGGTTGACAACCCTTATGATGCAATAGAAAGAAAAAAAATAAAGCGTCCTGTATGTGAATTATTGAACATTCTTGGATGCAGGGCTGCCTTCAACACTGTTCCGGGTGCTTCAGCATACGTGGGAGGACATATATTTACTGGTTTAATGGAGCCTGGTAAAAGCAAGTCTCCTGAAATATTTTTTAGAATGTATGATGGGAAAAAAATTCTTCCTCTTAAAAAATATCTTCCTTATATTAGTGAATCTGTTTTGGATAAAAAAACTGGAGAAGCATTGGATGATGATATAGAAGAAAGTCTTGAAAAAGCATTAATCACTTGGAAAGATGAAAATCATACTTTAAGTATAAGAGATACATTGATTCGTGCAGGACCATATAATGAAGAACTCGTAATATCCTTGTTTAAGAATTCTGACGAGATGAATATTAATAATAATACTTCAAAAAAAGAGATTAGTAAGATAAAAGAACTGCTTGAAGAAGTGGGTATAGACAGGTATAAAAAAAGAAAAGGAGGAGTAAACACTTACCCTCAGACAGGTATTGGAAGAGAATTTAATTTCATTGATAAAGTAATATCAAGAGAAGAGCATAATAATATGATTATTGCTTATAAGGCTAAGTGTAAAGCAGACAATGATGAGAAAGAATATTATAGTGAAGACGAGTTTGATGGTGTTGTCTTAATGCGTTACTTGTCTCCTGAAGAATTAAAAAATAAAGAACATGTTGGTGTTGTTGAATTATATGATAATAGTAAGATAGGGTGGAGTGCGTTAGCAACTGATGGAGGAGTGGGAATGTCCAGACAATTGGAGAATCTTCTTTTCGAAAGCATTCTGCACAGCATTAATCTTATGGGTGAGAATGAGAATTTGGACAGGATTCTGACAAGTGCTTACCAGTATCCTATAAAGTACTTATTTAATACTGATGAAGCAAGAATTAACACTCAGTTTGCAGTTTCAGGTTTTTACGGTATAGGAGTAAAAGCAGGTGACGAGGTTGAGATTATTGAAATGGATCCTACAGGTATTTCAGATAATGATGACATTATTGTTTTAGGCCCGAACAAGATAAGGGGGCTTGCTGAAGACTATTTGTATGAATTAAAAAATAATAAATCTGAATCATTCAATTCTGAAATATGCTATTATTCAGGGATTCTTGCAATGCTGGAGTCTCTGCGTGCAGCCCAGAATGTCCAGAAAGTTACAAAAAAGAAAAGGAGAAAAATATTGAATAAGATGAAAGAGAGGATTGAAATAATCCATATTACTAAGGAAAGAGCAACTTATAATTCAAAAATAAGCAGGAAAAAAATCAACAATATTATTGAGAATATTATAGATATGGATATTTATTAAAAAAGGGGGTGTTTCAATTATTGAAAATGTTAAAAAAGGACTTCTTGATTTAATAAAAAAATATCATAATAATTGTGAAGAATTCTATAAAACAAGCATAAAATATTGTAAAGATGAAATAAGTGATGAGAAGCAGGTTCGTACTTTCACAGGATACTATATAGATAGTTGTATTGATGAAATATGTGATTTTATTGACAAATTCGCTATTATTAACGGCTACAAAACAGATGACATAGTTGATTTTAGGGGTGCTGAAAATTGTTTGAGGTATCTTAACAGTGTTTGCAGGACTATGGACATAGCCTACACTCTTGTAGAGGACATTATTAACGAGTCTTCAAGACTTGTGCAATCAATCCAGACAAATAATAAAGATGATGATTTAAGCTCACTGGAAAAATTTAACAAAGAGGTTAATAAAAATTATGAGTCATGGAGTGATGTATATCATGACATATACCGGTTGGACACAACTCACCTAAAAGTTGGTGCTTTACAAATTCTTGATTTCATAAAATTCTCAAAATATTATGAAAAAAGTTTCAGGGGAGTAATATTTGATGAATCAGAATTTGATCAGGCGAGAAGTTTTTATTATAAATTAAGCGATATTCTTAAAGTATTGTATGATAAGAAAGGAACTCCCATAATTTACAGAAAACTAAACTGGGTTCCCAACTATTTTTTTCCAACAGATAAACTTGAAAGCATACTGAACAATACTATTCTGAAGAGATTCAGCAGAAGAAGACCTAATTCTCCATGGGATTACTTATACCACATAATCACTGATTCTTTCGAACACACTCAGGAAAGATTTACAAGCACGAAAATCAGCAGGATTAAGAGGGTGCTGACAGATATTAAGAAAATGAGGGACAAATCTTTTTCTGAAAAAATTTATGAAGGCATCAAGGAATGCAAAGTAGTTTATAAGAATAATAAAGGATTGTTTGAAGAGATTGAGAAGCATATAAGTAAGTTAAAAGTAACTGATGTTATTCCCCAGTTTAATGACGGTACATCAAACTGGTACATGCAGTTATGGCACAAAACAGACAGATTATTATCATCATTAATAGGCATTTATTATGATAACAGGCATAGAGACAGTTTTCATCTTCCTAAAAAAGACTGGAATTCGAGAAATGATAGTTTAAACCATGAATTACTTATTGAAGTTTCCAGAAAATTCGGAATCCTTACGCTAGATGAAGCTGTTGAATCAATTAATTTATTGGATGAATTTGTTGATTATTCTCTTGAAAAAAACGTTGTTCAGTACGGGCTTACTAAGAAAAGACTAAGAACTTTTAAAGAAGTGAATCCTGTTATTAAAAAAAATCTTGAAGATTTTAAAAGAATAATAATTAATGAAGAAGAAGGTAGTGCTGAAGAAATTCTGGAAAAAAGACTTAATAATTCAAAATCACTAATTTCTATAATAGGATTAAGTTATTTCATGTCATTCCATAAAAGCAGTGATGTTTCAAGATGGAAAGAAATGACAGATTATATTGATAAAAAATTATCTAAAGAAAAAATAGTGTGGGAGGATATTAAAACAGTAAATAGTTATATTAAGGGATTAACTCAAAAAACATTCCTACTTAATAAAGAGGATGATATAGGGCATGATGAACAAATTTTTGAATCAACAGAAATTTCTGAACATGACACAGACATTAATTCAATGATGGGGGATCTTGAGAAATCAATCAACGAATTTTATGAAAACGTAATACTGCTTGAAACAAGTGAAGAATACCTTCCTTTAGTATCCGAACACATTCATAATACATTAATGACTACTGTTTCGGAAATGAAAGACCCTATAACTATTGAATCTGAAATTCTTAAAAAATTAATCAAGATACAGAGAGATATTGATAAAATAGAACTTCCTAAAAAAATTCAGCCAGGAAATTATCTTAAAAGAGTTCAAAAAGTTAAAAAAAATATTAAAAGCTTATATTATGAAGAAGAGCCTCTCCAGAAATGGATAGGTGTTCTTGAAGAAGCGGTTAGTCTTGAAACTCCTTTGAATATTTTTTATCACAAGAACAAGCTTGGAGACATTAAGGAATTATTTGAAGGACAGAATGTATGGAATAATCTTCAGAAAAAAAGAGAAAAAATAAGAAAATAAAAAAAAATTTTTATTCTACTCCAAAAGATATTTTAACATCAGACCTGTACTCAACAATTTTTCCGTCTTTTATCTTAACATTCTGTCCAACTACGTCCGCACCTCTTATGTTTCTTAATGTCTTCTTTGCTTTATTTATTGCTTGCTGTACAGCATCTTCAAAACTCTTATCAGAGCATCCAACTAATTCAACTATTTTAGCAACAGTCATGAATAATAATTAATCATTCAGGTTTTTTAACTTTTATCTCTCCAAACTGCACTTCTTGATGTATGCTTACTTTACCATCATTATTCAAGTGAAGTAGTGGTACGAAAGTCCATATAATATCCATTTTTTCATGACTCGGAACTAATTCTGAGAAGGATACTTCCTCTCTCTGCAGATTCTGGAAAAAATCAACAATTTTTTCATACAAATTCTTTATTTTATTACCTATATCAACTGGTTCCACTTTTGCCTGAAACTTAAGTGACTGCTTAAGCTGTTCTCTTCTTTCCTCTCTTCTTTTCTTAACATCCATCGCATTTCTCAAAGCACCTACTAATTCATCAATACTCACTGGGCGTCTTCTCGTTCTCGGAACTCTTAAATCAACTTCAACTCCCGACCGTTCAAACCTGTGCCTTAATTCCTGTTCTTCCATTTCTTCAGCAAAGAATTCAATATCAAAATCATTAACAAAGTCAGCAAAGTATTCTTCAGGCTCGAGATTAAATTCCTTAATATCAAACTTGTCACTCTTCATCTTCAACAATATTGCTGCAGCGAGCAGAAATTTACCGCACAATCGGAAATCAATATTATCAATATTCTTAATAGCAACCCTGTACTTGTCAGCAAGGAAGTTAATATCAATATCCCATGGATCAATATCCTCCTGCTTAACAATATCCCTCAATAATCCTTCCCAAGTAAGTTCTTTACTAAGTATTAATTCATATAATTCTTTCTCATCCATCAGAATAATTTAATATGGTTGTTTTTTATAAACTTTAACAACTTCCGCTCTGGAAGCTTCCGCTGCAGCATGAGTGAGTGCTGTTCGAGAAAGTGTCAGTAGTCGTGTCATCACCACAGCAAAGAGGGAGTTTGTTCCTGCCGTTTGTATAGTCTGAAGCCCAGCTTCCGTCAAGAGCATCATAGTATATTTCTCCCAAACCAAGACCTCCTTCAGCTACCAGCATTCCAAAACTGCGTATAGTGAAGTCTGTGAAAGAATCATCTTCAAGTTTTAATTCATCATTCACATAAACATCAGCAAGATTATTATCCAAATCAAGAACTATTCTGAAATGATACCAGCTGTCATTAGTTATTGTTCCAAAATAATTAATAGAAGATGAACCACCTGAAACTGTCTGCCTGAACAAGCTGCCATTGCATAAAAATCCTGCTATATAAAACTTACTTGGAGGCATTGTGGTCTCATTAGTGACTCCTGCAGAAGCATGAGCCATTTCTCCAGGACACTGATAATCATGGGCTCTCTGCCACCATTCCATAGTAAAAATTCCTGAACTAAAAGTATAAGTATCGTTCCCAATATATTCGGGAGCAGGAGATGGGTCTCCTGTAAAACTGAAATTAACAACTTTCAGATGCCCGTCAACTTCTGAACTCACTTCTTCAGTAATATTAGCATTGTCGCTGAAAACCGTGAATCCTGAAGGAATTTCACCATTAACATCATTAGTGAATGAATAATTCGCAGGATAATGAGCATCAGTGAACCATACTCCTCCTGTATCTGTGCAAGCCTGCTCGTTAATATCAGGATTGCATTCAAAATCATCACCATCGTACATACCATCATTATCATTATCAACACCATCACTGCAGTAAATTTCTTCTCCACAGTCAGCACTGCAACGCTCATACTCTTCGCACCCGAACATTCCGCATAAAGTAAGGCTTCCTTCAAGACCCCAACTACTCCCATCCCAGAAATAACTTGTGAATCCTGATGGAAGTGCGGCATAACAACTCATCTGATTAAAAGAGTCCCTGCTAACACCTGCCATTCCTACAACATTATCAGCAATATTCACTGGTTCGCTGAATATTCCGTCAACAAAAATTGTTGAGTTGAATTCGCCTGATGACTGATTAATTAATGAAAACATGAATCCATCACTCATTGAAGCAACACTCGTGGGAGGAAAATCAAAATCATAATTGTACCATGAACTATTATAATGCATGAAGTGGTAAGTTTCTGGAGTATTTGAGTGATTAACATAAGGCAGTATTATTTCTCCACTATCATCTATTGCAGGAGGAAAAGCACCTCCACCATTTGAAGTTCCTAAATTGCCTCCTTCAACAGCTGTCTGAATACTTGACCATGAAGAACCAGTTCCATTAATATAGTTAATCTGAGTCTCATTATCCCAATAAATAATTTTTTGAACACCGTCAGGACTCTTCCTCATAGAAACCCATCTATCAAGTTCTGAAGAGTGTAGATTAGTGATTTTTTCAGGACTTGATAGACCTGATGTGTTTGTCCAAGTCATCATGTAAATATCGCAGCAGTCATGGAAATTAGTTCCGCATGAACAATTAATATATCCATAATGTTTTTCAGAATCAGTTGCTGTATTACTGCTCCATAATAATTCTTCATCAGAATCAGGTGTTGTGAAGACTGGTGAAGCAGAACCCCATTCTCCATTCTCGTATTTTATGCTGAAAAGATCATTCTCATAAGTTGATGTCACATTCTGGCTGAAAACTGCAAAGATAGTGTTGTCTTTAGTTACTGAAGCAATTAAAGGATCTTCAACCTCATCAGGTGAACCATCATAAATTACAGACCTGTTTCCAATAATTCTTGTCCCACTAATCAAATGCATATGCGCTACATATTGATAGTATGGTTGTCCTTCAGGACGCAGATAAAACATTCCTCCACAATCATCATAACAATTCCACGCATCCTCTGTCGGATAATCACAATAGCCGTCTCCGCAAGGAGTTGCGCAGTCAGCACTGCATGAATCGCTGTCCTCCCAATCCTGGCACGTGCCGTCACCGCAGAAACAATCACCAGTGTTAAAATTACCGTCGCAGCAGTAATCAGTGCTGTTATAAAAATCGTCACTAGCGCCGTCATCTCCACAGCAAGGACAAACAGTATAATCACTGCTAGTGATTGTGCCAGTGAACCATACATCAGTACAATCAATCTCCTGCTCCTGACAGACACCTTCCTCACAGTCAATACTGCACGAAGTTTCAGTCTCCCAATCCTGGCACGTGCCGTCACCGCAAC
>CAYWEY010000018.1:0-28193 GCA_964457955.1 Candidatus Woesearchaeota archaeon
CTTAATTGGAGGTTTGTAATCATAGTTCTTAATAATTGATTCCTTGTTGAAGTAATAATTTATATAACCTTTAATCTTCATAAAATCCCTGTAAGGATAAACAATCTTAAGAAAAATAGAGGGGAGACAATTCCTAACTTTATCCCAGATTTTCTTAATAACCATAACTTAATTAATCATTAACTTTCTCTTTAATAAAATTAGCGGCTTTCAGCAAGGATCCCGGCTTGCCCATATCCGTCCAGAAACCATTTGTTATAGAATAATCCAATTCTCCCCTATCAAGATACTTATTATTAACATCAGTAATCTCTAATTCCCCCCTATCTGAAGGATTCAATGATTTAATAATGTCAAAAACTTTATTGTCATAAACATAACAACCTGTTACCGCCAGGTTTGATTCAGGATTCTCAGGTTTTTCAACAATATTCTTAATTTTGTTATTTTCAATAGTTGCAACACCATATCTTTCAGGATCATCAACTGGTTTAAGAATTATTCTCGCACCTTCACTAAAGTTCTTAAGATTATTTTTTAAACCATCCTCATAATAATTATCGCCCAGAATAACCACAAAATCATCATCTTCAACAAAGTCTTCAGCAAGACCTATTGCTTGAGCAATACCTCCCGCTTTATCCTGAACTTTATAACTAATATTAACTCCAAACCTGCTTCCTGAACCAAACAAGTCAATAAAATCGCCTAAGTGCTCGCCACCACTAACAATAAGAATATTCTTAACACCTGCACTAATCAAACGCTGAAGAGGATAAAAAATCATAGGCCTATCATACACTAACAACAAGTGCTTATTAGTAACATTCGTTGCAGGACTCAACCGAGTTCCTTTTCCTCCAGCAAGAATTACTCCTTTCTTAATACTTGACTCACTCATTTTCTTCATATGCTCTAATGATTTTTTAAGACTCATATTTGGATTAGTAATTTTCTTAACCTTGGTAGTACTTACTTTACAATTAGGCCTCTCTGCAGGAAGACTAATACTTGAACTATCACCCTTCTTTATTAGAGAAGAATTCTTATCAAAAATTTCTGCAATCAAACAAGCCCAATCATACCTACTAATAACTGAACTCCCTGTCGTATTAAAAACACCTGATTCTCCTCCCCTGACAAGTTCTAATATTATTTTAGCAAGATTAGGAGCATAAGTTGGTTGATTAATCCAGTCAGTGAATACTGAAAAACTAACTCCTCTATCCAACTTATTAAGTACTTTTTTAACAAAATTATTAGTCCATGAATGCCATGTGAAAATCTGGTCAGGTCTTACAATAATATAATCCAACCCACTCCCCTTAACTAATTCCTCAGCCATGCTTTTAGTCCTGCCATAATAATTAACCGGATTAAGAGAATCATCATCTTCATGAAATTTTTTGCTGCTGTCAAAAACAAAAGTGCTTGAAACAAAAACAAGTTTTGCACCAATCTTCTTGCACGCTTCAACAACGTTTCTTGTACCTTTTACATTAACAGAATAAGCAAGCTCTTTATTCTTCTCACACAAATCCACATCAGTAACAGCGGCAGTGTGAATCACAACATCAGGTTCTTCCTTGCAAATCTTCTTAATAATCTTATCCTCAGTTATGTCAACCATATGCGATTTGCATTCATTAAGAATTAGGTTATTATAAAAAGTGCAGACAAAATTATCCTCATCACTCTCACTTAATTCATCAATTAAAGCAGAACCTAATTGTCCTGCCCCACCAGTAATAAAATACTTCATTTAAGACTCCTCCACCACCACTCATTAGTTTCATACCATTCTATTGTTTCAGTAATTCCTTCATTAAAACTTATTTCAGGACTCCAACCAAGAACTTTCCTAGTCTTGTCAATATTAACTGCGTGCCTATTAACATGACCTAATCGATCCTTCACAAAATCAATGTATTCTTCACCTTTATCAAAATAATCAAGGATTATATTCGCTATTTCAAGAACACTCTTCTCATTCATTCCTCCAATATTAAAAACTTTGCCAGAAAAGTCCTTACTTGAATTCATTACTTCTTCAATAGCCCTGCAGTGGTCAAGGACGTGTATCCAGTCCCGAGTATTCTCTCCATCACCATAAACAGGCAATTTTTTACCTTGAATAAGATTAGTGACAAATAATGGAATAAGTTTCTCAGGATACTGGTAAGGACCATAATTATTCGAGCACCGGGTTATGATAACAGGCAAGTTATAAGTTTCGTAATAAGAATAGGCCAATCTATCCCCTCCAGCCTTGCTCGCTGCATAAGGACTCTTAGGCATCAGTGGATCAGTTACTCTGCTTCCTTCTTTGTGAAGAGCTTCGCCGTAAACTTCGTCAGTTGATATTTGAATAAATTTTTCAACACCATGTTTTCTAACACTGTTTAATAATATTCCCACACCATGAACATCAGTTTTAATGAAAGGCAATGGTTCTTTAATACTATTATCAACATGAGTCTCTGCCGCAAAATTAACAACAATATCACTCTTCTCAACAAGAGGATTAACAATCTCAGGATCGCAAATGCTTCCTTCAACAAAATCATAATCAGGATTATCCTCAACCTTTTTCAAATTATTCAAATTCCCGCAATAAGTTAACTTATCCAAATTAATTATTTTAATATCAGAATATTTCTGGAGCACATAATTTATGAAATTACTTCCTATAAAACCTGCTCCCCCAGTAACTAGTATAGTCTTCATTCGTATTAAGAGTCATTTTTTATAAATAAAAAAGTTACTATTTTAAATAATTAAAAGTTAAGTATAACTTAATGGATTTCAGTTTCAAGAAACTAAAGATTCCTGACGTAATACTAATAATTCCAAAAGTATTCAGGGATGACAGAGGATATTTCATGGAGACATACAAGAAGTCAAGTTTTGAAAAGAATAGTATACCGCAGGATTTTGTTCAAGAAAATGAATCATTATCAAAAAAAGGAGTGTTCCGCGGACTTCATTATCAGAAAAACCCTATGAGTCAGGGAAAACTCGTCAGAGTAGTTAAAGGCTCAGCAATAGATTATGCTGTTGACATACGTAAAGGCTCGCCACATTATGGGAAATGGGTGAGCGCGAAACTAACAGGAAAGAATAAGAAAATGTTATGGGTTCCGCCCGGATTCGCGCACGGATTCCTATCACTAAAAAATGATACGAAATTCTGTTATAAAGTAACAAAAGAATACAGTCCTGAGCACGAAGCAGGAATAAGGTATGATGATACATTAATAAAATTAGAAATACCTGAGGATGAATTAATCATAGCTGAAAAAGACAAAGAATTGCCTAGTTTAGAAGATGCTGACAATAATTATACTTATTAATTAGATTTCTTGTATGTTTTAATAACTTTTTTAGGACTGCCTTTCTTGACAATCCTGCCTTCTTTCAAAAAAACTGCTCTGTCACAGAAAGACTCAACCTGGTCCAGACTATGACTGACGAAAACTATTGTCTTACCCTCCTTCTTGAACTTGTTTAATTCTTTAAGACTTTTTTCTTTAAAACTCATATCACCTACAGCAAAGACTTCATCAATCAATAAAATCTCAGGATTAGTCTGGATAGCAGTGCTGAAAGCAAGCCTTACTTGCATACCGCTAGAGAAATTGCGCAACTTAGTGTCCTCGAAACGCTCCAATTCGGCAAAACTAATAATCTCCTCAAATTTTTCATTCAAATACTTCTCACTTAATCCCATGATTGCACCGTACAAGAAAACATTCTCGCGTGCAGTCAGGTCAGGATGAAAACCAACACCTAAACTGATGAAACTGACAATCCTGCCGTTCGTCCAGACACTCCCCTTATTAGGCTCCATAATACCTGCAATAACTTTAAGAAGAGTGCTCTTCCCGCTCCCGTTAGGTCCGATAACACCAATAACATCACCTTCATTAACATTGAGATTAATATTGTCCAAAGCTTTCAAAATATCTTTTTTCTCATTGTTTTTATTGAAGAGTCTTTCAAAAAGAGTTCTCTTCCTGTCATGCCTTACAACAAACTCTTTACTAACATTTCTTAAATTGATAACTTTGTTCATACTTCCTCAGCAAAACGCCCTTTGTAATGATTAAAGGTTAAAAAACCAATAATAAATATTACGATGCTCGCAATACATGAATAACCAAAACTAATCCAGGGAATATTCGTGCCATAAACCACTGCACCCCTGAAAAAATTCACCAAACCCGTGACAGGATTAAGAGTAATAAGAATCTGAGCATTTCTAGGGAAAGTATTAAGTTCGTAAAAAATAGGGGTGGCGTAAAAACCTGCCCGAAGAATAACATTCCAGATATACTGAATATCTCTCATGAAAACATTAGTGCTGGACAAGAAAAAACCAACACCCAAGTTAAGCAGTAAGAAAACAATAAGAAAAGGAATAATAAAAAACAAATTTATCCCAGGCAAGACATTGGAATAAACCATGACTATAAACAGGGGAATAAGGGTTACAAAAAAGTCAACAGTATTGCTTAAGACAGCGCTGACAACAAGTATTTCACGCGGAAAATTAACTTTTTTAACAAGACTTGACTTGGATATTATACGGTTAACATTACTCTGCGATGACTTGGAAAAAAACTGCCATACAATAAGTCCGCTGAACAAGTATACTGGGAAATCAGGATCCCTATTAAAAAGAAAAGAGAAGACAAAGAACATTATGGCAAACTTGGAAACCGGCTCAAGCAAACTCCAGAAAATACCCAGAACACTTCCTTTATATTTGACATTCAAGTCAAACTTAATTAATTGCTTAAGCAAGTGCCTGTACTTTTTTAATTTCATAAAGATGAATAGACAAATATCTTTTTAAAAACTTTTTTAACTATATAACTAAACAAATGATTTTATGACAGACATATTCAACAATGATTTAAAAAAAATCAATATTTGTAAAAAACCCATATTCGTAGTTGGATGCCCCCGCTCAGGAACCAGCGTTACATCATGGTCTTTAGCAAAACATTCAAAAACATGGTTATCTGCCGAATCAGATTTTTTTGTTAAAATAATAAACATGGGAGAAGAAGCATACGAATTTGGTACAAAAAGAGGGTATCACCATTGGCTGTCAAGACAAGAAGTAAGCATTGAAGAGTTTTACAAACACCTTGGAAAGGGTATTAATTCATTATACACTAATCGTTCAAAAGGAAAAAGATGGATAGAACAAACACCATTATACTCCCTTCATCTGCCAAGAATAAAAATGCTCTTTCCCAAAGCACAATACATTCATATAGTAAGAAACGGAAGAGACACTGTTAATTCCATGATAAATAGTGGATTTAAAACAAAATGGGCAAAAAATTTCAGATTAGCATGTAAAACTTATAAAAAATATTTAACAAAACTAGATGAATTCAAAAAAAATAATCCTGAAAAAATAAAAAGAATTTACTTAGAGAAAGTGAAAAAAAATCCTGAAAAAGAATTAAGAAAAGCATGCGAATTCCTGAACCTAAAATTCGAAAAAAAAGTCACTAAATTATTTGAGAAAAATGAAAAAATGAATTCATCATATAAAACTGAAGAAGAAAGAAAGAAGAAAGACTGGAAAAAAACATGGACAAAAAAACAAAAGAAAACATTTAACAATATTTGTTCTGATATAATGAAAAAATATGGGTACTAATTATCTATAACATATTATATTATAACAACCATAACATAATACAATACCTGTTTCTTAATTTAATTCAAAACAATCCTCTAATATTATTCAGTAAACTAATGAATTCTTCTCTGCTTAAACTCTTTTCATAACAATGGTTTAATCCTTTATTCACATAATCATCATATAATAATCTGAAAACCTTATTAACCAAATCATCCATATCATCAGATTCGAATAATATTCCTGCATCACCTATTGTTTCAGGAATAGCAGACTTACTCGAACCAATAACAGGAGTACCTCACGCCATTGATTCAATGAGATGCATACAGAAAATAATAAAGAAAGGAAAACTAGGAGAAACTTACAATATCTGCTCCGGAGAAGGAATAAAAAAAATAGAGTACATCAGAATGGTGGAAAAAATAATTGGTAAACAAGCAAGAATAAAGATAGTGAAAGATGATGACAAGTCAGTAATGGTTGGAGACAATACTAAAATAAAGAATTTAGGATGGAGAAGAAAATACTCACTAAGCCAGACAATAAAAGACATGATTAAAAAACAAAATTCTTAACAAAGAAGAATCTTAAAACATGAATAATAAAAGATGAAGAAAAAATAGCCAGAATATAATTATTAAGAGAAGTATAAACTAAAAAATTAGTGAAAAAATAATCAATTACTTTAAGAAAAAATACACTCTTGAAATAATTAAAGAACGAAGATAAGGACAACTTGGTCTTAAAAGTGAAAACAGAATACATCAAATAAGCAATTATTATGATTAAAAAATGAACAAAGAAATAATTAATATAAAAAAATCCGGGAATTAAATTATTAAAAACAAAAGACAAAAAAATCTTAAGAAAAAAACCTAATACAGAGAAAAAACTAAAATTCAAAAACTCATAATCAAACATAATTTAAGAAAATAAATAATTAAATTATTTAAGTATTTTGAAAATGCACGAGTTCAGGATGAACAAAACTAAGAGCATGATTAACCTCTTCTTCAGAAGGATTAATACTCAAAAAAATTGATAATTCTTCAGCAACATTCCTTGAATCATTAATCAAATCATCAAAAGAAACAACCAAATAATTCTTATTCTTAACAAAATTGTTAATTCTTTCATAACCATCAACAGTAATTCTTCTCATTAACTTATGATTCCTGAAAAAAAGAGGATTTCTTAAAAAAAACTTAAAAACTCTCCAGAAAAGAGAAGGAATCAATCTGGGAGAAAAAAAAGAAATGATTCGCTTAAAATAAGAGAAAGAATTCAACAAGTTCACGGAACGAATCTCAGAATTAACAATACTATCCACATCTCTCTTCAAATAAACATAATAAGGATTATTCAAATACTTATGAATATAAGGAATAGTATAAATTGTAAGAGTATCCTTCCAACCCCACAAACTACTCTCATTTTGTTTAATAATCTTCTTAATAAATGATTCAGAATTCTTAACAACTTTCTCAACTCTTGCATCATCAGGAATATCATACCATCCGAAACCCAAGTGTCCTGCACGAGCAAGAATATTATGATTCAACCTCAAAAAATCCTGATTCTCATAACAACCAAACTTATTCAAAAACTTATAGTTCTCCAAACCCTTATTACTACCCATATCAACACCAAGACGATGAAGCACGCCCGCAAGAAGAGAAGAACCACTTCGAGGAAGAGATAAAACAACAACAGTTTTCATAAAAATTAATCCACATACAAATCCTTATTATTTTTCAAATAATCATAAATTTCAGGACGCATCATCTCATCCGGAACTTTAGTATTATCCCTGAGCATTTTTCTGATTCTCGTCCCGCTGAAAATCAAGTGATGTTCATTACTATGCGGACAAGTTTTTGAAGTGCTGATACTATCGCACTTACTGCAGTAAAAAGCATTACCGAAACGCACAGGAGTGATACCAAGCTCAGGAAAATCATTAAAAATATCATGAGCAGCAAAAGGCTGATAATAATCACCCACACCCGCATGATCCCTGCCCACAATGAAATGAGTGCAACCGTGATTCTTGCGCATAATCGCGTGATGAACAGCCTCAACAGGACCTGCATAATGCATCATAGTAGTCAATACTCCGAAAACCATACTATTAGCAGGATAATAATGATTCACTAACAAGTCATAAGCACTGACAATAACATTATTACGATAATCTCCTTTCTTCTTCTTACCAATCAAGGGATGAACGAACAAACCGTCAACCACTTCTAAAGCTGTCTTCTGCAAATACTCATGAGCACGGTGAGGAGCATTCCTTGTCTGGAAAGCAGCAATAGTTCTCCAACCATTCTGCCGGAATAATTCACGAGCCTCTTTAGGCGACAAGCGATGCTCACTTGATTCAGCATTATTAAAATAATCAATACTCCCGCCAAGAAGAACACCACCATTGGAGAATACGTTACTCACACCAGGATGATTCTTATCAATAGTTCCATAAACACTCATACACCATTCATTCATGTCAGGCTTGTACTTATCCTCAAGATGAAGTACTCCTACAGGAACACTATTCCTCACTAGAATAATATCATCACCCTCACTATACTCTCCTGCCTCTTTCTTGGAAACACTTAATACTATTGGAATAGTCCAGACACACTCATTACTTAAACGGTAAGAACTAATAACACTATTAAAATCAGAACTAGTCATGAAACCCTGTAAAGGACTGAAAACTCCTTCACCAATATTACGCAGTTCAAGAAAATCATCATGATTAAGACTGAGAGAAGGCATACTATCAGAATCTTCAATAAAACCCGCAACTTTATCTTTGCTTAATACTTTGTTAACTAATTTTCCTCCATGAGGCTTACTCGACACTATTCAACAACTCCCATATTAACAAGTTTTTCAAAAACTTTATTCACACTATCCTCAACACTCTCTTCATGAGTGTTAACCATAATTTCAGGATTCAAAGGCTTCTCATAAGGATCATCAACACCAGTGAAACCCTTAATCTCTCCATTCAAAGCTTTCTTATACATTCCTTTAACATCACGATTAATGCACTCGCTTACAGGACAATTAACAAATACTTCAACAAAACGCTCACCAACCTCTCTGCGAGTCAAACGCCTTCTCTTGCGGAAAGGACTTACAAAAGAAGCAAGCACAATAACACCATTACGGCTTAACAAATTACTTACAAAAGAAATACGGTCAATATTAGTGTTCCTATCCTCACGAGAAAAACCTAAATCACTGCTTAAACGCTTGCGCACAATATCACCATCAAGACGCTCCACATTTAAACCATTACTCCTCAACTTCTCTTCAAGAGCATCCGCAATAGTCGTCTTACCACTGCAAGGAAGCCCTGTAAACCAAACAACCGTCATTAATAATCACCTCATAATTTATAATTTATAAATTTAATCCCCCCATGCTTTTTCATGAAAATAATAAGCAAACATTTTAAACAACATTTCCAAACCACCAATAGAAACACTCCAATCCAATCTGCCTGTAATTAGAAAAGCAACAGAAAAAGTAAAAATAGTTCCTAACAAACGATAACTAATCGCTTTATAAAAAGCATTATATTTCATAACAAATCACCAAAAGTAACTGACTCCAGCTTGTCAGATACAACATTACGGACATTCCTGAATAATCCAAGAAGCTCCTCACTATTCTCAACAGGAGAATGCTCAAAAAAATGCTCGCTCGCAGAACCAACAGGAGCCAAAGGCCCATCCATCAAACGAACAATCTCAGCAACACAAATATTACTAGGATTTTTCTTCAGCATATAACCCCCACTACTACCTCTCTTACTTGACAAATAACCCGCACGATTCAACACTAATAATATTTGCTCCAAAAACTTGCGCGGAATATTATTACGATCGCAAATATTCTCAATCTTAACATAACCCTGATTAAAACGCTTAGATAAATCAATCAAGGCAAGACAAGCATACTCCCCCCTAGCAGATAACTTCATATTTATACTAATATAATAGGAAAAGTATATAAATATTTCTAAAAGTTTATATATACTAATCTTTGAATAAAAAAATATGCTGGAAATAATACAAATATCAGACCTTCACTACGGAAGCAGTGAATTCAGAAAAAAATACTTGAAAAACACAATAAATTACATAAATGACGCTAATCCAGACATAGTTGTATGCACTGGAGACTTGGCGCATAAAGGAAGAGAATACCAGTACCAGAAAGTAAAAAAATACTTAGATAAGATAAATCCTGAAATGATTTCAGTGCCCGGAAACCATGATGCAAAAAATTACGGGCTATTATTATTCGAGGAATACATAGGCCCTATAAGAACAAGCAAAAAAATAAATGAACACGACGCAATAATACTCGGGCTTAGAAGCGCAAAAGATGGAACATCAACAGGAGAGTTGGGAAGAGAACAACTTGAATGGATACTTGAAGAATTCTCACAAAAAAATCCGGAAACAGGAAGAGAATACAAAAACAAGATACTAGCACTACACCACCACTTAATAGACGTGCCATACTCTGGTGTGAAAGAAAACATTTTAAGGGATGCTGGAGACGCTTTAGAACTTGTGAGAATGAACAACGTAGACTTGGTCTTAATGGGGCACAGGCACGTACCGCACGTATGGATATTTGAGGACATCCCACTAGTTTATTGTGGAACAAGCGCGAGCAAAAAATACAGAGCAAAATCAGCACCTTGCTTCAACCAGATACATATGGATGAGAACAAGATAGAAGTAGATTTCATAAATTCAAAAACGCTTGAAGAACAACAATTATTATACAGAAAAAATGGTAAAACAAAATTCGTGCAGTACAGGAAAACAATGATTAAAAATTCCTGAGTTCAGGATGAACAAAACTAAGAGCATGATTAACCTCTTCTTGAGAAGGATTAATATTAAGAAATCTTATTAAACGATTAATAACCACCCTAGGATGATTAACCAACTCCTTAAAACCAACACGAACATAAGACTTATCGCTCACAAAATTCTCAATACGAGAATAACCATCAACAACAACACTCCTAATCAAACCCTCATCCTGCAAAACATTACCCTTCTTAAAAAACTTCTTCAACCAACGAAAAGCAAGTTTAAACAAGATTTTTGGCCTAAAAACAGACATTGAATTAAAAATATTGGGAAAAACAGTTTTTGACACAATACTTATCTGAGAATTTACAACACTGTCCACATCCCGCTCCATAAAAATATAATAAGGATTAGTTAATAATTCATGAACATAAGGTATAATATAATAAAAACCAGGAACCTTCCAACCCCACAAACTACTCTCATACTTCTTAATAATTCTTTTAATACGCGGCTTAAAATTATTAACAACTTTCTCAACTCTTGCATCATCAGGTATTTCATGCCATCCGCTTATGATTCCTGAACGAGCGAGAACAACATTAAGTAAACGACAGAAATCCTGATTCTCATAACAACCAAACTTATTCATAAAATCCAGTTTATACATATCAGAATCATTTCCCATATCAACACCAAGACGATGAAGCACGCCCGCAAGAAGAGAAGAACCACTTCTTGGAACACATAAAGGAACAACAGTTTTCATAAAAAAATAATAAAAAAGAAAATATTAAAAAAGTTATCAAAAATAATACTAATGATGAAAACGAGTATAATTATTCCAACAATGAATGAGCCTGCAGTGACAGAAGTCATAAAAGGTTTAAAAAAGAATGTGAAGAAAGCAGAAATAATAGTTGTGGATAATTCAACAGACAAGACAGCCCAGAAAGCAAGAAAAGCAGGAGCAAAAATAATTTATCAGAGTGGAGAGGGATTCGGAGACGCTTGCGTACTTGGAGCAAAAAAAGCAAAAGGAGACATAGTTGTATTCATAGATGGTGACGGAACATACAATCCAAAAGATGTTCCTAAAGTAATAAAACCAATAAAAGAAAAAGAAGCAGAATACGTTATAGGGAACAGGTTTGCAGGATTAGAAAATAAAAGCATGAAAAAATTAAACAATATTGGAAACAAAATACTATCCTGGCTGAGCAACAAATTATACCATACAAGCATAGATGACAGTCAGACAGGACTCAGAGCAATAACAAAAAAAGGATTCGAAAAATTATACTTAACAACAAGAAACTTTGACTTCTACACACAAATGAATGTTGAGGCAAAAAAAAGAGGATTAAGCATAAAACAAGTCCCCATAACTTACAGAGAAAGAAAAGGAGAAACAAAACTAAGACCAATAACAGATGGATTAGTAATACTCGGAACCACAGTAAGACTAATCAGGGATTACAACCCTTTCATGGTTTTCGGAACATCTGGATTAATATTCCTAATAACAGGAATCATGCTTGGAGGAATCATTATTAATGATTACTTAATATACGGAACAGTGAGCAGGGTTCCTGCAACAATACTGAGCGCTATGCTCACAATAAGCGGCATATTCTTCATAGGAACAGCACTAATGATAGACTTATTATTAAGAGAATTAGAACACCACTAGAAATTCTTACGCTTAAAATAACGCCTAACATTCTTGATTAGTTTAGCACCACGATACAATACTTGATAAAAAGGAGTCTTATAACACAAATTATACAATAAGGGATTCTTCAAACAAAAATCTTGAACAGCACTCACACTATCAACAGTTGCGGGTTCAAAACTATCAATATTCGAATAATCATAATTAGGGGAGAAAGATAATTCACCAAGACCCCTGCTTGCAGATAATGACAAGTGCCTTATTCTTTCAGGATTAAAACCCATCAAAGAAGAAGCAAAACTATCATTACTCACTAAATCACGGCTTCCGAAAACAAGATTAAGAGGGACGGGACTGCCTTCAACAGGACCCGTTCCTTCCATACCAACAAGCCCGTCAGTAATAGCGAAATCAGGACGCAGCAAGTAAAACACGTCACTAATAACATTATCAAGCCATGGATGATACAATACTTTGCGTCCGGGAAGACAGCCGAACAAGTTCTTAATACTGCATGTTATATCAGTAAAAATATGCGTCTTAACACACGCACTGCTTATTAATACATCACTATCAACAAGCACTCTGGGCAGCATTGCTCCTTTCTTGAAATAAAGACAATCCTTACGCGAAACACGCTTAAGAGGCTGACGGCTGAGATTAACAAGAACTCCACCCGCATCAATAACTGCTCTGCCCACACCAGTAATTCTTAAAGCCTTATCACAACTCCCTGCACTCGGATCACTATCCCCTACAAATACTCTTTCAGCACGGTTTGATAATAATTCCACAAGCGGACCTACAAATTCTTTACTGCTGTTAGCACCAGGATAAAAAGAATCAAGACTCATATTAACTTTCAAAAAAACAGAACTATCCTTCTTAATCTTCTTCTTCCAGTCCAAATCATTAAGAAGTTTCTTAATATTCTTCTCAACATCCTCTCCCGCACTATATGCATAAACACGGCTCATTTTTAAGAAAGATGATAAAAAATTATGGTTTATAAAATTTTAGTATAACGGAATACGGGAAATATTATCAGAAAAGTCTTTTACTTAAAACTATTATACTTAATAGATGAGGACCCCCTTTTTTTTCCTCCTTTTTTTTTCTTTCTTCCAAAAATAATAAAACAAAGCAAAATAATAGATTATTAGTTATGAAAACATGGCATAAACTTCTTGGAATAATAATACTTGCATTAATATTGAGAACAATTGTTTTCAGAACGAATAATTTCTTAGGAAGCGACACATTCCACCACATAAGAATAACAGATTACTACAAAGAGAACGGATTCTCTCACAAAATATACGAGAATGATACCTGCATGGAGAGAACAATAAGACAACCATTCGGTTTCTACTTCATACCAACAATACTGCCTTTCAGAGCAGAAACAAGCATTAAGTTGACAATAATATTATTCACAATAATAAACACTATATTATTCTATCTTTATGCTAAAAGAATAAACAAGGATTACGCAATAGTCGCGACACTAATCCTTGCAGTCTCTTATATTAATATAACCCGGAGCAATATTTGGTATTACCGGGGCGACCACTTAATAATGCCTTTCATACTAGGAGCACTCTTACTAATAAACAAGCCATTAATAAGTGGTATAATACTCGGGGCAGGAAGTTTTGTATGGCAGGGATATCCTGTAGGAATAATAGCATATAATATAACCCTAGGCGCGCAATTATTGTACACTTACTTTAAAGAAAAAAAAGTGATTAAGAAAGGAATATCATTAATAACAGGGAACTTAATAGTTTTCATAATACTAATCATTAAGACGCAGGAAGTATTACTATTTGAAGACATAATAATAAAATATTATTCATTCCTTATTGCAGGATTAATTCTGGGAGTATTAATACTAAAATCAACAAAAAAAATGAATAAGAAGAAGAAAACAATTCTCCTTACAGGAATAATAATGCTCTTAGTAATATCATACTTTGTTATTAAGCCTGACATAAAACCAATGGAATTAATAAGACCGGAAAGCGGGTTCTTCACACACATAAACGAACTCACTCCTTTCAGTTGGAGTATTGGTCAAAACCTCTACGTTAATAATATTTTATTATTATTCCCTATAGGAATAGTACTCATGCTTCTCAAGAAACCTAAAAAACTATTATACTATTCCGGACTCGGAATTCCGTCAATATACTTATTCTTCCAGGCAATAAGGTTCCGGTATATAGCAAGTTATTCAATAATAATATTATTCACATACCTATTTTATTATTTCAGGAAGAAAAAAATAACAAGAATATTGACAGCAATAGCAATTATTCTCCTAATACTCACATCTGCTTATAATGCGCGCACACTCAATACTATACTTCTTCAGGAGCACCAAAAAGCAGTTAGTTATATAAAAGAGAACGATTTATCAAACCACTGCCTGTACACTATTTGGGACAGAGGAAGCATATACTTGTATTACGGATTAAGAGCAAAAATGGACAGTGTAAGCGGACAATACTTGGGAACAATATCAAACTATTTCAGGTTCTTAATGGATGAAAAAGATGACATGAAATGGGTTAATAATTCAGTCATAATAGTTGAGCAGGAAGACTGGATTAAGATTCCTTATATTCTGAGAAGCATAAACAAGAATATGAGTTATGATATTGAAATAATAAGAAGAGAAGAAAATAATTACTTCAAAAGCGATAAAGGAACAATTTTTTACATAAGACTCGAACCCAGCTTTAATACTTTCATGATTAAGAATAATAAGACAATGGTTCCGGAAACAACTTATCTCCAGCTGGATAAGAATACTTATAAAATAGTTCCGGAAAACACGACTTATCCTATTATACCCGGGTGCTTAATACTTTACCATCCTAATGCAGGTTTATGGGTTTCAAAAAACTTGTGCAACACTACTCTCGGAAAATTATTATTAACACAAGCAGGAGAACAATACGAACTAAAATATTCAACATCATGGATGAAGATTTACAGAGTTAACCAATAATTTTGCATCCCCAGTCAATAATGCTTTCAAAAGAAATACTGTCATAAATAAAACCCCATTCATCAAAACTCAATGATTCTCCTTCACCTAAAGACTCAATCTTATCCCCAAGCCTTAAGTTAAGAACAAAAAAATTATTCTCATCAATCCGGAACTCGTAATTAACTAAAAACTTATGCAACCAGTCATACCTATTTTCTTCATTATCCAATAATTTGTTAAAAATATCATAAATCTTTTTATCATCATCCAGATAATGAACAAGAGTTTTAACAAAAGGATCCTCAAGAAGTAATCCCAGCATAATAATAGAATACTCCTCATTATTCTTGCATGCTTTTTCATAATTATTATAAAAATTTTTGAAAGCATAATCTTTTTCTTTCCAGAAATATTCAAGAAATTCATTCCTCAATTTCAATCCCTCCAATAACAACTGTTCCTCACAATATTATTGTAAGGAGTATTATGAATCGGGTAATGAATTTTTGAGTCAATAATAGAATTCTCATCAAGACGAATAAAAGGCCAAATCTTGCTTCCATACAATACTTGGGTTCCGGAAGAAATAACACAATTATAACCAATCATTGCATGCTCGTGAATACTTGAATCATCATTAATAACAGTATTACCGTCAATAATTGCGTGATTAATCTTAACATTATTGCCTGTCTTGACACCACTCATGATTATGCTCCCAGTAATAACATTATTCCTACTTATTTCAACATCATGAAGTAGTGTAGTGTAAGGGCCGATCATGCAACTGCTTCCTATACTGACTCCTCTGCCAATAACACAAGGACCTATTATAATAACTTCTTCTCCAATACTCGCGCCTTCTTCAATAATTACTTTACCACTTATTTTAGAAGAATCCGGAACACTCACACTCTCATGAATATTCTTACTAATATTATCAAGCGCTTTACGATTAGTCTCAACATAATAATCCGGCTGTCCTACATCACCCCAGAAACCATTAAACTTAAACCCATAAATATTCAGAGTCTTACAGAAATGAGCCCATAAATCACCTACATTATCTGGTTTTCTTCCTTCACTTAATTCTTTACTAACATAACTCTCAAGATGTTTCTTCAAAAAATCATTATTCATGAAATAAATGAAAGTGCTTGCAAGATTACTCACAGCATCCTTAACGCTCGGTTTTTCCTGAAAACGAAGAATACGCTCATCAGAATCAATAACACCAATACCAAAACGGTTTACTTTACTCACATCATTTAATTCATAAAGAGCAATACTCACATCCGCATTCTTTTCTTTATGAAAACTTATGAAATCATTGTAATCAATTCCTGAAACAAAATTATCAGCACCAACAAACAAGTAATCATCATAACCAAATTTTTTAACAATATAGCGCACAGCACCTATTGCACCAAGCTTGTCATCATCACTGCTTGTTTCTTCGAAACAATACTCAATATTCAAATCAAGATTAAGACTCTCCAAATAATCCTTAACTTTTTCCTGATTCTTATTCAAACTAATTATTATATTCTTAATACCTGAATCAGACAGATTATCTATAATATGAAGAATACTGTTCTTATCACCAAGAGGAAGAATACACTTAGGAGTGCGGAAAGTCACTGGCTGAAGACGAGTACCATACCCTCCTGCCATAATAACAGTCTTCATAATATTTATTACCCAAATACTATCATTTATAAAAATTACTTACAAGACTAAAAAACTTATCATAAGTCTCATTTAAAACATTCTTGGATTCAACACTCAGTCTTATGACTGGCTCAGTATTACTGGGTCGTATGAGAACCCAGTCGCTTGAATTAATGAAAAACTTAACACCATCAACACAACTCGCGTCAGAATAATTATTCAAAATATGATTCTTGACTTTTTCAAAAACTCTGAACTTATCCTCATGATTATCAAAAACTATTTTACCATGCTTAATCGGGTAAGTAAAGAAATTTTTTAATAATTCATTAAAAGATTTGTCATAACTGCTAAGAATTTCAGCCATTCTCACAGTGCTTAATATTCCATCACTGAAAGGAAAAAAATCAGGAAAATAATAATGATCGCTGACTTCTCCTGCAAAAACAATATTATTATTCTCTAAAACTTTGTCAATATTCTTCATACCAACACTGCACCACACAATATTATTTGAAACATTCTTAATAATGCTTGAGCAGTCAACAGTGACTGCTAAATCACCCTTCCTTTTCTTTAACAAATGCTTTGCAAAAAAAGATATGATTAGGCTTGAATCAACAACTCTCCCCTTATCATCAACAAAGACACTCCTGTCAGCATCACCATCAAATCCGACGCCAAAATCAGCATTCTCACTAACAACTTTTTTCTTAAGAAGCCCGAGACTCTCATCACATGGCTCCGGACTCCTGTTAGGAAAACTGCCGTCAGGCTCCTCATTCAGGACAATAACTTCACAACCCAAGGATTCTAACAATCTGGGAGCAACTATTCCCGCAGTCCCATTCCCGCAGTCAAGAATTATTCTCATACTTTTCTCAACATTCACTCGTTCAAGAATATAATTAATATAATCATTTACTGCTGAATCAACACTTTTCACAACACCCTTATCTAGAGAGGGATAAAAACTTTTTTTTAAAAAACGCTTCTCAAGAACTCTTAGTTCACCATTATAAATAACTCCTCTATTATTGAAGAATTTTATTCCATTATAATTCTTGGGAGTATGACTTCCAGTAATATACACATTATGCAAGTTGTTTTTGAATCCATAAAAATTACATACACTGATTGGAACAAGCCCTATATTAATCAAGTCATTACCTCCATCAGTATATCCCGAGCAGAAATTATTGAACAATCCACTGCTTGATAATCTCTGGTCAAAACCAATAACTGATTCCTGATTCAAAAAATTAGAATGAACCAACCCAATACTTTCAACATCCCCATACAAGAGTTCTTCCCCAACAACACCTCTTACATCATATTCTCTGAAAGGATTCATGAAAAAAGAATAAAAATAGAGTATTTAAATCATTTTTTTCAAAAAAAAACAAAACTATTATAAAAAAAATTATAACAAAAACTATTTATACAAAAATATTTTAAAGAATTTTTTAAATATGGAATACCAGTTTAACTTCAGAATAACAAACAAGTGCAATATTAAATGCAGGCACTGCTACTGCAGAGCAGGTCCTGACGGAAAAACAATGGATTACGATGATGCGAAAAGAGTGATTAATAATCTTCCTGAAAACACAACTTATTTATGCATTACAGGAGGAGAACCAACAATAGTTCCTTATTTTGAAAAAATAATAACATATGCTGATAGAAAACTCCCGGAATGCGAATTATCAACACAAACAAATGGTTGGTGGATAAAAAATCCTGAAACACTGGAAGAAAGACTTCTTGAATTAAGCAGTATAGGACTTGACAGAATAAGATGGAGCGGAGCAGACAAGTACCATAAAGAGCAGGGAATTAAGAAAGAGAAAGTAAAAAATAATTTTTACAAAATAATAGTCAATTGGAGAAAAAAATATGAAAAAAACCCGATAGAAATAAGAGTTGACAGGGGTGATGAAAATTTCAAACCCCTAAAAACAGGGAGGGCGGAGAATCTTCCTGAAGAAGAAGTAAGACTTGGATTAATATGCGGGGTTACAATGTTTCACCTGACTGAAATGTCGCATACGAAAATTCCTGGAGAAGAAGTATGGCTCAACATAAACCCAGAAGGAGAACTACTATTGTGCTGTTATGAAATACCCCCCCTCATTAGGGAATGTTATTGAAAAACCAGTAATTGAATTATACAAAAAAGCTTTAAAAAATTCGTTAATGAAGGAATTCATACATAATGGTGTCAGGAGTCTTGCAAAAAAATTAAGAAAATACTCTCATTATACAGAAAATGAATATAGTTATGAAAACTGCATGGTTTGCAAAGAATTATTTAAAGATTTCGAGCTGTAGAAATCTCTTCCTTAATAATATTAGAGAATTTCTTCAATAATTCATCAAGCCTCTTCTTATTTTCAGCCTCTAACCCCAGATTAATTGCTGGAGTTGTGTTGGAGACGCGTATCAGAATCCATTCAATATTGTTCAAAAAGACTTTGATGCCGTCAAGAGTCTCGATACGCTTTTCACTGTACTCTTTCTTAAGTCGCTTAATAATCAGCTCAAGAGCCTTATCCTTAACTCTGTGAGTGCCTGCATTAATATAAATTTTCTCAGTCGGGTGAATATTAAGCATATCAATACTTTCTGACAAACTCTTACTACTAGTGCTCATGATTTGGGCAAGAAGAAGAGTGCTTGCAATACCGTCACTGAAGCAGTAATACTTGCCAGGATAAAAATGAGAACTCTGCTCACCTCCGAAAACAGCTCCGGTTCTCAACACTTTTTCTTCAATAAAACTATGACCTATGCGCGAGTACAACAAGCGTCCGTTGTTTGACTTTACAACACGCTCAACCTCGCTCGGGCAGTCAATAGTTGCAACAACCTTGTCTCCCTTATTAATAATATTCTCAGAAAAAACAGCAAGCATAAGTCCTCCTAATAATACTCTTCCCTTATCATCGACAAATACACTCCTGTCAGCATCACCATCAAATCCGACGCCAAAATCAGCATTCTCACTAACAACTTTCTCAGACAATTCATTCAGATTAGTGGTGCTTGGTTCGGGCCGGACTCCCCCAAAATCTCCTTTAACACTATTCTTAAGAGAAATACATTCAATACCGAAATTCTCCAATACTTCAGGAAGAAGAAGAGAAGCAGAAGCATTGAAAGAATCAGTAACTACTTTAACATTATTCTTAATATTAATCCTTTCTTTCCAGAAATTCTTGTATTTCTTGAGAGCAGAATCATCTCTTGTAATACTGCCTTCACCTTTTATGAAATCTCCTTTAACAAACAATTTCCTTATATACTCTAATTCATTAATGTAAGAAACCCCATTATTCCTGATAAACTTGAAACCACTATATTCAGGAGGATTATGAGATGCGGTCACGAAAGCACCACTGTCAAAACCTTCATGCCATGTATAAAAATAAGTAATAGGATTAATAGTTCTGCCTATATTAACAACACTGCATCCCGTGCTCTTAATTCCTTCAAGAAAAGAAGATAGTATTTTTTTAGTAGTGCTTCGAGTGTCGTAACCAACGCATACACGAGTTTTTCTTTTAAGAAAAGAACCCCATGCTCTGCCTATGCGCTCAGCAATTCTTTCATTAATCTGGCTGGGATAAACTCCCCTAATATCGTATGAACCAAAAATTTTTTTACTAATTTTCTCAAAATTCATCCTTCCCATTCCTTTATAGCTCTCTCGTACTCTTCAGGAGTTCCTGCCGGAAGCCACTGCCCGGCCATAGTGAATCCATAAAGTTTGCCGTCGAATATAATTTTTGGAAAGACTTCAGTCTCAATCATGGAATGCTTCTTGTCAGGAATATAATCAAAAATCTTACTGCTTAAAATATATACTCCTGCATTAATCAATCTGCTCGGAGCATCCTCAATACTCGGTTTCTCAACAAACTCGAGTATCTTATTTCCTGATAATCTGGCAACACCATAAGGAGTAGGGTCTTTAACAGTAACAAGAGCAAGAGTGGCAATACTGTCAGTCTTGAAATGCTGCTCCTGCATAGCATTAAAATCAAGATGCCATAAATTATCCGTGTTTATGACAACAAAAGGCCCGTCATCAAGTAAGTGTTTCGCGTGTCGGATAGGGCCTGCTGTTCCCAAAGCATCATCCTCTTTAACATAAGTAATATTTACGCCGAAGCGAGAGCCGTCGCCGAAATATTCCTTAATCTGGTCACCCAAGTATCCGATACTGATAATAATGTCAGTAATATCATATTTTTTCAGGAAGTTGATATGGTATTCGAGTAAGGGTTTCCCCTTGACAGGAACCATTGGTTTAGGCATCTCATAAGTAATAGGACGCAAGCGGGTTCCTTTCCCGCCTGCGAGGAGGAACGCTTTATTAACACTCTTATTCTTAAGAGCTTTAGACAAAAGAACTTCAACAGCATGACTCCTATTTCTTATTTTACGACCGTCAATAAAATGGTCAACATGATTAACAATATCCTTATCCAAAGTCAAAGAAACACGAGTACGTTCTGACATAACGTAATACATCGTAATACTTATTTATATATTTTATGAATTCTTTGGGCTTTGCACATAATAATTTATTTTTTGTGCAAAAGTGATTCATATCCCAGTATTATTCACTTTTACTTCTCCTAAAAATTGTTCAGTAGTATAAGGAAGAACAGAATGAGATGTAGTTGCTGTAATGTAAACTTCATAATTCCCTGGTTGAGTAGGTAAGTAATCCGTTTCAAAAAGATAATCAACCGTATTGTTCAACAAGACAACCTCCTCATGAGAACTTTTCGATTTACTAGGTGAATAAAAATTAGCTGCGATTCTTATTGTACCTGAAGCAGGATTAATCTCGGCACCAATATAGAATTCTCCAGTAGTATTATAAATGCATTGGGACGAGGGCATAATATCATAACCACTAAAAGTTGGAGGACTGTCAGAATATCCGCAATCACAAGACCATAAACCTAAATCAGGTGATGTTCCAAAATCATAAATTTCAGTATTATTAGCATAATCAATTGCATAAACTCTGGTGCACATTCGCGTTCCGCTAGGATAAAACCATATCTCATAATCATTCTCACCAAAATCTTTATTCATAGTTATATTATTGCCCCCTGTATCGCAGGAACTTGACTGAAAATATTCAACTATTACTTCTTTAATCAATACATCATCCTCAACTTCAACTTTCAAATAAAGATATTGTTTTGGAGTATCACGACAAGTATAATGACATCTTGCAATTTCAGCAAGAGGAGTTATAACTGGAGGAGCATTATCCCCGCTAAAATCTACTATTTCGCAACCATCTGATTCTGAACTATTAAAGTACCCTGCTTCTTCAGTCGCCTGACCAGCACTCATGCACTCCGTGCTCTTCACACCACTAGGCAACACAACACTAACACAATGACTCTCACCACGACTCATTGACTCAACCAAACTAATCGTAGTAGCCTGGCCCGGACCAAGACCAACCTCATACTCAGTCAATACACCATCAACAACCACAGATACATTCTCCACAGTGTCACAACCAACATTACTGACACTAACACTATCACCACGCACACTCACAATATTAAGACGAGAACAATCACCACCCGGACTACTGCCAACACTAGCACCCACACTCTCCTGCATAGAAGACTGAACATTAGAAGTCCAGAAAAACGCGACACCAACAGCACTAACAGTCATCAAAGACAACAAGACGATAGTAATAATAGGAGTGACAGATTTACGCATATATAAAAAGAGTAAGTAGAATATATAAAAATTTATCCTCATAATAAGTAAAGTTTTTTAAAAGCAAATTCTTTCATAAAAAATGATGAAGACAGTTCTGATTACTGGGGGAGCAGGATTCATAGGAAGCCACTTGTGCAAAAAATACTTGGATGAAGATTGGAGAGTGGTTTGCGTGGATAATCTTGGAAGCGGTTCAATGCAGAACATAGATGAATTTGTTGAAGAGCCTAAATTTAAATTCATACAGCACAATATTATTGAACCCTTGGAAACAGAAAAAACAAACTTAATAATGCATTTCGCGAGCAGGGCGAGCCCGCCTGATTATCAAAAATATCCTTTTGAAACACTACTCACAAATTCGAGAGGAACATACAATATGCTCAAGAAAGCAAAAGAAGATGACGCAAGATTCATAATGGCGAGCACAAGCGAAGTATACGGGGATGCAAAAATCATACCAACACCAGAAACATACTGGGGGAACGTGAACAGTTACGGACCAAGAAGCTGTTATGATGAAAGCAAAAGATTCGCAGAAGCACTATGCTACGAATTCAATAAAAAAATGAAAGTTGATACGAGAATATTAAGAATATTCAACACTTACGGTCCGTCAATGAGAAAAAATGATGGGAGAGTAATCACGAATTTCATGTATCAGGCACTTAATAATAAACCCTTAACAGTCTATGGAAAAGGAGAGCAGACAAGAAGCTTCTGCCATATTAAAGATATGATAAACGGGATATACAAGACAAGCATTAAAAAAGATATAAGCGGAGAAGTATTCAACCTCGGAAACCCGAAAGAATACAAAATAATAGAAATCGCACACTTAATTAAAGACTTGACAAAAAGCAAGTCAAAAATAGTGTATAAAGAATTGCCTAAAGACGACCCTATGAGGAGAGTTCCTGACATAACTAAAGCAAAAAAAATACTGGACTGGAATCCTGAAATAAATCTTAAACAAGGACTGAAAAAAATGATGAAAGAAGTGGAGGAAGAATGGTCACAGCAGTAATCCCTGCAGCAGGAGTCGGGAGCAGGATGTATCCTTTCACGAGAGCGAACCCGAAAGAATTATACCATATAAACAGGAAAGCAGTTATTGACCACGCAGTTGAAACACTCCACGAGAAAGGAGGAGTGAATAAGATAATTGTAATAGTTGGTGAGCATAAAGGAGCAATAATGAATCACTTAGGCAATGCAGGATACTTGGGATACAAAAAACTGGGAGTAAGTTATGTTTTCCAGGAAGAGAGGAAAGGACTCGCTCACGCAATACATCAGGCAAAACCATGGATAAATGATGAATTCATAGTCCACCTGGGTGATAGTTTCATATACCCGAAAAAAGAGATAAAAAAACTGATAAAAATGCATAAAGAAGAAAAACCGTTCGCAACAATAATGTACAGAGAAGTAGAAGACCCGACAAGATACGGGTGCCTGAAGATAAAGAACAATACATTAATAGATGCGATTGAAAAACCCTCAATAGAACAAGCAGAACCATTAAAACTCAAGAACGGGAAATACCCTGTAATAGTTGGGATGTATTATTTCTCACCAAAAATATTTGATTATATAGAGAAGACGCCGAAAGGAGCGAAAGACGAATACCAGATAACAGACAGCATACTATTAGGCATAAAGAACGGTGAAAAAGTGAAAACAGTCAAATTAGACGGGAAATACATGGATGTAGGTAATTGGGAAAGTGTTGAAGAAGTTGAATCATTCTTCAGAAAAATTAAATCTTAATAATAATTTAAATAATCCTCAGCAATTTTTCTCATAGAAAAATTCTTGGAGAATTTCATGGCATTATCACTCATCTTATTATACAACTCTTCATTATTCTTTAATAATAATATCTTATTCTTAATCTGCTCCGGAGAAGACTCATCAACCAAGAAACCAGAATAATTATCCTTAATAGCTTCAGGAATACCCCCACTCCTAGTACTTATGCATGGAATACCAATACTCTGAGCTTCATAAAAAACCATGCCAAAACTCTCAATATCCCCAAACTTATTTGTCTTCTTAGAAGGCATGGAAAAAACATCTGCAACACCATAATAATCATCCACTTTCTCAATATCAGTTAATATTCTTACATTATCACCTAAACCATATTTATCAACTAAACTATTCAACTCATTCTTGTAAGGTCCGCCTCCAATAATTAATAACTTAATATTATCATCATTGATGAGATATAATGATTTAACTAAATCACCCGCACCCTTCCTCTTAATGAACCTGCCAATATAAAGAATAACAAAATCTTCATCAGATATATCTAATTTTTTTCTCAACTTACTCAAATCTCTTTTCTTGAAAGATGGAACAATAGAACTCGGATAAATAACCTTACTATCCTTAACAGAATAATAGTTCTTAACAGTTTTTTTTGTAAAGTTACTGTTAAAAATTATCTTTGAATTATTAAAACAAAACTGAACCATTCTTCTCAAAAGCGGATTCTTATAAGAAGACATTACATCATAAAAATGAACAGTTATGAAACTATTCTTATTCAATAATTTAGAAATCAAAGATATATAAAAACCTGAGGGAATAATAGTTATTGAATGAAAAACATCAAAATCCCTTCTCTTCAAAACTTCTTTAAACAATAAAATCCCTTTCATCCAACCCCTTCTCTTACTAAATCTGTAAATAGTTAATTTATCATTAACTTTCTCAACCCGCTTGCCTTTATTGCAGAAAGAAATAACATCAACTCTTTCAACTTTTTCAGACTCTGATAAAAATTTAGGAAGTTCATAACTAAGCCTCTGAATACCCCCCATATCAGGAAAAATCGCGTCACTAAAAATACATAGTTTCATAATATTTGATAAAAACTCTTAATTTTAAAAATCTTTTACAAGAGAAAAAATATTAATTAAGAACAATCATCAATTTAATTAATATGAAGAAAAAAAAAGTTTCAATAATTATAATAAGCAAAAAAGAAAGTGAAGGATTAGAAAATGGTATTAAAAACTGGGAAAAACAAGATTATGATAAAAAAGAAATAATTGTAGTCTGTCCTGAAATAAGTAAAGAATTCAAGAAAAAATTCAAAAAAGTAAAGTTTTACGAAGATCCTGGAAAAGGCCCGAGTGCTGCAAGAAACATAGGTTATGAAAAAGCAACAGGAGAGATAATAAATTTTTGCGATGGTGATGAAAAAACTAAAAAAAGAAAAAGATTAAAAGAACTAGAAAAAGCAATGAAATTATTCAATGAAAAAGATATTGATTACTTATTCATTCAGTTCAAACCATTAATTACAGAGAATTTTTTAAACAATTTAATAAATATAAAAGATTATGGTCTAAAATTAGAAGCTCCCAATTATTTTCCATCTTATTTTAATAAAAAAATATTAGAAAGAAAAAAACCATTTAATGAAAAATTAGAGTATGGTGAGGATAAAGAATTCTGGAAACATATTAAAAAACAAAGCAATAATTATGGAATACTAAAATATACTATTTATGGAGATTCCAAAATAGAAAACTCAAAAGATTTTAATAAGAGATATTCATGGTATGGAAGAACATTATTAAAATATATTAGAAAAACAAAAAACCATAAACCCTTATTAACTTTAATTATTCCCATAATTTACTTATTTTCCATAATATTATCTTTCGCCAAACCCTACATAATTATTATACCAATAATTTACAATCTTTTCACTTATTACAAATACCGGAAGCACTTCACATATTATGTTAAAAAAAACGCTCTATTAGAGTTTATAACACTCCCATTCATCAATATATTAATAGGAGTAATTTTATTAATAAATTTCATCAAATCATTTTTTAAATAATAAAGAACGTGTTTAACTATGAAAAAAATATCACAAAAAGCAATAATAATACCTGGAACTAAAAAAAGCGGGACAGCCACATTATTCAAGATTTTAACAAAACACAGCATGATAGGCACACCTTTATTTAAAGAACCCAGATTTTTTCTGCTCTCTGAAAAAAAAATAAAAAAAAATATTTCATGGTACATGAAATTCTTCCCCGAAAAAAAAATAATCCTCGACTGCACTCCTGAATATTTTGATGATCCTGGAATAACAAAAAGAATCAAGAAATATTTTGAAAAAGAACCAAAAATAATCATAATAATAAGAGACCCTGCAAAAAGAACATACTCCCACTACTTGCATTTCAAGAAAAAAGTAAACCAGACAGACACAAGAAATTATGATAAGATAATAAAACAAATAAAAGGACCTGACTTTAAAAAAATAAAAAAAACTGAAAATAAAAATGTGAACAAGATAGATAAGAAAGTTGAAAAAGGATTCTATAAAAAAATAAAGAACTGGCAGAATTACTTAAGCAAAGAAAAAAAAATAAAACTATTTCCTTTAAAATTTAAAAAAACATATCTTAAAAAAAGAAAAAATTCAATGAAATACTTCCAGAATAGTCTGTACAGCAAACACATAAAAAAATGGGAAGAAAGATTTAAAGATGTAAAAATAGTCTTATTCGAAGAACTAATAAAAAACCCTGAAAAAGAACTCAAAAAAATATACAAATTCCTCGGACTAAAACCAGAAAAAAAAGCACTTGATTTAGAACACGAACATAAAACAAAAATACCTAACAATTTCGGAAGAATAATAAAAAAAATTGCAAAAAAATATGTCCCTATAAATATAACAAAAACAATAAAAAAAATAATACCTCAAAAAATATTATACAAGCCAAAACCAAAGATGACAAGAGAACAATACAATAAAACAAGAAAAATACTAAAAAAAGAATACGAATACTGGAATAAAAAAAAACCAAAAACAAAAAAACTATGGAAGCACTAAATATGAAAAATAGAGAAGCGATAATAATTCCTGGAGTATATAAGTCAGGCACAAGCACTTTATACAATGCAATAATTAATCATTCAAGAATATCTGATTCTTACTTAAAAGAAACCAACTTCTTCCTACTGCCTGAATCATTAATAAAAAAAAATAATGAATGGTTTAATAAAATCTTTAAAGAAAAAGAAAAAATAATTCTTGATGCAACAACAAGTTATTTATACAACAAAAAAACTCCTGGAAGAATTAAGAAATATTTTGAAAAAGAACCAAAAACAATCATAATAATAAGAGACCCTGCAAAAAGAACATACTCACATTATATGGATAAACAAAAACAACCAATACTCCCTGATAAAAGAAGTTATGATGAAATATTAAAAGAAATGAAAGGAAAGACCAAAGAAAAAATAATATTATCAGAAATAAAATCAATTAAAAAAGCGGTTAAAAACAAAAAAATACCCTTACATAACAAGAACACTAGAGGAATACATTCTTTATCAGAAGTAAAACCATTCTATATCAAATTTAAAGACTATATTAAGAAAAAAGAAGGAGAAAAAGTGCCAAACAAGTTCCATAGAGGATTATACTATTTCCAGAAAAGTTTGTACAGTAAGTATACTCTATTATGGGAAGAAAGATTTAAAGATGTAAAAATAGTCTTATTCGAAGAACTAATAAAA
>CAYWEY010000019.1:0-26318 GCA_964457955.1 Candidatus Woesearchaeota archaeon
AAAATCAGGATTCCTAAAAAATTCAAGTTTAAGATAGAAAAAAAATACTTTAAATTATTATTAGGAATAATAATATTGTCAATAGTTTTCTTAGGTTCAGGATTCATGATTAAGAAATATATGGAGAAAAGAAAATATGAACAAGGAGTAAGAGAGTGCGAATTATTCACAGAGTATGTTAATGAAGAAGTTCTTCCATTAACAACAGCAAACGTTACTGACTGCACCTGCACTTATTCTCCCCAGAAAATATCAGAAGAAATAACAGGGAATTGTTTATGCAGTTGTAAACTGTATTATCCTAACGGTACATTAAAAGATGCTGACTGGAACCCATTGTTTTCAAAGGTATGAAAAAAATGTATAATGATTTAGTTATAGATTACCTGAGAATAGGTGTCGAAACCAGTTTCATAAAAAACCCGCCTACTGGAGGAATTATTAAGCAAGAGCCTGAAGATTTTACAGTGAGTGAGATAAGCAGGGATTATGAAAGAAAAGATGAAGGAAAATACACACACTGTATTCTTGAAAAAAAAGACTGGAGCACAATTAATGCAGTTAAGAAGATTGCAAGAGCATGCCACATAAGCTGGAAAAGAATAAGTTTTGCAGGAACAAAAGACAAGAATGCCTTGACGCGTCAGAGAATAAGTATTAAGAATGTGAGTATTGAAACACTTAAGAAAATAAGAATAAAGGATATAAATTTGTCAGATTTTTATTATAGTGATGAAAGAATTAATATAGGTGATTTAAAAGGAAATTCTTTTGTAATTAGAGTAAGAGATTATGAATGTAAAAAAGTGAGGCGCGTGCTGGAGGATTTTATTAATGAATCAGGTATTAAAGGAATTCCTAATTTTTTCGGAGAACAGCGTTTCGGCACGAGACAAAATAATCACTTAATAGGCAAACATATTCTTAAAGAAGAATATGAGAAAGCAATGTTTGAATTATTGACAAAAACTTCTGTTAATGAAACACAAGAAGCAAGAGATGCAAGAAATTTTTTAAAAAATAATTGGAAGGACTGGAAAAATGCTTTACTGAAATTTCCTAAATATTTAAGGATTGAACTCACTCTTTTAGAACACTTAAATAAGCACTCAAATGATTATGTTAATGCTTTCAGAAAACTTCCCCGGAATCTTGCTAAAATTTTTATTTATTCCTACCAGTCTTACTTGTTTAATATGACAATATCTGAATTAATAAACAATGAATTACTCACATCTTTTGAACTCGAGATTCCCGGCTATAACTCTGAATTAAAATCAATAGGCAGTTCAGTGATGGATGAAATAATGAAAAAAGAGAATGTTCGTGCAGAAGATTTCAAAGTAAGCAGTTATCCTGAAATATCATGCACTGGAACAAAAAGAAAAACAGTTTTTTTCCCAAAGGATTTTAAAATAGAAGAAATAACAAATAATGATTATGTTATTAGCTTCTCTGCACCATCAGCAGTTTATGCAACAATACTGTTAAAAGAGATGATTCTATGAAAAAAAAATATTATGTATTAATCGCATTATTATTAACAATTCTTTTTATTAAGCCTTTAATGGAATGGGATGAGTATGTCTATCTTCTGAATGCAGAAACTTTTTCAGGAAACCAGATATATTTTGAAGAACAAAGACCTCCTCTTTTTCCGTTAATACTCACTTTATTTAATGGTTTTTTATGGATTGCGCCAATAATATTATTCATGATTAATATTATCTTCTTTTACAAATTTTCAGAAAAATTCAGGCCTTCACCTGAAAAATCAGTATTAGTGCTTTTATGCTGTCCAATATACTTAATGTTTTCAAAAAAGTATATGACAAGCATAACAGGAACAACTTTCATACTTATCTCACTAATATTATTATATTCTTATCATAAGAAGAAAAAGGATTTATTTCTGTACACCAGTTTTTTATCAGCAAGCTTCGCAACACTCACTAGATACCCTCTTGGTTTAATATACCCAGTATTGTTGGTTTTATTCTTTATATTCTGTGGAAAGGATTATAAAAAACTGTTTTTTTCTCAAATAATTTTCTGGACACCCATAATTGTTTGGATAAGAATAATAGGTTTGCAATCAATTAAGAATGCAATAATATGGTCTGTTTATGAATCAAACCCTCTGACTTATATTAAGTATTCTCCTTTAATAATAGGGTTTAACATACTGCTTCTTCCTTTAATTATTCTTAACTATGAATATAAAAAAAAACATTTATGGTTTTTGATTCCATTAATAACTATTTTATCTTTTTTCCAACTACTTAATAATAAGTGGCCAAGATTCTTAATACCCATTCTTCCTTTCTTTTCTCTTTTAATATCTTATTCGCTTAAGAAAAAAGATTCAGTGAAGATTCTTATGATTATGTTCTTAATCACTATTTTTGGAGTGAATACGTATATTTCAGGATTCTGCAGACCTGATTATAAGGGAGTCAGTGAATTCTTTGAAAACAAAGATGCAGTCATTTTATCAAACTTTTGGCCGATATGCTCTTATTATTCATCCAATACTTGCCTAACACTTTCAGAGGATTATTCTTCTCTGAATAACAGGATTACGAGTCTTAATTCAAATTATATAATGATTATGGATTTCTCTTCATACCCCCAATATGCAAGTAATTTCACTAATTTCAGGCATTATGATTTAGAAAAGATTATTAATAACTCATGTAATGAAATAAGAATATACAGGGTTGAATAAAAAAAATGGAATTAATAATCATGTTAATTTGCTTATTACTGTACGTCATGCTTTTTTTAGGATGTTTCTGGATAATAGTATTCATAGATAATTATGATTTATTATGGAACAATCCTGTTCCTGCAAAGAAATATTTTATTTCATTCATAATACCTGCGTATAATGAGGAAGAATATATTGGTAAAACGATAAATAGTCTTCTTGAACTGAATTATCCTAAAGATAAGTATGAAATAATTGTTGTTAATGACGGAAGCACGGATAGTACAGGAAAAGTTTGCGAAAAACTACAACAAAAAGGATTAATAAAACTAGTTAACAAGAAGAACGGGGGTAAAGCATCTGCAATAAATCATGGCATCAAATACTGCAGTGGTGAAATAATAGGAATACTTGATGCTGATTCTTACGTGCATAAAGACTTTGCTGAAAATGCGGTTGGTTATTTTAATAATCCGGAAGTTGCTGCTGTAACTAGCAGTATGAAAGCAGTTGGTTCCAAAAACCTTGTTCAAAAGATTCAGTGGGTTGAGTACTTATTCAGTATTTATTTAAGAAAATTAATGAGTTTGTTCAACAGTTTATACGTTATTCCTGGTCCGGGAAGTTTTTACAGAAAAAAAGTATTAAAAGAAATAAAAGGTTTTTCAACAGATACTCTTACAGAAGATATGGAGATTGCTTTCAGAATACAAAAAAAAGGTTATGTGATTGAGAATTCATTGAATTCGATTGTTATGACTGAAACTCCCCAAAAATTATACGGTTTGATAAAACAAAGAAGAAGATGGTATACAGGGTATATTGAGGACTCAATAAAGCATAAGGAATTATACGCTAGAAGAGATAGTTTTTTGTCCAATTTTATTCTTCCATTGAATATTGTGTCTAATTTTACACTAATATTCATAACTTTTTATTTTATTTTTAATTTTTGTAAAGATTTTTTGAATAATTATATTCGTATGGGTGCAATAAATTTTGATATACTTAACATGCTTAAATTCCCTAACCTAACTCTTGAATTATACAAGTTCTCTTTCATGAATATTCTTTCAATAATATTCACTTTTTTATCTGTTATTGTAATATTTTTTAGTTTAAGAGTTTCAAAAGAGAAAATAAGTTTAAAAGATAACTGGGTTCATTATTTGTCTTATTTCTTCATTTATTCTTTCTTAATGACAATTTTCTGGATTGACAGCATAATTTTTAAATTATTCTTCAGAAAAAAAAACAGGGGCTGGAAGTATGGTTGATAAGAAGAGGCCCGCAGTTTTTTATATTATTTTTGCACTAATATTTTCAGGTTCAATATTTGTTTCAGGACTTGGATTAGGAATATTTATTAATGATTTGAAGTCCCAGACACTCTCTTCAAGCATAGAAAAAGCCTCAAATAATATTAAAGACACAGAACTTGAACTATTATTGTTTGATGTCATGAGAACAAATCTTAGTTGTGATTATCTTGTTTCAAAATCATATGAACTTGGTTCACAAGCAGGCGAGCTCGGTGACAAAGTTGAAGTTTTTGAAGATTATAATGATATTAACAGCAAGGATTATATTAGTCTTAAAAAAGATTATATGAGAGTATTAATAAAGAACTGGATTACTCTTGAACAAATTAAAAAAATATGTCCTTCTGATTATAATATTGTTTTATACTTCTATCATAACGTGGAGGAATGTCCTGGATGCATGCAGCAGGGAACCATACTTAGTTATTATAAAAACTTAATGGATGAACAGTTAATGATATTCTCTCTGGATTCTTCTCTTAATATGAGTATAATAAAAGCACTTGAAATAAATTATGATATTAATAAATATCCTTCACTTGTTATTAATGGAGTTGTTTATGAAGAAATGGTTAATTCTTCAAAAATAGGGGAAATATTGGATTATGATAGTAGTTCTAAGGCTTAATCACAGAATAAGCAGGGATAAGAGGATAAGCACTCATGCAGGACTTGTTGCAAGAGCGTTCGGTGCAGATAAAATAATTTATACAGGAGAAGAAGATAACAGATTGTATGATTCTTTAAGAAAAGTGGTTCAGGAATGGGGAGGGAGTTTCAAAATAAATTATTTTCCTGATTATGATGAAGTAATAAAAAAATACAAGGATTTCACCATAATTCACTTAACAATGTATGGCATGCCTGTTCAGGAAAAGATTGAAGCAATCAAGAAATCAACTGATTTATTACTAATAATAGGGGGGGAGAAAGTTCCTCCTGACATTTATGAAAAATCTGATTATAACATAAGCATAACCAACCAACCTCATAGTGAAATAGCTGCACTTGCAGTAATGCTTGATTATTATCATGAAGGAAGCGAGTTAGATAAAGAATATCCTAATGCGAGTAAGAGGATAAAACCGAGCGAAAGAGGAAAAGAATTCTTATAAAACCAGTTCTTTTTCACCGTATTTTTTAAAATATTCCTTCAATATTCTTATTGTTTTTTCAGAAACTTTTTCCTTTCTTATTTTTTCAGGCAATAAATCAAGTGCATTACTCATTGAATAAAAATCTATTCCCCTTTTTTCAAATTCTTTTCTTATACTAGTATTATCATATCTTAATTCATTCCTATGGGTGAGGATTATTCCACCCACAATATTTATGTCCTGATTTAATAATTTGTCAATGAATGACAGCATTGAATTACCTGTTACTGTAACATCCTCAATAACAACAGTTTCTCCTTCAGGCATTCCCAGAAAAAAACTGTCTTTAGGAACACCATGCTCTTTAGGTTTTCTTCTTCCCATACACAGGACGTGACTCCCTTCTCCATAATCTTTCTGATTCTCAGCCCAATTAACCTGTGTTAATAATCCTATTTTTGTAGCACCTTCAGGAACACCGATGAAACAATCAGGATTTAGTCCTTTATTTTTAACAAAATCTATAATGTATTCTGATAATTTGTTGGTCAAATAAACATCTTCTGCAATAGTCCTCCAGTTAATATAAAAATTAGAAATTCTTTCAGAATATTTGGTGACTAGTATGGGTTTTTTGAAAAAACCAATAATCCCATGCTCAAGAATGAACTGATTGAAACTTTTTTGATTAAAAACCATTTTAAGTAAAAAAAAGGAAATGGATTAATTTAAGTCTTTAGGATATTCTGGAAACATTATTAACTTTTTCAACTTTAATAGTATAATCAGCAGCTTCTTTCAGTAATTCTTCATGAGTTACTATTATGATTTGGGGAATATTCTCTATATTTCTTAAAGTTTCAGGAAGGATTTTAATATCGTCTTTGTCAAAACCTGTTGTGGGTTCATCAAGTATAAGAATTTCTGAGGGACTCACACTCATCATGTTCGCAGCAAGACTTGCAAGAGCAAGTCTGTAAGATAAGGCAACACTTGTTCTTTCACCACCACTTAAGAAACTTACGTCGACTTCTTCACCGTTGGAAGCGTAAGCAACAGGTTCATAATTATTGCTTACTTCAACACTGTACTCATTCTCTTCTCTTCTTATTTCCTCGAATTTTTTCTGGAACTCGTGTCTGAAATCAGATAAGAATCTTCTTCTTATGACTTTACGAATATTCTTAATATCTTTTCTTAACTTTTTTGTAAGATTATAATATTTTTTAAGAACTACCTTATTGCTTAATTCTTTATTAATATTTTCAAGTTTTGAACGCTTATCTCTTAATCCTTTAATAATATCTTTTTTCTCCTGTCTGAATATTTCCAGACTATTCCTTAAACTATTAAGGTTTGAATACAACTTTTTATCATTATTATTCAGTTCGTCCAATTCTTTTTTAAGATTCTTTATTTTATCTTCATCTACTTTAATTTTATCATATTTTTTCTTTTTTCTCTTTATTCTTTCAATTGATTCATTAATGTCTTTTTTATTCTTTTCAATAATCTTGTTTTTGTTTTTTGTCTTATTACTTATTCTTCTTCTTAATTCAATATTCTCTACTTCTTTTTCTAACTTAGGAATAATTTCTTCAATTTCTTTAAGATTATTTTTTAATTCTTTTTTTTCATTAATTATTTCTTCTCTGATTTTCTTAATATGTTTTTCAGTTATTTTTTGTCCGCATAAAGGACATTTGTTTTCAACACTAATTAGTTTTTCAGACTTTTTTTCCAGTCTTTCCAGTCTGTTCTTTATTGTTTCTTCTCCTGATTTCTTATTCACAAGAACTGACTGGGTTTTTTCAAAACTCTTATCACTTAGTTTTTTCTTCCTCTTATTTAAAGCACTTATTTCTTCAAGTAATTCTTCATTCTCCTTCTTTAATTTTTGAACAACTTTTTTTTCAGAAGTTATTAATGTTCTTAAATCTTTTTTTTCACTTAATTTTTCATCATATTCTTCATATTTTTTTCTAACTTTTTTTAATAATTTCTTGTTTTTTTCATACTCTTTATTTATCTTTTTCAATTCTTCTTCTTTTTTACTTATTTTCTTCTCTTTATCTTCTTTTTTTTCCTCATTTTTTTCAATATCTTCTTTTATACTCTCTTGATGTTTTTTGAGTTCTGATAAACGCTCCAGTTCTTTTTCATAATAATTCACTAAACTCCTTAAGTTATTGTAAGTCATCTTATACTTTGACAACTGAAGCAGTCTGTCAATATATTCCTGTCTCTGCTCAGGACTCATATCAATAATGCTCTTGATTTCATCCTGTCTGGTGTAAGAAGTTATTTCAAACATTTCATAAGGCTTAACATTATCAGGGTACTGGAGCAATTCCCTTATCTTCTTATCCAAATCCCTGACTCTGTTAATAATTAATAAAGATTTATTGTTTTTTATAATCCTGATATTATCTGAATCAGTTATTACTTTATCTCCTGTTCTTTTTAATCCTCTTATTATTTTATAATCATCATCATTATGCTCAAAAGAGAGTTTTATACTGGATTTATCAGCTCCGCGCCTAATAATGCTCGAATTATTAATGTTTTTACTTCCGAAAAGAGCGTATTCAATACTCATTAATAATGTGCTCTTACCGCTGCCAGTTCTTCCTGTGATGACAGTAACACCTTTATTGAAATCAATACTAACAGATTCGTAAGAACGGATATTATTGAGTTCAAGACTTTTTATCAGCATTTTTCATCACTTTTTTAAATACTTTTTCAACTTTTTTATTCAACCTGTTCTCACCAAGTTTTTCACCAAAATTATTAATCAATATTCTTGCAAAAAATAATTCTTCATCATCATAACCTTTTGTTCTAAGATAATCCTCTTCAATCTCAGATACGTTCTTCTTTTTTTGTTCAATAAAATCTTCATCCGGATTCTCAAGATTGCTGGTGTATATCTTGCAGAACAAGTAATTATTTTCCTTACTTAAACTATAAATTGCCTGCCTGTTGATTTCAGCACGCGAGCCTTTAGATAATTTTCCTTTTAATTTAAAAAAAAGCATCTCCCTATCTCCTTCTCCAATAAGTTTTTTTAATTTATTCGTGACTTCTTTAGGACTTAATCCATTGCAGTCAATAATTTTTATAATAATATCTCTTGTTTCTACAGGAACAAAACTGTACTTGATTTCTTCATCAATGCTAATAATGTAGTAACCTTTTGGTTTGCCATTCTTCATTTCCTTGAAATTCCAGTACTCAGTGCTTCCAGAATATATTAATGGTTTATTATCATAAGTTGTTTCAAAATGTGAATGCCAGTGTCCTGATAAGTATAAATCACAGTTTTTAGGAAGCTGGCTTGTCTTAATCGCTCCAAATACGGGTTTTATATCACTTATTATATGATGGAATACGAAAACACATTTCTTATCTCTTGGTTTTTTAATAACCAGGTTCTCAAACATTTCATTAAGCCCGCTTTGCCTTCCGTATAAACCGCATACGAACAAATTATTGAATACTTCTCCGTTAAATATGTGTTTATTATTCTTTACAGAATAATATTTCTTATCTGTTATGTGATAAGCAAGTTTAAGATAATCAAGAATTTTAAGAAAACTGCCTTCAACACCAATATCATGGTTTCCTGCAACAATGATGAAAGGAATATTCTCTTTTTTCAGTTTTTTTAACTGTTTAACAACAAATATGAAGTTATTAATACTTGGTACTCCTGTATCAAACAAGTCGCCTCCATGAATAACTATATCAACTTTTTTATTCACAGCATCATCAATTATTTTTGAGAAAACTTTTTTAAAATCTTCTTCACGTTCCTTAACTTTGAAGTTTTTTCTTCCAATATGAGTATCTGATAAGAACAATATTTTCATAAAAATTATTAAACACCAATCTCGGGCAGGTTTTTTTGACGCGAAAAATCTTTTTTTATTAAATCATCAAAATAAAATATTTTAACAGGTAAGGGAAACTTAATGAAAGGGCTTGTGATTAATGCTTCTCCAGTATCAAGCATTTGTATTTCAGTTCCTTCATCACTAATGTTTTGTGCACTGCTTTCAACAACCGCACGCCTGTCACTAGGTGCTGGAATACCAAGTATGATTTTAGTATTCATCTGACTCAGTATTTCAGGAGGAATAAGACTCGGCATTTGAGTAATAGCGCATAAACCAACCTTGAATTTTCTTCCCTCACGCGCAATTCTTTCAAAAATATTTGTTCCTCTAGCAAGAGCGTCTTTACCAATAACTCTGGGGGCTTCTTCAAACACAATTAATAATTCTTTTAAATTATTGAAGCTTTCAGGATTAATCTGTTTTGTTTTACGATAAAAATTAAACATTCTGCTAACTATAGTAGCGCTTATTATTTTCTCAGCCTGACTCCCCACAGGACTCGTGTCTATAATAACTATCTTACCATTAAGTATTGCGTGATGAATTTTTTCAAAAATACTTGATTTCTTCTTTTTTCTTATGCTGAAAACCAGTCCCTCAATCCCATCAGTTAATTCAAGACAGTACTTGATTTTTCTTCTCAGAGCAAAAAGAGTGGGGGGCATAACATTCTTTCCTAATTCTTCAACAATCTTATTCACGGGCTTCTCTTTTAATAAAACTCTTATCCATCTTCTTGAATACGCTTTGTACAATGCCTCCATCGCTTCTTTCTGAGCCCCGCTTAAGTTTATGATGCCGTGAAAATTCTGGGGATACATGTCTTCAGTATAAATCTTTAACTCCTCGCTTCCAGGAACCTCCTCCCATCTTGGAGTGAAGTACTCTATTCTCTTGTTCAGATTATGGTCGCGCAGTCCTTTATTATTCTTGCTTCCATAATACTCTGCATGAGGATCAATAACTATGCAACTATTATTTCTTACAGGTATCAAACCATTTATGAATACTTTGGAAAAATTACTTTTTCCTTTACCTGTTGCTGCGGTGACGAGCATGTGATGGCTTATGAGTTTTTCTGCAGGAAGTTTTATAACAACATCTTTAAGATAATTCTTTCCAAGCCTTAAATAACCTATAGGGACTTCACCTTCATTTTCTAAGAATTTAAAATCTTCACTAGTAACTTTTTTAACGGTTGAGAAATGGTTTGGAAGACTTCTTGGGGGTATGAATTCTCCGCAGTTTATTTTCAATAATTTTGCTTCAGCAATCTTGTAAAAACGGTTCTTCTCATCAAAAATATTGAAACTTTCTTCGTATTCTAAATCATTTCCTGCTATTTCCTCAATGAATTGTTCAGGCAGTAATGAAGAAATATTAAGATTAATGACTTTAACATAATAATTGTTCTCTTTGTCAGAAATGATTAGTAAGTCGCCAACATTAACATCAGAATCGGATTTAAGTCTTATTAGTAATTTTTGGCTTACATTCCCCCCGATTACTTTGCCCACAGTCATTAAATTATTTTAATCATCTAGTATTTTAAAATTTTGCATAAAATTTCCCCTTATTTATACCTTCTTTTATCAAGCTCTTCATGGAATGATTGGCTTAATAAGTCATTGATTAATTCCTTGCTCCCGTGAGTTAGTTTGAACCTTCTTAATTCTGATTTTTTTTCATAATCACTCACTCTTCCCAGCTTGTCAGCTTTGAGCAGAGGGTAAGGATAGCCAAGTAATTCTTTGTCACTTGAGTAAAAAGTAAGATTGTTCAAATATTTCAGGATATTCTTTTTCTCAAAAAAGTTTATTTTATTACAATATTTTCCCCGATTATTCATCTTAACTATTCCTGTCTCATAATCCTCATCTTTTTCTTTAAACACTGGGTGATAAATCCATGGATTATTTCTTTCTTCACTAATTTTTTTAAGAACTCCTAAAAAACTTCTTCCAGTATTCGTCCTAATCCTGCTCGTCTTGCAGAAACCAATGATACGAACTTTTTTTTTAATACTTAATTTCTTTATTCTTTTTATAATCTCTTCTTCAGTTTTATTATCCGGCTGGAAGCCTGAATCCATTAAAATAATTCCTTTATCAATTTTTTTCAACAAATCAAGACACTCCTCCCATTCAAGCAGTTTCATAACTTTTGCAGGCATTTCATCAATACTGTTTTTTTTATGAATCCTGCTTAAATCAATGCTTGATGTTTTTTCTTCACTTATGAGTGCGTCTTTATAATCTTTTGTTAAATTAATGCATCCATAATAATAGTTCTTAATATTTTTCTCAATCATTTCATGATTTTTGTAACCAATCACACATGTTTTGATTTTGGAATAAATCCATCCTCCTCCGTCAGCAACAACAGCACAACCTCCGTCAACACCATATACTGGGATGCTTGATGAATCCATATTCTTAAGATTTTTGAATCTTTTTTCAGAAATAGTGTTAGAATAATTGTTGCTGACTACTAATACTTCTTTTCCACCAAGTTCTTTGATTATTTTTATGAAAGCACTAGCAGGGTTCATAATCTAATATAGATTTCTGCTCTTTTTCAGCCTTTTTATCCCTGAATGTTCCCCACGTTTCACGAATATACTTCTTGAATTTGAAAAGTTTTTTTTCAAAAACCATGTCAAGAAACTTTATTGTTTTTTCATCACTAGGATAACCGCTTCCAATAATTACGCCAAGTTTTTTTTCAATTTCTCTTATATGACTGTCTCTTTTTACTTTAGAAATTATGGATGCTGCTGCAACAACAGGATAAGTGTAATCTGCCCTATGCTCAAGAATTAATTTTTTTGGTTTGTGTTTTAATTCTTTAATTAATTCTTTTCTGAAGTTTTTAATATTCGGGCTTGGGCAGTCAATAATTATTTTCTCGGGTTTTAATTCATCAATTATATAAGCCATCTTCACTAATTCAATCTTGTTAAGATTTGTTCCGTTCTTAAAACGATTATCAATTTCATCAGCACTTATAGTTATTACTTTATACGATTCAGCCATCTTAATTATTTTTTTAAAAATGTCAACCCTTTTCTTAGGAGACAATAGTTTTGAGTCCTTAACACCTATTTTAACTAAATCTTTTGTCTTATCTTCATCAATACAGAATCCTGTTAAGAACATGTCACCAATAACAGGACCTTTCCCTGCTTCATCAACTCCGCAAACAATCATATTTTACAAAAAATCCCTGTTGTTTTTAAAATATTTATACACTAGAAAGTATTATATCGGAAATTCATTATGCCCGAAATGAACAATAAGGTCAATACCAAGATTTTCAAGATATAATGGAATATCACAACCCCCGTAATTAGTTCCACCCCATATAATAATCTCAGAATCTGTTTCTTCTTCAATCCTATCACAAATACTTAATGCTTCAGGCTTCAATCCTTCAGGTAATTGAATGCAGACGAGTCCAGCATTATTTTCTTTAATTTTTTTAATTATTTTACTGTAATTTATGGTATAATTACTCATGTTTTAAATAAGATTAATGGATTATTTTAAGTGTTATGAAAATCCATAAAATCGAACCAGGGATTTTTTATTTTGATGCTGCGCTGCGCAGATGCGATAAGCTATCTCCACCAGGCACTCCTGATAAGAATAAGAGAAGAAAGATTTTTGTAAAAGAAAAAATGAAGACAGTATACGTATACCTTGATAATACTCTTGACAGAATAATAAAAAATTTCCCGGAATTTGATGAACTTTCCTCTTTTTATAAAGAATTAATCATTATAGATATAGGAAGACAAAACTATGAAGAAGCAATTAGCAGTATAAAATGGTTGAGGAATAAGCTTAAAAAATTATACAGGGAGTATCGTGAGAACCTTAAATTGTCAGAATATTTTGGAAGAGTAAAATCATTAATGAAAAAATTCAAAAACCGTTTTACAGAACTTGACAGTATGAGGGAGAAAATTAATAAGTTTCCCTTAATCAAGAATTATCCTACCGTCCTAGTGTCAGGATTCCCTAATGTTGGTAAAACAAGTCTTTTAAAATGCCTTACTGGCAGAAAAGCAAAAATAAGAAGTTATTCTTTCACAACTAAGAAAATAATTGTGGGAGTCATAAAAGAGAACAATATGCATATTCAGATAGTTGATACTCCGGGATTACTTGACCGTCCTTATGAAGAAAGAAATATTATTGAAAAAAAAGCAATAACTTCATTAAAACACTTGTCCAAACTAATACTTTACTTATTCGACCCAAGCATGTCATGTGGTTATGTGCTGGAGGAGCAGGAGAACTTGTATAAAAGAATTAAGGAAAGTTTTCCTGATAAGAAAATAATAAGAATATGTAACAAGTCGGATTTGAATAAAGAAGTAGAAGCAGATTTTTACATAAGTTGTAAAACAAGAGAAGGGATTGAAGAAATCAAAAAATATTTACATAATTTTTTTCAGAACTCTGACAACATTTCTCTTAAATAAGTTAACATCTCTTGTCTGTAAATGAGCTCCTGCAGCAGGAACGTGTCCCCCTCCTCCTGCATTGCGTAAACCCCTGACAGATTCTCTTGCAAGCTTGTTCATACTGACTTTTTTGTCGTGTCTTCTGAAATTAACAGTTGTTTTACCATTCTTAATACTAAGTATAATAATATTCGTATGTGGGTGTCTGAAACTTAATAAAGTGCTTAAAGTGCTTCCAATCATGTATTCTGGTTTGAAAGTGTAGAAAGCAAGATTAATTTTAGGATATTCTTCTTTATTTGCTTCAAAATCATCAAGAATATAATTCAAGTAATTATCAATCTTCTCTTTCCACATCCTGAGTTCATATGACTTATTCATGAATTCTTCAGGAGTCCTGCACTCTTCAATAACTCTTAATGCTTTCTGGGCACCGTCACTTCCTTTGAAAACTTTTGCAGAATTAATTATTTTAGCAATTTCTCCGAGAACTGTTTTAAAATAATATTTATCATCCTCTGCTTTTTTATACTCATACTTTTTTAAGATTTTTTCCACAAAATCTTTATGTATTAATCCTCCAGTATCACCAATAACTCCTGCTGCTGAAACCCAGTCAAAATTAACATTACATACTTTTTTAAAAGTATCATAACAGAGTTTTGATGCAGGAATATATGTTTCATCATCATCAAGTTTAGGATTAATATAAACAATATTTTCACTATTAGGGTCTGAACTGATACCATGATGATCAATTACTATGAATTTCTTTTTCTTATTATTCTCGAATATTTTCTCATTCTCAATAAGAGGAACATCAACACAAATAATTAGTTCAGGATCATCCTTGCTGATTCCTTTCTGAAAACCTCTGCTCTTAATCATTTTTGGACTGGATGGAAAATAATCCATAATTTCCTTATTCATCTTCTTAAGCGATTCATGAACAATTTTAGCACTGCACACACCATCCGCATCTATATGGTATAAAAGAATTATTTTTTCACTTGAGTTAATAAAATCCTTAATCTTTTCTAATTTATTCATAATTATTTCTTCATATAATTCTTGATTGGGCACGTTCCGGAAGCACCTGTTATCATTAAATAAACTCCTCCAATCATCAGAATCCAAACACCCCAACTCATGAAGCTTAAGTCTATGTGGCCGAGCATATCATACCAGAAAAGAATAAAACCCATTATGCCCAGAGTGATTCTTGAAAAACTGTCCCATGATTCCATTTTTGACATATTATAACTTAAACACTCCTTTCTTTTTAAACTTTATTTTTTTAAGCTTGTCCCATGAGTAAAAAGTTGTTGCAAAAAATCCGAGGATTATGAAAATTTCAAGTATTTCAATAAAAAAAAGCCTTATATTAGTATTATAATCTGCCACTATATCCAGCAATTCACCTGTTAATAATAAACCATAAGTTATAATTACAGGAATCCTCACCAATCTGTACTTAATTTTGAATCCATAATACATTCCTAAACTTATTATTATACTGCTTAATAATGAAACAAAGTTTGAAACCCATGACATACTTATTTATTTCACCCTAACTATTTTATTCTTTTCTAAAAAAACTTTTTTATCTAAAAATTTTTTGCATACCCATATATTTGTTTTAAGATGATTGGTGAATTTTGATGTTTTAAAAACTCCTCCGCATCCTAAAAATAAGTAAGGTATTAACTGGTCTCCCATGTATTTGTCCACACAGGATTCTCTTTTAATTTCATAATACAGTTTTTCTCTGCATTCTTCACCAACTCTTTCAGAGGTTTTTCCTTTTTCACCAATAGCAACACTTCCCAAAATATTATTATTTTCATCTTTGCATACACTGCATATCGTGCTTCCAATACTAAGCGTGTCATAATATCTTATTTTAAAATTATTACTGTATCTTTCGAAAGGTTTTGTCTGTCGTTCACTGACATTATTCTTTTTTAATATAGTGCTAGCTTCACTTAATCCATAAATTATTTTTTTGTCACCAGGAGCAGTTAATTCAACAAAATTTTTCTTTTTCCAGGGATAAATCTTTACTTTAACATCGCATCCTCCTTTAGGATAATAACCTGCTTTGTTAATTTTTATCTTTGGTTTTTTAACACCAATTTTTCCAATAACTGGATAATGAACCATCTTCATGTATTCAATTGTTGGACTGTATATTCCTGCAGTTCCACCTCCTTTAAAATATATTATTGTGGGTGTTTCTGAAAACAAGCATATTGGTGTAAGGCATTGTAAAACAAGACTAATACTTCCGCTGGTTGGTATCTCAATAACAACTTTTTTATTATTTTTAATTTTTTCAGGAAAGTATTCTAAGAAACTGCTTCCAAGTTCTAAACCATTCACTTCTGCATTGCATAATTTTTTTGCAGCATTAATTGCATGAATATGCTGGTGTTTTAATCCGGGATTGTCCCTGCCTTCACGAATATTAGTGATTCTTACAGGTTTTTCAGTTATACTGCTTAATGCAACAGCAGTTCTAACAATCTGCCCTCCTCCTTCAAGATAATTCCCGTCCAGTATTATCATACTTATTTAAGAAAGTTTTTAATAATTAAAAAACTAATTTTTTTTTAAATGGTTGATTTGCTTTCGAATATTCCTATAATAATGGAGTTATTGAACAGGATTGGTTTCATTATTCTTGCATTCTTTTTTGGAGGAATAAGTTTTAAAGGCTGGAGAGCAGGTAAGAATTTATTGTTCAGAACAATAAGTATTTTAATACTTGGTCTTATCTGTTCTTTCGGAGGATTAATTCTTAAAGATGTTTTAGGATGGGAATTTATTTTCGCGGATTATATTAGTTCACTAATACTTGCAGTAATTCTTTATATCTTATTGTTCTTAATAAGTTCAGGTTTTAAGAAAACCAAGAGAATGGTTACCAGAGAAGATATTCATTCATTGACAGAGGAGATTAATAATATCAAGATTCAGATGAATAAAGTAATGGCTGCATTGAATAAGAAGAATCTTCTTCCTGAAGAATTGGATGAAGCTGAGATTAAGAAGAGGTTAAAAAAAGAACTGGAAAAAAAGAAGATTAAGAACTATAATTTGGAAAAAATTAATAAAAAAGTTGATGTATGGAAGTGTGTGATAAAGAAAGGAAGAGAAAGGCATAAAGTTATTGTTGATTCTTATTCAGGCAGGATAGTTGTTATGGAGAAAATTCATTCCCCCATAGAATTTCTTTATAATAATCCTTTAACAACAGCTGGAATAATATGTTTTTTGGGGTTAATAATTTTTTTATGTGTCAACATTAATGAAGAAACTGTGAGCACGATTAATGATTTTTTCAGCATTAGTTTCTTAATGCCTGAAGAAGTATCAGAATCCTGTATTTCTGTCCTCGGCTCGATTGAATTATATAATGATTCAGACAACCGCGTTAATCTGGAGGAAACTAATTTTTCAATAAAAGAAGCGAATAGGTCTACAGAGGATTATATTATTGCAGATATGAGCAGTGCTGTCAGAGATTCTGAGAATAATACTTATTTTATAATCATAACTTATCCTGAGAATATAACAAAGATGGAATTATCATCTGATTTAATAAACAATATTCAGAAAATAAGATTCTGCACAATGAGCAAAGATTATGAAGTTTGTGAATGTGTTGGAAAGCAGAGAACAGACATATTTATATTTAAGGATTATCTGCTTGAACAGGGATTATTAGAGCAGGCGGCGATGAGTATGATAATTAGTTCATTAATATGATTATTATTGTTTTTTTTCTTTTATTTTTTTCAATAATTCCTGCTCTTTCTTTATATCTTCACTCATTTTCTTCTCAAGATTTTTATAATCGCTTAATTTGTTATCCATTTCTTTAATTTCTCTTTCAAGTCTCTTAATCTCTTTTTTCTTCTCTTCAAGTGTTTTTTCAGCACTAACTCGTTTCTCATGTTCTTTTGAAGCATCAATATCTGACTCCATTACGTGTTTTATAATCGCGTGTTTTTTATTAACACTTGGAACTCCTTTTATAACAAGTTCGTAACCTTCAGAACCAGCAGTATCAACACTTAATTCTCCATAATTAAGAATGCTTTCTATAAAGTTTTGGTCAATTTTAAGATTATGTATTTTATCCATATCCGCGTCTGAAACATCTCTTGAAAGAATTCCTTTCTTATGAATTACCCTCTTATTGGTTGTAATAATAATTTCTGAAAATTTCATAATAACAGCAATTATGAACCATAAAACACCTATTATGAGTATTGTTGAGAAAGTTATTAATCCCATAAACTCATTTAATTCTACAACCCTGCCAAAATATAAGTATATGCTGATAATGATTAATGCTGAAGCCCCGAAATAGTGGTGGATGAACATCCAGAAAACAGGATGGAAAGAATCAACAATATCCTCTCCCCGTATTAATCTTACTCCTGCAACCGATTTTTTCTTCGCCATAAAAAATAATTAATACTATAGTGTTTTAAATTATTTTCAGTTATTCGTTAAATTTAAAAAAACATTTATTGTTATAATACTATGTCCCGCGGTAGCTCAGCGGTAAAGCGTCCGGCTGTAGATTAATAGTCGAGGCACGAGAGCGTAATTAAAATGCGCAGTCAATGATATGCCTTCAGCGGACACCGGAAGATCGTTGGTTCGAATCCGACCCGCGGGATAATAATACATTTAGATGACTGGGGGAGAAATATTAGTCAGATAATAATCTCTGTTCGGCAAGATAAAACTTGTTATACTTATCTGAATAAAAAGGGGTTTTTTCAATAAAATCAGCTAATATTTTATAAAAAACTTTTTTCCCGTCAAATCTTTTATTATTCTGATAAAATTTTGCATCAAGAACCATCTCTTTAACAACATTCTTTTTCCAAATCTTAATAGCTTTATCAGCATTTTCGTATCTCTTTATATAAACTTCTTCAATAAGGTTTTTTGTTATTTTATTTACTGGAAATTTTTTGATAATATTTTTCTCAATATACATTAGTTTAGGAAGGGGGGTTCTTACAGTTATTTTTCCATCATAACCTTTTCTACTGAAATAATTCATGAAAGCATCCATGCTTTTAGCGAAGAAATCCTTCATTTCTCTAATCCAATAATTTCTTTCACTTCTCTCTAAATTCTCCAGTATTTCTTCAATCATTCTTTCTCATAAATTCTACCTTCAGCAATATATAATCTGGTTTCTGTATTAAAACATAATGAAGTCTTTTCAAATTCTTCGGCAAGCATGTCTCTAAGGAAAGACTTAACTCTATTTTCACGAACACCTTTCACTTTATAAATATCTTTTTTTTTAAACTCTATTTTAGTATATGAAACCATGTCTTCAACAACTTTTTCTTTCCAAATCTTAATAACTTTGTCAGCTGAATCATATTTTTTTAAAAAATTTTCTTCAATACTTTCTTTGGTGCTCCCGTTTCCATACTCATATAATGATTTTGGATAAGGAATCTCCATATTAATTTTGGGTTTTTTTGAAACAATAGCTATACCTGATTTTAGTCTGAAAACACGGTTTCCTGTTTTCTTAATAAGAGGGTTTTTTATGAAATAATCAACATTATTCATGAAATAATCGCAGAATCCAGAAATACATCTCTTATTATAAGAGACTATGTCCTTAAAATAAAATTCGTATTCTTTGCAAATAATCTTTCCTTTTTTCATTATTATTATTATACTGAAAGAATAAATATATAAAACTTATTAATTGAAAACTTGTTCTAATAAACTAATGAATAAAAGATTAATTAGTTTTTCAGAAAAGAGTGTTGTTTCAGATATGCTTAAATTATTGAATGAGAAAAATAATATATTAAGCTTATCAGTTGGCCAGCCTGATTTTAATCCACCAAAATGTGTTATTAAAGAATTAAAAAATATTAAGAATTTCAAATACCCAGACCCTCAGGGGAATAAGAAATTAAGAGAATTAATCAGCAGTAAATTAAGTAAGGAGAATAATATACGTGCAGAACCAAGTGAAGTAATCATAACGGTTGGTGGTATGGAAGCAGTTAATATGGTTTTAATAACTATTCTGAACAAAGATGATGAATGCCTGGTTCCTAATCCAGGATTTCTTGCATATTCACAACTAGTGAATATTTATGGAAAGAATAGTTATTATTCGAGTATAAGTGAGTTGGAAAATAAAGCAGAAAGTGCGAAAGCAGTTATTGTTAATTCTCCTTCAAATCCCACGGGAAAAGTTTATTCAAAAAAAGAATTAAAGAAGATTGCAAGTATTGCTTATGAAAATGATTTATGGATAATAAGTGATGAAGTTTATGAAAAATTTGTTTATGAAAAAAAACATTACAGTATAGGAGAATTTTGTCCTGAGAAGACGATAACAATAAATAGTTTTTCAAAAACTTATGCAATGCCTGGAGTTAGGATTGGGTACATGCATTCAAAGAATGATGAATTATTAAATATTATTAAGAATCTTCATTTGTACACAACAGTGGGTGCTTCAAGTATAAGCCAAGAATTAGCAATAACTGCAATAAAGAATAGTCCTGAAATTTATATTAATAATGCATGCAGGGAATACAGGAATAGAAGAGATTACATAATCAATGAAATTAATAATTCTGAAAAAATAATTCTTGATTACAAACCTGAAGGCGCATTCTACATCTTTGCAAAAATAAACGAAGATGATAAAGAGTATGCTCTTAAACTTCTTAAAGAACATAATATTATGATTATGCCTGGTTCAATATTTGGTCCTGCGGGCAAAAATCATGTTAGAATAAGTTATGCTTCAAACATGAATGTTATAAAAAAATCATTAAAGAAGATAATATGAAATGTAGTAAGTGTGATAAGAAAGTTTATTATAAAAATTTATGCAGGAATCATTACCGTAAATATTTTCTGAGAAAATTCAAGACTTACTTAAGAATGACTGGATTAATAAATTACGGCGACAAGGTTAGGATAGTCGGAATTAATAAGGATGTTTTGAAAAAAGTTTTGGAAATACTTGGTAAAAAAATAAGTGTCAAGTTCACTATGAAAGGAAGAAAGATTAATTCTTTCTCTATAGAGTATTACTGTGTTAAAGGATTAAAATATTTTTTGAAAGGAGAAAAATTTAGCGAGAAAAGCCCGATTGAATGCTTCACTCAGGATGAAATAAACCATTTTGCAGAAATGGAGGGATTAGGAACTAAAGAATTAAGGTTTAAAAAAAAGGATGCATTGATTTATAATATGATGAAGAATTTAGAGAATAATCGTCCTGGAATATTTTATTCAACCAAGAAAATGCTTGATGAAGTGATGAATGAATGAAACCATTAATAATTTATTATTCGAGAACAGGAAATACTGAGAAAATAGCGAAAGCTATGGCTGATGAATTAGATGCGGAGTTAAAAGAAGCTGACAAAGTTGATAAAGTGAAGGAAAGAGAACTTATTGGACTTGGTTCTGGAATATATGCTATGAAACATGATAAGAGAATACTGAATTTGGTTGATGAGATTCCCAGTAGTTCAAAAGTATTCATTTTCAGCACGAGTGGTATGACATCAAATTGGATTGTGAACTTTATGCATTCAGCACTCAGGAAAAAACTGGAAAATAAAGGAGTTGAAATAATTGGGGAGTGGAATTGTCCGGGACATGACAACTTCATACTTATTAGGTGGTTGGGGTTGAATAAGGGCAGGCCTAATGAGAAAGACTTAATGGCTGCAGAAAATTTTGTTAAAGAAGTTTCAAATCATTAATGACTTTGTCTATTTTTTCTTCTTTATCAGGCCCTATTCCAAGAGCAGTTGTTGTTCCAGGATTGAGTTCTGTAAGCCCGGCATCATTAATTATTCTTACAGTTATTCCTATACTTCCTGCTTTTTTCTTAATATTCATAAGTTCTTCTTTTGAATCTATTTTGAGAACTATTTTTTTCATACCTTCTCCAACCCATTTCTCGAAAAGAATATGGTTTTTTTTATACATGTCAAAAGCGCTTAAAAGGCTTGCATGACATGCCTGAACAGCAATTTTTCCCTTGCTCATACCAATATCATTTCTTATTATAATGGCCTGCTTGTAATTCATAAAAAAGATTAAATATCGTAAGTTTTAAAAATTTTTTATTCTTATTGAGTTAAGTATATGAAAGAAACAACTAAATGCAACTCTTGTAATGTTGAAATAAGTGCTAGAGGAAAATCAACTATTTTTCCATGCCCTGAGTGCGGGGAGGAAGAAATAGTGAGGTGTGATGTATGCAGGAAAAGAGTAATAAGTTATAAATGCTCTAAATGCGGATTTGAAGGTCCATGAGTGATGTAATCATACAGTTAAAAATTATGCCGGAATCACCTGACTCTGATTTGGATGTTGTTAAGAAAGAATGCACAGAAATATTATCCAAATTCGGGGATGTTGGTAAAATAGAAATACGTCCTGTTGCTTTCGGGCTTAAAGCTTTAATAATTTACTTAATCACTGCTGAAGAAAAAGGCGGAACTGATAAGATGGAGGAAGAGCTTAGTAAAGTTCAGCAGGTGAATAGTGTGGCAGTTGAAGACGTAAGACGAACATTAGAAGTTTAATAAGTCGTTAGAAATATAAATGTTAATTATATTCTTATTAAATAATGAAGTTGGATGAGACTGTAAAAAAGATAAAGAATTTAGAGATTCAGGGAGCGAGCAGTGTAGCCCGCTCATCACTTAAAGCACTTGAGTATGTTGCTAATCATTCAAAAGCAGACAGTAGGAAAAAATTCCTGAAAGAATTGGATGAAGCTAAAAAGAAGTTATTCAATACACGTCCTACTGAGCCAATGATGCGTAATGCGTTAAAGTATGTATTATGGAAAGCAAGAAAAACAAGCAAAGAAGATTATAAGAATGAAACAAAAGAAATCATAAAATCATTGTACGGCAGGACTGGTGAAGCCAAAGAAAAAGTTTTTGAAATAGGTAGCAATGTTGTTGAAAAAGATGATATTGTTCTTACTCACTGCCATTCGAGTAATGTAATGGGTATTCTTAAAAAAGCAAAACCCAAGAAAGTATTCTGCACAGAATCCAGGCCAAGGTATCAAGGCAGAATATCTGCAAAAGAATTAGTGAATGCAGGTATTAATACATCACTTATTGTTGATAATGCTGCTATTGATTTTATTAAAAAAGTTGACATGGTTTTAATAGGTTGTGATGTAATCACACCTAACTCTGTTATTAATAAGATAGGTTCAAGAGTTATCAGTATTTTATGCGAAAAATATGATACTCCCATGTATGTTTGTTCAACAAGTTATAAGTTTGACCCGAAATCAACAATAGGGAAAGGAGTGAGTGTTGAAGAAAGAAGTCCTGATGAGGTTTGGAAGAATCCTCCTGAAGGGCTTGAAATTCTTAATCCTGCTTTTGATTCAGTGGATTATGATAATATAAAATCTTTCATAAACGAGTTGGGTGTTTTCAGTCCTGACTCATTATTCATAACTTTAAGAAACAAGTATAAATGGATGATTGAAATATAAAACTTTAAGATTAAAGAATATATTAATTTACTCATGTTTGAAGTTGTAATATTTGATTTATGTGGTGTATTAACAAAGAATAAACCTGTTTTTAGCTTGTTAAAAAAAGTGAGTCATTATAAAGGCACTGTTCGTTCAGCGCACACTATTCTTTATGCGGATTATGTTAAAGCAACTCTTGGTGAAATGAGTGATATGGATTTCTGGAAGAAAGTTAAGGAAAGAACAAAATCAAGAAGAAGAGTTGAGAATATAAGGAAAGATTTTATTAAGGATTTTAAGATTAATTTTGATAAAAAAATTTTTGAGGAAGTCAAAAAGTATTTCAGAACAGCATTATGCACTAATTTCATGAATGTATGGTGGAAAGAGGTTAAGAAAAATATGGGAATTAGTTTTGAGTACGAACTTGTTTCAAGCAGTATTGGTATGAGAAAACCAGTTAAGCAGGTTTTTATGAAAATAGTTGAGTTTTTTGAGACACTTCCAAAAGATTGTGTTTATGTTGGGGATGAAACAGATGATTTGATAGGTGCAAAACAGGCAGGCATGAACACTGTATATATATCAAATAATAAGAAGTATGATTATGCAGATTATGTTTATCCTAATGTAGAAGAATTCATGAATGCAATTATTTAAACATGCTCAATCATTATATAATCATGGATTGACCTGAGTATTACTTCTGCTATTTCAATTAATTCATCTGTATTTCCTTTAATTTCGTAATCCATTTTTTTACCGTTTAAAACCATAATAGTGTATGGGAGTCCTGGTCCAAAAAGATCATTTTCAAAAAAAGGATATTGTCCCATATTTGATTTTTTTACTCCGCCACTTACTTTAATACCAGGATTTTTTAATTCAAATGAGGAATTCTTGACCTTGATCATAAATTTTTTTTCAGAAATACTTGTTTTCACGCTAACATCTTTTGTGAATAAGAACCATTTAGTGATGTGAGCATGCTTTTTATCTATTATTTTTTTAAATTTTTTAGTATCAATATTCTGAATATTTAATGCTTCTAAGATTACTGGAACAATAATTAGTTTGAAAGAATCCTTAATATTATGAGGATTTAATAGTAATTGTTTGTCCCTTACACTCCTAGCGTATTCAATCCAGCAATCTTCTCTTAAAATATTAAATTCTTCCTCAAATTTTTCTGGTTTTCCTGAAAAAGAAACATTATTTTTAAACTTAATCCTGCAGGTTCCAACACCTCTTTTAGTTATTTCAGCAATTATTCCTGAATCTTCTTTTTTCTTCTTTACATTAACAATATTCTCAAGCAAAGCAAGTAAACCATTTATTCTGCCGTAATCTAAAAAACCGTTTTTTTTAAGTTCAGAAAATACTTTTTTGTAATCCATAACTATATTAGTTTATTTAGTAATTTATTAAAGTTTTTTTTTATTCATAAATGCTTAAATAATCTTCTTCAACACTGTTAAGTTTTCCGGGAATAATAATGCATCTTGGTTTTGATGTAAAATCAGTTTTTAATAAATCATTCACATTTCCGCACTTTATTTTCTGATTTTCTCCTCCAAGCCCGCTTACTCCAATACTCCTGGTTTTTTTGTTGAAGAAATCTTTCTTTTCATTGCTTATATCCAGCAGTACTTTAAGAGCATGACTTATCTTCATATACTTATTCTTTTCTTTTTTTATATCGAGTAAAACAAGAGTGTGGGCTCCGTTCTTATGATTCTCACTGATTATGTTGAAAAAACTTGTTGGTTTGTAATTTTTTTCAAAAAAAGGAATACTGCAAGTCTTTCCGTATTTATAAATGAATAATCCGCATTCACTCACACTTGTTAATATGCTGCTTGCATGGATTACTTTGTAACCTATTTTTTCTTTCACACAGCTTTTTAATAATTCAAAATGAGTTGTAGCAGTTAAGGGGTCGCCAATAACTAATAAAACAATATTCTTTTTTTTTGAAGGAATAAGTATTCTTTTCCTGAAATCATTCTCTAATTCACTTCTTTTTAATTCAATTATTTCTCTGCCCGTAACTTCTTCCAAACTTTTTATTTCATCATCATTAATGAAGCTGGTGTATCTTTCCAGAAATATTTTATCACTATTTTTGCAGATGCTTAATCCTTTTACACTCATATCATCCCAGTTTCTTAATCCTGTTCCTATTAAGTAAAACATAAAGTTTTAATAATTATGAGTTTGTTTTAAAATTTTTGTATGAGTAAAATAATTGTTTTATCACCCCATCCTGATGATGAAGTAATATGGGCTGGGGGAACAATACTAAAACTTTCTGAATACAGAGATATACTGGTTGTTTATGTTACTGACGGAAGAAGGAGTCCTACAAAGAAGTATTCTGAGAAAGAGATGAGTTTGCTGGGAAAAAAGAGGCAGAAAAGCTTGGTGATAAATGGGGATTAAGACAAGTTTTTTTAGAGTATAAAAAACTTAATGATAAGAATCTTAAGAAATTTAAGGAAGAATTGAAAAAAGTAATAATGAATAATAATCCCGAACTAATTCTTACACCGCATAAAAGAGATATTCATCATACTCATAAGAAAGTAACCAGTGTCCTTATGAGGATTGCTAGTGAAAGAATAACTATTTTAGGATATGATTCTTGGAGTCCTGTCAGAAAACCAGATATTACTGTAAATATTTCTGAAGAGATTGAGAAAAAGATTGATGGAATAAATAATTATGAGAGCAGGATAGAATACAAGGATTATGCAGAAGGAGTTAAAGGACTTAATAAGTACAATGCAGTATTCTCAGATTATCTGAAAACAGACAGTTTTGCTTATGCAGAATGTTTTAAAATAATTCAAAAAGGAAAATTTTTGAATAAATACAGAAAATTTTTATCCAAGTAAAAAACTTAAAAGACCAAGTATTATGCACGCTGTTCCGAAATTTATTTTTCTGCTTATTTTAAGAACATAATCAATACTTATTATTCCTACAAAAAAACTTACAAGGACGCCAAGCAAGTATTCTGGTCTGAAAAAATAATTCTGCATGATTCCAAGAATAATGTTTCCTATAAGAATTACAGGTATGCTCATTATGAAACTAATCTTGAAACTTTCTTTCACGCTGAAACCTTGATATAAAAGTGCAAAAAGGGTTATGCCGCTCCTGCTTATTCCTGGAAGAATACTAATTCCCTGGAGCATTCCTGGAATCCAGGCATGTTTTATTCTTATGTCTTTGTATTTTTTTTCACCAATTTGTTTCCCGAACATGTGGAT
>CAYWEY010000020.1:0-25719 GCA_964457955.1 Candidatus Woesearchaeota archaeon
GATGGTAAAACGGGAGTACGCAGAGTGAGGATAGTGATGAGCACTAACTTGTTGGGGAATTGGTTGAACAATCATCCGGGCAAGAATGACGTAAATAATTATGTGTGGAGTCATTTGAGCAAGACAAAACTAATATCCTATGATTATGTCAAGAAATTATTGAGAGAAGCAGCAGAACGTGTTGGAGTGGAGAAGAAAGTTAATCCGCACGCCTTCCGACATGCGCGTGCAACCCGCCTTGCTAGTAAGTTGAAAGAGGCTCAGATGAAAGTATATTTTGGCTGGGTTCAATCTAGTAAGATGGTGGATGTTTATATCCATTTGTCTGGTAGGGATATTAGATGATGTTATCCTAGAAGCAAATGGAATAAAGAGGAAAGAGAAAGAAGAGGACGAGATGCAGCCAATAATCTGCGGTTGCGGAGAAATAAACACATCAGTCAATAATTACTGCAATAAGTGCGGTAAGCCATTAAAGACGAGGATAGTATTAGAGGTGGATGAGAAAAAGAAATAAATAATACTAGGATAAATATAGGATTATTGGAGTCAAAAAAAAAAATGATTAAAAAATATTTATGTTAAGATTTTTAATTCAAGCAATGTTTTATTTTTGTTATGATTAGTTTTTTGAAGGATTTGAGTCCGGATAAGTTGCCTGTTATTAAGAAGACTAAGGGTCCTTGTTTTGTTAAAGCTGGTGCTGGCACTGGTAAGACGAGAACAATTGTTTCTAAAGTTGCTTACTTAGTTGAGAGTGAAGGATTAAATGAGGAGAGAATATTGGCTCTTACTTTCAGTAATAATGCTGCAAGTCATTTGAAGGATGAAGTTGACAAATTATTAGGTTATGCTAGTGATGTTGAAGTAGGCACGTTTCATTCTTTCTGCAAATCAATACTTGATGAGTATGGTAAAAGAGTTGGTATTAAGGAAGGTTTTGAACTAATAACAAGTGTTGATACTGCAATAATATTGCATGAGATGGGTTTGAGCACTTACAACAGTAAGCGCTACACTAATACTATAATGAAATCTAAGGATTTGAATATAGGTATAAAAGATTTTGAGAAACATCTTAATCTTCTTAAGCAAAGAGTGAAAAGTTTTGACGATGATGAAGCTTCTTGGGAAGAGCATTATGAGGATAATATTGTTAGGTTGAGAACTTTGCACACTAAAAGTCTTGAGCGAGGTGAGAAAAGTAAGATAAAAAAAGATTTGGTTGGTTTTGTTGACGCTTATGAAGAGTACAAGAAGTATGAATCATTCATTAATCACTGGAAAAAATATGAGGAAATAAAAGAAGAAAGGAATGCTCTTGACTTGGCTGATTTGAACTTGAGAGTTCTTGAACTCATGAAGCAAGTTAGTAATGATTTCTTAAGCAAGAATTATGATTACGTGATTGTTGACGAATTCCAGGACACTAATTATGTCCAGTTTGAACTCATTAAGAAATTAGTGAATGATGATAAGAATATTACTGTTGTTGGAGACCCTAACCAAACTATTTATGCTTTCAGAGGAGCATATACTGATAATGTTAGCGAGTTCATAAAGTTTTTCGAATTAGGTGCTAACAACATATTCTCTCTTGACACAAGCTTCCGGAGCACGCAACACATATTGGATGCTAGTTATGAACTTATTGATAATAATTATGCTGATACTGATGAGTCACCAATAAAACTCTCTTCTTATAATGATGAGGTTGGTGAGAAAGTAAGGATTTATTCATGCCTTAATGAGTTGGAGGAAGCGAGAAAAGTTAAGGAAATAATTGATGAAAGAGTGAAAGAAGGAGTTGCTCTTAGTAGTATTGCTGTTCTTTACAGAAGTCATAAACAAGGTAGTTTAGTTAAGCAATTATTGGATAAGCGTGGTTATCCTTTAAAAATTGTTGGGGGAACTGACTTGTTAGGATTGTCAGAAGTTAAGGCAGTCATAAGCTTGCTTGAACTCGTGAATAATTTGGAGAATCCTAACTATATGGGTGATCAGTCTTGGTGGAGAATACTTCATTATGAGAATAGTTTAACTCCTGAAGATAGCATTAGTTTAGCGAATTATGTGAAGAAGAATAAGAGTTCTGTTCAAGAAGTCATATTCAAAAAATTATCACAACTTGATTTGAGTCTTGAAGGAAAGAAAATAATTAAGAACACTATTAATAAACTGAAAGAATTAAGAAAGCATAAGAATGAGCCACTAACTCGTTTAGTGATGAAAAGTTATGACTTATTGGGATTGAACAAGTTTTACGGAGACCAGGATTTGAGGCACAAGCGTCTTATTCTCATGAGGGATTTTCATCAATTAACGAAAGAGTATCAGAAAGTTCATGGGTATTCTTTGAAGAACTTCATTAATTATCTTGAGCTTTACAACGAATTGGGTCAGGAGCATAAGACTGAGTCCGGTGAAGAGAACGCTATTAACTTAATGACTATTCACGCAAGCAAAGGATTAGAGTTTAATACAGTAATCTTAGTGAGTCTTGCTAAAGGACACTTCCCACTCTATCGTGGGGGAATGCTTCCACTAATTCCTGACGAACTGAATCCCCAGTTAAAAAAAGTTTATGAAAAAGAATTAGAAGGAAAAGAACTTGAGAAAGAAATAAAAATTGTTAAAAAAGAATTGAAGCTTCGTGAAGAAAGAAAACTCTGCTATGTAGCGATGACAAGAGCAAAAAAAAGATTATTCATGACACACGCGAAAGATTATGGAGGCAGTCGTGAATTAAAACCAAGTGAATTCATACAAAATATGGGTGTTGGAACACCAGGAGATTATGATAACATAATTTATTTGAAGGATGAAGAAACAATTGCAGACCTCGGACTGGACACTGACTTAGAGCGTGAGAAGAAAATAATCATAAACCAATTACTAAAAAGTTTAGATGATAATAACATACTCACAGCAATAAACCACGTTCTAACATATAAATCATTAAATGGTGAAAAAATCACAAAAAAAGAATTAAACAATAATTGGGATATTATAAAACCTGATAAGAGAATAATGAGAATTAAACAAAAAATAAAGTCAGGAGTCATAAACTCATTAGTTTTTGATGCAACCAATTTCAAAATAAGTGCAAGCAGTCTAAAAGCATACAATAATTGTCCTAAAAGGTTTGAACTCAGCAAGATTTACCGCATGCCCACGCACTGGGATGAAATGACAGGAGGAGCAATGAATAAAGGCTCATTCGTTCATAAAATATGCGAGTTAGCAGTAAATGAACAAATCAAAACCGAGAAAGAATTGTTCAAAATAAAGGATTCTTTGTTAAAACAGCCTAAGTGGGAGGGAGTGAAGGATGAAGAAGTGGATTTAGCGCTGAAAGTATTCTGGGAGAGGAATAATCACTTAATAAAATACAATTTGTTCACAGAAGAATACTTTGACTTCATGTACAAAGATTTCAGATTCAATGGAGTAATAGACAGAGTTGACAAAATAAAAAATAACCAAGTGCACATAATAGATTACAAAACAGGAGGAAGCGTGTCAGCTGATGATGCGTTAATACAATTAGGACTCTACGCGATAGCAATAATGAATTCAAAAAAATTCAAAGAATACGAACCAAAAATATTAACACTCGAAATGCTAGAGCAGGAAAAGCCCAAAAATTATGTGATAAAAAATAATATAATGCAGTTAAAGAGTGGAAGAGGAAAAAAGAAAACAATGGAAGAAGTTGAAGAATTAATACTGAACTTAGCGCAATCAATAATGCACGACTACACACATGGATTCAAAAAGAACAAGAAAGAATGCAAAAGATGCCCGTATAAATTCTACTGTAAATAAAATGTGGGGTGTATTCCTTAGAGTCCTTCCAGCAGAAAGACTCTAGGAAACACCATGAATAATAATATGTTGGAATCATTATTTAAAATTTGTTTTTTTTTTAAGGATTAATAACATTTTTAACTTAGTAATTTTGGAATGATTTTTTGATGACGAAGTTGGGTTTATTAGAGAGAATTATTAAATTATGCAGTGTTGTTCCTTTAAGGATTGAGATTTGGAAGGAGCAGGATCATGAGGCTGAGTGTATGAAGTATTATGTTAATCATGTTAAGCGTGTGTTAGAACAAGAACATCCTAATATTGAGTTCTTGAGGACTAAAAAGACTGATTGTTTATGGAATTTTAATCATCCCTTCTTCATGTTTTTGCCTTACAGGCGCAAGGGTTATGTGTTAAAAATCACGCCAAACATAGACCCTTATGAATTAAAGAAAACTTGTATGAGATTGGAATATGATTCTGAAGATGAACGAATAGCAGACATTGGTGTTTACTTATCAAATCAGGATAAGATTAGTGGCAAGGATTTATAATTTTAGGGAAATTTCTTTCTTTGTAAAAACTGTATAAGTTTAATCCACATTTTTTTTTTAATAGTAATAACTATTTGAATCAGAATACTAAAAAAAAGTTTTAGATTAGAATAAAGATTATTCTTCTTCTGTTATTTTTTCCACTTGTTCTGCTTTAGGTCCGCGTCCTTTACTTCCAGGAACTGATTTGAAAGAAACCTTGTCACCTTCTTCTATAGTGACTCCTTCCTTTAATCCACTGACGTGGACAAAGTAATCTTTTCCATCTTCTCCGGAAATGAAGCCGTAACTTCTCATATTATTAAAAAATTTAACTGTACCTTTTAACATATATTTGATTTAATAAAGACCGGTTTATAAAGTTATGGTATTATAAATAGCAAAGATTTTTGAATAATGATCTTCTACTATTAATATGTTGAAAAAAAGCAGTTTTTCTCTGGAGTTTAATTCTCCACTAAAAAAAATTAGGTTTTTTTTATATATAATTAAAAGGAGGTTTTTAAGAAATATGATTATCAAGAATTATGATAAATGCTCTTGGTGTGGAAAAGAAATCCGCGTTACTGAAGAAGGCAACAATTTATGTAAAAATTGTGCTCAATTCCCTGCAAGATGGAAAATAATAAGTAAAAGAGAACAAAATGAAGTATATTAAACTATCTGTAAGTGAAAATGAAGAAGCAAGAAAAAATAAGAAATTGCTTGCAAAAAAAATAGGTGTTAAAATATTTTACAACCATCCAAATAAGGGAATAAAAATTAAGTGCCCATGCCCAAAATGCAAAAATTATGGTATACTTCTATCTAAAGATAATGAAGGCAGGGAATGGCAGAAATGCAAAAAATGCAATAATAAGATTACTCTAATAAACTGAACTTAAAAAAACTTTTATCACTAATTTTCTTATTTAATGATTTCTGAACTTGAAAGACATTCTTATTATTTTTTTTTGTTTCCCTATCAAAAAGGCTTGCTTTGTTAATCCCAGAATAACTGGAAAATTCAAACAATTTTGTGTGTAAAGAAGGATGAAAGATGAAATAGATTGAAAAAGAACCAGAATATTATTAAGTAAGGTTTTACTAAAAATTTAGTGTAATGAAAAGAATTTTAGTTGCTTTCTTGATTTTTTTATCAGTTAATTCAGTGTTTTCGCTTACTATGTCGGAAACAATACAACAGTTTGAGGAAGTAGCAAGTAGTTATGATAATGGAGAGATTTCAGTAGCTCAATTAGTGGTTCAGCTTGAGAATTATAAAAAGCAGAATGATATTTACTTGAAGGAGAATAATATTCAGGGATGGACTGAATCAGAAGTAGAGGATGCATTAAGCAAATATGAAACAAGTTATGGTTACGTGATGCAGACTAATGATTTGAACATATTTCTCGGAGCGTATAACACGGTAGGGGATTATTACGGTTTTGGATACAATTTAGGTGGTCGTAAGTACACTGAAGATTATTATGAAAACCAATTATCTAATGACATAAATTCTTTTAAAGAAGAACTTAAGAATGCTTACTATTCAGAGAATCCTGACTTAGATGAATTGGGCAGGGAATTCGTAAAAGTACTGGGTCCTGTTTACAAATTGGATTATGATGAATGCGTGGACTTAATGAATAGTATAATGGATGAAATGGGGGAAAGGAATATGCCTGATTATATTCAGAATAAAGGAGGATATTATTATATAGATCCTCCGGAAGATGCGAAAAGATTCATCACTATTATTCATGAAGATAGTGAAGAGGAGTGCATGCAGAAATGCTGGTATGATGATTGTGAAAATATTTGCGAAAACTATCCTAACAAAATATTATTAGAAGGTTATTGTTCACATGAAGGGAATTATTTGTCAGTATCTCGTGAAGGATTCAGGGAAGACTTTTTTAATTTTGTGCAGAGTGTTTCAACAGCAAGACAATCAACACCATTCACTAAAGAATGCGAGTCTTATAATTATGAAGGAACTCTCAGATTCCGCGAACAATTACAAGATTCATTGAATGAGGAATTTTTTGACTGGTATATTAATGATTTCTTAGCAGATGATATGAATAAGCACTTATCATCTGGTTCTGGTTTTGAAAGATTAATGCAATTCTTCGAAGAATCTGAAAAAATAGTGGGTGACGTACTTGAGTGTAAAGGAGAAAGTGACTGGCATGAAGAGTTTGAAAAGATTGAAATAGATTATCAGAAAGGAAATAATGAATTCCATGTCTGGGAGGAATTAGTGTCTGTGAGTGATAGAAATGTTGATTTATGGACGACTTTTTATAGTTATAAAATAATGCCTGATAAGGATATGGCTGAGCAGATTATTAAGCACCAAGTCTCAGAGCAGAATAGTTTTGAGCCTTCAGAAGCTGAAAAAGAGGATATTAAGTCGGATGAGGATGCAATGACATTAATTAATATGATTACTGACGGTTTCGGGGAATCGCTTGATTTCCAGCTTAGATTAGAGGATGAAGAAGAAGTTATTATCACCCGTTACGTGACTATAAATGATGACGTAATCTTCAGAATAGGCGAAGAATCTCGTTTAAACAGTTCTATTAAGGAATTAACAGAGAGTATTAATAAAAAAACAAGTGAGAAAAGAATCGCTCAAGCAGAACTCAGGATTGAAAGAACTTCCCAGGATTCTGATGAATCAAGAATTGAGATGTTGACTAACAGGATTTCAAGACTGGATTCAGAGATTTCATCCCTCCGGTCTGAATTAAACACTCTGCAGAATGAATCTTTTCAGAACGATTTTAATACTGTATTAACTTTTGATAATGTATATAATTTCATGAACCGCATGGGCTCTATTGACGGCAAAACTGTTAAAGGTCCTGACTGGGCTAATCCTGGTTCGAGAACGCCGTTAATGATTAGTGAAAGAATAGGTTTACTTTTTGATTTTTGGACAAAAATAATAATTGAGCCATGGACTACAAAATTAACCCTGACCACAAAGATTGGGAGAATACTGGATTATTTAGATACTATAGGGGACGTGCAGATTCAGAACGAAACCCAAATGCTTTCTGAAATGATATCAGATTATGAAGAAGGAATGCAGGAATAGTTAATAAAAAAAAAGTAAAAAAAAATTTTTGTTTATTCTTCAACACTTAGGAAACTCCACCATGGTCTTCTGACGTTTTCAATATTATTGTTCTGCGCGTTTATTTTTGTCGTTACATTCATGTTTGCAGGAATAATTCCAAGTATTCTCACTCTCTTCTGCTCCATAATATTGTATTTTGGAATATTATCCTCTATTTCAAGCTCTACTTGTGTCATATTCTGATTCCTCACTCTCGCCTGATTCATCGCCTGCTCAGGAAGAACTGTAAGTTCTTTCATTGTTCCTGAAGCATTCAAGTACATTGTATTATTCTGTATCATTATTTTATGATTCAATCTTAATGTTACATTAGTATTTGTTCCTTCCTGATGAATCCTTACCTTGTTCTCTTCTCTCATTATACTAATATTCTTTTCATTTATTCTTGTAGGAACATCTTCTTCAATATTCATTCCTTCAATACTAACTCTTTCGCTTGAAACACTTATCATATTAGTCGCTTGCGCTTGAATACTTATTCTTCCAGGTTCTATATCAATCATTGTCTGATTAATCATTAATTGTTTTCTCATCCTGGTTTGTATCGTGTCCTGAATCTGCTCTTGTAAGCCCTCTTGATTCATTACTTGTTCAATCCTCTCATTCATTGGTTGACAAAAAACAGGTAAAACTACTAAAAAACTAGCAGAACAAATATTTGTCTTTTCATAAATAATTTATAATACGTTTTTATTTTATAAAATTATTGTCGCGTTAACATTGTTTTTAAGTGTTTTTATTTTGAAAGATTTTGTTATGAGAAATTATTGTAAATTGGAGTAATACACTGTTTCTGAAATTTTTTTTGGAGGTGGAATCAAGAATACTCAAGCAGAAGAAGAAATAATAAAGGAAAAATACGGAGAATACGATGATAAGATTTTTAAACAATGCTTATTTATTTATATAATTACTATGAATAAGAATTTATTATTTGTTTTGGCTTCTTTAATGATTATAGTTATTGTTGCGGGATGCACTCAGACACAAGAGCAGAGTGCTGATACGGGTGATGTTGGTACTGGCACTGGAGGAGTTACTACTTCCAGTAATCAAATCTCATTTAAAGTTGAAATGACTTATATGGGTCAAACTAGTCGGATGGAGATGAAAGCAAGAAACTTGGATTCCGACACTCCTGATTTCAGGATGACCAGTCCTGACGGTTCTGAAACAATTATTCTGGGCTCAGAAGAGAAAGGATGGTATACTTATGAAACAAGCGAAGATTCATGGGAATGGGAATCAGTCTCAGGATTATACCCTAGTTGGAGTGTTATCTGGGAAAATTATTATACTAATGGATTTCTGCCTTACTATAATTTAACTTTGCAAGCAGAAGGGGATGAGTACAGTGCGTCAGGAGAAACTGGTGGTGTAAGAGTGTATGATATAAACTGGAATCCTGAATTGTCTGACTCGATTTTTGCAGACCCGACTAGTTAGGAGTGAATTGTTTTTACTCAATAATTTTGTATAGGAATAAAGTTATAATTAATAATACGATTATTCTCGCATCTTGTATATTATGTAATGAGTGTTGCTTTCTTCATCATCTTCCCACGGAGCCAAGTATTTAACTTTTATATTGTCTGCAATATGCATGAATATTTCATACCTGTCTTTTCTCGTAAGATTACTAGTATCGGACATGCTCATAATATTCATCAAAACAATATTACCATAATTTTTTTGTTCTCCAAAATCTTTAAGAGTCTTCAGAATCCTAGTGCCTAATCCTGTTCTCTCTTTTTTCAGAAATAATCCGTACACATTAATGTTAGGTCCTTCTTCAGCAAAAAGAACTTCACCAACAAAATTAAGACTCAGCTCACCCTCCTTCATGCCATCCTCATAAATACTGAAGAAGTATTCCTTATTCTCATATTTTTTTAGACTAATACTAAAATCATACTTGTATGATAACGCATTCAAATCTTCCTCTAAATTCATAAGTTCTTCTTAAAAAAATTTCTTTTTTAAAATTTACTGACAAATTTTTCACTATTATCCCATAATTACTAAACCTTATAAAAATATGAAGCTCTCTTTAATTCATGGAAGATTATTTTAGGGACATTCACGAATTCCATAAATCAAGTGGTTATGAAAAACTTGATGACTTATTGAAGAATCATGTTGGTGAAGAACTCCTAATCATAGAGAATCGGGAGGAGACAATAATATATGTTGATCCCTGTGGTCCGAATGAGATGGGCATAAGGTCTTACAAGTATTATGGGATTATTTCAGGAGGACTCGAGTATGATGGGACTTACAGAAAATTCATGATGGATGAATACGCGACAGATGATAATTATAGACATAATTGGGAGTTAAAAAAAGGCTCCATAAAATTCATTACTATAAGATTGCTTGACAAAGAAGAAGATGAAATAATAAGATATTTTGGAGATAAGAAAAAAGGAATACTCCTGTATGTGGGTGATGAAGTGAGGGATTATTTTGAAAGACTGGATGACTTATATGATGGTGATCATAATCGGAAGAAATATTTGGGAGCACGAAAAAAGCTTGGCTTATCAATTCCTGAAGACATGGTATTACTGGATGAAGAGGAAGTGAATAAGAGACTCTTTAGTATTATTAAAAAACTATATGAAGGAGCTGAAAAGAGTGAAGCAGAGGATTGTTTGGAAAAAGCATTAGAACTTAAAGCGCTGGATTCTTCTAATAGTTTTGAACTTGAGAAAGGAATAATATGCAAAGTTTCGGAATATATAAAGAATAAGTGCGAAGAGTATGACTTGAATTAGAACAGAAAACTTTTTTATATTATTTTTATTATGATAAGTTTAGTTAATGATTTAGGATTAACAAGAAGTGAAATTGAAGACAAAAAAAAATGTTATTAATATTTGCTGAACTAAAGGATTCGAGTTTTATATACGCCACAAATAATTATTTTGTTGTAAATACAAAACAACAATGTTTTATAAGTGTGTTTTTTTCTTTAATATTCCTTACAATGATAAAAAATGAAATGAAGGAAAGAGGAAGAAAACGACTAGTTGGGTGTTTTGGAAAACCTACTCCAGAATATGATTTAGAAAAAAAGATGTACAAAAATTTTATGCAGAAAGTCAATGATTTGCGGAGTAAAAAGACTAATTTGGGGAATGAAGGAAACAATCTGATGAGAAAATATTTTACAAACATAATTTATTATAAAGCAAGAGATATACTTGAAAAAGTAGAGTTCAGGGAATGCATAGATTACAAACATGATGAAGAGATAAAATATTTTCAGGAAGTAATGGTTGATAAGATGAAGAAAAAGATTGAAAAAGGAGAAATTGGTGCAGGAAGTTTAGAAACAGTTCTGAAAGTTGAGGAAAAAAATATTGATAAGAACAAAGAAGAAGAATTGAAGAAAAAAATGGACGTGTTTTATGAAAAAGCTAAAAAAGCTTACAATGAGATGAACTATGAAGAACTTTTTGAACAATTCATTAATTATGTGGAGAATATTGAAGAATTAGCACACATATATTTGAAGAATCCTTTCAAGAATAAGGAGAGAATAGCAAATCTCTTAAGAATTAGAAATCCTCTTAAGCATGAAAAATAATAATTTTTTTTTTTCTTATTTTTTTTGAAAAATTTTTAATTGCTTATTTAATAATTCTATCTTGGCCTTCAACCTGTTTATCTCAATATCTTTTTTTTCAATAATTTTTAACAATTCATCTTTGGAACTTTTTTCTTCAACCATGAATATTCCTCTCTTTCAATTAAATAAATAAAAAATGGGATAAGTATTATTCCAATTATTTTATTAATCTGTGTTGTAAAGGACAATACACTCGTAATGACAGAACTAAGCAATAATATGCTTGTTGCCTCAACTGCTTTAACATGTTTAAGCCCATTATAAAAAGTTAATACATATCCTAATAATAATATGCTTGTAAGAATAATCCAAATCCATTGATTGAAACCCCATCCAAAAATATTAGTTAATAAGTTGTTCGAGAACAAGTAAGTTAATAAGAATAATGAACCAAAACTCATCCTCGCCCAGGAAACAATACTGCCTGATAATTCTTTAAGCAAGTGTTTTGATAATATTACTTCCATACTCCATAAGATAGTGGCAGAGAGTATTAACAAATCACCAAAATTAAATAATAAATTATTTTTGAAGAATAAGAAGGCAGTAAGAAATAATCCTCCAATAAGTATTAGTTGTTTTCTTGAAATTTTTTGCTTTAAAAAAACCATGCTCATTAATCCAACAGGTATAAACATTGTTTTATGAATAAAACCAGCATTAATACTATTGCTGATTTTCAGACCTGAAAAGAATAATAAGAAAGGAATAAATCCTCCGAGTATTCCAATAATTATTAACTTACTCCATTCTTTCTTTCTTATTTTTAATAATTTCTTATACTCTCGTGATGAAAATAGTATGATTGTTAAAAAAACACTGACTATGAAGTTCTTAACACCTGTAAAAAGATAAGGGTTAAAACCATCAACTCCCAACTTATTAATCCATATTGAAAACCCACTGATTACTGCTGTGGTTAAAACAAGAATTAATCCTTTTTTCTTATTCATAATACTTTCTTCATTAATAATTGGTATTTATTAAAATCTTCGTTTTCTAATACTTCAACAGCTTCACCAATATGAACGCCGACAAAATCATGTTTCTCTGCATTGCAAGAATTAATTAATCTTTTTTCTCTTCCAAGAATATTTACAAAAACATTATCCTCATTAGTTCTCACTACTTTACCAACTAATGCCAGACAGGGCCTGATTTTTTCATCAATCTTCAGAATTCTAATCACTAAATCATTATGTTCATTGAACATATATTCTTTCATAGGGTTCTTGACATTTTTCTCAACGTTCTCTTTAAACAAGGGATAAGCTCTGTACCAGTATTTAAGGATTCTCTCGTTTATTCTCCCAGTTCTTAATCCATCATAAACTTTTTCTTTAATAATGGGCCACACATTTTTGATAATCCGCTTTTTCTCTTCTCCATAAATTTCAGCATGCGTCATGCATGGAATCGCCCATTGCAGAAATTCTTTCACATCATCTCTCCTCATCTGACTAAAAAAATAAGAACTTAATCTTAAAAAAATTATGGTTTTTAATAATAAGAAACTTTTAAATAATATTATTACATCTAAATTAGATATATAAATATTATAGACGGGTGAAAAATGGCAGTAATACAGGAAGTGGATGAAATTTATCAGGACAATTTTAATAATTTTTATAAAACCAGAAGCGAGGAAGAAAAAATAACCACTGTTTACAATGTGAGCTTAATAAGTTCTGTAGGAATCAGTCTTTTTAACGCCAGGATTTATTCAAAATTCCTTCCTGACATCAAATCTCTTGACGAGTGCTTGGAAGACAAGTCCGACCTAACTTCAGGATTCACTTCTGCTTTACTAAGTTATTCTTCAGAAACTCATAAAAACCCTCTTCAGGAATACGTGATTAAGGGAGGAAGAGTTATAAAAATCTTCCCCATCACGGACAATTATATGCTTGAAATAACTTATGACAGGAATGATAATAATTATCAGAAAATTGAAGAATTAATTAATAACTTATGCAACAAGGCTAAAGAAACAATAATAAAAAATTATTCTGATATGCTTGAAAAATTTGAGAAAGCAGGGAGTGGTGAAGTATCAATGTTTGGTGATATGGAATTGGAACTCATAAAAATATTCAATCTTGGTTATAATAATAAAAAATCAATTAGTTACGTGAATAATTTAAAGAAAGAACTTGAAAGTCATTCAAAAGCATATTCTTTCCTCAGAGAAGCAGGTATTGAACAAGCACGTGAAAATATTGAAAAATTAAAAAAATTCAAGAAATTATTCCCTCATTATAACATAAACTTAGAATATTATGAGAAATCAATAGAGAATACTATGCATCATTTGGTTGAGGAAGAATCTAAAAAAGAAGAATTAAAAAATCTCAGCAAGGAAATTATTTCATACGCTAATAAAATTATTTCATACACAAAAAATCCTGACAAGTACAAAATAGAAACACTTGCACATGAACTTCGTTCACCAATAATACTTGAAAACGTGAGGTGTTCTGAGAAAAAAATATTAAGTAAAGCAGATCTTTTGGAAGAACTTTCAAAAAATTTTGAAAATAATAAAGTTAATATACAAATGGAGTGTCTGGAAATTAAAGACGTGTTGAGCTCTTATTTGATAAATTATTTAAAAACAACAAATTAAATTCATTTTATGGTAAGTTATGGGGGAATGGAATTAGAATTGATAGTGCTTAAAGTGCTTTCAAAATCACCTATGCATGGCTACAAACTAGCTTCAGAAGTTGAAGAAATTTTCGGAAAGAGACCATCAAACGGTGCTCTTAATCCTGTTTTTGACAAACTAGAGGAGAAAGAAATGGTCCACACATTCGAGACAGTAGAGCAGGGAAGATATAAGAAGATATACTCATTATCCGAAAAAGGCAAGAAAAAATTAGACGAATCAATCAATAAAGTTGAGAAATTTATGGATTACTAAGTTATTACTATTTAATTAATACATAATTTTAAAATCTTAATCATTTCATTATTTTTTTTATGGTTAAGAAAATTGAATTTATTGATGAATCTATGGAATTAGAGTTCAATGATGTACAGGACTTGCAGAAACTCCTTAAAGAATATGAAGTGGGATTAATGGATCAGACAATAATAATGGGTGGAGTAAGAAAATACGAGAATTCAGACATATCTCATTTTAAGTACGAGAAGAAAAGAGTTGTTCCATATGAACAGGAAGTAGTTGAGTCAGAGAGTGAGAAAGCTCTTAAAAGAGCGTCCAGTATTTTAGGGGATGATGCTTTACTCACTGCCAGAACAGTTATTTACATGCATCATAAAAAAATTGTTAATGTAAGTAAAAAAGACTGGAAGAGTCTGATACAGGGACTTAATTTTTATATTCTTCAAATTGAATCAGAGAAGAACAGGAAATTCAGGAAGTGGGAGGAAGGAAGCAAAAAAGTAAAACAGAATCATAAGAAAAAAATAAAGAATTTTGTTAACGGATGCGAAAACCATTTAAGAAAGATTTACTCACGTTATCCACAGTTCAGGAAGGAACTTGATAAATACTTACCAATAGTTGATAAAGAGCTTAAGAAGAGTGATAATAACAAGATTAAGAGAGATGAGAAGTTAAAAGAATTAGGCGGTTCTGACACTCTGGGGAGTCTTATGAAAAGAATCAGGGAATCATCATCATCTTCTTCTTCTTCTTCACAAAGTCATGAACAAAGAATTGATGATGCTATTAATTCACTTGATGATATATCCCCAAATAATGAATAATTTTTTTTTTAGAATAAATTGATTAATAAAAAAATAATTGTATAAAACAATACACCAATCATGAAGAACAAAGGTTTTCCTTTTCTATCTTCAGGAAGAGCATCTCTTATTATAACATAAAATATTACTCCTGTAATAAAACTTAATAAAGCATAATATTCCTTGTTAGGAATACTTAATAATAAGCCAGTGATTGTTCCCAGAATCGTTGAACTCGATAAAATAATCTTCATAATCTCAGATTCTCTTATATGATAATGAATCTCCTGCATTGAAAGACCCGAAATTGCTGAATGAAAAAGAATAGTTATTCCGAATAGAACTCCTCTTGATATAGTTGTCTGAAACAATTTTACAAAAATTATTCCAACCAAAAAATGGTATATGAAGAAAGCAATACTATGCTCGAATTTCAACTCTTTTCTTAATTCAATACTTCTTGAATGTTTATAAATAAGTTTCTCAACCAAGTGCAGCAATATAAAACCCAATAATATTATGAAATACTCATATTTAACATTAATAATTTCAGCATAACGAGTTATTTCAGGAAGCAAGAACAAGAAAATATAAACAATAGATATTCCTGAAGAAAAACTAATGAGTTCCATTCTCTTCTCATCAATAAGTTCAGATATTCTTTCACTAAAATAATTAAGAATAGATGATAAAAAACTAAAAAATAAAGGATAAATCATAACTAAGAAAAAATTCCTTAACTTTTTTAACTATTTTGTTTGAAAAAAATTATGAAAAACTTTTAATAAAACCATCAAATATTTGTTTAATAATGGCTGAAAGCACCGAATTTTCTGATATAATGGCAGATTTAGTTAGAAAAGAGTACAGTATAAACAAGAACTTGTCAGATAATAAGTCAAGACTTATTGAGCATAAAAGAAAAACAATCCTGAAGGCAGAAAAAATTGTTGACAGAGCAAGAAAGCGTGCTGAAAAAAAATTAGAAAATATCAGGAAAGAAAAACTAAAACAAACTGAAGAAAAAATTAAAAAACTTGAAGCGAACAGTAAGAAAAGAATCTCTTTATTGAAAAGAATACTTGATGTAAAAGAATCAAAAATGATTAAATCAATATTGGAGGATGTTATAAATGTTTAAACCTGACAAAGTATGGAAAGCATCATTGATTATTCCGGAAAGTTTTGAAAAAGAACTGATAAAAAAATTAGAGAATGAAAGAATAATTCAGATAAAAGAAAGCCCAAAAATTCTTAAAGACTTTACACAAGTAGATAATTACTCAGTAAGCACTGAAGAATATGTTCAATTATTAGTTGAACTGGATTATTTGATAGAAACCCATAATTTTTCTGGTCAGGAAAAAGTTTTATACCCTGACTTGTTGAAGAAAGGCAGAGAACTAGTTAATAAAGTTAAAGAAGATTTTGAAAAAATAAGAAGTGAAAAAAAAGAATTGTCTTCTGTTATGAAAGAATCAGAAGATTATGTATATGTTCTTGACTCAATAAGAACTATTCTCGTAAATATTGAAGAAGATAAAAAATTATTATTATTTGACTCACCGGAAGACATGGAATCATTTAAACAGGATTTCCGTAAAAAATTCAGTGAGTCAATTATTTTTGTTAACGAGTTAGAAACAAGAGTTGTTGTTACTGTAATAACAGAAAAATCTGAAAAAGTAAAAAACTATCTTGACAAAAAAAAGATAAGTTTTTATTCAGGAGTACTAAATGAGTTGTACTCAAAACTTAAGAAAAAGATTGATGAAATTAATAAAAAATTAGAAAAACTTGATGAAAAAAAGAAAACAATAATCAATAAATACGGAAAAAAAATAATTTTTATAAAAAACAGTGTATCCTCCAGAATAGATGTTTTAGAAGAGAAGAAAAAGTTTTACAAAACAGATTATACAACAATTTTTTCTTTCTGGATTCCGGACTCAAATTTTAATAAATTGTTAAAAATCTTAAAAAAAGTAACAGGTGAGTCATACCTGCTTTTTAGAGAAGAAGCTGAACCTGAAGAAGCACCAGTTTTATTAAAGAATTCTCCGATATTACAGCCTTTTGAAAAATTTCTTGAAGATTATGGGCTTCCACGAATGAATGAAGTGGACCCAACCCCAATAATATCTCTGGTTTTCCCACTATTCTTTGGAATTATGCTTTCTGATGCAGGTTACGGACTGCTACTTTTAATTGTTTCAGTATTCTTTATTCTGAAAGAGCAGAATAAGCGTTTCGCAATCATCTTATTATACTGCGCGTTTTCAACAATAATAATGGGAGTATTATTTGGTTCTTTTTTCGGAATCCAATTTATTAAACCAAGAATAAACTTGTTAAAACAACCTATAAGAGTAATGGTTCTTTCAATGATTGTTGGAGTCTTATACGTTAATTTAGGAATAATAATTGGGATAGTTCAGGATATTATTAAAAAGGATTATAAAAAATTATTATTCAATCACTTATCATGGCTTCTTCTTGAAGCAGGCATAATAATGTATTTTTATGAACCATTGAAATGGATGACTCTCCCAATCTTCATAATATCAATAATTTCATTAATAAGCGGAACCGGATTATTAGGGCTTCTTGATATTCCCCAATTCATCTCAACATTCATATCATTCATAAGATTATCTGCTCTTGCGTTAGCAACAGCATGGATAAGCTTCACAGTGAACTTATTATTCAATATTGTTAGTCAAATACCTTACGGAATCATTATTGGATTAATAATTTTTGTGGTAGGACACGTTTTTAACTTTGCATTTAATGCTTTCGGAGCTTTTCTTCAAGCAATGAGGCTTCATTATATAGAATTCCTGGGACAATTTTATGAAGGTAAAGGCAAAAAAATAGATTATTTTGGAGGTGAAAAATAATATGGCTTTAGACCCAAGCTTAATTAGTATAGGTGCAGGTATTGCAATAGGACTGGCTGCTCTTGGTTCAGCAATAGGGCAGGGAATGGCTGCAAGTGCAGCAGCAGGAGCAACAGCAGAGAATGAGAAACTTTATGTTAAAGAATTAACTTTTGCAGTACTGCCTGAAACACAATCATTATATGGATTCATAATAGCAATAATACTGATTGCGCTTGCATTTGGAATTATAACAATATGATTTTAGTGAAAGGAGGTTTTAAAGAACTCATTAAACTGCTGAAGAAAAAAGCAGTTTCAGAAGAAAAAAAATTTGAAATAGAAATAAGAAATGATATTGATGAAATCCTAAAAAATGCGGAAAAAGAAGCAGATGAACAATATCAGGAAATTATGGATAAAGGATTAAGAGAGATTGAAGAATTATGTAATAATAAAATAGAAGAAGCTGAAGTAACTCTAAGAAGTAAAGTTCTGGAAAGCGAACAGGAATCTTTTGAGAAATTCATGGAATTATTGATGGAAAAACTTATTCTTTTAAGAAAAGAAGAATTCAAGATAGGGAAAAAGAGTTATGAAGACTTTCTTAAAAAAATATATAAAAAAGCAGAGAATAAGGTGGAAAAAAATTTAGTTGTTTTCTGCAATCCAAACGATGTGGAAAAAATTAAGAAATTATTCAAACCAGAAAAAATCAAAAAAATGAATATGTCTGGAGGAATAATTGTTGAAAATTCTGAAAAAACAGTTCGTTTTGACAGGAGTTTCGAAAAAATATTAAAGGATAAAGAAGAATTTATTCAGGAAAAGTTTTTAAGGAGGCTGGAATGATTCACGAATTCCTTACAGGCTTAGGAGTATCAGTAATAACAGCATCTCCATTAATTTTTTGGGGAATAAAAAAAGCAAGATACTCATTCAGCAACAGTTTTTGTAAAAGCATGAAATCAAAATTCTTAACAGAAGAAGAATTAAAAAAATTAACACCAAAATTAAGAAAAACAGATTACTGGAATATTCTTAACCAATCTAAAGACTCTTTTGATTATGAAGAAAAACTTGAAGAATACTTTATTCAGGAAGAGAACAAGATTTTAAGAATAAGTCCTCCAAAACTAAGAGAATACTTATCTTTCTATTCATCTGAAAAGAAAAGAATAAAAACTATAAAAATGCTTATAGAAGCAATAATAAATAAGAAAGATAAAGAAAAAGTGATTAAACACATCCATATTAAAGAAGATGAATTAGTAAATGAATTGAGTAAAATAAACAATATTAATCAAGCATTTAATATTATTTTAAAACGGAATGAAGGACGTTTCTTATCCTTGAAAAAATTTTTTAATCATGGTTTAATAAGCATAGAATTCGGGCTTGATAAATACTTTTACAACAAAATCATACACAAGTTTGCTGAATTTGAAGAAATAAGCAAAAAAATGTATAAAACATACTTGTATGAGAAAATACTGCGTTTAAGAAATCTTGATTACAAACCAAATACAATAATCGAATTATTAATGATAAAAAATGAAAGGCTTAAAAAAATCCTCACTTATACAAAAAGTTATTTAAAAAAAATACTGGGTCATGAAATATCAACAGGATTTCAGGAAGAGATGATTAAGTATTTCGAGTCATTATCAACCAAGAATCCTCTTGGTCCAGGAGTAGTATTAGAAACTTACTTCAAGAAGAAGAGAGAATTATCAATGCTAAAAAAAATTTGGAGGATAAAAGAATGAAGAGGATAGCAGTTGTTCTTAAACCCCCTTTAGCAGAGATTTTCGGATTGAGCGGCGCATCATATTATGAATCATACTCATCTATAGAAGAGTTTAAAAAAATAATACAAAAAATATCAGATATGGATAATGTTGGGATGGTAATCGTGCCCTCTGAGTTAGAGGACGAATGTTCCCAAATAAATAAGATAGTGGTTGGTGTCTAAAAAAAAATGGGAAAAATAGTAAGAATATCAGGTCCGTTAATAATTGCAGAAGATATGGAGAATGTTAAGATTCATGAAATAGTGATGGTTGGGGAGGAAGAATTATTTGGAGAAGTCGTAAGCATCAAGGATGATGAATCATCCATACAAGTTTATGAAGAAACATCAGGATTAAAACCAGGAGATAATATTAGGAGAACAGGAGAACTTTTTAAAGTTGAACTAGGTCCTGGTTTAGTTACTAATTTTTTTGACGGTATTCAGAGACCTTTACGCGAGTCTGACAAATTTTTTGAAAAAGGAGTTAAACTAAATCCTTTGGACAGAGAAAAAAAATGGTTGTTTAAACCAAACCCTTCTCTCAAGAAAGGTTCAAAAATAACTGGTGGCCAAGTTTTAGGAACAGTTAAGGAAACGCCTGCAGTTATTCATAAAATACTCGTGCCTCCAAGAATATCTGGTGTGCTTAAAAACATAAAAAGTGAAGGAGAATACACTGTTGAAGAAAAAATAGCTATACTGGAGGATGGTAGAGAATTAAAAATGTATCATGATTGGCCTGTAAGAAAACCCCGGCCAGTAAAGAACAGGATTACTCCTGAAAAAGTATTCCTCACTGGGCAAAGAGTTCTGGATTTCTTCTTTCCAGTAGTGCAGGGAGGAAGCATAGCAATACCAGGTGGTTTTGGTTCAGGAAAAACCAAACTATTATTCCAAACACTAAAATGGTGTAATGCAGATGTATTAGTATATACTGGTTGCGGAGAAAGAGGGAACGAAGTTATATCAATACTTGAAGAACTGAAAAAACTAATAAGCCGTGGAGAATTGCTTGATAAGAGAACTATTTATGTGGTTAATACGAGCAATATGCCTGTAGCTGCAAGAACAGGAGGCATATTTCTTGCCATAACTATTGCAGAATACTTCAGGGACCAGGGAATGAACGTGGCATTACTTGCTGACAGTCTCACAAGATGGGCTGAAGCAATGCGTGAATTATCCAATAGGATGGGAGAATTTCCTGGAGAAGGAGGATTCCCAACATATATGAGCAGTGAATTAGGCAGGTTTTTTGAAAGAAGCGGGCATGTTAAGAACCTGAATAATAGTGAAGGAAGCGTGACAGTAATGGGTTCAGTGAGCTTGTACGGTAATGATTTTTCAGACCCTGTTGCTCAGGCAAGTATGAAAGTTGCAGGAGGATTATGGGCGTTAGATTCAAATCTTGCTTATAAAAGACATTATCCTGCGATAAATTTTGATATGAGTTACTCAAAATATTTAGATATAGTAAAAAAAGTTTATGAAAAAAATTTTGACTGGAAAAGATATTATGACAAATTCCTTGAAATAACGGGAAAAGTTAAGGATTTAGAAAAATTAACCAGTGTTATAAGTTATGAACTATTACCTAAAAAAGATGTTTTCTTATTAAAATTTTATGAATTATTCAATGAACTATTCCTTAAACAATCAGCAAACAATATACAAGATGCTCATAGAACTATTAAAGAACAGGCAAAACTTGCTGATGTTTTAATAAAATATTATGAAAGAGGAATGGAAGCACTGGAAGAAGAAGCAGGTATTGATTTAGTTGTAAGAGATGAAATATTCTCAGAATTTATTAAACTTAAGAACTTAACCAAATCAGAATACTATGAAAAAATAAAAAAGATAGAGAATGATTTAATAGTTTTCACGGAGGAAGAAGAATAATGGAGTATTACTGTGTTAAAGAAATAAGAGGACCAATAATAGTCACTCGGGGAGGAGGTAATCCAGGATACAGAGAGAACGTGTTAATTAAGCATGATAACAAAATTATTAAAGGACAAGTCTTGGAAAGCAGCAAAGATTATAATATTATTCAAACATTCAAAAAATTAGAAGGTGTTAGCAGTGAAGAATTAAGAGTGGAATTCAAAGGAACATTATTAAAATTTCCTGTAAGCGAAGATATTATTGGAAGAGTGTTTAATGGAGCCGGAGAACCACTTGATAACGGACCATCAATAATAGGTGAAGAGAGACTGATTGAAGGACGCCCGATTAATCCATTATCAAGAAAACCTCCTCAAGGAGTAATTGAAACAGGAATTTCAGCAATAGATATATTGAACACTCTTATTATTGGACAAAAACTACCGATATTCACTGGTTCCGGACTAAGTCATCTAAAAATGATAAAAATGCTGATAGAAAATTCTAAAATAATGAAATCAAAAGAAAACTTAAACATTATTTTTTGCGGAATGGGACTCACTTTTGATGAATACGATTTTATAAAAAACCTTCTTAAAGGTTCAGGAATCCTTAAAAGAGGAGTTTTTTACCTTAATAAAGCAGAAGACCCTATTGTTGAAAGAATAATACTTCCCAGAATAGCATTAACAAACGCTGAATACTTGGCTTTTGAAAAAGAAAAACAAGTGCTTGTTATAATGTATGACTTAACTAATTATGCAGACGCTTTGCGCGAAATAAGCACGAGCAGAGGAGAGTTTCCCGGAAGAATGAGTTATCCTCCTTACTTATATACAGATCTTGCTTCACTCATGGAGCGGAGTGGAATAACAAAAGGAATTAATGGAAGTATTACTCAAATACCTATCCTGACTATGCCGGGAGATGATATTACTCATCCCGTGCCAGACCTTACAGGTTACATAACTGAAGGACAAATAATTCTTGACAGAAGTCTTGATAAAGAAGGAATCTTCCCCCCAATAAATATTCTTCCGTCACTAAGCAGGTTAATGCATGAAGGAAGTGAAGGAATAACACGCGAAGACCACTTATTTCTGGGAAACATGCTCTACAGTTCTTACGCTAATTTCTTGACAGCTAAAAAGAGAGAACTAATCTCAGGATACCAGAGCCTGAGTGAAACAGATAAGAAGTACTTAAGATTCGGAGAAGCTTTCAAAAAAAATTTTTTAGAGCAAGAAGAAGTAAGAAGTTTCAACCAGAGTCTTGATATTGCATGGAATGTGGTAAAATTATTGCCTGATTTTGAGAAAAGTAAGATTCCTGAAGAATTAAAAAATAAAATTGGAGAAGAATAATGGTAAAGATTTTCAACAGGCCAAGCAGAGAACAATTAAGAAAAATAAATGAAGAAATAAATACGCTTAATGAAATAAAAGAAATAATGACTGAACGCGCACAACTTCTTAATAAAGAAATAAGCGAACTTGACAGGATAATAGATGAAAATCGTGAAAAAATAATGAGATTAAGAGTTAATCTTATGGAAAGAATAGATGATTGTCTGGATTTTTATGGGATTCTTGAATTAAAAAGACTAAGTTTAACATCTGAAGAAACACTAATGATTGAAATAAAGAAAGAATCAATTCTTGGAATAGAATACGAAATACCTGTTCTAAGAAGAATAAGAGAAAAATCTTACTCTGTCAACAGGTCAAATGAATTATTGGACAAAGCTGTTGAATACAACATGGAATTATTGCAAGCACTTATTAATTATTCAAAATATTATGAAGCAAGAAAAATACTGAATGAGGAGTTATTCTCAATAAGAAGAAGACTTAATTCTATAAAGAATATATTATTAAATGATAAGACTGAAGAGCGTAAAAAAATTATTAATTATTTGTCAGAAAAAGAACGTTTTGAAAGAGTGATGGAGCATAAAAAAATATCACTCGCTCGTGAAAAAGAATTATTTAAATAAAAACAAATATTATAATAAGTTATGAAAAGAATAATCCTTATTTTGCTGCTGGTTTTAACAATATCCACTGTTAATGCAGCCAATCATCGTCCTGAAATAATATTATTATCTCCTCAAAAAAATGTTTATTCAGATAGTGTTAATTTCTCTTTTTCAGCAACAGACAATGATGGAATAAGTTATTGCGAACTCTACACAAACTTAAGCGGTTCGTGGATGAAAGAAAAAACTACTTCAGAAAATCATTTATTAATCAATGATGTGCCAACAGGATGTTATATGTGGAACATAAAATGTTATGACACTGAAGAAAATAGTGGGTGGGCCGCGCCTGCACGGGTTTTCTGCAATAAAGATTATGAACAAATAATTTATGAAGAATTTAAAGGAGATTACACGAACACATCATACTCAGAAGGTATAATACCTTCTTCTGAAACAGGAACATATACTAGTCCATCCCACGAGTTCAGTGAATTAGTTAAAATAAACAGTATTAGTTATGAAGAAGAATTCGAGAATTGGGATTACAAAAACTATTTTTACAAAAGAACAATCAAAATAGAATCAGATAAGGATTTAAATAATTATCAAGTATTACTACGCTTGAATCCTGAACACTTCTATCAGGAAGACTGTTCAGACATAATATTATTATACAATAATAAAAAACTTCCCGCATACTCACCTCAATGCGGTTTTTTATGGACAAAAATTCCATATATAGACTCTTCTGCAAAAATAACAGCATACTATTATTCTGAAACTGAAAAAAACAACATACTTAATAAAGACGTCTTTACTTTTCCAGAATCCCAACCACTGAATTATTTAATTTCAGAAAATAATACAGAATTAAGAATAATCAGTTTCACTGATGATAATATAGTGAATAATACAGTTCTCAATAAAGGAGAAATTCTGACAATAAAAAACCCAGAACAGGGAATGATTATTGAAAGCTCAGCACCGGTTTATTCACCAGAACTTGTTCCCATAAGTTATGCTTCAAAAGAATTCGTATACAGTGTAGGAAGATATAATGATGAATGGAATTTTTACGCTCCATACAAGGATTCAATAATAAGTGTTTATGACGGTAATAATGGAGCAGGATTCAGCCGGGTAGGAGATGAAATAAGAATATCTCATAATAATCATAAAAAGATTAAGAGAAATATAGGAACTTCAAGCCCAAATCCTTATAATCCGAGCACGGTTTTAATAAAAAGCACGGAACCAATTCTCGCCACTCATACAGCAGAAAACAGTGCTGATGAATTCATACTTCATCCTCCAACCACGCATTGGAAAGGTTATTCAAATATAATAAATATTGGTGTTATAAATTCTTCATTAATAAACACAAAGAACAAAGAATTCAACATATCCTCATCAGATGATTACCAGTTCAGAGGAGAAAAAGATTATTATAGTCTTAAATCAAATAATATTTTCGGAGCATCATACATTAATGATTCCGGAATAAACTCTTTTAGTTATATTCATGCATCAGAACTCAGTCATGAATACTTCATACCAGAAGATTATGATTCATTAATAATTGCAAGCAATAAATTAGTTACGTGCAAACTATACAATGATAAAAGTTTTATTAAGGAAGAAAGAAAAAGAATAATAAAATTTGAATCTGGAGATAAAGGAGATTACTTAATATGCAGTTCTCCAGTATTTGCTTATTATAAAACAGATAAGATAAGATTATTATACGGAATACCAAATCATAGGAAGAAAGAATTGAAAGAACCCCTGATTAGTATGGGTGAAGAAGTAATCAATCCTTATTTTGGAAAAGAATACGCTCAGATTAGTGTAAATGATTTAAGAAAAACAAGTGATAATCCTTATTTTATGAATACTTATTCAGACAGGATAAAATACACTCTTCATCTTAAAAAAATAAACAATTATAATCCTAGAATAAAAAGAGTCATCATAAATTATTCAATAATTAATCCTCCTGAAATCTTATTTAAGAATAATAATACAGTTCTATCCTCTGACAAGAAAAATTACAGAATAGTTTTTGAAACACAGAGACTCACCAAGTGCAAGTATTCCTTAAAAATGAATGAATGGAATAATATGAAGAAAATGGGTGAAGAATATTCATATAATCATGAATTATTAATCACTAACTTATCCCAGAATAATTTATACACCTATTATTTTAACTGCATTGATAATCGTTCAAGAAAAAAAGTTTATCCAGAACTATTCATATTTTATACTCTAAAACCTTCAAAAAAAGTTTCTATAAAGTCAGATTCTGAATCAAGTGTTTCAATAAATG
>CAYWEY010000021.1:0-23347 GCA_964457955.1 Candidatus Woesearchaeota archaeon
CTTCTGTGTTCGGAATGGGAACAGGTGTTTCCCAAACCACTATGGCCGCTAACAAGAATACTATTATCTTTTTGTTTTTTTAAATCTTTTCTTTAGTTTTCTTTACATATATCTTTTAAGAAATTTTTAAGAATTATTCTACCGTCATCATTGCTTTCAGGATGAAACTGGACTCCATATATGTTTTTATTCTTATGCTTTATTATATCATATTTTGAGTACATACTTGCTCCAAGCCTCTCAAAGTTTTTAGGAAGTTCAACAATCTTATGACTGTGGCATTCCATATCATTTAATTTTTTAAGTCCTTTCGTCAACTCATTCTGTTTTATTACTGATACATCATATCTTTTCTCTCTGCCTTTAATACTGTACTCACTTTTTCCTCCAAAAATTTCTGCAATATAATTATGTCCTAAACATATTCCTAAGACAGCTATATCAGTATTCTTTATTATATTCTCTATAAAGTCGTATCTTTCTTGAACAAATTCTCTTCCCCCAGTTATTATTATACCATTATATCTTGAGAATTTTGGAAGAGTGTTATAATAATCACTTATTCTGAACTTAACCCTAAATTCCCTTAAGTGCACTATTAAAGTGCGCAAGTATCTTGAACCATTATTTATAACTAATATCATTTTTCAGTGGACCTGTTATTCTTATATGTGTTTGTAGTTTAAAAATTTTCACAAAAAAATTTTTTTGTGATAAACTAAAAAAATAACTATTATAAAAATCTTACGTATTTTTCACAGCATTGAATTCTTCATAATATTCTTGCACGCACAGGTTCTTTTTCTGGGAAGTTCTCTTATTATCTTATACACTAACTTGTTCGCATTCTCCACATTCTTTTTCATTGTTTCCTGAATTATTTCTAAATTTACTGGGTCTTCTCCTTCCGCATCCGTGTCTGTCACCATCGCAATCGTGCAGAAACATAGAGATAATTCTCTTGCGAGCACTGCTTCACTGTATGCAGTCATTCCAACCACATCAAAACTCTGCTTGGCATAAAAACGGCTTTCTGCTTTTGTGCTGAAATGTGGTCCTTCCATGCAAACATAAGTCCCTTTATCATGATGATTAATTTTTAATTCTTCTGCACATTTAATAGCTGTCTTCCTCATCTCATTACAGTATGGTTCGTTGAAGACTGCGTGAGCAATCATTCCTCCACGGAAAAAAGAGTGTATTCTCTTCTTTGTCCTATCAAACAACTGGTCAACTACGACAAAGTCTCCTCTCTTGATACTTTTTTGAAGGGACCCGCATGCTGCAGGACTTATTATTCTCTCAACACCTAATTTTTTCAATGCCCACATATTCGCCCGATAATTTATTCCTGTAGGAGGAATTGTATGATTTTTCCCATGCCTTGCTATGAAAGCAACTTTCTTTTTACCAACTTTCCCGACTGTTATCATAGAACTTGGTGCACCGTAAGGAGTATAAATCTTAATTTCTTTAGTATTTTTCAAAAAGTCGGGGTCATAATTGCCGCTTCCACCAATAACTCCAATAAGAGCTTCTTCTTCAGGCTCTGCAACCATAAGAGTTTTATACTCTTCTTTTTTATTTAAAACTTATGAGTTCTGTGAAAGGAGTTAATTGCCGTGTGCTGGACTGGAAAGAGATTCAGAAAAACATTAATATCATTGAAAGAAAGATTAAGAATGATGGATTTCATCCTGAGTATATTGTTGCTATTGCTCGTGGAGGAGTTATTCCCGCAAGATTATTGTGCGATGCTCTTCATTTAAAGAATTTCATAAGCATTAAAGCAAGTCATTGGGGTATTACTGCAACCAAGGAAGGCAATGCTGTATTAAACCATGGAACTACTGTTGATTTATCAGATAAGAAAGTCTTGTTAGTTGATGATATTACTGACACTGGTCAGAGCATGATGGTATGCAAAAAATATTTAGAAGAGTTGGGACCTGCTCAAGTAAGGACTGTTGCGTTATTTCATCTAAAAGGTTCAGAATTCGTTCCTGACTATTATGGTGGGAAAGAGGAATGGGTGTGGATGATTTGGCCGTGGAATTACAAAGAGGACTTGGTTAATCTTACCAAGAAATTACTTGATGCGGGAATTAATAGTGTTGATAAAATTGTTAACGGATTAAGAGAACACTTCAATGTCCGTGCTGATGAGGATGAAATAACATCATTATTAGAGCACATGAATTATTTGAGAAAGCAAGAAATCTTATGAATAATGAATTACTGGCTGAAAAATTGAAAAAAATTATTAAGATTCTTGATGAATCAGAATATTCTGATTTTAGTTTCCAAATATATTCAGGAATAAGGAATGACAGGCTCTTTAAGTACTCGACTAATCCTGATTTCTGGGATGAGGATAATATGATTCTTGAATATGATATGAGTAATAATGAGGTGGGAAGGATAAGCGCATATAATTTTGTGAAATACTTGGATTCAGAGGGAGAAGTTTTTGTTAATAATTATGTAAATAATTTATTAGAATATGTTTAAATAGAAAATTTTTAAAAAACAGTATTTCTTTTTTTAATGAAGATGATATTCAAAAAAGAGTTTTATAATAAAGAAATAAAACCAGAACTGGATGGTAAAAAAGTAGGAATCGGCGGATGGATTCACAATATTCGTGAATTAGGTGGATTATTATTCGTCCAACTCCGTGACAGTACAGGTATTGTTCAGTTAGTGGTTCCTAAGAAAAAAGTTGGTAAAGAAATATTTGATAAGTTCTCAAATCTCTCTAAAGAGAGTGTTGTTGGAGTGAAGGGTGTTGTGAAAAAGAATAAGCAGGCACCTAATAATGTTGAAGTCCTGCCTGAAGAATTAATTGTTTTTCACAAAGCAAAAACTCCTTTACCTCTCCCTATTGATGAAAAATCCAATATTGATTTAGGAACTATTTTCAAGAAAAGACATATTAGTCTGCGTCGAAAAAAATACGTTCATGTTTTTAGAATAAGAGCAGAGATTGGGCGCGCTGTGCGCGAATTCCTGAATAGTCAAGGTTTTAGTGAAATATGGACTCCTCTTACTGTTGCTACTGCTACTGAAGGTGGTGCTGAAGTATTTCCTGTTGTTTATTTTGATAAAGAAGTCTTCCTTGCTCAGTCATCACAGTTTTACAAACAGTGTGCTATAAGTTGTCTTGAGAAAGTTTATGGTATTCTCCCTTGTTTCAGGGCGGAATTGTCAAGGACAAGGCATCACTTGTGCGAGTTGTGGCAGATTGATATAGAAATGGCTTTCAAGGACTTGGATGATTTGATGGATTTGCAGGAAAATCTTATCAAGCACGTTGTTAAAAGAGTTAAAGAGAATTGCAAGGAAAGCCTCAAATATTTGGGCCGCGAACTTCCTGAAATGAATAAGTCTTTCCCGCGTTATACTTGGGAAGAAGCAAAGAAGAAAATTAAGGAATTAGGTGTTAAGGAAGACCCGAATGATGATTTAAGCACTGAGGGAGAAATAAGATTGTCAGAAGAGCATGATACTCCATTCTTTATTTATGACTGGCCTGAAAAAATAAGAGGTATTTATTATGGAGATAATCCTGAAAAAGAAGGATTCACCAACAGTGTTGATATGATTCCTCCTGAAGGATTTAAAGAGTTAAGCACTGGTGGAGAAAGAGTTGATGATCCTGAAATATTAACTAAACGCATAAAAAGCAAGGGTTATGATCCTGCAGGATTCAAATGGTATATTGAAATGTTCGAGTCAGGTATGCCACCTCACAGTGGGTGCGGTATTGGAATGGAGCGCCTTACTATGTGGATTACAGGAGTTAATAATATAAGAGAAGTAGTAATGTTTCCGAGAACACCAGATACTCTGAAACCATAATAATTTTATAAATTTATTTCATTCAGAGTATTAACTGTTTTGCATCCACTTTTTATTAGTCTTTCAGCACTATAACTATTATTCAGTACTGCTATGAATCTTACTCCCGCGCTTCTTGCTGCTTTATAATCATATATGCTGTCTCCGACATAAACAACTTTTTTGATATCATAATCATATTCTCTGATTATGTTATTCAGTATTTCAGGATCTGGTTTTGGTTTATTAACTTCTTCTATAGTGTATATTTTATCAAAATATTTGAGAATCTTATTATTCTTCAATACTTTTTTTGTGAAGCTTTTCTGACTGCTTGTTGCTAAGACTAATTTATGTTTTTTGCTGATTCTTTCAAGAAAATTTTTTGCTTCCTTGAATAATTCTATGTCTTTAACATGATTTTTTAAATAGTGTTTTGCACTCTTATGCATTATGTTGATAGTAGTGTTGTTCGCCTCAGGAACTGCTGTCTGTATTATTTTTTTTCCTGGAAGCCCGAATTTATTCTTCATTTCTTCTATCATTTCTTTATTTACGTGTTCTTTTATTTTCTTTATTCCGTAAATAAAAGAGGACAAGTGGACTTCCTGGGATTTGATAAGAGTGCCATCCAAGTCCAGAATTACTAATAATTCATCCATATAATACTTTAGAATCTTCGCTTGTCTTAAAATCTTTCATGTGCTTGATAAGGTTGCTTATTTTCTTCTCATTTTCTTCTCCTTTTGATTTAAGGCTTGAAACATCTATCTTTATTTTAAGCATTTCTGATAATTTTTTTAGTATGCTTGCAGCAGCAAGAGCATCAGGTATTTTTGCATGACTCTCTGCCATAAGAGTTGAACAATTAAGACTTTTTTCCTTACCACATAATAATAATGCTCCTGCTATTCCTAGTATTGCACCATCATCTATGATTTCTATCTTATTATTTTTCAGTATTTTTCTCATTTTCTTATTCGTTGGTATTCCAAAAACTTTTGACTCATCAGGTTTTTCTGAAGTTATGAGTCCTTCAAGAATATATGTTTCTTTTGCATTAACTTTGTTCTGAATATAATCAGCTAATACATGCCCTATCTCATATGATAATTCAGGAGTGGTAGGTATTGCAGACTCAATTATTATTATATTGTTTTTTTTGTCATAAGATATTGTTATTGGAAAATTTATTTTTCCCTCCTGCAACACTGCTAATGGAGGTATTTTGTTTGATTCAACATGTCCTATTATTTCAGTTTTTAACTGCTTGTTTAATTCTTTTGCAGCCATCATGCCTACAAGTCCGATTCCCTGGAATCCAATAATAACTGTTGGTTCTTTTATATTCTTCTTTGACATTATTTCAAGATTAACTTTAGTCATAAGCTAATAAAATTATTAGGGAGTTTTTAAAGTTTCCGTAATATTTTGTTAATGATTATTAATTTTTTTTTAATATAAGAATATAATGTATGAATATTTGAATTCAAGTCATGGTTTTAATTTAATTATTGAGCCAGATATTAAAGCAAACAGTGCAGCTTCTTTTAATTTGGAGAAATTAGGGACCAATAGTTTTGCTTCAAGAAAACAGGTGCTGGAAAGATTGCTTGTGTGAAACATTTTTATTAAACGATTGAATAAATAATACTTTATGAATATTGCTCGCAGAGTCAGGAAATATATTGATTCTCATATTATTATTAAGAAAAGTCTTAGTGATAATATTGTTAATTATTCAAGTCTTGCGCGTAAGATTCAGAGAGAGAAAGGTATTGATAATTTTGATGCTGTTCTAATAAGTATAAGAAGGTATGCTAATTATTTGCAAAAAAAAGTTTTTCTTAAGAATGTTAAGCAAGTTTTGGATGAAAGTAATATTGTTTTTACAAAAGATTGTGTTGACCTGACAATAAGCACAAAAAATTATTCTGAAGGTTTAAGAGATTTTTGTGATATTGTTTTGATTGGTGATAAAGATACTGCATTAATAACTCATGAAAAGAATTTGTCAAAAATTACTTCATTGTTAAAGAATAAGATTAAAATGATTCGTTCAGGACTTGTTTTAGTAAGTATTAAAACAAGCAATGTTGAGGATGTTCCTAACTTTATGTTTTACTTATTAAGTCTTACTAAAGGAATGAATATTATTGAATTCGCATCTTTCTCTGATGAAACAGTGTTTTTGATTGATTCAAAATATTTCGATGATTTTAAAAATATTTTTAATAAATAATTTACTTTTTTTTATTATGAATATAAAAGAAATCATTAAGACTTGCGAAGTGCCTGTTGCTAAACTAAGCATTAAGAATAAAGGGAGTTTTGTTAAACTCAATCATTATTATACTGATGCATGGAATACTTTGGCTGAAGATTTTGGATTAGTGTGCCGGGAGAAAAGTTATAAAGTAACTAATAAAGGTCAGGGAGTTAGGGAAGTTGTTTTTAAGTGGGTTGCTAACAAGGATATAGATGGTTTTTCACGTATTAATTTTAGTTTATCTAATAATTGTTTCAGAGTTACTGATGAAAAAGTTTTAGGAATATTCATTCTTAAATATGTTCTTGAACTGGATTATAAAAGAGTCTGGAGGGACAATCCTTTCCTGAATTCTTTTCTTCCGTATTATATCCAATTTTTTTACAGACAAAGAATTCAGGATTATGCTGATAAATATAAAGGAGAGTTTGAAAAGATTGAGAAAACAATAAGAAAATTGTTGAATATGGCTGTGTTTGAATGAATCTTTATTATTTAAGTATTGAAACATTAGACGAGAACAATATTATCAGTATTTGCTGGCAGAAGATTAATCGTTTAGGAAATCCTTCTGAAAAAATGATTTTTCTTAACGCATGGGATTTAAGTGAGGAAATTCTTGTTAAAAAATTTCATAAAATATTGACTAACGGTTCAAAATGGGATTTTGTTCCTGTAGGAAACGGGCTGGAATATTACGAAGAAGTATTGAGAAACAAGTTCTCTGAGTACAGGCTAGATTTCACTCATTTTAAACCAAATATTGATTTGCGTCCAGTAATGGTTTTAATGAATAGGGGTGTTTTTGCAGGAAGCGGATTATCAGATTTTATGAAAATAGATAAATCATCAAGTATTAGAGAATGGTATAATAAAAAGGATTATTCCAGGATTACGGAATATGCTGAATCAAAAGCTTATTCTTTTCTTAATATTTACCAGGATATTGTCAATATTCTCAGTGATTACGGAATGAGAAAGAAGAAAAACTTATAAATACTTTATTTTTAAAATATTTTTCTATGAGCTTTGAAAACTTTAAAAACCAATATTTATTGTTAGAGAATGAATTTTCTGAAGATAATATTGTTGATTCCATATTATCCTGTTATGATCTTTCTAAAAACCTTTTGGAAAACGGGGATGAAGAGTTAGGTAAAAAGTATTATTATATTGGTGAATTATTAACAAAAATTTATTACGAAACTTATGAGTCTAAGAATTATACTATTATAAAAATAATTTGATTAAAGGCCGCGCTATTTCTTTATAATGAACTCCGCATTCTTTCAAGCATTTCTTATCAAGCAGTTCCTGCCCTTTCTTATAATATTCATCCCAGTTCTTGACTGCTTCATCCAGTTTATCACCATACCTATTCACAACTGGCCCGTAAGGCCCAATCTTAAGTATATGCAGGAAAGGAACTATTTTTTTCCCGTATTCTTCTTTCAAATCATCCACAAAATCAGGAAGTGTTTCTGGATCTGGATTAATAATATAAGCATATGTTCTTATACCACTATTAATTAGTTTTCTGAAAGTATACTTCTGTTCTTTAAGCAAGTACTCTCCTAATGTTAGTTCTTCTCTGCTTATTTTCTTATGTGGTTTTTTCAGGCAATTATGAGCAAGGTTTTCAGGATCACTTCCTTTAAAACAAGCAAGTATTGAAAAATTATTATATCCTCCTGCCTGACTTAATGTATTGGCAGATATGTCCCATTCTTCCATAGCGTGTCCTGTTGTTAAGTTACAATCACTCTGTACATGAACTTTTTTTCTTAATCCATATTCTTCAATTAATCTTGCTGCCTCAATGTATTGTTCAGGAGCCAGGCTTGGTTCTCCACCCGTTGGTCTGAACTGGTTCAACTGCTCCCGAACACTTTTATTCATTCTCTTATTCCTTTCCTTAATAAAATTATTAACAATTTCTCTCATTGTAAAATATTTTGCTCTAAGATTAATGGGCTTATTCTTATCTATTAAACCATTATTACTCTCATTGTCGACAAAACAAAAATTACAATTAAGATTGCATCCTTTTAACTGGTACATGAACACGTTGCTGTATTTTTCAATAATATTTCTCGGCACATCTTCAGGATGTTTGAAATCATATGCTTCTAATGATTTTATCGCCCAAAAATCCATGTCAAACATTAATAATTTATTCGCTGTTCTCTCTTCCCCGTATTTGGTGAATTGTTCTTTAGTTGCAAAATTTTTCATTTTTTGAAAATCTTTTTCGTCTATAGCATATTTTCTTAATTTTTTAATCCAGAAATTATAATATTTTTCTATTAAGTAATCAGTAATTTCCTTATTGTACATTTTTTTAGTTAAGTCATAAGCATCAAGCATATAATTTTTAAGATTTGTCTTAACTCTGAAATAATTATTTATACTTCCTTTAATATATCCTTTTGTTTTTTTCAAATCTTTTTCCTGCTCGCTTTCCCTGAAATTCACTAATAAGTATTTATTAACACCATCTTCATTCCTAATCACTCTTTTCCTCATCATGGTTGTGTATTTTTTGAATCCAAGAACATTCATAATAATTTTTTTAGAATCTAATATTTATAATTATTTGTTGTAACAATTAAGAGATGATTTTAAATAATTTGAGTGTTCCTTTATATTCTTCTTTAACATTGTTTATGATTCTTCTTAATTTTTTTCCTCTGAATCTTTTATAACTTGTTTTTTTAATCACGTCTTCGAGTAAAATATTTTTTTCAATCCTGTTATTTAATGATGAATTCTTTTTCTGGAAAACGTATGAGGATTTTATTTTTTTCATTCTCTTTTTTTTGACTCCCTCACTCATACAATTATTTAATATTTCCATGAGGTAATAAGAGTGGACTTTTTCTTTTGCAGAAATCAATTGTTCAAGTATGTGTTTATCGAAATCTTTAATTTTGATGAATCCGCTTTTTTTATAATCTTTGAACTCGTCTTTATAATTTTTTTCAAAATAATCAACTATGTTATTATTCATCTCATCAAGCATTTTATTACCCATATGCTTAATTTTGTAATTATTGTTAATTACTAAAATCCCATGTGAGGCTTTTCCAGAATAAATCCTGAAATGAGAGAAACGATTCTTGCTTTTCCATTTGAAACTTATTTTTTCCTGATTAAAATCAAGTTTTTTACCCATCTTAATCTGTGCACTTATTAAACCGCTTAGTAAGTTTTCATCAACTGTTAAGTGCTTGCCGGAAATATTATAATTATATAAACAAGGCCCGTCGGACTCGATTAATAAATAATTAACATCCCCCTCAAGATTTGATAAATAATTCATTATCAAGATTTTTAATAAAAATTCGTGTTTAAATAGTTTGCGCCGGCCGGGATTCGAACCCGGGTCATCAGCTTGGAAGGCTGAGATCCTAACCACTAGACAACCGGCGCGAATAAGTATATATGATAAGGAATATTTTAAAAAATTAACTGAGTAACTATTTCTTCTAATTTTTCATACTTTTATCTGCTGAGCAGGTAAAAACTATTCATTTTAATCCCTTTTCTCATCTTCTTCACTCCTTCCACAATTATTGTATCATCATTTGTTTTCTTCATCTCTTCCTGCACTTCGTACTTATCTATTCTTGGATAACTCAATGCTTTACTAACTATTTCAACCAAGTCTTCAAAAACTTCCTGATATTCGAAAGTAATATCTTTTCCCAAATTCTTGTTAAAAATTATACTAATGTATCTGGATTCAGAAACTATTTCCATTATTGTTTTATTAAAATTATGCATGGAATACTTAATTTTTTCCTCAGGATATTCTGCACTAATGACTGAACAATTATTCTTGAATTGATAGAATTCCTGCAATGATTTCACACCGAACTTGTATTCACTCATTAATATCTTTTATAAATCAGTATTTTATAATCTTTGTTTATGAAGCGTTCAGAATATGTTAAGAGAATCGCGCAGGAGCGCATTCAAATATTATGGAATATGTGCAGAGAATACCCGGAGTACGCGAAGCGTTACGTATTAATAGCTCGCAAATTAAGTATGAAAGCAGGTATTCCTCTCCCAACCCAGTTCAAAAGACATATTTGTAAAAAGTGCGGTGCTTACTTGTTTTATGGTAAGAACGCTACTATTCGTTTAGAGAATAAAGTTAAAAAAATAAAGTGTGGTGATTGTGATGCAGTTAAAAACATCCCCTATAATCCTAGGTAAGAAAGGGATAAGTAAGGACTTTATTAATCATGTTAATAAAGAACTCAAGAGGCATAAAATTGTTAAGATTAAAGTCCTGAAGAATTCGGGAATTAGTATTGATGATGCGGTTAAAGAGATTAAAAAGAAAACAAACACTGGTTTAGTCAAGAAGATTGGAAGAGTATTCATCCTCAGAAAAAGTTAAAATCTTTTTTTTTTATTGAACATTTCTCTCAGTGATTCATTGAATATTCAGTCTCTATTATTAGTTCTGCTATTGCTGTGAGATAGTGTTTTATACCTCTTATTTGATTATTATTCTCCATTTTTTATATATCGAGTTTTCTTTTTCTAAATCTTCTTCCACCAGTTTAATGAATCCTCTGTGCATTGTTTCATACAATATTTTTATTGATTCCTTGTCTGCTTTTTTAAGAAAATAATCATAATTTCTTCTCTGAATTGGAGTTATTTCTTTTAATTTATGGAATTCGAATTTTTTTTTTGATAAACACTTTAATTTGTCTTTTGTGGAGTCTAATAATAAGAATTCATTGTCTCTGAATCCTTTATTTATTGCTGAACTAATATTGTATATTAAATCAGCATCAGCTAATTCAAGGAATTCCATATAAGTTTCCAGCATAAGTATTTATAAAGAACTTATAGTTTATATATTTCTATGAAACCTGTTAAGCCGATAAATGTCTTTAAAGATATGACTGTGAAGGAATTAACAGAATCATTCTCACACACAGGTTTTAATGCCAGGAGATTAGGCAATGCATGCACTATTTTCAAAAAGATGATAAGTGATTCAGAGTGCAAAGTATTCTTGGGGCTTGCGGGAGCAATGGTTCCTGCAGGAATTAAGAGTGTTATTAATACTATGATTAAGAAAGACATGATTGATGCAATCGTTACTACAGGAGCGAACATTACTCATGACGTTTTTGAAGCAATCGGACACCAACATTATATTGGTGATAGTAGAGTTAGTGACAAAGAACTTCATAAAGAAAAAATAGACCGTATTTATGACGTGTTCTTGAAGGATGAGGTTTATCAGGATTTGGAGGATTTCATGCACGAATTCTTCCAGCAACTTAAAAAAAAGAAATATAACTCGTGCGAATTCCTGTTTGAGTTAGGTAAGTTTCTTGATAAAGAAGACAGTATATTATCTAATTGTTACAAGCATGATGTCAAGATTTTCTGCCCCTCACTTCCTGACTGTGGTTTAGGACTTCAGATATGGAATTATAAGAAAGAATATGATATAATTATTGATGTTTTTGATGACTGGCAGGGTTTTGTCGTAAACCTTGTCTGGGATGCCAAAAGCACTGGATGCCTCCTTATTGGTGGAGGAGTGCCTAAGAATTTTATTCTCCAAGCCCAGCAATTCAGTGAGAAACAGCACAGTTATGGTATTCAGATAACAACAGACCGTCCCGAGCCGGGAGGACTTAGTGGCGCCGAACTCCGTGAAGCTGTTAGTTGGGGTAAACTCGGTGAGAACAGTGAAATCGTTGACGTAATCTGTGATGCGACTATTGCTCTTCCAATACTTGTCGCTTCAGTATTATAATTTCTTCACAGCACGAACTTTTAGGACTCCCTCGCTTACTTCGTAACCTATAAAATCTATTAACGTATTCTTCATTTCTTTTTACTTAAGAGTTTCTCAACAATGTATTTCTCTAGATTCTTATATAATCCTTTACCCTGGTGTTCTGGATGTATGTAAATATATACTTGTCTTGTCTTTTCATCCTCCACTCCAATCCATGTTCTTCCAATTACTTTATCATTTTCAAGTGTAATACAGTAGTGTGATTTTGCATAATTCTTCCTCTCCCAATACTCCATGTTATGAGCATAAACTTTGTTACTAGTTACATAAGAAAGTATTATCTTACTCACTTCAACACTTATTCTGTTCCTATGCTGCATCCCCCACTTACTAACTTCGCTTGATTTGAATCAGTCATTCAGGGAGAGATGAATTTCGTGAGTAACATCTTCCAAAACATATTTATTAACTAGTTTTGAATCCATAAAAACTTATTTATTAATTTTGCTGTATTTTCCTAAGTATTATTATGAATCCTGTTGGAATCGTCTTCTTCGGCCTCATTATGCCTTTTCCTGTTTTCCAGCGTCTTCTTACTAACTCGTTCACGCTTATTTTTTTAAGTGATTCATACTTTTCTGCTTTTTTCAAAAAATTTATTACTTGGGTCATGTTCGGGAGATATATGCTCAGCATTCCACCAGTCTTTAATGATTCTATAATTACAGATAGTTTTTTTTCAGGATATGGGAGGTCTAGATTAATGGCATCAAAACCTTTTTCTTTTATTCCTTCTTTTATGTCCTTATTAATTACTTCCACATTCCTGAATCCGAACATTTTAATATTTTTCTTTATTAATTCAGCGAATTTTTTCTTCTTCTCTACACTTATCACTTTTTTAGCAGTATTAGCGAGAAAGTACGTCATTGCCCCGCTCCCCCCACCACAATCCAGTACTTTGCTATCTTTACTTATTCCTAATTGCGAAGCAATGAAACCTGCATCTTTCAGTGTTATTATTTGAGGCCCACGACGAATATTGTCAAATAAGTCCTTGAAATTAGGATTGAGCACTAATAATTCTTCTCCATTATGAGTCTTTATTCTTCCTTCTCTTGTTTTATTGAAGACTTCTTTTTTTATAACTCCGTGGTGCGTATGCAAGTCCTTATCAATATTTTCTGGAAATATTTTTCTTTTTCCTTTTTTATCTATTAATAATTTCATAAAAAACCAATCAAGAAAGTTATTAAAAGAAATAATCCGATTAATCCAAGTATTATTATGAGAATTAATAAACCGATATTAATCTTTTTTTTGTCTTTTTTTGCCGGCTCTTCTTCAGGAACAATCTCTTCTTTTTCAGATACTGTTCTTTTTTCTTCATACTCGGGTGGTGGAGGTATTTCTTCATTCATTTTTTTTTTAGCAATAATTTTAAAATAAGGAAGGCTTAATAAATTTTATGAAAATTGTTTATGAACCAGTAAGTATTAAGATTAAGGAATTAGATAAAGTTCAAGAAATTATTGATAATATTCCTTCTCCTAAAGCACTGGTTACAACAATACAGTACTTGGATAGTGCTCAAAGTATTGAAAATTGCGAAGTTATTGGTCAATTGCTTGGATGTAATGTTAGTGTTCTAAATAATTTTAGAGGAGAAAATATTATTTATTTAGGAACAGGAAGATTCCATCCCCTGATTGTGAAGTACTATTATCTTAATAAGCGTGTTTATGCCCTTAATCCCGAGAATTTTAAGAAAAAAGAGATTACTGAAAAGGATGTTAAGCCTTTCCTTACAAGAATTAATATTGCAAGAGAAGCTTTGAAAAATGCTGAAAAAGTTGGTATAATAGTTAGTGTTAAGCCCGGACAATACTTTTTGAAAAAAGCGCTTGATTTGAAGAAAAAATTTGAGAAAGAAGATAAGAAAGCATACATTTTCATCTTTGATAATATTAATCCTGAAGAATTTCTTAATCATGAACTTGACGTCCTGATTAATACTGCCTGTCCGAGAATAGGACTGGATGATTATATTAGTTTTAATACTCCAATAATTAATTACAAATTTATTCAGTGAGAAAAAATGAGTCTTGATAAGTATTTTAAAAAAATTTTGAAAGAGGAGAATAAGAAGATTGAGGAATTATTGAATAATCTGAAAAATGTCTATAATATTATTGGGGGGAGAATATAATAAAAGATTCCAGGATTATGTTTTAAACTATGAATTTTTGGATTATAAGAGAAGACTGGTGAAAGAGTTTTACAGTATTCTTGGAAACAAGAGTCTTTACAAAATATTGGATATTGTTTATGAAGGAAAGAAGGATTTTCAAACTATTCGTGAAAATGCTTCTCTGAAAATTAATAAATTAGTTTTTAATATTGCATTATTAAGGAATCACAATTTTTTAGAATATGATTTTAGGATGGATGAAAAAAATTTTGTGATTACGGACAAGGGCAGAGAAGTATTTGACTTGTTCAATTCTATTAAAAAAAACGACTTTACTAGTCTTTTATACAACAATAATATTTCTGAGCAGAACCAGTAATAATGAGCATGTTGGTGGTATTGTTACGTTGTCGTCAAATCCAGCAAGCAACTCCATTGGTGTGAGAAAAATACTTATTATTAATGCTATGATGAAATTGTGAGTTATTGTTATTATTACAAAACATGAAGTAAAGAATGCAATGCTTCCTTCAAGTGTTTTTTTTCCATAAATATAGTGTTCTGAGTTTATCCCAACCATTGTTGCAAGAGCATCACTTATTCCAAGAACAATTATTGAAATTGCTGCAATTTCTTTAGGGAAGAACAGTGTTGATATTAATGCTCCTAACACGAAAAACATTCCCCCGTCACCCATTTCTCTTATTTTTTTCTTCCTCTCCTTACTAGATAATACTTTAAGATAATCATTAATTATAGGAATTTCATAATTTCTTGCCACCAATATTCTTACGAAAAAGAGTCCGAAAAGCATAGATATGAATAAAGCTTGTGTTACTCTAATATTCCAGTAATAAACAATTATTCCTATTAAGAAGCCCATAGATGCGTGCCATATTTGTCGCATATATTCTCCCATCAAGATATTTATAATTAAGTCGTATTTTAAAAAATTAGTTATTTTTTTTTAAATAAGGTTAAGCAACAAACCTGTTACTGGGGGTATTGTTATATTGTCATCTATTGGTGTGAATAATTCAACCATTGATGATATCAGGCTTACGAATAATGCTTCAAAAAATTGTTTGTTTATTATTATTATTAACAAGAAACTTGTTATGAAGAAAGCCATTGTTCCGTGAAGAGTTTTTGAACCATACACTTTATGGCTTGTTTTTGCACCAATTATAGTGCTCATTCCGTCAGCAACTCCAAGTATGAGTATGCTTAATGCTGCTGTTTCTCTTGGGAAGAAGAGTATTGATATCGTGCTTCCGAAAATAAAGTACATTGCTCCGCTTCCAACTTCTCCAGGCCTACCGAATTTTTTTAAAAATTTTTCAAGTATTCTTATCCTGTATTTTTTTAGAATAAAATACCTGCATATTATGCCAATACCTAATAATGTCGTCATTAATGGAAGAAGATATCTTTTCCGCACATAATATACGAAGAAGTACAGGATTATTCCAAGAATTATATGAACTATTTGCCTGTTTATTTCTTTCATTAAAATAATTATTAAATACTCACTATTTATAACTTATTATATGGATGGAATAGTATTATTCAAGAAAGGACTTCGTGATTTTGTTAAGAAAGAATTAAGTGATTATGATTTCACTAATGGAACTGATTATTTAGTCCTGGAAGACATAAATGAAAGTGTTGTTAATGAATTATTATATTCTGCAAGAATTTATGAAAGAGTGGGCGTATTAATAGATGATTTTTCAAGGTTAAAAAAGTTCTCTTCTTTTAATTATGAGGGACCCAAGTCTTTGAAAAAAAGATTAGAAGATGAAGGACTTATCCTTGAAGCTCTGAATCCTGATGTTTTTTTAAGAGAACATAATGGTTTAATATTTGTTGACAGAACTCCTGAAAGAGATTTAGCTAAAAGAGGTTATGAAATTAAAAAACCCATGGTTTCGAGTGATATTGTTTCAGCAATGATTGACTGGTCTTCATGGAATGAAAAAAAGAGTCTGCTTGATCCTTTCTGTGAGAACAGTAATGTGTGTATTGAAGCAGCCATGAAATCCTTAAGTATTCCAACAGGGTTCACTCGCTCCAGAGAATTAGGTGTTAAAAAAGATTACGAAATTAATGATAAGAAGCTTAAAATATTTTGTTATTCATCAAATATTAAGCACATTAATTTTATGCGTAAACAAGCAGTTCTTGCCAGAGTTAATGATTACTTGACTTATTCAAGACAATTGCTTAAGTATATTGATTTTAAACTAGGGAAAAACAATATTGATAACTTAATCACATCTTTTTTTAATGCAGGAGAGGATGTTTTTGAAGAATTCTTCTTCCAGTTCGAGCATATTGTTAAGGAGGATGGTCAGATAGTTGTATGCACTGATAATGAAAAACAACTTATTGAGTGGGGAGAATTGTATGATTTTAAAATAGTTGATAAATTATTGGCAGGTGATAAGGAATTGTTCAAACTAGAAAGCACAAAAAGTTAGGACAAGTATTCATTCATAATGAAAAAGTTTTAGAACGTATTGCAAGAGTGTGTGATATTAAGAGGAGTGATGTTATTTTTGAAATAGGTGCTGGAAGAGGAGAACTAACAAAGCACCTGCTTGATAAAGCGAATAAAGTTTTTGCATGTGAGAAGGATGATTTATTAATTCCTTTCCTTAAACAATACAACGTTGAAATAGTTCATAAGGATTTCATGAAAGTAACTATTCCTGGGAGTGTTACAAAGATTGTAGGCAATATCCCTTATTATTTGAGCAGTGAAATAACTGAGAAGATACTTAAGACTAATCTTCCTTGCTTTATTCTTTATCAGGAAGAATTTGCAGAAAGACTAGTTGCAAAACCTGGTTCTGATAATTATTCCAGACTCTCAGTTCTCGCCCAATACTTGTCAAATCCTGAAATATTGTTCAATGTTAACCGCCATAATTTTAAGCCAATGCCAAGAGTTGATTCTGCTTTTGTACGTTTTATTCCTAAAGAAAATAAGTATGATGAAGACTTTTTTTATTTTATCCGTCTTGCTTTCCAGCATAAGAATAAGAAACTGCGCAACTCATTGATTGACAGTCGTTTTGGAGGGAGGAGTAAGAAGGAGTTGAAAAAATTGTTAAATATTGTTTCTGATAAGAAAGTAAGATTTTTATCTGTAAAGGAATTAAAAAGTGAATATAAAAAAGTTAAGAATTTAGTGAATAATGATTATTGATTATTTAGAGATTCGAGAAAAAGTAAGAAAAAATATTGAGGATAAAAAAAAGTAAGAAGTACACTTGATGAAGTTCAAGAATAAGTTTTAAATATTAACAATTCTTAACTTATTATTTATGGGATTGTTTGATACGCGTTCTATGGTTGAGAAGTACGAGGATGAGTTTAAGAAGAAAGAATTAGATGATAAGAAGATTTTTTTTGAACTTAATATTCGCGGAGGAGATCCTGAAGATGTGAGGACTACTGCTGTTGAGTATTTTGAGGACATGGATTATGCAATATATGTTAATAAGTTCACTCGTTTTGAGAATCCTGAATTCGAATCCTTGTTCAAGAGCGGGAGATTGAAGCCTTTACGATCTATTCTTAAAGCTGAGAAAGAGGTTGAAGTCGGCACCATGTTCCCATTGTTTTATAAAATAGTTGCTATTATTGGTTTATTAATATCATCTGTTTATTTCTTCCCTGAATCATGGTTTGAAGGTATTGTTTTTTCAGGTGAGTATTTTGCTATTGGAGGCATTGTTTTAGTATTCTCTTCAATTATTTTATGGAGTGTTAGAAGAACTGATGTTTTAAGAATCTGGTTTAAGATGGCAGGAGTTTATAATGTTGAGGATGAAAAATCAGATTTTAATATCATAATTAGTGCTGACTCTACCAGTAATGATAAAGAAATTATTGAAGAACTTGATGAAGAAGTTTCTGAAATTTATAGGGGTTTGTCAAGAAAGTATAAGAAGAAAGTTACTAAAAAACCAGTTAAGATTGAGATTCCTAAAAAAGAAAAGAAAGTTGATGTTAAGATTATAAAGAGAATTAATGAGATTGAGAAAGATATTAATAATCTTGACGCAAGACTCGCACGCGGAGAGATTAGTGAATCAACTTATAATGATGTTAAAGCAAATCTTAATGAACGTAAAAGAAAGTTTGAAACAATTCTTGACTTATTGAATGTATGAATAAGAAAACCCAGATTTTTGCAATCAGAGAAGTTTTTCAGTTCGGCATAGGATTAATAATAATGCTTGGTGTTGCTGTATTATTCTCTCAGAATATTGAGCCCCAGATAAGGAGTTATGCTCTTAATAAGCATATTGAGAATATTAATTCTCATATATATTATTTAATATCTGAAGTGGTTGAGGAATCTTCAGATAATGTTTTGTACTCTAATTTTTCAGCTCTTTTCGAGATGCCTAGTGATATTAATAAGTATTCTTATAGGATTTATTTTCAGGATAATAATATATGCACTTCTTATACAGATGTTCCTGTAAGCGATTGTATTAACACTTCTTTTAATAATATTGATTTTTCCGGGCAATTCTTGTCCGGCGGGCGTTTAAGAATTAGTTGTTTTAAGGATTCTGAATCAATGAGTGTTGTTTTAAGCACTAATTAGAATAGTATCTGGAAAATAAGGATTAGTAATGTTATTATTATAACCCATTTTAGTATTCTGAAAGCTATTTTTCCCAATATGTATGCAACAACTAGTACTATGAGGATTGTTAGTGTTGTCATTGTAGGACCTTCCAAACCACTTATTTTATGCCAAGGACTATCTGTAATATTGCCCTGAGTAATATTGTTTTGCGTAATATTTGTTTGATTTAATGACTCATTCTGGCAAAAAAGTGGTGCAAACATTAATAATATTAATGATATTGTTATTATTTTCTTCATTTTACGAATAACCTGTACTTGTCCTTGTTTTGTAATTCCATCTTAATTCTTTTTAATATGGTTTCTTTTGGGTCCGGCATTAAGGAGACTCTTTCTTTAAGGTCTTCAAAATCCTTAAATGGTTCCACATCTCTTTCTTCGATTATTTCCCACATATGTTTTTTTCCTATTCCTGGAAGCAGTTCTAATTGATGGAGTCTTGTGCTTATGGGGCCTGCTTTATTGAATATTTCAATCCATTCTTCAATATTCTTATCTATCATTTTTTTCATAACTTCTTCAAACTCCATTTTAGCTGTTTCTGTTAATTTATCATAATTTATTTTACCAACCACGTGATGAACTTTTTCTCTTTTTCCATCACCAATATATACTTCTTCTCCAGGTCTTAGTGTGACTCCTCTTTTTGGAACAACTTCTAACAGTATGAGATGATTTTTTCCAATGCACTGTGCTATTGGTATTCTTTTCTCTTCAAAATGATGTCCGTGCTGTAAAAAGTCCAGGACTATCACATTCTCCTCTTTCATTCTCGGCTTACGTGATGATTTCATAATTATTTTTTATATATGTAATGATTTTGTTATTAAAATAATTTTTGAAAATAGAACTATTTTATATACGTTCTGTATTTTTCCACGATTTCCATTATTTTCTTAATTTCTTCGTCATTGAAAGGAATTATTTCCATTGAGAGTATTTTATCCAAGTCTTTCTTGTCTTCAGGCATGATATCTATTATTTTGATTATTAGTTTTGGTTTTAGTTTAGTCATATCAAGACTTTTTAACTCTTCTTTCATCTCTTTAACTCTTTTTACAGAAAGTTTACTGAAGTTCTTAACATGTTCTTTCGCCAGTCTTTGCTCAAACTCCAGGTCTTTTCTCTTCCCCAGTATTTCTTTAACCTCTGAATTCGTAATCCATTCTTCTTTCAGTATTTCAAAGTTCATTTTTTTATCACAATTTTTTCAAATGTATTGGTAGTATAAAAACTTCTTTATTCTTTTTTAAGTCTTTTACTCTGATTCTGTACGCTTTTCCCCTTTTTCCAATTATTTCTCCTGTTTTTCTTATAAATCTTCTGTGTATTAAGTTCTTCTTCACACTTGGTTCAGGCTTTATGAGCACCTTGTCTCCTTCTTTGAATTCCTGCACGTACTTGTCAACACTTACTTTTCCTCTGTCTCTTTTTTTCTTCCTTATTTTTTTACGAGTGTTTTGTTGGGGCCCGTGTGATCTTGTTACCATATTTTTTTTTCACTTTATTTTTTTTATTATTTCTTCTTTTGTATATTTTTTTTGACAATTATTGCATATATTATATTTTTTTCCCTTGTTTTTTATATGTGTTCCTTTTATTTTTTCCATGATGAGTTCTGTTATTTCTTCTTCGCACACATCACATTTCATAATTTATAAATTATTAATCTTTTTATAAAACTTTTCTTTATTTTATCATTCCCTGAAACTTGCTTAAATCAAAATTCTTGCCCATTTTTTTCATCTGCCTTGGGTTCATCTTTTTGCTTAATTTTCTTATTGTTTTAAAACTCTTGATTAATTCTCTTACTTCACTGACTGGCACTCCGCTTCCGAAAGCGATTCTTTCTATTCTTGTTCCTTTCACTATTTTAGGATTCTTAAGTTCTTCAAAAGTCATGCTTTTAAGAATGTGCTCGAAGTTCTTCATCTTCTCTTCCTGCATGTTTATCATATTTTTTGGTATCCCGCTTAATCCCATTCCAGGAATTAAGTTCATTATTTTTTTTAAGCTTCCCATCTTCTTAATGCCTTTAAGTTGTTTCCAGAAATCTATGAAGTTGAACTGTCCTTTTAAGAATTTTTTTGCAGTCTCTTCTGCTTGTTCGTAAGTGAATGATTCCTCAGCCTTCTTCAATAATGTTTTTAAGTCTCCCAACCCAAGCAGTTGTGATATGAATCCTTCAGGCTCAAACTCTTCTAAGTCTTTTGGTTTCTCCCCTGTTCCAAGAAATATTATTGGTGCATCTGTTTCATAACACGCAGTTAGTGCTCCTCCTCCTTTCGCGCTTCCATCCATTTTTGTAAGTATAACTCCACCAATATTCACGTCTTCCCTGAATTTTCTTGCCTGGACTTTAGCATTTTTACCAATATCTGCAGGTATTACGAGAAGAGTTTCTGAAGGTTTGTACGCTTTTTTAATATTCTTTATCTCTTTCTTTAACTCTTTATTAAGAGCGTCTCTTCCTGCACTATCACCTATTATTATGTCATAATCATTAAATTCTTTTTCATACTTTTTTATTACTTTCACAGGATTCTTTTCATCTTCATCACCGAAAAAGCTTACTCCTACTTTCTTGCTTATTTGTTTTAACTGCTCTACTGCTGCAGGACGATAAGTGTCAAGAGCTATTAGTCCCACTTTGTAACCTCTTTTCTTATAATATTTTGCTAGTTTTCCGCAAGTAGTAGTTTTTCCGCTTCCGAACAATCCGACCAAGAGTATTTTGTAAGGTTTTTCTCTTATTTCTAACTTTTTTCCTTTTCCTATTATTTTTGTTAATTCTTCATATATTACGTAAATGAACTGCTCTCTTTTGGTGAATTTAACTCCTTTCTCCTGCTTTATTCTTTCCTTAACGTTTTTTGAGAATTCATAAACTAGTTCAATATCAACATCACTGGTGATAAGGGCTCTCTGCAAGTCTTTTATAATATTTGAGAGTGCTTCTTCATCAAAATGACTTGTTCCCTTAATCTTTTTCAGTATACTCCTTAACTTATTCTGCAAACTGCCTAACATAATCAAATAATAGTTTTTTTCTTATTAAAAAAACTTTTTCTTTTACCAAAAAATGTTTTTGTCACTTATTGGTAGTAGAGTATGGAAACATTTATAAATATGTTTTTTTTGAATATTTTTTTACAATGTTCGGAAGAAAGAAAGGCTATAATCTTCATGAAGACAATAATAATGTAGAGTCAGATATTCTGAATTGTTCCATGGTTGGTGAAGCTAGGAACATACTTAATAAGATAATACTAGGAAATTATGATAGTATTCAGAGCATTCTTGATGATTATAAGAATAATCATGTGAGTGTGGGGTGCAGAGGAGATTATGATGATGCTGTTAATGAATTCCAGAACAATAATAATTCTTATGATATTAAAGAATTCTTGAAAAATGATATTGATAATAATTCTTATAGTATAACTGTTCATCTTAAACTAACCCGTTTTAGGAAAAGGCTTAAAGTCAAGACTAAGGGGTTGAGGAAGAATGGTAAGATGAAATGGTTTGGTTCAAGCGCTAAAAAGATTAAGCAAGCTCTTAAGAATGGTGCAAGAATTAATATTAAGTGCCACGGAAATGTTTCAAGATACTTGACAGGTCATGATGAGAAGAGTTTGGATATTCAGAGGAAAGCAGCAAAATATCTTAAGAACCTTATTGGTTACAGGAAAGCAAATATTGAGAATAACAGAAGCGGGCCTGAGAAGGAGGGTTTTTATGAATTCAATGATGTTGATAATAGCAATAAAGTGCTTTATTTAAATCAGGACTTCAGCCTGGCAAGCGACAGATTAACTTACAGATTATTAAACCCCGACTATGAAGAAGACGAAGAAGATGACAACAATACACCAAATCCTAGTCCTAGTCCCAATCCTAGTCCCAATCCTAGTCCCAATCCTAATCCCAATCCTAGTCCTAATCTGAATGATATTAGAATAACTCAGCATGAGCTTAATCTTGTGTCCGAATTAGCAAGGGATTCAAATAAGAATAATACAACTTCTTCTAGAAATGATGCAAGTGATTATATTAATAATATTTATTCAAATAAAATTGATGGAATAAACTTTGAGGACATTAGGGTTGATGTTGCTGGTGAAGTATTGAAGTATGCTTTTGATCGTTCAAGAGATGTTGATATTCAAGGTTTGCCAAACATCACTCCAGATAATGAAAGCATAGCACTTGATTTTTATATCACATTAAGAGATCTTTTAATCAAAGAGGAAAAAACTGTTCTTAACTCAAGAGATAATATTAGAAGGAGATTAAATTAAAAATGATAAAAAAAATTAATGGAGGTGGTAAATGATGACAGATATGGATAAATTGATTGAAACTTATTTTCAGAATAATAAGATTGAAGTAGATGATGGTAGTGGCAGTAATGTGGATTTAGTAAGAATTAAGTATGATACAAAGAATACAGTTTCTAAGTATGATAGTAATAATGATGGTACTACTAATATGGATATTCCTGATCAGGCAGGGAGGGATGTGAGTTTTGATTTAAGTAAGTATGCTTCTGAGCCTACGTGGGCTAGTAAAGTTTATGATGATCTTAAGA
>CAYWEY010000022.1:0-9005 GCA_964457955.1 Candidatus Woesearchaeota archaeon
CAACTCTTTGAAATGCTTGGGGAGAGTTGAGCATATTTGTATCTATAATATAAAATCTTCCAAATTGCAAATCTTCCAGCTCCTGAAAATTATTTGGAAAAATCGGACCAGGATAAACAAATTTTTTGTATTTATAATCAATATGCAAATGTCCTAGAGCATAATAATCTGCTTCAGCAATATTATCTCCTGTTTTTGAGACTATTTCATAAATTCCTTCATTCCCTAATTTTTTAAGAAACCACTTAATTAATGGTCCTGGAAGCCCGTTTAGAGCATTTAAGCATAATGATGTGTCTTCAACTATGAATTCTGCCTGTTTGTGATTGGTTGCTTCTTTTAATTTTTCTTTTATTATTTCTTTAGCATCTGTTTCCTGTATTTCAGGAAGATCTATATCTAACTGTTTTAGTTCCGGAATAATATTTTTTGCTTCACTGAATTTTTCTTTATTCCCTGTTATGAAGTATATAGTCATTTCCACACCTCGAAAGGTTTAAACATATAGTTTTTCTCAAAATATTTTGCTATAGTTAATAGGAAAACTCCTGCAATATATATTAAAAAAGATACTGGTTTTCCTCCATAAATAGGTATTGTCCAGTCTTTAGGTGTTACTAAAGTAAGGATTCCCAGAAGATAAGAAAACATTCCTAATAAATAAAATCCGTAATTATAAATAATAATCCACGGATTTAAGAAAAACATGTTTTTTACCATATTTTTTAGAGATATTTTTTTCCCTTTTAAATCATTAATAATTATATTAAATAACCAGATAATAATTAAAGGAATTCCTAAACCCCATACAATTAAATCAGCGAGTTTTATTAACCAAGCAATATTGAATGATCTTGCATAATAATAAAATGTTCCTAATATTACTGAAAAAATAAACCTGTCTTTAATTATGAACATGAAAAAACCTTCAGAAAATTTTTCTGGAAGACTTTTAAATTTATATAAGAACCATAATATGTTTAGAACCATTATGTTTAAAGGAGTAATCATACTGATTAATGAAAAAAATATGCTGAAAAGTATTATTCCTCCAATATAATCATTCGGCAGAGTAATTCCAGTAATTATTAAGAGAATAGAAAGCCCTATTAATGCATACAAATAATCATTAATTAAATCCTTAATTTTGAATTCTTTATTTCGTCCAGTCATATTAATTGCCTAATAGTCATTTTTTTAATTCCTCAAATACTAATATTATTAGTATGGATAGAAAACTTTTATTATTATTTATAACCTTGTTCATTTTTTCCCTTGTTTTCTGTAATGCCAATCTTAATATTCAGAGTATTGATTATTCTGATATCTATATTAATTCTGATTCTACTATTACTTACTGGCTTAATAATACGGGTGATGAGGATGCTGTTATTACTGGTTCAGAACTTTATGGATTTAGTAATTGGGTTGTCAAATCTTCACCAAGTATTATTTCACCTGATAGTTCTGCAAGAGTATCTTATAGTGTAAGCACTCCTTGCAAGAGTCCGGGGAGTGTTGTTTCTTTTTATTCTAATTTTTCTTATAATGATTCTCAGAATATTCGAGTATTGGAGTCAGAATCTAGTGATGCCAGAATTCTTTCAAGCATTAATACTACTCTTGTTGAACCTGATTCATTGGATGATAGGATGGGTATAAATGTTAATAGTTTTGCAGAACTTTCTTACAACGTGCTGAATACTGGTTCAGAACCACTTAGTATTTCTTTTAGTATTATTCAGCCTTACTCGATTTTTTCAAGAACAAATACTCGTGGAGGAGTTTATAACAGGAATGATTTGGAATCAGAATATTTTGTTCTCGACCCGAATGAGAATCTTTACATATCTCATTCATTAATTCCTACGCAGAGCGGGCGTTCAGACATTTTCGCAGTCACTGTTGAAGATGCTGAGTGTTCTTATAATTCACATACTTTTTCTCTGCGTTATACAACAATAAGCAGCACTAATGGTTTTTTTAACATAATAATTGCTGATGAGGCTGATTTCTATATACTTATTGGAGTCCTCTTATTGTGTTTCTTAATATATTCTCATCGATAATTTTATAATATTAAAAATGGGATATTATTATTGGAAGGAATAGGTCTGGTGTTGACGTCATCACTTTGCTGCAAAATTTCGTCGTTGGCAGGACTGAATACTCTGAGAATAAGCAATTATTTTACAGAACCCTTTTCCTGAGCGTCGAAACCTTGTCTTACGGGATGCTTTTTATTCCGAAAGAGTCAGGCCGTGATTGGAGCAGCTATAAGGAGTATAAAAGTATGTTCGTAAGGTTGCAAGGTGGAGCAATGGAAGAGGATAATTCTGTTTAATAATTGTTTTGAATCAGGGTTTTCCTTCCACTCTTATTTTCTTTAGAGGTTCTTTCTTTTTCCATTTTATCATTCTTTCAGCAATTTTTACTATAGGGTATTTGTCTTTTTTTATGTAATAATTATTCAATAATTCATCCATATTCCATATTTTTCTTCCTTCTTCCAGCACTTCTTTATTCTCAGTTATTATTGCTGTTAATTCATTTATGAAGTCCATTTCTTGACAGTTCCTGTACTTTTTCACAATATCTTTTTCTGCATCATAAAAGTAGGGATGCGCTCTGCATACTGATGGCTTAACTTTTAATGATGCTCTGTATTTTCTTAATCTTATTCCCAGATTTGAATCCTCATTCACTCTTAAGTCATGGAGTGTGCATAGTTCATTTTCATCCAGGAATTTGCATTCTCCTTTAAGATATGCTCCAGGATTAGGTTGGCACCATGAGTTATATTCATTAATGAGTATGACTTGCTTGTCATCATGTCTTATGTATCCGAATCCTCTCTGAAACTTTGTTGTGCAGAATTCATAATCTTTCAGTGAGTGCAGTATTTTCGCCAAGTCTAATACAGTTAGTTTAATCTCAGCATGCTTGCAGCATTTATCTTTGCACTTACTGCAGTCATAATCATTAGTCATTATTTTTATTTTCCAAAAAAAACCTACTAATAAGTCTTTCTCTTAAATCTTTATAAAATCTTAATTCTTACTCTTAACTTATTAATGGGTGGGATTAAAAGAGTGTTTTCAGTACTTGTTTTATATTATTTCTTAATCTCTCCTGCTTTTGCATTATTATTTAATGAAGAATTATGCACCAGCAAGGGATATACGTGGCTGGAAGAGAGTGATTATCCTGCTACTTATTCATTCACTGATGATATTGTTGGCAGTGCTCCGAGTGGATGGACTGTTTCAAGTCCTGCATCTACTTATGGTGAGATAATTAAAAATTATTATGGACACAATAATGTTTTTAAAATAGATGATCAGAGCACATCAGATATTTATAGTGCGTATAATTCTTTCTCAGCAGTTTCCAAAGGTTCTTTAGAAGTTTTTATGCTGAAGGATTCTGTTTCTGATTATTCAGGCCAGTTAATAATAGATGATGGCGGGACGGGTTATCAGGTTGACTTGTTTTTTGCGGATGATGGTAATATAAAGTGTTATGATGGGAGTTGGAATATTCTGATGTCTTATAATCCTGGTGAATGGTATCATGTTAGGGTTGATTTTGATACTGATTCGGATACTTCTGATTTCTATATTGATGGGTTTTACAGAGGTTCATGCAATTTTAAGGATGCTTCCTCGGGTTTGACAAGAGTCAAATTAAACTCGGGTTCAAGCGGGGGTACTGGAGTTGTTTATTTTGATGCTGTTGGTTACTCCTGGGACCCTGATTATCATATTGGTGATAATATGATGGGGGGTTGTTGTGGTGATGATTTGGTGGATTTGCGCTCTGGATTAGTGTCTGAATGGCATTTTGATGAATCCAGCGGCAATAACGCACCGGAATCCATTGGAAGTAATGATGGAATACTATATAATATGGATGACTCTGACTGGGTGAGTGGACAGTATGGTAACGCTTTGGATTTTGATGGGAGTAATGATTACGTTCAAATCCCTAATGCTGAAGAACTGAATCCTTCATCAATCACTATTAGTGCTTGGGTTAAGACGTCAGCATCCCAAACTGATCAGATTATTAGTAAGGATGCGGAAGGGAGTGATAGGGTCTGGCAGTTTAGGATGGATTCTGACGGCGTGTTTCGTTTTATTCCTTTTGATGATTCAGGTTCTCCTGTAAGTATTTCGAGCACATCTATTATTAATGATGGGAACTGGCATTTTGTAACTGCGACTGCAGATTCTAATTTGGCAAGAGTGTATGTTGATGGTGTTATGGAGAATAGTGTGTCTTTTAGTGGTATGGAGCAAGGAGATATTAATTCTGTTCTTATTGGTAGGAGTGAAAACGCTGATCCAGGTTATTTCACTGGTTTGATTGACGAGGCGCGCATTTACAATCGTGCATTAAGTCTTCGTGAAGTTAATTATTTGTATGATAATAGTGCTTATGACTATTATAATTACAGTGATATCTTTTCTAGTTCTTATTCTGGTTATTGTTATTTGAATAATTATTATTCTGACTTGGATGATTCATCCGAATTATGCGGAATCAGAGGACACACTTACTTGAGTAAGGATTGGTGGAATACTGCATGGAATAATCGCAAGAATTTTACTGTTATAGAGCAAAGTGGAACAACTCTCACAGATTATCAAGTAAGTATTAATCCCAATACTTACAATACGTCTGGACTCGTTGCTTCCTATCACTTCAGTGAAGAAACCAGTAATATTAAGGATTATTCAGGAGAGAATAATTACGGCACACTATATAGTAGTACTGTTGGTTTATGGCATTTTGATGAAAACACGGGAAATTTATTGTATGACTCCACCAGTTTTGGTAATGATGGCTCTATCATTGGAGCTTCCTGGAATAGTTCTGGAGTTAGTGGTTCTTCTCTTAGTTTTGACGGAACTGATGATTATATCAGTATTCCTGATAATAATAATCTTGAGTTTTCTGCAGGACAATCATTCAGTCTTTCTTTCTGGTACAAAGATGATTTTGATCAGACAACTAGTGATGGTTTAGTTACTAAAGGTTATCATGACACTAGTCAGAATTGTCCATGGTATCAAATTTCTTTAATATCTTCAGATGTGGCCCAATTTGTTATGAGGGATTCTGGTTGTGCCAATACAGAAAGTATTAATGGAAATACTGTTATTACTGATGGTTTATGGCATCATGTTGTTGCTGTCAGGGACAGTGAAAATGATGAATTAAGATTATATGTTGACGGAGAATCTGATGCTGCTCCTGTTGCAAGCAGTGATTATAGTGTTGGTGTTAACACTGACTCATTAGTTTTAATGAATCATTATGATCGTTATACTTCAGGACAAATGGATGAAGTCGCAGTTTATGATAAAGCATTATCAAGTGATGAAGTGAATTCATTGTATTATTCCAGGAAATCCAGGTTCATCGAGTACAGTGAAGGCTATGGGGGGAAAGGAATTGGTCTGGAGTTTGATGGTGTTGATGATTATGTTGAAATTCCTGGTAATGATTTTTATAATCTTGCAACAGGTTCAATTGTGTCTTGGATTAAACCTTATGGTGGACAAGTATTTATTAGTCATTTGACAGATTCTTCAAATAATAGGCAGTTTAATATAAATTCTGTAAATAATGGAGATGGTACATTTGATGTGCGAGTAACAGCGGTTAATGATGCAGGAAACGTAATATTCGTTGCACAAACTATTAATTATTTTAATTTAGATGAATGGCATCAAATTATATATACAACGCAAGATGGTTCAGGCAATTTTGATTTATTTGTAGACGGTAATGTTCAATCAATGAGTTTTTCTTCAGGCTCTGAGACAGACTTCTTTTTTAGTGATGCAATGCTTTCAACTGATGATTTGCAGCTTGGAGCAAAATCTGATGCTAATTATATTCATAGAAATTACTTTGAAGGCATAATTGATGAGGTTAAGATATCTAGTGATTATTTAACAAGTTCTGAAGTTTTAGAATTATATCATGAATCTAAAGGCAGATATGATTATTCTGATTTGCGCTTCTTTGATGATTCTGGTAATGAATTAAATTATTATCATGAATATGATGATATTGTATGGATTAAGATTCCGGAACTGCCTGCAAGTTCATCTAAGAATATTACTATGTATTATAATAATCCAGGTGCTAATAGTAAGAGTAGTGGTGATAATACTTTTGTTTTCTTTGATGACTTTAATGATGAAATATTTAGTGATGAATGGGTTGTGGTTGACCCCACATGGAGTCAGGCTGGCGGTTATTTAAGAGGAACTAATGGTTGGAGTGGAGGAATAACTGTTAGTAATCCTCCAAGTTTGGATGCGCGGGTAATGAAGTCTGTGATGAGGATTGCTTCAGCCCCTAATTCGTATGCTGCTTATTCAATAAAATGGGGTGATGGCAATAATTTTCTGCATTCAGAATTGCGGAATGAAGGAACTGATGTTATCAGGGGCCATGCTCAGGTTGGCGGTTCTTGGCAGACAGATCATAATACTATTTTTGGAATAACAGAGAATGAATGGTATGATTTAACGACTAAGGTGGATGGTTCCGGAAATGTTGAAATAATTGCTGATGGCACTACTAATAGTTTCACAGATGCTGACTGGGATCAGGTATGGAAGGGTATTAGTCTTCACACCACTAGCGGAACTGTTGAATCCCATTTTGATAATATTTACGTAAGAGAATATGCTGGCACTGAACCGTCCGTAACTGAAGGATTTTCTGAAAGAGTTTATGAAGATGATTCAGGAATTTTTTCTTATTATTCTTTTGACAGTGATATGGAAAGTGTAGTTGTTGACAGTGTTAGTAAGAATCATGGTTTATTATACGGAAGTACTGTTGGTTTATGGCATTTTGATGAAAACGCGGGAAGCACTGCTTTTGACGCCACGGTTTATAATAATAATGGTTATTTTGGCAATGACCCTTCTTGGAATACTGGGATAATCGGGTCCGCGTTGGATTTTGATGGTGGAAATGATTATGTTCAAGCAAGTGATAGTTCTTCTCTTGATTTTGGTACAAACAGTTTTTCTGTCACTGGCTGGGTTAAACCCTTATCTATAGGTTCTCTTCAAATTATATTATCAAAACGGTACGGGACTTCCACTATAGGTTATGAAGTTTATTTTAGGGAAAGCGGGGCACTGGCTGGATTAATCCAGCAGGAAGGCACTTATGCTTCATCAACTGATGATGGTGTTTCATTAAATCAGGATGAGTGGAATCATTTTGCAGTGGTTTTTGACCATGAAGAGCATAAGATTAAGAGGTATTTGAACAGTAATCCCACTGGAATACAGGATTCTTTTGATAATAGTATAGATATTTCAAATAATGATGCAGTCTTGACTTTCGGAAGGAAGCCGTCTGGAGTAAATTATTTTAATGGTAAGATGGACGAAATCGCGGTTTATGAGAAAGCATTAACTTCTGATGAGATTAAATATTTATATTATTCTCAGCGCGCTGAGTTCATGGATTATAGTAAGGGTTATGAGGGGAAGAAGAAGAGCATAAGCTTTGATGGTGTTGATGATTATATTAATTTTGGCAATATTATGGATTTTAATGATGACTGGGGATTATCTTTCTGGTATAAATCAAGTGATACTAGGACAGGTAATGGATTGTCTTTTATGGGTGCTCGTGACGGTGATAATGGGTGGCAAATGCATATTCAGATGAATTATCCTGGTGAGGGTCATCTTCATTTGCAGCAGTATGATGGGAGTGGTTATTATATTGATAGTGGGGATGTGAATGCTAATGATGGAGAATGGCATCATGTAGCATTATTTCAGGATACGACTAGTAGTAAGACTGAATTATATTTTGATGGCGAACTTGTTGGTTCTGAAAGGGATGGCAACCCGAGTATTGATGATGATTTTAATATTGGCAGGCGCGGAGGTGGAGGGGGGAGTGATAGGTATATTAATGCAGTTATTGACGAAGTTAGGATTTATGAACGTGCTTTAAGTGCTGGTGAAATAATGAATATATACGAGTCTGAAGCAGTTAATTATGGTTGTTGTGGTGATGACTATTATTACGACACTTTTTATAATAATAGTATTGGAGCCACATCTCATTTTTGTCAGGAGGGTTATTATGAGCAGAGCAGGATTGACCATAACCAGACAATTTGTGAGTATTACTCTAATAATTGGGTGGAGAATGTTAATTCAAGCCTGTTAAGTGAAGAAATTATTTTTCCAGCCACATATACTTTTACAAATGATATTGTTGGCAGTGCTCCGAGTGGATGGACTAGTGTTAGTAATGCATTAGTGATAAAATCATATGATAATTATCATAAAGTTGTTGAATTCAATAATACTTCAGGAAATGCAGGTATGACTCTCAGTCATGGTGGTAAGAATTCAGGTTCTTTTGAATTCTGGTATAAAACAACTAATATTACTTCCGGAACTTCTTTCGTTGTTAGTGGAGGTAGGGATAGTTATCCTTATCGTATGTGGAGGCTTGAGATTTTGGATGGAAGGTGGTATAGTAATTCTGATAATACTGTTGATGATCGTTACTTGACTGAAATTTCTGACCCTGAATCAAATAAGTGGTATCATATTAGTATTCACTGGCGTAATTCAAACGCTGGAGAATGGCAGGGTTTAAGCACTAATAGGTGGAAAGTTGTTATTAATGGTGAGGAGAGCAATCAGTTAAGATGGAATAAGGATTGGGGTTCTAGTTATTCTCCTGAGAAAACGTTTTTCACAACATATCAGGGGGATAATAAGTATGATTATGTTGATGCTGTTGGAGTTTCATGGGATAGTGATTATGATGTTGGTGATAATGAATTAACTTTCGCTTGTTGTGGAGATGACGCTATAAGTGATGATTTTTATAATGGTAGTATTGGTACTACTTCTTTTTTCTGTAGTGATGGATTGTTTGTTAATGAAGAGATTGATGTTAACAATAATCTTTGTATGGATTTTGGTTTTGAATGG
>CAYWEY010000022.1:9105-20518 GCA_964457955.1 Candidatus Woesearchaeota archaeon
TACTACTTCTTTTTTCTGTAGTGATGGATTGTTTGTTAATGAAGAGATTGATGTTAATCAGAATATTTGTGAATATTATGATTATAGTTGGATTAAGAATTTTAATCCTGATAGTTATAGTGTTCTGATTAATGTGTCTTCAACTTTTTCATTCACTGATGATATTGTTGGTAGTGTTCCTGATGGCTGGACTAGTTATTCAGGTATGGGGTATTTGGATGCTACTGTAGTATCTGGTGTTAGTGGATTGGCTAAAGTTTTAGAATTTGATGATCCTGGAGATCCTGATTCAGTTGCTTTAGCACAAGTCTTTAGTGATGGATTGCAGAATAATGGAACAGTACAGTTTTATATTAGAACTGATGATGCCGATTCTAATTTTAATTTCTTATTTTTGGATTCAGGATTCTCAACTTTTTATTTTAATATTGGAATTAATAATAGTGAATGGCAGTATGATTCTGATTCTGATTCACTTGTTGATACTCCTATTCCTGGATTGAATCATAACCCCGAAAATAATGAGTGGCATCACTTGACTGTTCATTTCAGGGGTTCAGGACCTTCTTACCAGGGATTAAGCAATAATGAGTTTAAAGTAATTGTTGATAATGATTATGAATCAAGTAATGTTGCTTTCTTAACTAATGGTGATCCTGAAGCCATATTTGCAGGAACCTTGCAGGATGATGGTCCTTTCAAAACTTATATTGATGGGTTGGGTTATTCATGGGATGATGATTATGTTTTAGGTAAGAATACTTATTATTCCTGCTGTGGTGATGATGATTTTAATTTTTATAATGGTAGTATTGGTACTACTTCCTTTTTTTGTAGTGATGGATTGTTTGTTAATGAAGAGATTGATGTTAACAATAATCTTTGTATGGATTTTGGTTTTGAATGGGTTTTTGGAACTACTAATGGCAGTTATCCTCAGTGTTGTGGTGATGATGAAAGTATTGATGATTTTTATAATTCTTCATCAAACTGTATTTCAGGAATGCTTTATTATTGTGGAGTAGATGATGGTGTGTGTCCCGAGAATGGTTTAACAAGTTGTTCTCCGTCAGACCCTGACTGTGCAGAACCCCAGACTCCTGATAATAATCCTACAATGTGCGAGGATGGAGGATGGACTTGGTTCACTTCATATACTGCAGGAAATTATCCTTACTGCTGCGGGAATAATAATACTGATGATGACTTCTTAGGAAATACTGACTGTTGTTATAATGGAGAAGTACTGTCTTCAGGAAGCATTCAGAACAGTCTGTATTGTTACAGAGGAGTATTATATGACTGTAATGATTTAATTAATGATGCCCAGAATATTGAAAATAATGTTTTTGAAAAAGAATGCCATGGAAATTATTACTGTACTATTAATGGCGACTGGGACTATACTGATAACTGCGAATTCACAGATGTTATTATTGGGTATTCAAATACTTTAATGGTTGAGACAAGACCTAATATTGGTGCCTTGAACTTTACAATAACTAATCCAAGCACTGACTCAAGGGATTACAAACTTGTTTTAACAACAAATAATCTTTACGCCCGTTTCACTATTAACCAGCAGCAGGAGATGATAATAACAATTCCTCCTGGAGGCTCTTTTTCTAATTTTATTGACGTCTTCCCATTATATGCAGGACAATCAAGTATTATAACTCTTGAAATTATTAATCTTAATAATCCTTCAGATAGTATTACAAGACAATTTAATATTCAGGTCAGCAGAGTGTATTCTTCAAGGAATCAGATTCAGTACGTGTTGCAGGATGAAAAAACAGTATTTGACTTATTAATAGACTTATTAACTCTTATCTCCAATATTCATCTTGAGTTTTGGAACACTACTAACTGATTCATACTCAACTGCTTTGTAGGGTAATTTTTCCAAGTACATCCTCATACACTGAGTTTTTTCTGGAATTATTCTTATTGGTTTCTCACTCAAGTTTGTTATCTCTATCATTAGTCTGAAAGGCTCTTTTATTCCATGACCTGGATGAAGATATCCGTGCGATGCTTGGTTGATGAATACTCTTCCAAGGGAGGATGTGTTCTCAAGTTTTGCGAGGAACCATCTTGATATTCCTACTTTTTCATGAGTCTGAGCAATCACGCTTTCTTTAGGCATGAGTACGTAGTCATCCATTTCTTCATAAGGCTCGAAAGCATTATTTATTGATTCTTTGGACAATAAGTTAACAGGAGTATTATTCTTTACTGGTTTTCTGAACCTGTTGTTAAAATGCAGGTAATAACATATATTCCCTAATGAATCTTTATTGAATGGATTTATTATTAATTCTCCCATCTTTATTAGTTTGGGAAAAAAGTATCCAGGTAATTGTCCTGTTTTAATATTCATTCCTTATCACTTTTATATTTAAGATGGTATGCTTCTCCGTTAAGGAAACTATTGCTCTTCCCAACTACTTTCTTTTTTATCAAGTAATTAAGCCCTTCTTCAATATTTTCAGGACTTAATTTAGTCTTATTAATGAGTGTTGCTAGTGTCTGTGTTGGTTCTTCTTCAAAACATTCTGTTATTCTATTTATATAATCATCTAATTCTTTCTCTTCCGGCTTTAGTTCTTTAACCAATTTTATTGAAGCTTTCAAAAAATCCTGTTTTTCCAGACTCTTTTTTATTTTTTTTGAGTAATCATTCATGACATTAATGAATATTAGTGCTCTTAAATCATTCAAATTCTTAATCTTATCCAAATACTTCTTATTGTCAAACAAGTCATAAATCATCCTCCCTATTATTTTATAATAAACGCATGGTTCATCCTTTGCTTCATATATGATGTTGTTCTTTTCATAACGCTCAATTATTCCAGAAATTCTTTTATCAATGCTTTTCTCTCTTAATTCATCTATTATACTTTCTCTTAATTCTTTTTTCACCACACTTATTGTTAATTCTTTCTTTCCTGTTTCTTCAAAAATGTATTCCAGATTCTTTATAGGCTTGTTATTGTTGAATAATATTTTTGTATAATAATCAAGGCTTATTAAACTCTTGAAATAATCATCAGGGTGTATCCAGAAACTTGTTTCTATCACTTCAGTACTTATTAATTTCTGCATTAATGTATTATGGTTGAAGTTGAAACCGTAATCATGGTTCATCAAATGAATCTTAGGTGATTCTTCAAGTATTCCTCCTAAATAATTTATTCTTTTATTTTTCTTAATTCTTTTAATCAAACCCATATTTTTTCACTCCTCTCATCTTAGTTTTTAATTCAATCCATTTTTTATAATTATTTATGAAACTTTCAGCATCCTCTTTAAATAAATGAACCATGTATTCATTGTTCAGGAATATTTGGACTGTTCTTTCATTAGTCCATACTTTGTCACATACTTTATTCAAATCTTTTCCATAGTATTCTTCTTCATTCTCTCTTAAGTATTTTGAGACTATTCTTGGTTTTGAAAGAGATAATTTATCCTCTAATTTTTCGTAAAAATTTTTATTGAAATAATCTTTGAATTTTGAAACAAAATCCTTAACAGTTATTAAGTCGTATATTTTGTTATCAACGTAAATGAATTCTTCATATTTCTTTATAGAATACTTGTTAACCAAATAATTTATTGCACTATCTTCATCATTGAATTTTTTTAAGAACTCTTTATTCTGTTTTATGAATATTTTCTTGTTTTTTTTATAATAATCCTTCATTTCTTCATCCCACCCTATTTCTTCTAGTCCGTATTTTTGATTATATATCTTTATCCAGTCTTTTTTTCTTTCTTCAGATAATTTGTACGTCTTATTTTTGTAAAATACTAAAAAATTTGTTTTGAATATATCTGGCAGTGGAATATTATTCATTAAACATATCATCCTCCTTTATTTTTTTAAGAATAAAATCAGTTCTTTCTCTGACATTCATTAATGGCACGTTTATTATATCATATCCTAGTTTTGTATAATTTTTTTTAATGAGTTCGTGTGTTTTTCTCGCTCTCTCTTCATTTTCCCATCTCTCATCGTCTCTTTCATAAGTTGGTAGCATTTCAAGAAAGAATATTTTTTCATAATCTCTTTCTTTAACCAGTTTTATTATTTTTTCAGGAATATCTTTATTTGTTTGTCTTAAATATGTGAATGTGTCTACAATTCCCCTGTCGAGAAACACTATTCCTTCCTTCTTTTCTGATTCCATTCTTAATTGTTTGTTAAGTATCTTTATCTCGAATTCGTAAAAATTTTTTTCAGGAGTCCACTCTTTTATTTTCTGGCATTCTTTTATGACCATTCTTGCTGCTTCAGGAATTGTTCTGAATCCTTTCTTTTTTAATTCATTTATTATTGTAGTCTTACCTGAATTCGCTCCTCCGCTTATCACATATTTTTTCATCTCCAATCACCTTTAATATAGTACTTAACAGCTTCTTCTCTTTTTGTGCATGCAGTGCATTCTTTACATATTTTTTCTTCTAAACTAAAACAGCTTCTGCTTTTCTCATAAGGAATCCTTACAGGGCTTTTTTCTTCAGCATAATAAATAAGGTCTGGTTTATACAATAATTCGTCTTCAGTGCGGGTTATTTTCCAATCCCACCTTATTCTTTCAAGCATAGGGCTTGTTATCTGCCAACCCCAATCATTTCTTCCAATGCATGCTTCAAGAGTCTTGGCTCGCAGACTTAATAATCCTGATTCTGGTTCAAAATAATCTTCTCCAACACTTCCAACAAATATTGTTTTCACAGCTTTGTTTATTCTTTCACTTAATGATGTTGCATACATTAAAGCATAGTTCTGCATTGTTGAATTCCTTAAAGGGTGGCCTACAGTTTTTATCATTTCTTTCTTATAATTCTTTTTGAACTTTTTTGGAGGAATTTCTGCTTCAAGAACTTCTGCTCTTCCGATTTTATGAGGATAGTTCTTTTTGTAAAACTTGTTGAAGTAATGGAATGATTCTTCCTCCCACTTTTCTGCTTTAGCTCCCCTCTTGATGTATAATGGATGAATTCTGCATTTGAATTCTTCAATTATTAATCCTATCATTATTGATGAATCAAGTCCTCCTGAGAATAATACGATAACATCATCATCTTCTTTTGGTTTTTTGAATACGTATCCTCTTTCTTTCCTGAGCATTTTTTCTATACTCTTCGTCTTTGTCTTCTTTTTTTCATTTTTTATTATTTCTCTGATTATTCCTATTGTTCTCATCACGTATTTTTCTTCTTCTCTTAATTCATCGCCCAGAAGAAATGAATTGTAACCCAAACTCATTGCATAACTTATGTCTGTCAAATCAGTGCATGATGGCATTAAGTCATTTTTGGTGACTGATGTGCATATTCTTGATGCCAGAATCGCGTCTGAGTCAGCTTCAATAATATCTTCCAATGCGTTGATTAAGTGGTGTGGTCTTTCCAGTTCCACGTACAAGTCTCCTCTTGCAGCCATTAATCTCACTTTATTATCATAAGATGGATAAATATTTTTTACAAAACTCATGCCTTTTTTGGATTCTATTTTCGCAACTATATTTGCTTTTTTATCATATTTTAGTAATTCCTCTATTTCTGAACCCTTCTCTACAAAACTAATCATGTAATTATGAATATTGTTCTTATTTGCCAGTTCTATTATTTTTTTGTCATTTTTTGTATAATAATCTTTTATTTCTAATGAATTGTCAGGAATATTAATGGGGGTTCCTTTGCCAAAAATTACTGGTACAGGAGAATTTATTCTCATATTCTTTCCCATTACTTTAGTGATTTCTGTGCATGCTCTTCCGTCATTAAAGTACATTTCGCATGGAGTGTTGACTTTTATTTTATGGTTCATTTTAATCCATTGTTCTTTTTTATTATTGTTCTGCGACTGCATTATTCTTAGTTCTCTTCCTTTCAAATCCATCCATAAATCTTTGTTTACGTAGTCTGTTTTTCCTTTCAATTCTCTTATTTTATATTCTGCTTTTTTCCAGAAATCATTATGTCCTGTATTGATTCTTATTCCGCTGACAAGAGAATCGTGGAGCACGCTGTCTATGTAAGATGTTTCATGCTCCACTGTTGGAATAATTTCAAATTTCATTTTCTCCATGGATGAAGTTCGTTAAGAACATCATCAAGTTTTTTATTCTTTTTTTCTTTTTTTGTCATTAATTTACTGAAGTACTCTTCGACTTCAGCTATTTGTGATTCTGTTTGTCTTCTCCTAATCCAGTCAAGCCCTACTTCAATATTTCTTTTTGCATGAGATGCAGCAACTATTGCAGCATCAACAAGTCTTTTAGGATCACTCATCATTATAACTTTGTCTTCTCCCACTCCCGCCATCCATTGTTTTTTTATTATTTCTTCTGCTGAGCTTCCATAATTTTTTCTGAGTACGTAAGTTTCGTATTTTTTTGAAAGTTTTTTAAGCATTCTTTTCGTGTTTATATTTTCTTTTATTTCATCCCCAACATATTTTTTGATTTCTGAAACTCTTGCATTATCATAGTAGCCTTCGTCTTCCGCGATTATGCATACTGGGTTCTTGTCTTTTGATTTGCAGTGGTTTAGCACGTAATAAATCGCTAAATCATAACTTTCTTTGCCGTTCCCCCCGCCGCCTCCTTCGGGATAAACTGATTGTATCGTTTTTTCTAACTCTTCTCCTTTAACAAAATCAGTCACTTGCAATGGGTAATTATCTCCTGTTCTCGAATCCCCTATTGCAATAATACTTATGTCCAGAGCATCGTGCAGTTGATATTTGTTTTTTTCCGCATATTCTGGTGTTATTCCCTGCACTGCATTGTTTGCTTCAACATATAATGTTGGCATCTTGTCAAGTATTAGTCTAGGCCACTTGCTCATCGAACCAGTAACATCCAATAGGAATACAAGACAATGCTCATTTTCGCTGATTATTTCTTTTCCAACCGGTGGAAGCAGTCCATGCTCGGGCTTCTTATATTCCCTGTTGTCTTTTTTTGCGTAATAATTTGAACTTTTTTTTGTTGCACTGGAGCTGTAGTCATAACTCCTGCTTGAGCCTCCTCCCAAAACTCATTTCACCTCCTTAACTAATTTTTTAACATTCTCTAAGTCTTTCTCATAAATATGAGCTGATGATACATTGATTGTTAGTTTTCCTGTTTTCTTCTTTGTTATTTTTGATATTTTTTTCATTATTTCATAACAACATATGGCGTCAGCATAAAATTTTTTACCAATATCCTGGCTTCTGAAGAAAGCGTTGAGCAATACTCTATTATCCCGTATTTTTATGTCAAGAACGCATGCGCAGGGAACGTGTCCTTTATCATTTTTCGGATCCATCAGGTTTATTGTTGCTGAACGAGACATAGGCTTATTAATTAATTTCTTTGCTATGTTCTCAAACTGGTTTACTCCGTTATGATTGAATATTCTCTGCCCGTAACTATAACCCCATTCTTTTATTGGTTCTTTGTTCAGAAAATTTTTTTTCATAAATCTTATCATTTCTTTATCTCCGTATTCTTTTACTATTCCTTTTCTTGAAGGATTATTAACAATTATAGAAAGATTTATGCATTCTTTTGTCTTATTCCCGTGTGCATCAGTGCACCAATCCCCGTGCTCAAGTATTTTCCTGCATGAATTAATCCATGCACTCCCTATATCATTTTTTTCAACTATTCTCATTCTTGATTAAGAATAATTTTGTGATGTATTATAAAGAAATCTTCATTATTTTAGAAAAACATATTATTATAAGTATCATAAAAAATGATACATATTATAGGTTTCCTTTTATCCATCTTTTTTTGTCGCAGAACATTCCAATATTTGTTTTAAGAATTTTCTCAAACTTGTCCATCGTAATCTTGTTCAGGCAGCAGTTGTGCCCGCCTTTCATTAATGGATGAATTTTTGATAAGAATTTTATTTTCTCCATGTCATTAACAGGAGTGCTTATTCCCGGACTGTGTTTATTATTTTTTCTGAATATTTTGTCAAGACTTTTGAACCTGTTCGTTAAAGGCGGAAAATCCACTTCTGTAATTGCACATCTCAGTCTCATATTGGATAATTTTTTATTAATATTATTAAGTACTTTTTTCACAGAACTCGTGTTGTATTCTTTTCCTGATAATTCAATGTATTCTTTGATTCCTGTCAGTCCGACTGATAACAATCCTGAACTAATGTGTGAGTATGTTTCATCATTTATTTTCTGCGACACATAATTCATTTCAGTGTATTGTTTTGCTATCACATCTTCTGCAGATATTGTCAAGCATTTCTTGATTTTTTCAAGAATTTTGTTAAAACCTTGTTCTGCAAATCGGGGTGTGTTGAGTGTTATCATCTGCAGGCATCCTGTCCTGTATGAACGTTTCCATCCTTTGTAATCAGAACTTATTCTGGTCCAGTCAAGCATGTAGTTTGAGTTGCTTTTCTGCCATTTTGGTATGTGATTAACAAAGTATGCTTTGTCAAGTATTTTCTTAACATCAGGAATATCTGATTTTTTCCTTATCTTGATGAATGGCGCAGGATATTTCATATCTTTTTCGGAAATGAATTTTATGAATAATTCCAGCAATTCTTTTGCTTCATCTTCATAATCTTCATAAACTCCTTTTTCTTCACCTTCTACGTACACTTTTTCTTTCTTCAGGTGCGCGGGTATTGATGTTTCAAGATTTATTGTTGTCTGCACTCCATTAATCCTGAATAATTGGCTTAGTGAGTACATTAATTTTTTAATATTATGATTTAGGCTGTGAAAATTCTTGCCAGTGAAAGGTGCAAGGAAAACATTCAGGCTTTCAAAACCTTGCTGTTTTCCAATAATCTCTTTATTGCATGCTTCAACAGTCATTATTAATTGCTGAATTATGGTGTCCATTGAGTCTCCGGGTGATTCTCTCATCCCTATTGCTTTTAATCCATATTTTGTTATGAGGCTTGGGTCGTGAAGAAAGTTAATCGGGCGTGCACTTATCATATTCCTTATATGAAAATCTCCTTTAATGTGATGATTAACAATGTTTTCATAACCATTATCTCCGAGCATTGTCAAAAGATTTCTTTTTTTGAAGAATATTTCCATCTCATTCATTTTATGTTCTAAATCATCAAGATTTTTTTTCTTACTTTTTATTATTGAGAAAATATTTTTTTTTAGTTCATAAATAGTCATTCCGTCGTAAATCTTTTTTTCCAGTGTTTCACATATTTTTTCAATTATGTTCAGAGGTATTCCTTTTTCAATACATTTCTTTTTAATTGACTCAATGCTTATCTTTATCAAACTTCCTTCCCAGTCTATGACAACGAACTTATTTATTTTCTCTTTTTTTTTCTCTTTTTTCTTTCCTGAAACAAGTTCTGATATTAAGTCAGGAGTTAGTTTTATTCTGAAGTTTTTTACAGAATACAATTTTTTAACTCTTCTTCCTTTTTTCTCAATTCTTGAGGAAAGAACACACGCTTTGTCCATCTCATCTAAGTATTTGTGGGTTGTGGAGAAACTCATGCTTAGTTCGTTGTGAACATCAGTTATTGACTTCTCACCATTCAGTAATATATGATTTATTATCCTGAGTTTTTTCTTATTATTAATGGAATTAATCAAGTCTAAGAATTTCTTGGTTTTCATCAAAAAGACAAAAAAACAAGGATATAAAAATATTTTCACAAAAACTGATATGTATCAAATAAAACAATTATTTGTTTTTTGTTACCTTATCTTTACTATACTTCCATGGATTAGTTGAGTACTGTAATAAAGTGTTACTTAGCAGAATTTTTATGATATTAAGTAATATTCCGTGTTTTAAGCTTTTATGAAATATTCTGAATAATCTTTTAGGATTTGAATAAAAATCTTTCACAAAATTATTCTTAATCTCCTCCAGTTCTTCATAACTAAAATTTGATAATCCTCTTTTCTTGCACGCCATAACACTAATCTCATCATCTTTGATTAATCCTTTCTTATTAGCCTCATTCCATAATCTTGTTCCGAAAACATAATTAAGTATTCCTGCTTTGGTGAAATCAAGAGGAATGTTTGAAAAGAATTTCTTGTTTTTTTTGTAATGTTTTATAGTCTCCATGGGTGCTCCGAACATCATAAAACCAAGAGTTATTATTCCCAAATCATTTGCTGTATTAACACAGTTCTTAATCTGTTCAACAGTTATTTGTTTATTATAAAAATTAAGCACGTCCTGATTAGCGCTTTCTATCCCTAGTAACATTGCAATTACTCCCGCTTCCTGCAGCTTCTTGTATAATTCATAATCAACAGTATCAACTCTTGCCTGAATAATGAATTTTAAACCAATATCTTGTTTTATTACTTTATCCATTATTTTATGAACTCTTTTTTTGTTAAGAAGAAAATTATCATCACATATGAAGATGTATTCATAACCTTCTTTTTCTAATTCTTTAATTTCTTTAAAAACACTTTCAACACTTCTTTCTCTATACTTATTTAGTTTAAACGTGCAGTATTTGCATCTGTAAGGACATCCTCTTGAAGTTAGTAAAGGAGCAATACTTAATTCAGTTCCTCCTATCCTGCCATAATTCTTGTTTCCAGCAAGTTTTAAGTATGGCTTGTTCTCATCTATTTTTTTTGCTGTTGAAAAACCAGGATTTTTAATCCATTTATTGTTCTTTTTATAAATTAATCCAGGAATTTTTTTTAATGACTTATTATTCTGGATTGAATCAAGCAAATCACTAATTATATTCTCACCATCACCTATGAGTGTGTAATCAGATCCTTCAATCTTTTCTTTGCTTATACTGCAGTGAGGTCCACCGCAAACAATTTTTACATCATCATTCACTTCTTTAATATCTTTGATTAATTTTTTTGTATTATTGAAAGAACCTGTCATACATGTTATGAGAATAAAATCTTTTTTTCTAACTTTTCTAAAAAATTCCTGTTTTTCAAACTTTTCAACATTCAAGTCAATAAAATCCACATTATAACCTGACTTGATTAAGGGTTCAGCTAAGTAAAGAAGCCCGAGCGGAGGAATAAGAGTTTCTGTTTCTTCCCATTTTTTTCCAAAACCATAATTATTCATGGGAGGAGATAATAACAGGACTTTTTTACCATTCATGTTTTTTTATAAAAATAAGTAATAAATAAAAACTTTGTTAAAAATTTTTTTCAGTTAATTTTATAAAACTAATTTGATTAATTTATTATTGCCGAGGTGGCAGAGTGGTCTAATGCGCAGGTTTGCTAAAAGACAAATTATTTGTCTTTTTGAGTCCTATCATTAGATATGTCTTGCAATTAATCTGTTCCCTAACGGGAGCCAGGGTTCGAATCCCTGCCTCGGCGCTTTTCTTTTGGTTCAACGCTTATCCCTATGCCTTTATATAGTTCCTTAGGAGCAGT
>CAYWEY010000023.1:0-19536 GCA_964457955.1 Candidatus Woesearchaeota archaeon
AAAGTTGTAATAAATGCTATAGGTAAAGCAGCAGAGGATTTAAGCGACAGGGCAATAATGTATGTTTATATTAAAGCGCTTGAAGAGATGGGTAAAGGTGAAGGAACAAAAGTATTATTTCCAGCACAATTCATGAATATAGTGCAGAATGTGGGGCAAAAATTACAGAAAGGAAAAGGAGAATTAAAAGACATAAACATTTCAGAAGTAATTAGTCAGGTTAAAGATAAAATACTTGAATCAGAACAATAAATTTTTATTTTTTTATTATGTTTCCGAATAATCCTGATAAGGCGCGCACTTCTTTTTTAAGAACAAAACCTCGATTCATAACATTCTCCAGTACTTCCAAATAATCCTCTTTATTATCTGTATTCTCTAACGCTCTGCCTGCAAGCATAATAACAATTTCTCTCTCTTCACGACTCGCGATTCGTGACTCTAAAAGACTCTTTTTCGTAAAAAGTTCGTAAAGTATGATTCCAAGAGCATGGCTGATATTAAGAGTGGAGTAATCCTTGCTTGCAGGAATATGAAGAAGTAAATCACATTCTTCAATCTCAGTATTGTACAATCCCTTGCTTTCTCTTCCAATAACAATACAGTAATGAAGATTATTTTCAATATTTTGTGCAAGTTTTTCAGGAGTAAGAGGAATACGGAATAATGTGTTGCCTGTGCCTAGTTTAGCGCTTGTAGCAACCAAATAATCAGCACTAATCTCTTTTAAAGAATTAACTTGTTCTGCTTTCTTAAGAACATCATAACCATGCATTGCTCTCGCCCTGCTCTCATCACATAATACTTCACATTCAGGATTAATTAGGAACAATTTATAAAAATCAAAGTTTTTCATGATTCTGGCAACCGCACCCAGATTACCACTATTCTCTGCTCCAACAATACACACACTTATCATAATAATATTTTAAACTAATAAAGTTCTATATTTTTAAATAATATGATGACTATAACACATGTTGTATTCAGTCTTGCACTTAGTGCAGTTTTGATTCTTAACACACCATTTACTGTTCTCGGAGCGATAATACCTGACATGGATTACTTGGTGAGAATAGAGCACAGAACATTCATGCATTCATTTCTTTTCATAATCATAATACTTTTAATATTTTACAGGAGAAGTCCGAGAAAAACAATAAGTTTTACAATAGGATTCTTATCTCACCTGATGCTTGATGTAATAACTCCAAATGGGATAATGGTATTCTACCCACTTCAGGAATTCTTCACACTCGGAATAACTAATTCTTACAATTCAGTGCATAATTTGTTAATAATACTATTATCACTCTTAATATTATGGAACAAGCATGATTTTCAGGAAATGCTGAGAGGAGTGGGTTCTAAAAAAGTAAGAATATGCACTTTCTTATTCTTAACCTCTCCAATAATTTTGAGTATTCCAGTAACTTTGATGAGTCCTTATTTATGCGAAAAAACAACAATAAGCACTCTGATAAAATTACCAAAGGATTATGAGGAAAAATGCGTTACAATAAAAGGAAATGTTTGTTCTGAAATAAGAGAATACACTGCAAACAGTGGTAACACTTACCAAATATTTGATTTATGCAATAATTCAAAAATAAAGATATGGAAGATGAATACTGTTGAAGAAAAAGAATTTGAAAAAAATGACTGTCTAATAATAACAGGAATATTCACAAGTAAATATTTAAATAAAAGCGGTTATGAATTGTATAAGATTAAAAAAGTAAAAAATTGCTAAAATGAATATACTAAAAGATTTTGATGAAAAAGAAATAAAGGAACTAACAATCAGCATTATTGGATTAACATTTCTTTTCTCCATGAGCAGTTTTTTAGCAGGACAGAACGTTTTAAGCAGATTAATAATATCTTTCTTTGGTGTAGGAATAGGATTTATTCTCCATGGATTAGCACATAAATATACTGCAGAACACTATGATTTGAAAGCAAGATACGAAATGGATTTTAACCTGTTCTTGCTCTCATTACTAATAACAGGGATTACGGGTGGAGAAATTATTCTTGCAGCACCCGGAGCTGTTGTCATAAAAAGCTCTTTTTATACCAGGATAGGGCACAAGTTTTCAAAAATAACAAGAAGAGAAAGAGGAATAATAAGTCTTTCAGGCTCTTTAGCAAATATTTCTCTTGCACTAGTATGCCTAATACTTGCTCCATTGAATATGAGTTTCTTCAAACAAGTAATGAACATAAACTTGTTGCTCGCATTCTTTAACATGCTGCCTTTCCCTCCTCTTGACGGAAGCAGCGTATTCTATTGGAACAGGATGACATGGTTTGCGGCAATAATAATACCCTTATTCCTAATGTTCTTCAGCTTTAACTGGTTATTTTCATTAATAGGAACAATTATATTAATAGTTTTCATAATATTTTTTTGGGAGAAACTATTTTAAATAAAGAACGCAATTAATAAAAAATATAGGGGTGATATGATGCCGACAAAAGGTGAAAGAATAATATCTGAAAAACTCTTGGGAAAAACCGTTGTTTCCAAAACAGGAAAAAAATTCGGAAGAGCAGAAGATATAATTTATGAAACTCGAACAGGTGAACTAATATTTATTGTTGTGGATAAACCAACACCTTACGCACAAACGTTTGATTTGGAAAAAACAAAAGAAGGAAAACCTCAAATCCCGTATAATTCAGTAATAGCAATAGGGGATTTCATAGTAGTTCAGGAAGAAGATATAGTATAAAGATTTAAAAACACAAAAATTTAAGTTCCAAAAATACTCAAATGAGTTTAGAGAAAAAATTATCCGTGCTTGAAGAAAAAGTTGGGAGTTTCCTGAAAGAACAGGAAAAATATTTAGGAAAATCCTCAAACAAATACTTTAAAGACAAGAATCTTAAACATTTAAGATACTCAGAATCTAGTTTTATCTTCTTAAAAAATAAAGGATACATACCAGTTTATAATTATGTAATAGAAAATGAGGAAGATAATAAAGATTTAGGAATGTATTTTAATGTTAAGAAAAAAGATATTAAAAAAATTCTTATCTGGCCGAAAGGAGCAGGAGTACATACAGAAATAGAGCATTCAGGGAATCCTGTCAGAATAAGTTTTAAAAAAGGAAAACTTAATATTAAGAGAGAAGTTCATCACAATTATCGTCCGTCCATAATAATGGAAAAAAAATTTCTGAGCAATAAGATAATAATTGGTTATGATAATCAGAAAAAAAGAAATTATATAAAGGAGTATAAAGCAAAAAAGTTCAGCATTAAGAAACTTAAAAAACTAATAACAAAAAACAGTATAAAACAAATCCCACCACCCCCATTCACTGATGAACATGTTCCGGGAACAAAAACGTGTTATCAGAGTATCACTGGTTGGGAAGAATTCTTAAAAGATATTTCATCACTTGATGAAAACATTAAGAAAATGACTGATAAAAAGAAAACAAAAGATAAGGAAGAAAAATACGTGCTCTGCGGAATGTGTGATTCAAAGATTAAAAGAAAAAATTCGAGTTTCTGCCCATACTGTGGAAATGGCTTATAAATTCTTTTTTTTGAAAAATAGTTTTCTTATAATTAAAAATATGAGAATTAAAGGACAAAATATGAGAAAAATCCCAACTGCCAGTAAGTAATAAAAATTAATTTTTTTCTTCTTTTTCTTTTTTAAAAAAGGAAGCATTCTATTAAAAATTCTTATTTCAATATTTTTAAAATTTTCTTTCTAGCTTTCTTAACTCCTCGCTCAAGTTTAACTTTTCTCAACTTTTTAGCAAGACTTTTATTCTTAACAATATTCTTAACCCAGTCAGCAAAATCATTAGCTCCTGGCCTCAAATGATGCTTGAATACTTCATCACTTGCTTTATCAAGTTTTTCAGCTAATTCTTTAACGCTTTCAGCAACATTAACTGTTCCGCCTTCAGCTTCCTGAATATAAAAAGCCAATCCTCCTCTGAATTTCTTAATACTTTTTTCAGCTTTTTTTGATGTTTTCTTAATATTCTTTCTTATCTTCTTCTTAGTTTTATTCTTAATCTCATCATTCAATGCATTTAGTACTGTTTTTCGATTCTTATTCTTCTTTTCATGTTCCAAAATCTTTTTCAAAGTACTTAAACGAAGTCTTCCTTCTTTTATTTTTTTAATTAAAGGACGAGCATTCATCCCGTAATATTTTTTCACAGCCATAAGAATAAATAAGATTATGGGTTTTAATAAAACTTTTTATTCTTTCCAGTTCTCACTTTCTATTCTAAGCATTTCATCAGCATTACTCACACATCCACCAAGCAAATAATTTCTTCCAAAAAAATATAATAATATTTTATTATCCTCCACTAATTCATCCTCTTTCTCATTCCTCACTTCTCTTGGATGCCTAATCCATGTATTGATTACAACTCCAAGCATTTCACCCCCTTTTAACTCACTTGTTCCATAAATACTTGATTCTCCAATCTCTAAATCAATGCCTGAATGAATAGGAAGTCTTTGAGGAATATCATTCAATCCCCAATTAGTCAAGTATTTCTTAACACAAACAAAATCCCTGCACTTGTAATAAAGAATATTATTACAATAAGATGTTAACAACCAACCATTAATACAATTATCAGGATTTTTTATAAAAGGATCCAGAATATTTTCAATACTATCCAGATTATTATGAACATATTTTCTTAAATGCTCATCATTAAGCTCGTTTTTAACATTATTCTCTAACAATTTATTAGTATTCTTAGAATCACTAATTAATCCATTATTTTCATAAAAATATTTCTTAAAAATATAACCAACTTTTTCTTTCACCTTAACACCAATATGGTACTTGTCGCATATAGATGCGGTCAAAAAATTCTCACCACTCTTGTGTTCAAATTCGTTGAAAAAAACATTATACTTATCCATATCTATTAGTTTAAGAGAAGCATCCATTTCTTTTGAAAAACCATGAATGGCTCTGCAGAAACCACTGATTAAATCAGGATCAATATTTATCTCATCCTGGCTTAAATAAAAAGGAAGAATACCACTCTCCCTGATTATTAGAAATTTACAAATCATTTTTTTTTTCTTCAGAATATTAATTAATCCTATTATTATTTAACAGTTACGCTCTTAGCAAGATTCCTTGGTTTGTCAGGATTAAGTCCTTTAAAAACAGCTAAGTAATAAGCAAGAATTTGTATAGGGATTATCATCAATAAAGGATTAGTGCTTCCCATTTCAGGAACTTTAATAAAGTAATCATAAACTTCATGATTTCTCGAACCAATACCTATTATACACCCTCCGCGTGACTTTACTTCTGAAGCATTACTGAGAATAAGTTTTTCCGTATTCTTGGTTGAGAAAACAATTAATGGAACATCTTTCTCAATTAAAGCAATACTTCCGTGTTTTAATTCAGCACCTGCAAAACCTTCAGCATGAATATAACTAACTTCTTTAATTTTTAAAGCACCTTCTAATGCAGAAGGATAAGCAAGTCCGCGTCCAATAAGGAAAAAATCACGGCAGTTCTTGAATTTTTCAGCCAAACTCTCCAACAATATTTTGTTTTCATCAATAACTCTAGGAATATTTTCAGAAACTTTCTCAACCAGTCTCCTCCCTTTCTCCATCATTCCTGCAGAAGAATAAGCTAGCAGTGTAAGAATCGCGAGTTGCGAAGTATAACTCTTTGTGGACAATACACATATTTCAGGACCAGCATTCATCATAATATTAATACTGCATAATCGGGTGAGAGTGCTTCCCATAACATTAACAATACTCAAGGTCCTGCAGTTGTGTTTTTTCGCGAACTTGACAGCATCCAATAAGTCAGCTGTTTCGCCAGATTGGGATACGGCAACAACCAAAGTATTTTTGTTAAGGAAGTGCTCATAATTCCTGAACTCTGATGCTAGAACAATATTAATATGTTTTTTAGCAATCTTTGAGAAAAGATAAGATGCTGAAACACAGGCGTGATAAGATGTTCCGCATCCCACAAAAAAAACACTACGCGATTCATTAATCAATTCTGAAGCTTTCTTAATCAATAATTTGGGCTGATTGAGTGCTTTATTAACCGTTTCAGCCTGCTCCATAATCTCCTTCATCATGAAATAAGAATAATCTCCTTTATCAGCCTGGTCAAAAATCCAGTTTAATTCCTCAACATTTTTATTAATTATTTCATCAGTCTTTAAATCACGCACACTATAATCATTATTGATAACAACATATTCATCATCATTTAAATAAACAATTTTTTTTGTATACTTTAAAAAAGCAATAGTATCTGAAGCTAGAAAAAACTCACTCCTCCCCACACCTAACACTAGAGGACTTTCTCTCTTCGCACCTATCAATATATTTTCATCTTTATGAAAAACGAGCACCGCAAAACTTCCTTCAACTTTTTTTAACGCATTCCGCACACTCTGCCTAAAATTAAATCCTTCATCCATGAAGAACTGAATAAGTACTGGAATAACTTCAGTATCAGTATCTGATTTTAAAAAATAATTCCTGCTTATTAAGAATTCTTTAAGTTCCTGAAAATTCTCAACAATACCATTATGAACTACTGCAATACTCTTGTCATTAGATAATTGTGGATGAGCATTAACCTGGTTAACTTCACCTGTTGTAGCCCACCTAGTATGAGCAATACCTAAACTCCCATCAAGTTCTTCAAAAGAAAGTTTTTTATTCACTTCACTAACTTCACCAATATCTTTTCTTACAATAATCTCTGAATCCTTTAACACAGCCATACCCACACTATCATAACCCCTGTACTCAAGATTCTTCAAAGAATCAAGCAGAAACTTGCCCATATCACGAGTCCCGGAGTATCCAATAATACCACACATAAGACTAATTTAAATAAATGATTTAATAAAAGGTTATTTCAAGAAAAAACAAAACCATTATAATTTTTTTTGTAATTTAAATTCGTGCAGAGTGCTTACTATTGCGAAAAAGAATCCTATTATTATGAGAAATATTCCTGAATAAAAGAAGAAATTCCTGCTTTCCGCGATTCCTAAAAAAGTGGTCCCGAATAAAACAATTGTTATCGCAGTCCTCCAGTTAGCCATAGTTGTTCTTTCATAAGCAAGACGTGTTCTCTCCTGAGCAAGTTCTGTCCTTATTTCAGATAATTCTTTTCTACTCGCCATCAAAAAATAATTAATAAAACAATAATTTTTAAATATTATTGCTTCTTTTAGGATGTAAAAAATCTTTATAAAATACTGTGATTAACTAATAATATGGGTTTTTTAACATTGTACAAAACACTAATCATCGATATTGAAAAGGATTATGTGCTTAGTGCTGTTAGTGACGGAAGAGAATTAAAATCAGATATTAATAAAAAACAACTTGATAAGAACCCTGTTAATTTTATAAGTGGAAGATACGACAATAATATTCTTGAAAAAATAATGAAAGAATTAAGACAGGAATACAAAGAGTATAAGAATGTGAAGAAAGCTGTTATTAATATGCCTTCACTTGGCGAGAGAAGAGATGAAGGAACTCTAAGAGGATTATTAATCAAGCATGGTTTCAGCAAGAACAGAATGGTGCCTAATTGTAAAGCAATATCAATGTTTTATGGATTAAGAGATGGATTAATTATAGAAGCAAGAGAATACACTCACATATCCCCCATCATAAAAAGTTATTTTATTCCTGAACTCGCAGAACAATATATTGGTTATAATAGGATTAAGTTAATAGAGAAAGAGATGAAAAGAAACAATTATGATATTAGTTTTGAAGAAATAATGGAGAAAGAATTCTTTGATAAAGATGAAGGACTGCCCCATTTAATAAGTGAATTATTAAGAAAAATAGATATTAATGAAAGAAAAGAGATAAAAGAGAAGGTTTATGTTGTGGGAAAACTTACATGGGAAAACAGGTTTAAAAATTTATTTAAAAAACACTTAAAGCCTGTTCTTAAAAACGAACCCCACATTACTGACAATAATTTCTTATCAGTTTTCATGGGATTATTTGAGTATTCAAAAAATTAGCCGCATTTATAAAAATTGCACTGGGAGCAGTGTTCACATCCTTCCTCCATAATCAAGTGTCCTTCCCCGCATTCAGGACATTTTATTTTATAATCATTCCCACCACTACTCAAAACATTATTTGAACCCTCATTTTTTCTCATATTGTCACTAACTTCATTAATAACTTCATCAAGATTAAGTGAACTATTAATAACTTCTTTAATACCATAATTTTCTTTCATGTACATATACTTCTCTAAGGCTCTTCCAACAGCATCACCAAGAGAAGTTACTTTACCTTCTCTTGAAGGAGCACTGCTCAAATTTGACTTAATGCCTTTTAACTGATGAACAATTTCACGCGGTTCAACACCTGTTCTTAAAGAAACACTTGCCAAACGGCATATTGCTTCCAGACTAGTATATGCAATATCTCCTCCTTTACCTAACTGAGCGAATATCTCAACAGGCCTCTCAGTCTTATGATCATAAGGAATAGTGATGTGCATATTACCGAAAGGAGAAGGTTGTTTTATCTTAATGGATGGAATACATTCAGGAAGACTTACAGGAGAAGTATACTCAGGCAGGATACTGTCCATGTCTTCCTCATGCTTACTCTCCAAGGGCTGAATTCTCTTACTCCCATCTCTATAAACAGTTATTCCTTTAAGACCCATTTCATAAGCAAGAGAATAAGCATTCTTAACATCCTCAACAGTAGCATCATGAGGCAGGTTTATAGTCTTACTGACTGCATTATCAATATTTCTTTGAAAAGCAGCCTGAACCCTTATATGGTCTTCATAACTAATCTCATGAGAAGTCTTGAAAACTTCCTGAACATCTTCAGGAACTTCATCCAATCCCTGAACACTGCCCCCGTTTTTCTTAATTTTTTCAAAAAGTTCTTCAGAATAAAAACCTCTTTCTTTAGCAACTTCTTCAAGAATAGGATTAACAAAACTCAAAACTTCTCCTCCACGGACATTCTTAGTGAAAATATTTGTATAATATGGTTCTATACCTCCATTAACACCTGCAACCATTGATATTGAACCAGTTGGTGCAATAGTTGTTCTGGCAGGATTCCTAATCTTATTCACCAAACCACTCTCATAATTCTCGCTGTAAATACTTTCATCAAAAGCAGGGAATACGCCTTTCTCTTCAGCTAATTCAGCAGAGTACTCCCTAGCTGTTTCACTAATGAATCCCATGACTTCATTCGCTAAAACTTCCGCCTCTTCTGAACTGTAAGGAACCCCTAATCTTAAAAGCATATTGGCCCAACCCATTACTCCAAGCCCGATGCGCCTGGTTTCACGAACCATTTCTTCAACTTCAGGAATAGGTCCTTCATTTAAATCTATTACATTATCTAAAAACCTGACAGCTTTCTCAGTTGTTTTCTTAAGTTTGTCATAATCAACAAAGTATTCACCTTTTTCTTTCTTAATCATATTATTAAGATTAATACTTCCTAAATCGCATCCTCCATAAGGAAGAAGTGGTTGTTCACCACACGGATTAGTTGCTGTAATAACTCCCATGCCTGGGAGAGGATTATCCCTGTCCAACCGGTTTACGAAAATAACACCAGGATCTGCTGTCTTCCACGCCAAGCGTGCAACAATATCCATAATTGATGAGGAGTGTAATTCAACAAAACCTTCATTAACTCTCCCAATCACTTCATCAGAATACTTGTTAATAATCTTATCCCCATCTAATTGAAGTGAAACTTTTTCAGGCTCTTGACCAATTCTGGAACCCCCAAGCTTATTATCCTGAATATTTTTCTGAAAATTCATTAATTCCTCAGCAGTTAAGCACTCTCCGTCAAAAGATATTTTGTAATATTCATCATCCACAAATTTTTGCATAAAATAATCAGTTATTCCTACAGAAAGATTAAAATTGGGAACTCCAAACTCGTCAAGCATAAAATTAAAAATTTTAGGATAATCTTTGATAAAATTATTTATTTTTTTCTCGCTTATGTTATAATTGCTTAAAGTATGAACTAGTTTCTCCTCTGACTTCTCATACACAAATTCAAGAACATCAGGATGAACAACATCAAGTATTCCCATATTCGCGCCACGCCTGTTCCCTGAATTCATTGTTTCTGTCTGTTTGTCAAAAACTTCAAGAAATGATACAGGGCCGCTTGCAACTCCTTTCGATTTCTTAACATAACTTCCTCTAGGTCTTACGCTTGAAAAATTAAAACCAGTTCCCCCACCTTCTTTATGAATAAGAGCAGTTTGTGTAACTGTTGAAAAGATTCCTTTAATACTGTCAGGAATGTGAAGAACATAACAATTAAGTAAAGCCTTAACACTCGTGCCTGCATTGCTTAATATTCTGCCCGCAGGAAGAAAATCAAGAGAAGTCATCATTTCATAAAAATCATGAGCATATGCTTCAACTTCTTCAACTGACTTATCATAATCCTTCTCAATTCCAGCAATGCTGCTGGCAACCCTGTAAAAACATTCAGCATAATTCTCAAATATATTGCCTTCACCATCCCTGTCTAAATATTTGTCATTTAGTGTTTTCTTTTGAATTTCATCTAATCTTTCTTCTAAATTATCATTAATCACGTAATCAGGTAAAGCAGTCATAATAAGAATAAAAATCTACACCCCATTTATTAATATATTTTTACTCAAAAATAATATATCGAAAAACATGTTTAATACGATAAAAATATTTTTAAAACCTATTTTATCTTTTTCTGTAATAACTTGTCCAACTCGCTTATTATTTCTTCAGAATTTGCATTAATCTCTTCCATAATATTCAAGTAAATCCCTGCATGGTCTTCAAACAAGTAGAGATTAAAACCACTGCCAAAACCTGGTTTAGTGAAAGAATACTCATTGAGTCCTGTGTGAATATAACCATTATTTTCAAGAATTTTCATCAAATTATTTAATGAAGGATTGTCCATTCTTTTCTTAATATATATTTCTGTCTCGTATAATAATTCTTTAATAGGTTTCATAAACCAGCCGTATTTCTCGCAGATATTGGAAACTTTTCTTAAAGCATTATCGTAACCTATATGACTATTCCTTAACTCAGACATTAATATAATAAGAAATAATATTCATATTTTATTTTTTCTGTTTACCGTACTTGTCATAAAGATAGATGAATAAGCAGGATATTACATACCAGTAAGTAAAAGTGATTAATATTCCTAAAATGTCTGAGAAGAATCCTCCTGCGGGCCTCACTATCCACTGGTAAGGCATTAGGATAAGATTATAGCACGGACAACACATCATTATGCAATTCTGTGCCCATGGCGGGCAGCAACTGCAGCATCCACCGAATCTTAGATTATACCATGCTAATGATAAAATAGTTATTATTATGAAAACAATTCCTTTTTTGCGGTTAGGGTTAAAAATTTTTTTTAAAACATTTTTTTTCTTCTCAACCATAAAACAAAAAAGATTTATGGATTATTTAAAAAACTTCAGAGTAATGAATTATTACTTAATAGTAATAACATTTATTGTTATTTTTTTTCTTTTATTAAAAATGGAGTTCAAGATAGGAAATGCGTGCGTACTAATGGATTATGAAATTATGAATAAGTTCAGAGAATTCTATAATTCAAAAAGAAGTAAGTTAACACAAATAATCCAGATACCTTATTTTAGAGGTTTTAAGAACTGCTTCACTGAAAAAATTTAATCAGGACAAGTTCAGAAAAGAGATGAGTATCTTTTATGAAGAAAATATTGAAAAAATGAGGATAATAACTAAAAACACTCAATTGGATAAAAAAAAATAATATTCTCGAAAGCACTTCATTCTGCAATACAAAAGATGGATTTCTTAAATCCTGATGTTAAGCCAGACTATTACATGGCTCCAAAAAGCAATTTCGTGAATCTTGACCTGAAAATAAATATAGATAATTTAGGGGACAAAGAAGTCAAAACCAAACAAATAATTTATAATTAATCCCATAAATATTTATAATAGAATATTTTATTATCTAGATTATTAAAAAGGGAGGTGGAGGGATTTTTTATGAAGGTTGGTTTTACATGCGGAGTTTTTGACTTACTGCATGCCGGGCACATACTAATGCTTGAGGAAGCAAAAGAAATGTGCGACTACTTAATTGTTGGATTGCAGAAAGATCCTACTCTTGACCGTCCGGACAAGAAGAATAAGCCTGTTCAGGACATGACTGAGAGAAGAATACAACTAAATGCTTTAAAATGTGTTGACCAAGTTGTTGAATACAATACGGAAGGCGAGCTCTACGAACTCTTGAGAATAATGAATCCAGATATAAGGTTTTTGGAAAAAAAATGGAAAAGCAAGAATTTTACAGGAAGCGACCTCAAAGATATTAAACTAGTATTTTTTGAAAGAAAACACGACTGGAGTACAACAGATTTAAGGAAAAGAGTTTACAACAATGAAGTAAAATCTCAGGATAAAGAATAATTAACAAACAAATCCAGCAATCGAATGCTTCCTGCTGATTCAGAAGTCACATTCAAATCAATAGTGCAATTATTATTGGAAAGAGAACAACCACTACAGGAACAATCAGGAAGAATAGAACTAATCTCAGAAAATATGTTCGCAACTTCTGAATCAAAGAAGCTTAATTTTCCTGTATGACTCCATGATTCTCCCATATCAGAACCCGGCATGAGTGAAGGTGAACTAACTCCCATACTGGAATCATAAACATAAACTAATCCCACTAAACTCTGCCCGCTTCCAGGCCCGCCAAGCACTAATTCAGGATAATTATCATTATTTGAATCAAGAATTCTCATACTCGAACCCACATAATCAAAAGTATTTCCGTCAAAACTCTTATTATTCATGTAATCAATACCCTGAGAAGAGCCCCAGAAAATATAAGCACGCCCTTTCTCCATACTACAATAACTGGCACCCACAAAAAAATCGTCATAACCATCACCATTCAAGTCATCTGAAAAAATATTCTGTCCAAAACCATCATTAACCTCCTCACCAATTATAGAATAATTATTCAAATAATTTATTCCTGAACTTGAACCCCAGAAAACATACACTTCTCCCTGATTAGAACTATCTTCAGGTCGTCCAACAAGAAAATCGTCATAACCATCACCATTCAAATCCCCTGAAAAAACAGATTCTCCGAAGAATCCTGAACCCATACTCCAATCATCATAAGGAAGAGTATAATTATTATTTCTCGTAAAATCATTCGTCTCATTGCCCCAGAAAATATAAGCGCCTCCCTCACCACCCGAGCCCGGAACACCGACAAGAACATCATCATAACCATCACCATTCAAATCACCTGAAGAAACCGAGTCCCCGAAAGCATACCAGTCATGATCAATAGTGTAATTCCTTAAATTAGTGAAATCATTTGTTTCATTGCCCCAGAAAACAAAAACATCCCCATAAGTTCCTGTTGTTGCCCCGACAAGAACATCATCATAACCATCATTATTAACATCACCTGAAAAAACAGAACGCCCGAAATTATCATCTTCTCCTTTATCAAGAGTATAATTCCTTGAATAAACAAAATCATTTGTTTCATTGCCCCAGAAAACATAAACTCTTCCTTCATCTCCAGAACCATAAGTCCTTGAGCCGATAATAACATCATCATAACCATCATTATTAACATCACCTGAAGAAATAGATTCTCCGAAATCATAACTACTGCTATTACCTATTAAAGTAACATTACTCAAATGATCAAGTCCTGAACTTGAACCCCAGAACAAATAAGCTTTATTGCCTCCCATAGAACCCACCAATAAATCATCATAACCATCATTATTAACATCACCTGAAGAAAGAGGGCTGCCAAACCAGTCATTTTGTTCCTCACCATAAATACTGCTTCTTGATTCTATTCCTTTAAGACAGAGTGTTGCTAAATTAATTGAAGCACTTTTATTAATCCTTAATTTTGCGGAAACATTAGACCCAGGTGATTGGAAATTTAAAGTTTTTGATGAACTCCCATCAGAAAAACTAGTGGTTTGATAATAACATATTCCACAGTCTGCTTCACAATTCTCGCATGTTTCTCCTGCAGTTAAGTTGCAGTAATCATTACCACAGCACTCTGTGCCGTTACAGTCAGGATCATTAGTGCATCCAGTTGAAGGACATAAGCCGTCACAAGCATTATCGCATTCTATGCAGGTTCCTGAATCACAATACTGGTTGGTTGTGCATGTTATTCCGCAGTCTCCGCAATTATTCTCATCAATACTTGTATCAACACAAACACTGCTACAACATGTTTCCCCAGTATTGCAGTCATCATCATTCACACACTCCCCAATATTTGTTAAAAAGAGTGAACAACTTCCATCATAACAAAATTGTCCTGCATCACACAAACTTCCATAAGAATCTGAAGTTGAAAGATGAACTATCATATTGAAAGCTAGTCCAAAACCTGCTAATTCTTCATACTTATCTATACCATCAGAACAAGGAAAAGTAGGGTCCAATATAGAACAAACAAGCGTACTATTTTCCATAGTCTTATTATGACCAAAAGGCATATTTGAATAATCCCAATAAGTAGTATTCTCCAGATTAAAAATAACAATGAATTCTCCACTAACAGGAATGCTTAAATCCACACTAACCCATTTATTCTCAGTCGAGTTCTGAACAAAAACACTCTCATCAGGAGTTAAAGACGAAGGATCAGAACTATAAACTGAATCATCTGTTACGAAAACATTAAGATAACCAGAACCACTCGCCGAAGAATTAGCATAAGGTAAAAAAACATCAACTCTTCTGACAACACTGCCGGCAGGAGCAGAATAATTATGACCTAAATAAAAACTATAATCAATATTGCCTGCTTCTCCAAAGATTCTTGCATTATTTCTATAAACTGGCTGAATATTATCACAAACACCCAAAAACCCATCCCCTTCTCCATATCCAGCACTCTCAGTCGCTTGAGAACTACTCACACACTCAGTGGATCTGACACCACTAGGTAAAACAACACTAACACAATGCTCGCTATCAACAGTCATGGATTCTGTGAAACTAATCGTAGTCGCCTCACCAGGACCAAGACTAACCTCATACTCAGTTAAAACACCATCAACAACAACAGATACATTCTCCACAGTATCACAACCAACATTAGATACAGCAACACTATCACCACGCACAGATACAATATTAAGACGACTACAATCACTCCCCGGACTACTGCCAACAGCACTACCCGCCTGCTCAGAAACACTACTCTGCACATTACTCATCCAAAAAAACGCGACACCAACAGCACCAACAGTCATAAGACTAAGAAGCACTATAGCAATAATAGGAGTCACACACTTACGCATAAATAAAAAAGAAAAAAAGGAAACAATAAAAAAGTTATGAAATACCAAAAAAAATATTTTACTACTTCTTATTAGATTTTTGAAGTTATACTAAGGATAAAGTCATTAAGAGAATATATAAGTTCTCGCCATTTGCTTGGCTATGTCGGATTTCTTATTTTTTTTTAAATGTGGATTGTTACACTTATATCCAATAATAAATAATAGTTGTTCTTAATAGATTATTATTGAATATGTCATGTTTGTTCATAAAATAATTATTGCAATAATCTTTGATTTCTTTGTCATTCCCCCCCATGCTTGAATATTAATGATTTAAGTTTTGTTTTTTTTGGATTATTTTTTTTGATACTTCTCCCGCTATTAATACTAGAGAGGTGGAGAAAAATATTATTAAGATTTCTTGAATACTTAAAGACACAAATCTAAAAATATTCCTCATTAAAGGAATATATATTACTATAAAGTATAATCCTATTGATGCTATTAATGATATATTAATGTATTTGTTGCTGAAGAATCCGATCTTAAATATTGATTTTTTCAGAGATCTCAAAGTAATTAGTTTCCACAATTGTGAGAATGCCATAACTGAAAATGTTATTGTTCTCGCTTTGTTAATATTATTATCTTGATAGTGGAAGCTGAAAAAAAGTAATGATAAAAAACACATTACTGTGGATATTATTAGTATGAAAGGAACAATATTTTTTGAAATAATATTCTTTTTACTATTCCTTGGTTTCTCACTAAGAGTATCACCGTGTCCGGGTTCTGTTGCTAGAGCAATATCAGACACTCCATCAGTAACAAGATTAAGCCACAATATTTGTGTTGGTAGCAGAGGAAGGGGCAACCCCATTAGTAATGTTAAAATAATTGTTAAATCTTCAGCGAAATTAGTGGCAATAAGATAATAAGATGTTTTTCTAGTATTATCAAACACTATTCTGCCTTCCTCAATCGCGTTAACAATGGTTGCGAAATTATCATCTGCAAGAACCATATCACTAGCTTCTTTAGCAACATCAGTTCCTATCACTCCCATAGATATACCAATATCTGCTTTTTTTAATGCTGGTGCATCATTGACTCCATCTCCAGTCATAGCAATAATTTCTCCTTTTTCTTGAAGTATCTCAGCAATTCTTAGTTTTGTTTTTGGAGTCAGTCGTGCGAATACATTAGTTTTTGAAATTGTTTTCTCAAACTCTTTTTCGCTTAATTTATTCAGTTCAGATTCAGTTAAACAATTATTATCCTTATGATTTATTATGCCGGCTTCTTTCGCAATAGCAAGAGCAGTGTTTTTATGATCTCCTGTTGCCATTATAATCCTAATCCCTGCTTTTTTCGCATTCATCACTGCTTCGGGAACTTCAGGTCTTATTGGATCCGCCATTCCAACCATTCCGACAATTATTAAATCATTAATTAATTCCTTATTAAGAGAGTTAGAATCTGTTTTTTTGTAAGCTAAACATAAAACCCTCATTGCTTTCGAAGTAGCATCATCCACCATTGAATAAATCTCTTCTTTTCTGTCTTTTGTCAGATTTACTTTTTTACCGTTTAAAATAATTTTTGACGCCTTACTCACTATCTTTTCAGTGGCACCAATAACATATACTTGTTTTTCATTCTCTGTCTTAACTAATGATGCTCTGAATCTATTTTTAGAATTGAAAGGCATATCATCAATCCTGTTTTCAGATTGTTCTATGAAACTCTTTTTTAATCCTGCTTTTTCAGCTAAGACTTTCAATGCTCCTTCAGTCGGGTCCCCAATTATTTTATGATTCTCCTCCTCTTTTATTAGTTTTGAATTATTACACACTCTGGAGATATGAAGCAATTTATCAAGAGTTTTATTCTCAAGAGGAGAGATTGGGTTTCCGTTTTGATAAAACTCTCCTTCCGGTTTCCAGCCTTCACCAGTGACTCTAATATCTCCGAAACCTGGCAACAATACGTGCTCAACATTCATTGTATTCATTGTCAAAGTGCCTGTTTTATCAGTTATTATTGTATTAACAACACCAAGTGTTTCTATTGAATTTAATTTCCGTGTTATTGCATTCCTATCAGCCATTCTTGAAGCACCTATTGAAAGAACCACCACCAATACTGCAGGCAATCCTTCAGGAATACCTGAAACGAGCGATGAAATCGAGAATAATGTTAATTCAACAAATTCCATTTCTTTTAAATAACCAACAATTAATATAATGCTTGCTCCAATTATAGCTATTATGGCCATTTGTTTTGCAAGCAAATCAACCTTAATCTGAAAATGTTCATCAACTTCTTTAATTTCACTTATTTCTGAAGCAATAGATCCTATTGCAGTATTCACACCAGTATCAGTTACTATTGCCTTCGCGTAACCACTAGTTACAAATGTGCTCATCCAAACCATGTTCTTTTGGTCTGGAATAGGAACATCTTCTGATAATTCATTCACTTCTTTATCAACAGGAAAAGATTCTCCTGTTAAAGAAGACTCTATCGTTCTTAAATTATTACATTCGATTAATCTGGCGTCAGCAGGAACTTTATCCCCTTCTTCCAATATTATTAAATCTCCTTCAACTATTTTTTCAGCATTTATTTTAACTAATTCACCATTTCTGATTACTTTAGCATAAGGATGCATTAATTTTTTCAACGCTTGGATGGACTTCTCTGCTTTATATTCCTGTATAAAACCCATCACTGCATTAAATAATATTACAAAAATAATTACTATTGTGTCTATCATGTGAGCAAAAAAGTATGAGATTCCAGCAGCAATTATTAAAATAAATACTAACAGGCTCTTAAATTGTTTTAAGAAAATAAATATTGGATGTGAATGTTTTTTTCCAGGCAGAGTGTTTGGGCCCAGTTCTTTAAGTCTTTTCGCTGCTTCTTTGCTCGTTAATCCTTGTTTAGTGGTGGATAATTCTTTTATTATAGATTCAACTGATTTAGTATGATAATCATTATTAGATGATATTTTATCCGGCATAATATAATAAAAATCAATATTTATTATTAAATTTATTTGTTAGAAATTTTTCTCTTTTCAGTTAAGTAAACACTTTGATGTTGAAGTTTAACTTTAGTTATTTATTATGTATAAATTGTAAAATATTGCCCATATTTAATTATAGTGGTGTTAAATGATACGTAAACCCACTATTTTTTTTTCCCGAAATGTTTTTATTTCTTCTATACTCTTTTTGATTTTATGAACAACCTGTTTTTTACTTGCATGTTAACTTTCTTGCATTTAAGTATTGTATGGTTAAGAAAATATTTTTTTTTTTCAGTGTGAAGAATGTAAAATGATTTATGAAAAGAGAGAATTGCGTGAAAGTGTGAAACTTGGTTTTAAAAAAAATGGTATACATAATAATTATGATTATAAAATACGTAGTGGAAGTATAAAAAAAATATGAATTCAAAGAAACCGAAAGTAGTTATTGTTGGATGCGGGCAGGTTGGAAGCACATTTGCATCATTCTTATCTATAAGCGGGCTTGCACGAGAAATAAGACTGATTAACAGGAATAAACAGAAAGCAGTGGGTGAGGCAATGGATTTGAATCATGGAGCAAGTTTCATACCTCCTGTAGACATAATCGCTAGTGATTATGATTCATGCAGGGATGCTGATGTTGTAGTTATAACTGCGGGTGTTGCTCAAAAACCTGGCGATACAAGGATGGATTTGGTGAGTAAGAATGTTGAAATATTTAAGGATATAATACCAAGGATAATAAAACATACTAATAATGCAGTCTTATTAGTTGTTACAAACCCTGTGGATGTTCTTACATATGTCGCTCTTAAATTATCTGGTTTTCCACCTAATCAAGTAATGGGTGCGGGCACTGTTCTTGACAGTTCGCGTCTCAGGTATCTTATAGGAAGGCATTGTGGTGTGGATCCGAGAAATGTTCATGCTTATATTATAGGTGAACACGGGGATACTGAGCTTCCCCTCTGGAGTAGTGCATATATAGGTGGAGTCCCTTTTTCTCATTATTGTCCTGTATGTACTAAAGGATGTGATCACAAAAAAGATTTAAGAGGATTAAAAAGATGAAAATCTCTTCCCTTGCTGAAAT
>CAYWEY010000024.1:0-16742 GCA_964457955.1 Candidatus Woesearchaeota archaeon
AAGAAGCACCACAACACATAACTAAAAAATAAAACCAAAAAAAAAAATTATTTTTTTTTTTTTAATACAGCCCTGTAGTCTAGTGGTCAAGGATTTCGGGCTTTGAACCCGGCGACCTCGGTTCGAATCCGAGCAGGGCTAATTTTATATAATATTTTTTTTTTCATAGTTGTAGTATCATACTTCTTGATTACTGCACCAATAGTTTTGATGAAAGACAAGATAACAAACTGTACAATCAATATGATTAATAATTTACAATATGCAGTATTCGCGGGAAAAGGTTTTTGTAATGGCTGCAATAAGTAGTTTATAGTATTAGGGAAACTGTTGCAAAAATATTTTAAAAACTTATTTTTTTCACTATTTTTTTTAATTCTTTTTCACTAACTTCATATCTTCCATGAATTCTGCGCCCCAATATAGGATACTCGAGTCCAACTTCTTTAAAGTAGAATGCGTCTTTTTCCTTGTCTTCATATCTGGGAACTAAGTGCCAGTGGAGGTGTTTATGATAATTACCTAACAACATGTAATTCATATGATCTGGTTTAAGAGTTCTTTCGAGAATATTAGCAACTTTCATAACACTGTCAAGCAAGTTGATTCTTTCTTTTTTTGAGAGTTCGGTGAACTTGGTTACGTGTTTTTTGTAACAAACAGTTGTTTTTCCGTAAGAAACTTGTTTTTCGCTTAAGTAAGCCTTGACATAATCATCTTCGTAAATGAAAACTTTTTTGTTATTTTTGATTCGTCTGCAGATTTCACAATCCTTACTCATTTAAAATAAATAATATTATTATAATATAAAAAATTTAAGTCCAAAAAAAGATTCATTCCCAACTCATCCCCTTCCTTTATCGCTCTCTATATCATTCATTTTATTCTTAATTTTTTTCTTCATTCCACCCATCAAGTTCTCCGAGACCAATACTACATAGTGTTCCACCAAATAATTCTATTACGGCATTCAGGAGTAGTAATCTCGAGATGGCTTCCTAATTATTCATGATATATTCTTCCACCAAAAATAGTGAATCCTTCATTAGTTAAGAAATAAATGAATAAGGGAGTGGACTCCCGAATATAATAATTTCTCAACTTATTCAAACATGCACTTACTCTTCCTGAAGTTATTAACTCCTCATCAATCCCGCATCACTTGTTTAAACAATTATTCATTGTCCTGAATTAGCAACTACTTTTTTCTTCTTTAATTTCTTCTTTCTTTTCTTGCGGACTTTTTTCTTAATCCTTTCATAATCGTATTCAGGTTTATCCTCTTCTTTTTCAGTTTCGTCACTACTATAATTTTCTTCTTCACTATTATCCTGTTGTTGTTCAGAACTCATATAAACTGTTGGAAGCTGGTCTGTAAGGGAATTATTCATATTATATAATCCCACTCTTTTTTCGTAATCTTTTCTTGGAATAATCTCTTCGAGCAAACAATATCACCTCCCGTACATATTTTTTCATACAAATCATTAACAGATTCTGAGAAAGTAATTCCTAAACTATCACAAATTTTTTTATTAAGACTGTTAGGATGAGAAAGCATTATTACTTTATTATCTAAAACAATTTTATGCCAGTTAACAAAAACAATATTTTTCCCATAATTATTCATAATCTTTGACCTGAAATAGTCCCTGCTGTTTTCAGGAGGCTCGGCCAAACCCTTAATGATTTTGTCAAAAAAAGAATTCCAGTCTTCTCCTCTTATAAAATTTTTGGCAACTTCAAAACTTATTTCAGGGTCAAAAACAGACTCGCAATCAGTCGCTTTCTTTCCTTCATAAAAAAGGGTTGCTTCATCAAGCAAACTATACTGATTCAATAAACAAACACCATCCCATCCTGTTTTAACTATTCCTTCATCTATATATTCCTTCAATAATATTTTTTTAGTGGCCCAATCAAGCACGTACTCCAAATCACTAATTTTTCTTTCTTCAAGCTTGTTCATAACATGATTCCATAAACCAAGAACAGTCCTGTCCTCACTAGTGCTTCCTAAATCATCAAGCATGTCCTCAACCTTGTTCATATAATAATCCAGTATTCTTAATGCACTGATTTTACCATCAACAGTTTCAACCAACCAGTCCATATTATTAGTGTCAATACTAATTTTCTTAGCATTCTTAACAGGGTTTAGGATTTTAGGAGCATCTTTCAAATAATTATTTTCAAAAGCACCCATTACTAAACTGCTTATTCCTTCTCGCAAATAAATATTTGTCAAACATCTTAAACTCTCATAATTGATATCATGAAATCTGAAATATTCTCTGCCTGCTAAAGGCTGATCCCTGGTATTAAATAATCCTCTTCTGTCCATAGTATCTCCACTTATTAATCTTTTTAAAAAAATCATTCTTGGACTAATAACGAATTTTGCACCATTCAGTCCATCTATCATTCGTTTATCAACCATTTCTCCACACCCAAAAAGCAGTTGTCTCGTGATAAAAAAACCTGATAAAGATTTCAACACATTATTCCAGTCCTTCATATTCTCTCTTTTAAGACAAACATTGTAGTGCGTGCCGTAAGAATTGCTTTCAATATTAGAATTTTCAATATTATTTGATACATTATTCTTATACACTTCAAAAACTTTTCCAGTTCTGTAACTAGTTGCGCGCACTGTTTTATACGCGATTAATTCTGTTAAAGTATTGTAAATCACGCTTTGCATGCAGTTATTAATTGTTGGTTCACAAATCTCAAAATGATTCAAATCATTATACGCTTTGAAACCATTAAGCATGAATTTTGAGTCATACTCGTATTTTCTTGTATGCCTCGTGCCATGAGCATCTTCTTCCTCAAATTCTATTAATTTTTTAGCCAAGTCAGGATTACTTGATTCATTAACTCCCCATGAATCCGAATTCATATTATTAAGAATATCATATAATTCAAAATACTCAATTTTTCTATAATTATCCACCGTAACTGCTAACTCGTGCTCAATCCCATGATAATATTTTTCAATCAACCAGTATACCTCCTTAAACCCGCTATTATTTGTTCATCACTTCTTCCGAACTTTTTTGGTTTTTTCTTATATTCTTTCTTATTCTTCAGGATTTTTAATTTATTGCCAACAAGTTTTAATTCATAATTAATTCTCTTGTCATTCCATCCATCAAGTTCATTAATGTTTTCTATAAAAGGATTATTTTTATAATATAATATTATCTTATTCCATGTTATCTCATTAATATTTTTATAATATTTTTCAGCAATCCTATTCCTTAATACTGCTCTTGAATCCGGCGGAGGACTCAACATACACTCTCCAATCCTATCCGAATCAAGTATGGTCCTGATACGGAAAAAAGAATCATCCAATAATAAATCATACAAGTCATCACAACCTAAAGAACCAAAATCAGTAACAACCTGCAATTTAGCCTCATCAACACCCATACCACTTAAATCAAAATTATCCAAAACATAACTAACAGCACGCTTCTTAATCTTCCACTCAAGAACATCATCAGTCTTACTCGAAAACAAATTATTAACAACATAAATTATCCACCTGAGAGTAGTATTGTGTTCGGGGTTTGGATTTTTGTTTTCAAAAAGTTCTTCAACTTTATTAAGATAAAAATATAATAAGTCTGTGTATTTCACATTCCCTTTATTCGTTCTTATCAGTAAGTCGTTGCACAAACTTGTGGATAATTCCTTAAAAACAGTCAGGGGTTTTTTAATAATCGGAGTATTTTGAACAGTTATTATATCCTCCTCAATGCATTTAATAACATAATTAGTGAATCCTGTGCGAACAAGATTCGCAACTTCGGACTTCAAAGGCTCGCCACTAGTGACGTGAACCCTATAATGCTTGTGAGTGCTTAAAGGTTCATCTCTGGCACTCAGAATAGGATGGGTTCTTGCTGCACCATCATAATCTTTCTTAGCAAAAAAAGCCCGTGGCATAATAACGTACTCTAAATTCTCATCATATCCTCCTGAACCAATAAGAGGCGGACGAAGGCATAAAAAATTAGTTATTAATTTTGAATTGAAATCCTCCCTATTCATACAGTAGGACTCGTGCGAACCTCTTGTTGAAAAAATACTTTCTTCAGTATTTTCATTTCTCTCCATTTCTTCATTACAACCCCAATATAATGAATTAACATAACTTTCCTCATCTTTGTAAGATGAACTTAGTTTATAAATTTCCTGGCCTGACGTCCTGCTTGCAATAAATCCAACATTATCCAATACTTTGTTGTAATAAACAAGTTCCAATGGATTACGGCATTCAGGAGTAGTAATCTCGAGATGGCTTCCTAATTCTTCATGATATATTCTTCCACCAAAAACAGTGAATCCTTCAGATTTGGGATTTGAAAAAAAAGTAAAAAGAGGAGTATTCTCTTTCAACTCATAATTGCTTAATTTATGGATGCATTCCTTGGCTGAACCAGTTGTTATTAGTTCTTCCTCAATCCCGCACCACTTATCCAGACTCATTGGTATAGTTTTGGTTCTCCTCCTGTTTCTCTATGTTGCTTAAACATTGACATAACCTTAACTTGTGAAGGCACTAAGTCCTTTCCACAACATATTAAGTCATCAAGAGTTACTCCTATCTCTTCTGCTGGTTTATTATCTGAATTATTCTTAATATATTTCCTGACTTTTTCAGGAAAAGCATTCCATAAACTAATATTTTTTTCTGAAACACTTTTTTCCCTTATTCTCTTACCCATTCTTCTAAGTCCTGCCTTGCTCTCAGCGTTCAAGCACACTTGCATAATATATCGTCCTGTAATTATGTCGCTTGGTTTCAATTCTCTTATAAAACTGTTTTTTTTCAAGTTCCTATCATTTCTGAAACTATTTCTGTGGAGCCAGTTCATAAAACCGTCTCTCAATCTTTTCAATGAACTATTATTGTCAATAGTTAAATTCTCTTCATTCACATAAATATCAATTATTTCTCTGACATCACTTTTTTTGAAGTAGCCGTTCAAAGGCACTTGCAAGTGTTTGTTGAAACGGCTTGTGAAAGCTTCATCAAGTACTGTTGGAAGGTTTGTTGCAACCATAAGAATGAATTTCGGATCTTTCTCGTCAAAACCATCAATCTGGTCAAGCAATTCATTTACTGCTGCATTATACACTTGAGTACTGTATCCCGTGCTTCTTCTTGAAGCAATCGCATCACCTTCATCAATAAATCCTATAACGTAGTAACCTTTTTCTGCTGTTTTCTCACCTGTCTTAAACCATTTTCTGATATTTGCTTCAGTTTCACCAACCCATTTGCTGAAAAAACTCGTAGCGCTTGCTTTCAAAAACCTGGATTTTATTCCTGCATGATTAAGTTCAGAACTTAATACTCTTGCCAAACTAGTCTTACCACATCCTGGAGGCCCGTACATTAATAAAGTTCTGGGACGATTAATCTTACTGAAGTCTTCAGGACTGATTATTGGTGCCAGTACGTGAGTTATTAATTCATTAATTGTTTCTCCTAATCCTCCAAGACTGTTCCATCTTTCTTTCTTAGGCTCTTTCAATAAGTACATTTCAGAACCAGGTTCTTTGTCATAAACATTCACCACTGCACTATTACCCCATACATCAACATAGTCTCCTGCTTCAACCCTAAGTAATTTAGGATTAATCAGTGTTAGTTTCCTGCTGCCATGCGACTGGGCTATGATTTTGTTGTCTTCAACTGAGATTACTGATGCTCTTTCAAGAACAGGAGGCAGTTCTGCATCAAGAATGCCTACAACTCCTCTAACATATCTTGGTTTCTTTTTTCCGCTGCTTTCAACAACTTCTTTAATATTCGTCACCATATTACCCATCATTACAGGCATTCCATAATCTAATTTCATGATTTCTTCTTCACTAATATTCCGGGAATCGTAGGGAACAAATGTTCTTTTCTTGCCGTCAGCATCAGCAACCACTAATCCTTCTAAATAATCCATGCATTCATTGCCTTGAAAGAATGCTGGTGTATTCACTCCTCCTCTGCCTATAACATACATTATTTCTCGGGGACCTTCTTTTGAATCCCTTAAATAAGTATCAAAAGATGTTATCCTCTCTTCTAAATCATTAATTATTTCAAATGCTTTATTACCCAAACTCATTAAATCCTTATTATTGGGATTCTTCAATAAGGAATCAAACTCATCTTTAAATTCATTATATCTTGACAAAAAAAATTCACCTCCATTAAAATTATTGTCAAAAAAAAAATACTAACAATCAGCGCGAAGAACCCTCAAACCCAGTTTTTTTTAGAAGTTTTTTAAAAAGTTATCATCGGGAGTTAGCAACTTACTGGTAAGTGGATATTATTCTTCCACTTCCTGTAAATTGTAAACTTAACTCCTCTCATCAATAATTTAATTATAGGCGGGATTATATAAATATTTTTTCCTTCACTGTTAAGAAACAACAATATTATTCATCCAATTCCTTATTCAACAAACCATCAACTATTTTTATGTAATGGTTTGTTCTCGGAACATGAACAAAACTTATTTTTTCAAAAAAATTAGACAATCTTCTTACTTTCTCATATAATGGTTTTAAACGCTCAGAACGAATTCGGTAAACATTGTTTAATTGTTTTATCATTAATTCACTGTCAGAATAACAAGTCAATTTATCTGCATCAATATTTTTTGCTTTTTTCAACCCATTAATTAATCCATTATATTCTGCAACATTATTTGTTGTTATTCCTAGTTTTTCAGCATTCTTATGAATTATTTCATTATTCTTAATTATTATATAAGCATATGCTGCGGGTCCTGGATTCCCCCTGCTCCCACCGTCAGAATATATTTTCATGTGTTGATGAATTCACTTAATCTTTTTAATGCTTTCTTTTTATTCCTTCTATCAATAATTGAATTGCTTAATACTTGCTTGAGAGTATTAATAGTGTTATCATACGCTTCCTTATTCACAGGATAAGGGTGTCCATCCTTGCCACCATGCGCAAAAGAATACTTAACCGGATCCTTCCATGACAATTCATTCCCATAAACAAGGTCGCTTACTAATGCCAGCGCCCTTATTTTTTTCGGTCCAATACCTTTCAGCGCTACAAGTTCTTCATAATTCCTGGGTTGCAGTTCATAAGCGTGTTTTAGTACTTCATAACCTCTTTTAGATATATCCATATCAAGAACAGGGTGATGTGATGGCATATTGAAACTGGCCAGACTTGTCTGTCCTTTTCTCTTAAAGTATTTTAATAAATGAAAAGGATTGTCATTAATCAAGTCCACACAAGTTTTTTGAGCTTCTTCACAAATCTTACTGGTCATGTTAAGAACTCTTGTTCTTTTTTTATCACAGCATATTTTATTATCTGGATTAAGAGTGAATTTTTGTGTATTTTCTGAAAACCAATGGTATCTTCTTGCCATTGAATTATTCATTCCCTGCTGGATTATTGTCCATTCTCCTTTTTTGTTGAACACAAAGCAGTGATGGTAGAGTTGATAACCGTCCTGAATGCAATTATTATCCACTTTCGCACACAACTTGCTTGAATTTATCATATATTCTTCTTTTTTAGTGCTTAATCCTAGTTTTTCGCAACCAACACTAATCTGAGACGGTGTTTTTCTGCTGGTTCCTCCTTTACCTCCGCAAATAATTATTCTTGAATCCTTCAATCCTAGTTTTAGCGCAGCGCAAGTAGTGGTAGTAAGTCCTGAACTATGCCAGTCAAAACCTACTGTGCACCCCAGGGCTTGAAACCAGTAAGGATTGCTCAGTCTTTCTAGAAATGTTTTTGTTCCATACTCATTTATAACTGCTTTAGAAATCTGGGTGCATAATTTTATCATTCTTTTAAACAACCATTTTGGAGCCCTACCATGATGAAGAGGGAGACTTACTGCACCTGTTTTCATAAAAATAATATATTAGAATTGGTGTTTTTAAATTGATTTGAGTAGTATTCCTTTATTCTCTTATTTCATGTTTATATTCTTTCTTAAAGGAACTGCTAGTTCTATCTTGTTCTTTTTGAACTCTTTGGCAATTTTTTTCAGAGTATTTCTTTTCACACTCCAGAATAATGGTTTTGGCGTCCAGAAACGGAGAGTAAGGTCTATTTTATAATCTTGAATAGTATGTACAAAAACATCAACACCCCTGTCTTTTATTCTCTTATTCTCATTTTTTCCTATTTTTTCCAGAACTTTAAGTGTTTTATCAACATTATTATCTTTGCTTATACTTACATTAATACTTATTCTTCGATTAGGTTCTCTGCTGTAATTAGTTACTGCTTTATTCATCAAAAAACTATTTGGCACTATTGTGAGTATACCATCATAATCAAGTATTTCAGTATTAAAAGGAGTGATTTCTTCAATAATTCCTTTAATATCATTGTTTACTTTCACAGAATCTCCTTTAATAAATGGCTGAGTGAACTTAATTATTAAACCACTTATATAGTTCTGTGCTATTTCTTTAACTGCAAAACCAACTATTATTCCAATAACTCCTGCTGCAGTAAGGACAGTGTATATTACGCTTGTTAGGTTAAGGAGATACAGTGTTATTATAATTCCTAAAATATTTGCAGCAATATCAAGTATGTTGTCAACTAGTTTAATTCTTCTTTTTCCTATTCCAAAAGATTTAAGCCATTTATTGAATCTTTTGCTAACGAAACGGTCAAACTTTTTTGCAAACAAAAATATAAAAATCCATAAAAAGAGTATAAGTAATAAACGATAAATAATATCATAAAGATTGCTTGTTATAAGAGTTATTAATTGTTTATAATCAATCATAAGATTTCTATAAATTATGAGTTATTAAAAAGTTTTTTTAAAAACCAATTTTTTTAATAGTTTTAGTATGAATGAAAAAATTACAATAATAATTGTATTATTCGTGCTCTTAATTATTGGGAGTGGATTATTGGGTCAGAAATATGTTAAAACAGATTATCAGAGTTTAATGCCTGGACAAGCAAGTGTTGGAGGAATGCCAAAGAAAACATCAGTAAAACCTCTTAAAGATGAGGATATTGTAGATGTTCGTGATACTAGTAATGACGTATTTGATTTTGATGATGAAACAAACTGTATGATTAGTGTTATGGAAACTGATGATGGTTTTGTTAATAATTCTGTTGAAGAATTTAATTTTCCTGCAGGAAGAAAAAAATTGTGTTGCAGGGAAGAAACTGTTGATAATATGATTGTTGAAAAAAATTGTTACAAAATAAGCAGTAATGGTGAACCTCTTTATCTGGTTCAGTTCAATTATGAAGAAGGCGAATTATTGAATTTAACAAGGATTTACAGGAATAATTCAGGGGATTATTGCGTGTATATTGAAGAATTAAACGATTTTTTATGCACTAATTAAAAATTCTTCCATTCAAGTATTTTCCTGCCTTTAAGATTGTAAACAATTGTTTCTTCTTTTTTAATTAATTCTTTTTCAAAAACAAAACCAATCAAGTGTTGTTTTTCCCTGATATCAGGCCCTAATTGTTCTGTGTTAAAAACAGGCATTAAATAAAATTTTTGTCCATTCTTCAATCTGCCAATAACAAAAACTCTTCTATCCTTATAGTATGGATGGGTATGAGCAAGAATGAGTGTTTTATTTTCATCAATTTTTTCCAATAAATTAACATCACCATGCATAAAAACATAATTATTTGTTCTAACAAGAGAATGGAATACAGGAAGATCATGATTTCCTTGAACATAATATATCTTAACCATTTTTGATAATTCTTCATCAAAAAAGTCAACATGTTCTCCTCCTGTCTGAAAATGATAAATATCACCAAGAACAATCAAATCCGTGCACTCATGTTTTTTCAATAATTCTTTTACTTTGTCAATTATGTCATAAACTTTATCCGATTCTTCCTTAAAATGAAGATCTGCAATAACCAAAAATATTTTACTACCTTCCTCAATTAATAATGCTCCTGTATCAGGAATTATTTTTACACTCATATAATATGTTTAATATAGAAAATTTTATGAATTTTACGAGAATAAATACTTATTGATGGAAGCAGATGTTATTATAGTTGGTGCTGGAATACCTGGATTATGCCTTGCGTATTACTTGAATCAGAAAAAAATAAATACGATAATTATTGATTTAAAAAAAAAGAATAATCTTGGCGAGAATCTTAGTGGTGAAGTAATTGATGATGAAACAGTTAAACTGCTTAAAGAAAAGTTTAATATCAGAATTCCTAAAAAACTAGTTAATAATAAGATAGATGAATTCTTCATCTCCTCAATAAATATTGAAAATAAGGAGAATGTTAATACAAAAGCATACATACTTGATAAGAAAGGATTATCCAACTATTTGGTTAATAAACTTGATAAAAAGTTTGTAAAATTCATTGACAGAACAATAATGATTGATTTTATATGGAATAATAATGATATAAGAGGAATAGTCTGCAAGGATATGGGAACTCAGAAAGAAATGAATGTATTTGGAAAAATAATTGTTGATGCAACAGGCTCTACTGCTGCTCTAAGAAGAAAACTTCCTAAAAACAGGTTTGTAATAAAAGAATTAAAAGAGCATGACAGAGCAGTTGCTTTCAAAGAAGAACTTGAAGTAAAGGAAGGTTTTGACAAAACAATCCTTTATTTTGATCCATCAAAACTTGGTGCAGGATATTTCTGGATTATTCCTGAAAAAGATTCAATCATAACAGGAATAGGTATTCCGGGAATGCCTAAGTATATAAAGAATATTCATAATGAATACAAAAAAAAACTGGGTATTCCTCTTGAAGCGGATTCTTTGAATTATACAAGCGGAATAATGCCTTTGAGACGTCCTGTCAATTCTCTTGTTTTCAAAAACATTATGTTTGTAGGTAATTCGGGGTGTCAGGTTAATCCCCTAATGCCTGAATATATTGGTTTTCAAATAAGAGGAGTATTATTTGCTGGTGAAACAATCAGGGATAAAATAAATCATTCGCATATTGATACTAAAACCTTATGGGAGTATAATAAGAAGTATATGGAAAATGTTGGGGGTCAGGGAGCAGTACTGGAAGGAATAAGAGATTTCCTGACTTCACTGACTACTGAAGATTTTGAATTCATACTTAAAAACAATATTGTGCCTTCAGAATTATTACAAAAACTTGGGAGCGGGATAAGAACAAGAGATATAATATTCAACAGTAAGAATATAATATTAAATCCTGGATTAATCCTAAAATTCTTCAAATTAACAAATTATACAAAAAGAGTAAAATCATTGTATGATAATTATCCCGAGTATGACATGTTTAATTCATGGAGTAAAAAATTGGAAGAGCTTATCAAGAATATTAAAAAGAGTTTCTTAGTATAATTTTATTTAAGTGAACGGAGATTTTCTTTAACCAAATTACATTTCGGGCATTCCCAGTATTCTTTTATATCGAAACATAAATCATCATTATGGGCATAATCATCCTGTAAAGTAGTAGTGTTAGTTAACTCCATGTCTCCTCCACAGTTCAAACATTTCATTAATTAATATATGAATGACTTTGTTTTTAAATATTACTAACTATGAAAAAATAGTGAAAAAAAAAATTTTTAGCTTCTCTCAAATTTTTCAGTATATTTATAAATTCCTAATTCTGCTTTAACCCTGAATTTTTTAGGCTTTTTTTTTCTGAAAGAAAAAACTGCTTCTCCTTTTTCATCCGTTTCTTTAGTGCGGTAAATATTATTATAAATAAGTGTTATTTCAACACCTTCTAATCTTTGATTATAACAATTCTTAACTATGAAAACAATATTGTCTTTCCTTGTTCTATATTTTATATCAAAACATGTTACTTTTCTAAAACTCTCATTAAAATCTTCAATTATTCCCATGATTAAAAACTAAATACACCATAATTTATAAATACTAAGAAAACCTTATTTTTGTTAATATGGATTATGAGAAGATAAGAAAATTAGAGAAGAAGTTAAACAGTATTAAAAATTTTATTATTAAAAAAGCAGAAGAATTGGATATTGATATTGAAGAAATTCTTAAAGCTTTCTACATGTTCAAAACTGTTAAGAAAGAGAAAAATGAGTCAAAAACCAAAAAACTTCTTAAAATAATAAGTTTAACATCACTAATTGCTGTGCTTATATTATTCGTAATCAAGGTTTATCCTAAATTAAAGAAAGAAGATGAATTCAGGAAAAAAGTAAGAAAATTCATGAAATCACTTAATATAAAGAAACTTAAGAAGAATAAGTATGTTAAGAATATTAAGAAAAATATGAAGTCCTTATTCGATTAATCCTTTAATTTTTAATGCTTTTTCATGCGCTTCAGTATACTTATTAATCTGTATTTTCCAGTCACTTCTCTCAACCAGTTCTCTTGCTTCTGTTTTCTCCATTAATAATTCTTCATCATCCAGATTAATTAAGTATTTCATATAATCAAATATTTGTTCCACCACTTCATTATGGGATTTATTCAATCTCTTAACAACTCTTATTCCTTTAGAATCATTATTAACTTCATCCATTATGAATCTTCCAAAACCAGCTAAGTCTGTTGTTATTGCAGCATTAAGCATTGAACCCGCTTCTACAGGAGTATAACCCCATGGTTCATAAAGTGAAGGAAAAACTCCTAAATCACATCCATTAAGTGCGTCATAAATCTCCATTCCTAACAAATCATCATTTCTTGATAAGTATATTGGATAATAAACAATCTTAACTTTATCATCTTTTTCATTATTGAGTTTGTTTCTCTTTAATGCTTGGATAATTTTACTGTCTTCTTCCGGAGTCACTAGTTCAAAAGCACAAAGTGGTGGTTTTCCCTCTTTGGAACGAAAATCATGTGACAAACTTATAGCATCATTCATAAATTCTGATGAGAAAACAAATTCTTTGAAATCCCTATTATAAGTTATACTCTTGATTATATTTCTTCTTATTTCATCACAATTCTCATCAACAAATCTTTTAACATTATTGAACTTATTATAGTTTATTCTGACACTTTCTTTCCTGCCTTTCACACTGAAAGGAACCCATATGAAAGCGAAAACTTCTTTAGAAGATTCTTCTTTTTTAAGAAACTTGTTTAATTCTCCAAGAGAATCTATGAAAACATCAATTCCTTTACCTTTAAATTCGTGTCTTCCCATAATATAGAAGAATAAAGCGTTTTTCAAATCTATTTTATAATAAGGAAGGAAGTATAGCATCAGAAAATCATGTATTTTACGAACATTCTCTTGTTTTTTACTCAAAAGTTTCTCAACACCAGGAAAGACTTCAAAATCAAACGCGTTGAAAGTGATTATTTGCGGACGAATGCCTAAAACGTGTTCTGCTTCATCAGCAGTTATTTCAGAAACTGTTGTGAAAACATCACTTTGTTCAGCGCATGATTTCTCAATTAAATGCTTACTTTCTAATTTATGCTCATAAGCTCTTTCTACATCAAGATTATGTTTTTTATCTAATCCTTCATAAACCTGCTTTATGAACTGAGGATTTATCTGGCTTAATAATCTGCCCATCACTGTTGCGTGACTTGTGAAGACGAGTCCTCCGTTAAAATTCTTATTCTTAAGATAAAGATTGCACGCGCCTGAAAGCCATTCATGGCAGTGAACAACTATTTTATTTTCATTAAAAACATTGTCCGCCAATTCCTTTATGAACATTCCAGTACACCATGCCCATACAACAGGATGGTCAAAATCATCTTTTGATGAATAACTGTCTATTTTATATAAATCCCATAATTCTTTTTTAATATGATTCTCAGCAGTATCATCGTTCATCATCTTGCTTCTGTAATCTCTTGTATCTATTAAGAAGCATTTTATGTTGCTGGCTTCAAACCATCTTCCGAACTTTATGTGAATACTTTTTTCTTCAAATCTTTTGATTACTTCATTAAACTTTTCAGGTATTTTTTCTTCAATAAAATCATCATCATAATTGTTTGGATTAAAATATCCGAAAGCATAATAATTTTTGTAAACTTTTTTCATCATTGCACTTTTGGATTTGAGTACAGTATGGATTCCTCCAACCTTATTGCATACTTCGTAAGAAACTTCCAGACAAACAATATCTTTCTTTTCAGCCATTATTTTATTAAGATGTATGGGGGTTATAAATATTTTATTAATAATAATTTTTTTATACTCTTAATTAATTGATTTGAATCATGATTGAAATAAGAGAAGATCCTATAACCAAAGACAAAGTTATTATAAATGAGACGAGAAATTTTAGACCTAAAAAGTATGAAAAAGAAAAAGTGAAAGGAAAAGAGAAAAAGGAATGTTTCTTCTGCAGGAGTAATGAAAAACTTACTCCACCAACTATTTACAGGGATAAAAAAGAATGGACTATAAGGAGTTTTGAGAATAAGTTTCCTATATTAAATCTGCAGAAGTTCAAACAATTAAAGAAGGGTTTTTATAATTCATGGAAAGGACATGGTTTTAGTGAAGTATTCGTAACCACTCAAAAACATAATGAGTATGTTTTTGATTTCAGCGCATCAAAATGGGCTGATATTATTTATGCTTTGAATGATAGAGTGGAAGAACTTGAAAAACTAGAAGACATAAAGTACGTGCTTGTTTTTCATAATCATGGAAAAGAAGGGGGTGCTAGTATAAAACATTCCCATTTCCAGATACTTGCAATGCCAATAATCCCGCCAGTTATTAAGAAAGAATCAGAAGTTATTAAAGACAAGAAATGCGGGTTTTGTAAATTAGTTAATAAAGAATTAAGTGAGAACAGGATTGTTTTCAAAAATGAGGATTTTGTTGCATTCACTAATTATGCTAGCAAATTTCCTTACGAAGTGCACATATACAGTATTGAGCATATAAAGAATCTTCAGAGTCTTGATGAGGAGCAAATATTCCAGTTATCAGAATGTTTAAATAAAGTATTTAATGGGTATAAAAAAATATTTAATAATTTGTCAATAAATTCTTGTTTTCACATAAGTCCTAAAAATAAGAATTTTCATATGCATATTGAGATTTATCCGAGAATTAACAAATTTGCTGGTGTTGAACTTGGTGCAGAAGTTTATGTGAATACTAAAAGTCCTGAAAAAGCAGCAAAAGAATTAAGAGAAGTGATTAATTAATGACTAATATATCTTTTTTATGGCATATTCATCAACCTCCTGCATGGGATGCTGGTGAAAAATACTTGAAAGAAGCTGTTGAGAAGAGTTATAATATTATTTTTGATTATGTTCTTCCGCGTTTACCTGAAAATGCTAAGATTAATATTAATATTACTGGAATAACTCTTGAATTACTGAATAAGGATTATTCTTCTATTATTAAGAAGATGAAGAAGTATATTAGTAAAGGAATGATTGAAATAACTGGAACAGCATATTATCATCCCATTCTTGCTCTTATTCCTCCTGAAGAAGCTGAAAACCAGATAAGAATGAACCAGAAAATATGCAAAAAATTATTGAATTATACTCCTAAAGGATTCTTCCCTCCTGAAATGGGGTGGAGTAGTTATTTAATAAGCTTACTTAACAAAGTTGGTTTTGAATGGGTGATTATAGATGAATCATTATTTAAAAAATCAGACCCTATGCTGAAGGATGAATGGTTATACAAGCCTTTCTGGATTGAAGGACCTGATAATAAGATTAAATGTGTTCCAAGATGTAAACCTATCAGTCAGGGATTCTGGGCTGCAAGCGTGGGAGGTTATTCTGTTAATGATTTCATGGGTTACATTAATAATTATGATAAAAAAAATTATCTGGTTTCAAGCACTGATGCAGAATTATTAGGACTTCACTGGTTTCAGGGACCTTCTTATTTTATTGAACTTATTAAAAAGATTATGGATTCTGACAATAATCTTACATTTATATCTGATTATATGGAAAAAATAGTGCCTGAAACAAGCATGTTTTTGGAAGCAGGGACTTGGGCTCATGATGGTGATTATACATTATGGAATGCGCATCCTGATGATATTACTCAGGACTTAATGTGTAGGGAAGCAAGGAATAAGATTGAAACCGCTCAATATTTTATTAAAATGTGTGAGAATCTTGGAGCAAAAAGCAGAAAATCAAAAGAGAATTTGAAAAAAGCATGGAGGTTTCTTTACCTTGCTGACATGAGTGATTCAAGAGGATGGGATCCTGCTCCAGTAAGAATCAAGTATGGTTATCATAATGCTCTTAAAGCAAAAGAATATGCTGAGAAGAGTATATCACAAATTATAAAAGAATTAAAAAAATAATGAAGTAGTATGGCATGGTATGGTGTTGATGAAACTTGGGAATTATGTTGTAATAAAGGGTGTTTAACCAAGTACAGAAAACATGAAGTAAATATGCCTGACGGCAGAAAAAAAGATATATGGTTATGTCCTGGATGTAAACACCAGGAGGTTCATATTCTTGGAAGATATGTTGACCTAAGAGAAAAAGTGGATAATGTTAATAATATTAAGAGCAGCATTAAATCACTTAAAAAAGATGTGGAGGAAGCAAATATGGCATCAAATATTACTGCCCAATCTAATGAAGTTAGGTTAAGAGAATTAGAGAAGAGGTTAAGAAGGATTGAAGAATTAATCACTCTCAAGAAACCAAAAGTTAAGAAAATAACTAAAAAGAGGAAAAAAAATATTTTTGGAAAAATAATATCAAAAGCTAAAAATATTTCT
>CAYWEY010000025.1:0-16272 GCA_964457955.1 Candidatus Woesearchaeota archaeon
TTTTTTGCTTTTTTACCAAGATGGCAGTAATAAGTGTTTTTTCCTTTCATTATTTTTTTTATTTTTTTTCCTTTTTTAAAGTCTTTTTCTAGTTTTTCATAATTTTTTTTAAGTTTTTTTATCTGCTCTGTTAATTCTTTCTTACTCTTGCCTACTGAAGAATTCTTCCATAAAATCCCGAATTCTTCTTCAGGGAATAATTTTTTCTCTATTTCTTTGAATTTTTCTCTCTCTTCTTTACCGCATTTAGGTAGTTTTGTGAATCCTTTCTTAATAAGTATAACATTTTTTCCGAAAATATGTATTTTTGTGCTTAAATTAAAATAATCATCTTCTTCACTCTTTATCTGGATTAGGATTGGTTCTCCTTTCTTCACATAACCCCAGTAATTCTTCAGCGGAAGAACACCATCTTTTTCTTTACCAATATCTACATGAATGTTTTTAGTGTCAGGATCGAGTTCTATTATTTCTCCTCTGTAAATACTTCCGTAACTCTTTTTCTGAATCACTGCATAAGGGAATTTTTTCCTGAATATTTTATAAATCTTATTGCTTAATTCTCCTTTAATTATAACTCCTTGTTTTGACTGCATGTCATAAATTTTGGAGTTATAATCTTCTGAGAATTTTGTTTTCTTAAAATGTTCTCTTATATTCTCGCTAGGTTCTCCTATACTTATCTTATTCTGTTTCATAAGATAAGTAATTGCTGTACTGAAAATTCCTCTTATTTTTACACTCATAATGATTCTTGTTTATACTTTTCCTTTATAGTTTTTTTCTGCATTTCATGAAGTTCCTTGCATCCTTTTATTCCCATCTCTATTGCTTCTATAAGTTTTTTTGAAGAAACTTCACCATCTAATTGTAATAGAGTGATTTTTTCTTCACTAGGCAGGTATGCTATAGGAATATCCGTAACACCATCTTCATAATCTTCTTCTTTTTTTGTCAAGTCAAGAACTACTTTGTCTCCTACCGTTCCTGCAGCAACACTACCTACAAGGTCTTTCATTAAGAAACCAGCATCTGCAAGAGCAAGTGATGCTGCACAAATAGCTGCGCACCTGGTTCCTGCATCTGCCTGAACCACTTCTACAAATACTTCTATCATTGATTTAGGATATTCTTCACTAATAATGCTTGGAAGAAGTGCGTTTTTCATAACAAGCCCTAATTCTCTGCTTCTTCTGCTTGGTCCTGGTCTCGCTCTGTCAGTAACGCTGAATGATATTAAATCATAATAACACCTTAATAATACCTGCTTTTTCTTCTCCAAATGTCTTGGAGTCACGTTTGAAGGTCCGTAAACTCCTGCAACTATTTTTGTCTTACCTATCTCTACCATTGCACTACCATCTGCTTTCGTGAGTACACCTAGTTCCATTTTTACAGGTCTCATTTCATCAAATTTTCTTCCATCATATCTTTTTTCATAACTCATTTTTTAACACCTTTTTTTAATATTTTTTCAACTTTTTCAGTTAATCCTGACTGGTGACTGTGTTCACCAATATACTTTATTACTCTGCTCGCGAGCAGTATATTCTCAGGTTCTCCATTAATCCATATCTTTCCGTTCTGTCCTACAATTATCTGAGTATTGGTTTTATTCTTAATTAGTTTAATCATTGAACCTTTTCTTCCAATAACTCTTGGGACTTTACTCGGGACAACCCTGACTAAGTGTCCTCCTGATAATTTTTTTGCACTCCTGTCTTTCATTGTCAGAGTAACCATTTTTGAATCAGTCACTTCAATAATTTTTGCAAATATTACGTCACCGTAATCATAATAGTGAGTCATATCATGCTTGTCTGTATCAATATACTGATTACTCGCTTCTCTTATAGGCATAGCACCATCATATGGTCCTCCTATATCAATATACCATGAGGAATAACTCATTGCAATAATTTCTCCAACCACGTAATCTCCTTTTTTAGGCATATAAACTCCGCCCAGACTAATGATTTTAATAATTCTGTTCTTTATGTTCACAAGCCCCACAGTGGCTGCATGAATCTTGTTTTTCTTCCTGTAAGTACCTTCACCGGGAACATAATCCATTCCTTCTGCTATTTCTTCTCCAGGAGTTACAACAACTTTTTTTTTAACTAATAATTTTCCCAAAACATTTTCACCTCATTTTAATATCAGCATTTCCATGCGTTATTTTATTAATTTTATCTAATAATTCGTCCCGCATTCCACCAGGAATTTTTACTATGAAATGCCACGTTCCATCTTTCATCCATTCTGTTTTTTTTAACTCTCCGTATCTTTCTACAATACCATAAAGTTTACTCCCGTATTGTGCTGGTACGCGGCCCTCAATCTCTTTTTCCTCAAATTTTATTGGAATAACAGGTCTTAATTTTTTAAGAACATCCTTTACTTGTTCTTCAGATTTCCTGAAAGGATCAATATTAATATTAATTTTGTCAAGAGCAAGCTCCAACCTTTTCATAGGTATTGGAGAATTTGTTCTCGGATCAATGCTGTATTTTGTTATGATGCTTTTAATTCTTGCAAGTTTTTCTTTCTGCAATTTTTTTTTATAATCAGATGTTAATCTTAATTCTCCTTTCTTAAGTATTTCTTCAGCAACTTTAAAAACATCTTCAGTCCCGAAAACTTGTTTTAAGTCAGCAGCTCTTTCTCCTTTCTTAGCATCCTTGAATATTGCTTCAACTTCTAATACATCTTTTACTGTATCATTTTTTCTTTTCTTGTAATCTATTGCTTTTTCCGGAATTACAAGAATCTCAAAAATTCTTCCGCTTTTCTTAATTCTCGCAATATGGTAAGTTCTCTCTTTTTCTTTCATTATTCTAGCGATGATTTATTCACCTTTTTTTATTTAAGCATTTTTTCAGGTATTTTCTTGAATTTCCTGTTTTTTGTATCAATATAAGCTCCTTCAAGTCTTTCAGATCCAAAATTTTTTCCAATCACGTTTTTTAAAGCATTGAATCCAAGCTTAACTGCTTCTTTAAAACTCATATCTTTTTTATAATTCTTACTTAAATACTCCATTACTTTCTCGCTGTTCTCTCCTATTGCGCATGCATTGTATTCGAAGAATATTCCTGCAGGTTCGGTTATGAATAATCTTGGTGATTCATCAACTCCTCCAATAATCAGTGATACTCCATAAGGGCGTGTTCCTCCGTATTGAGTGTATAATTGTTTGTGATCGCATACGTCCTTAACAAGTGTTTTAACATCAATAGGTTCATCATATCTTGTTCTATGCTCCTGAGCTATTTCTCTTGCTTTATCAATTATGACTCTACCGTCACTTATTAAACCACTAACAGTTGCGCCTATATGTTTATCTATTTGGAATATTTTTTCAATACTGTCAGGAACTAAGAGTTTTTCAACAACCCTCCTGTCTCCTATTATTAATACTCCTTCTTTGTATTTTATTCCTACAGCGGGTGTTCCCTGACTAACAGCTTCACGTGCATACTCTACTTGCAATAATCTTCCGTTTGGTGAAAAAACCGTTATTGCACGGTCATACCCCATCATGCTGCTTCTTAAAGCCATTTTTTTTAATCAACTCCTTTTAGTTTTTTCAGGCTTCCTGATGTTTTTAATGTGTTTAACATAATCTTTTTTCCATTAATTTCGCGGATAAGTGACAACGCGAAAATCAATTCATTTTTATACTTTGTATCAACTCTTATAATATTTTTTTTCACAATCATTATATTCGCTTGGCCGAAAGCTTCTTCTCCCAGAAAATCCAAACAAATATTATACAAAGAAGAATTGATTTCTTCTTTAAAAATTTTTTCCTCACTTATTATTTTAAACAGGACGTATCTTTTTGATTTCCTGCTGCTCGCGAGCATCATTTCTTCATCACACTCTTTTCATAACTATTTATGGCCCAATCCCATTTCTTAAGCCCTAATACTCGTGCTATGCTCTTAATCATAATGCCATTGAATAATTCGTACTTGTCTTCAGCCAGGCTTGCAAAAAATACAGGTATTTCATATTTTAATGCATACTTCATGTTTTTTTTCATTCTTGCAATTGTATTGCTTCTATCCATTCCTTCTTGAATAAGAAATTTTTTCAGATTAAGAACTATTCCTATTTTCTTATCTCCCATTTCTTTACTAATAGTATCATCAATCCCGCTTTTAATATAGTGAAGACTGTTTTTCTTGAATAATTGTTCAGCATCTATAATGCCTAGAGGTTTTTTTTTATTAACTGCTTTCTTAAGTTCTTCAAAACTTTCAGGTCTGAAAATAATATTATTACACTTGTTTATTTTTCTTGTTATATTTATATTATTTGTTTTTTTAAGAAAGAATTTTTTCTTCTCTTCTTCACTAATATCGTACTTTATGCATATGTCAAACATTAACTAATATAGGATTAACTAATTATTTATAAATACTAGTTATTTATTTATTATATTAATGAAAAAAATCTTATTTTTAACAATTCTATTATTAGTGTCTGGCACGGTTTTTTCACAGCTGGACTGCACAGTTTTTAACCCCAGCCAGCTTGCTTCAGCAAGTGTTGATTACAATGTTGATGGAGTGATAGAGACGGATATTGGTGAGTTAGGTGCTATTGAACAATTTGATGCGAATATAAGAGTGGTCCCCCAGCATGTTACTGACCCACTTAATTATTATCCTTCTTCAGATATTGCTGTACAGAGTGATGATTATGGTAATACTGTTCTGAATATTTATAAGGAAGAAATCTCTGATTCAGAGATTGAGTGGGGTTTGAGCACTATAATTTATCCTAAAAAAAACGTTGTTGCAATACCTAATAATCCTGAATTCCCTTATGATAAGGATGAATTCAGTGAAGAAGTGCAGGAGTATCTTGAATATACTGAAATAGCTAATGTTAATCCAGAAATTATTGACAAAGCAAACGAGCTTGTAGGTGGTGTTGACAATTATTTGGATGCAGTGAGTATTCTTTCGGATTTTGTTGCTTATCACATAATTTATGATTTAAGTTATTCTGATCCGGATACAACTGCTTGTGAGGTTTTTGAAACAAGACGAGGTGTATGCGGAGCATTCAGTGCATTATTGGTTTCAATGCTGCGCACAGTTGGTATCCCTGCTCGTTTCGTGAGTGGTTATGCTTTCACCAATATTGGGGAAGTGTCATGCTCTAATTTCATTGCCCACTCATGGATTGAAGTATATATTCCTGGTTCGGGATGGATTCCAATTGACCCTACTTTTAAGGAATTTTTCTGGGTGAATGCAGGACATGTAGAACTTTATAAAAGCAAAGATTTGAGCACAAGTTTGATTAATGCAACAGCGACATATCATGATGCTACAATAGAACCTAAAAAACCAAGTTTTAGTTTTGAAATGACTGATTATGAATTATCAGAGCAGGTTCTTCCTTTCACTGCTTCTTTCTCTCATGATGAAGTAGGTGAGAATGATTTTGTAATCATAAACGTTACAATAAATAATAGTTTTGACGGATGGCTTCTTGATTCAATTATATTAAGCAAAACGTATGAGATGAGCATGGTTTATAACAATGAGACTATTCCTGTTTTTATTCCACCTAATAGTCTAAAAAGTTATTATTATATAGTTAAGACTCCTGATGGTCTGGACCCCAACTTATTATACACTCATCCTTTTGCAGTAACGCTGGGCAGTGGGGGTATGAAAACTCTTGATTTGAAAGTTAATCCAAGAAAAGAAATAAGTACGAACTTCACTGAATTGTTGCTCACTGTTAAAGGAGAAAGAGTTTACACTACTGATTTTAGTATTTCAAATATGAGAGTTGTTCCAAATAAAGTTCTGGATGAGAATCCAGTCTTGTTTTTTGATTTAATAAACAATGGGAACACTCCTGTACGCAATATTAGTGTTGAAATAAATTATTTTGATAAAAAAGTTGAGGATACTATAAGTATTTTAGGTATTGGAGAAGTTAAGGTTTATGAAAAAACTCTTCCACTCCCAAGCGCTTCAGGAATAATACCCGTGAATATTAGTGTTTATGACTCTAATCATTCTGCTTCTTCATCAACATCTTTTTCTGTAATTGGAGAACCTCCTTTCAGTTTTTCAATATCAGGGCCTGAAGTATGGCAGAGAAATGCTGATTATCCTGTTAATCTAAGTTTTTCCCGCATCCCTGTTGATTTCACGAACGGGATTATAAATATTTATGTTAATAACGAATTGTACTCAACAAATGACTGGTATTTTGGTAAAACACAATTATTTATTCCTCAGAACGAGTTTGAATTAGGTAACAATACTGTAAAAATAAGTATAAGTTATGATGATAGTTATGGCAACAGTTATTATACTGAAGCATCATTCAGTTTTGAGAAAAAAATTTATGAAGACTCTTTCACAAGAATTATTATTGGTATTGCAGATTTTTTAAAAGCAATAATTGATATAATTAAATTATTGATAGGATTATGATGATAGGAAAAAATAAGAGAATGCTTGAAGCATTCTCGAAATGCGAAATGAGTTTTGAAAAAAAAATCACTTATTTTACTCTTAAGAATAATTCTTCAAATCTTAAGAAACTTATTGATTTTTATAAAAAAGGATTGTTCCAGTTTTGTCAGGGTTCAGAAGAGACAGGAGTTATTTCCAGAAATAAGGATTTTGTTAAAAAATTTTCTGAAGAGCAGATAATTCGTACAGAAAAAAATCTTTCTTTAATAAAGATAAAGACTCCGCCTGAAATAGTTAGTATTCCCGGAGTTTTTTATTATATTTTTGGAATTATTGCAAAGCAGGAAATACCTGTTATTGATGCATTCTCTTCTTATACGGAATTAAACCTGCTTGTGAGGAGAGAATACGGGAAAAAAGTTTATGAATTATTATCTGATGCTGTGAGCAATGCAAAAAGTTTTTTGGAAAAATAAAGGAAAATATTTTAATATTTTGTTTTTTTTGAATAGTTCTGATGTTTATTGATTATCTTGTTTATGCATTGAATAATAATGATGTTTGCAGGGATGAAAAAAATTTGTATTCCAATGATTTTTTCGACACTCTTTTTGACAGGTTCAGGCATTATTTTACTTCTTCTTATAGTTTTTATAATTCTGCTGATAATGTAAGGAGTCAAATAAAGGGTGAAAAAGGAGACTGTATTGATTTCCATTCACACCCAGATCTTTCTGTGCTCACTAATTACAGGAGTTTAGGTGAAGGTCTTGACAGTATTAAAGTCATGGTTTCTTATGCAGGATTAATCGGATTGAAAGGATTTGTTCTCACACCCCATTTTGATACTTATTGTCTTGATGGAATAGTGAAATCAGCGGAGTGTGCTAAGAAAAAATTGTTGGAAAAAAAGAATATTGATATTAATTTAATGTATGGAAATGAGATTAAGGTAAAACTTTATGAGGATGAGAAGAATTCATTGTTCAGAAAAATTCCTTTAATTGATAATTTCTTCAATCCTTACAAGCATGTATATTTTGTTTACTTTAATGTTAATAAAGAGAATGCAGGTGATGTTCAGCGTTTTTCAAGAACCCATTTTAAGGATTTGGAGAGTTCTCTTGAAGGAATGATTAAAGTTCAGGACGCTCTTAATGAGGGTGGAAGAGTGATTAATGGTTATATAACTCCGCAAAGCATGAGTGATGTAAGGGTTTTAGTGATTCCCGCACATATTAATCTCTTGTTCACTGGTTTTGGTGTTAAGAAGATTGTCGAAGCATTTGAGAATGGGGTTCGCCCGTCAGCTGTTGAGACCTCAAAATTTCCTCTTAAACCATCTGTTGATGGGATTATTGAGAATTATGGTGTTTCTAAAGTTTTAGGAAGCGATGCTCATGTTAAGAGCAGTATTGGAAGAGCATACACAGTTAGTAAGAGAAGAATAGAGTCAAGCATGGAGGTTTTCAGAGCAGTATGTGATAATGAAACATACACTAATTGTTATAATTCAAGCAATCTTCAGAACTTGTTGATTCACAGGTACAGGTTTATTCATCCTTACTGGCTTCTTAAACTCTTTCTTCTTAAGCTTGGAAGTAATTAACAAAAATTTTATAAAAAGAGTTATGGTAATAATCTTTTTATGAGTAAGTTTGATGAAGCGATTGAAAGATTGTTCCGCAACGTTTTTGTTTGCCGTAAATGCAATGCCAAAGTAAGAGCAGATCCTAACATGATACGTGCTGGCAAGATTAAGTGCAGGAAGTGCGACAGTAAGAAATTCAGACCTAAAAGTAGGAAATAAGAGAAATAATTAAAAACTATTAGTTCTTTTTTTTTGTTTATGAACCAGTATTTTGAGGAGCGTTTAAAGAAGTTGGAAAAATTAAGAGAGTTGGGTGTTAATCCTTATCCTTATTCTTTTGAACAAAAAAATCATGCTGATGAAATAATCAAGAAATTCGACAACAAGGTTGAGAAAGGCAAGAAAACCAATAAAAAAGTTAGTGTTGCGGGAAGAATAATAGTTTTAAGGCATTTTGGAGGAATATGTTTTATAGATTTGAAAGATGAGTCAGGAATTATCCAAATTGTTTTTAATAAGAAAGTTACTGAGCGTTTTGACTTACTTGAGTACTTGGATATTGGGGATATTCTGGGTGTGGATGGAACGATTATGAAGACTAAGAAAGGAGAATTAAGTGTTGAAGTTAAGAGTTTTAAAATATTATCAAAAAGTCTTCGTCCTCTTCCTGAAAAATTTCATGGACTGAAAGACACTGAGCTTAAGTACAGAAAAAGATATCTTGATTTAATTAAGAATGATAAAAGCAGAGAAGTTTTCAAAAAAAGAAGTATTGTTGTACAGACTATTCGTGAAATCTTATTAGAAAAAGGGTTTAGAGAGGTTAGGACTCCTGTCCTGCAGCCTATTTATGGTGGTGCTAATGCGCGTCCTTTCAAAACTTTCTATAATGCTTTGAAAAGAGATATGTATTTGCGTATCTCAAACGAGTTATATCTTAAGAGATTATTGGTTGGTGGTTTTGAGAAAATTTTTGAATTCAGCCAGGACTTCCGTAATGAAGGTATTGATACCACACATAATCCTGAATTCGTTCAGGTGGAATGGTATCAGGCTTATAGTGATTATAAAGACAGTATGGAGTTGTTTGAAAAAATTTATTCCAGTGTTGCAGAAAGAATTAATGGCTCAACTAGAGTTGTTTTTAAGGGGCATGAGATTGATTTGAAGCCTCCTTGGAAGAGATTGTCAATGACTGACTGTATAAATAAGTATTGCAAGATTAATGTTCTTGACATGAATGTTGAGGATTTAAGAAAATATTGCAAAGAGAATGATGTTGAATTTGATAATAAGATGACATGGGGTTTGTTAGTTAATCAGATTTTTGAAGAAAAGTGCGAGGAATATTTGATTCAGCCTACTTTTTTAATGAATCACCCGATTGAAACAACACCTTTATGCAAGCCTCTGCGTTCAGATTCTCGGTTTGTTGAGCGTTTTGAACCATTTATTGGAGGAGTGGAAGTTGGTAATGCTTATTCAGAGCTTAATGACCCTCTGCTTCAGAAGAAATTGTTGAAAGAACAGGTTGAACGCGGACGAGCAGGTGAGGAAGAAACTCATCCAATGGATGATGATTTTATTAATGCTGTTGAGCACGGAATGCCTCCAGCAACAGGTGTGGGTCTTGCGATTGAGAGGATGATGATAATTATGACTGGAGAAGAATCAATTAGGGATGTTATCTTATTCCCTGTTCTTAAGGAGAAGAAATGAACTGGGAGTTAATTACAGCACTTTTTTTTTACGCACTTATTGGTTTCTATATTTACAAGAATCGTGAAAAGTTTGAGATTAAGGGAATATTATTCATATATCGTTGGAAGAAAGCAATAAAGTATATTAAGAAGATTGCTCGGCCTGACTGGTTGTGGAAAATATTTTTTACTATAGGTATTCCCATATCTATTTTTTTCATGATTGTTTCTGTGGATGTTATGCTTACTGGTGTTAGTAATATTATTGAGAGCCCAAGGCCAGCATCTCAGGTAACAGTACTTATTCCTGGTGTTAAACTTCCTGGAAGCAGTTTTTATCTTCCTTTCTGGATAGGAATTATAAGCATACTTGTGCTTGCTGTTGTTCATGAAACTGGGCATGCTATTAGTGGAATTGTTGATAATATAAAACTCAAGAGTGCTGGTGCTGGTTTGTTATTGTTTCTTCCTCTTGCTTTTGTAGAACCTGATGAAAAAGAGTTAAAGAAGAAAGGATTTGCTCAAAAAATAAGAATGTTTTGTGCAGGAAGTTTTTCTAATTTCACTTTTGCTTTTTTATTATTTCTTTTCATATCCAACTTTTTTAATCCATTTGTTAATAATTTAGTGCAGTATGAAGGAGTAGTATTGTCAGGTACTTCTGAGAATTATCCTGCAAGAGCAGCAGGAATGATTAATGGTTCAATAATTTATAGTGTTAACAATAAATCCACCCCGAATCTAACGAGTTTTACAAATGCTTTTACAGGAATTAATCCTAATGATAGTATTGTTTTTAATACAAGTGAAGGATTTTATAATATTAGTGCAGCAACAAACCCATATAATAGTAGTAAGGGTTATGCAGGAGTTAATGTTGAGCAGGAATGGGGTTTTAAGAAAGAATTATTAAGTTCTTATCCAAAATTTTTGTTAATGATTCCTTTATTTTTTCTTAGACTATTATTATGGGTTGTGAACCTTAATTTTGCTGTAGGTTTATTCAATCTTTATCCATTATGGATTACTGACGGGGGAAAAGTACTTGTTGAATTAGTTAACAGAATCATTAAGGACGAGTATGCTAGCAGTATGATTCTTAATATTTTTTTCATATTCTTTATGACTATATTATTGTTTAATATATTCGGTCCAGGCATTGTTTGAAAAGATTTATAAAGAAATATTTTTATATTAAGAGTTTTAATAATAAAGAATAGGTCCACAATGGTAGAAAATTCTTTTGCTGAAGATTTGAAAAAAGATCCTGAAGTCCAGTCTCTCATCAAATCTATTGTGAGTGAAGATGGTTATCACATCGTAAATCACTTGATGAAAGTTGATAAGGCTGACGAGTTTGAGATAGCTGAAGCTTTGGATGAAGAAGTTAATTTTGTCCGAAGTGTGATGTATAAAATGTATTCTCATAAACTTGTTAGTTATACAAGAAGAAGGGATGCTGAAAGAGGATGGTATATTTATACATGGAAATTATTGTTTGATAAAATGTTTAAAGAAATCATTAGTCGTAAAAAAACATATCTTAATGAATTAACAGACAAGCTTGATTATGAAAAGAATAAGGAGCAGAGTTTTCATTGCAAAAAATGCAGTATTATTGTTGATTTCTCTAAAGCAATGGAGTTAAGTTTTTCCTGTTTTGCATGCGGAAGTATGCTTGAACCATTGGATAATGATAATAAAGTTGAAAATCTTGATAAGAAGATAAATGAACTTAAGGAAAGTTTAGGACTTCTTAAAAAGAAACTTAATGCTACTGAGGACTGAAGGTTTATTAAGAATTATTTTTGTTAATAATATTGTTATGTTGTCTCTTGAGTAATTCTTTATTGTTCTTTTTATTTTGTCATCTTTAAAGATTCTTATTATTTCATCATATGATTCGTTGCTCAAGTTATTTAGTGTTTTTCGTATCATTAAATGAAGAAAAAGTTCTTTTCTTAAACCATTTATTCCTGGTTCTTTATTCTCCATTACTGCTTTTGTTGTGGGGCCAACTGCTTTAAGTCCGGGTATTATTCCTCCACCAGTACTGGCTTTTATTTGTCTTGCTGCATCACCAATCAAGTAAACATTTTTTTTCTTAACCTTGTAGAATAATTGGAATAAAGGTATTGCTCCTGAATTAGTGTTTATTATTTTCCCATTTATTTCTTCTTTTTTTATGAATTTGTCAAGTCTTTTCTTAATATTTTTTTCACCCATCTTTACTGCTGTTCCAACCCTTATTTTTTTATTATTCTCCGGAACAATCCAGGTGAAGAAATGTGGTGTTTCTTCACTGAAGTGTGCGTGGTACTCGTCAGGATTAAATTCTTTTTTTGTTTCAATAATTTTCTGATAACCTATTAAGTAATTATTATTCACAGGATTTATCCTGTATAATTCATTAACTTTTGAGAAAGGTCCGTCAGCACCTATTATGATATCTGAATCTATTTTTTTCTTATTATTGAATACAATTTTTTTGTTCATTAGTCCTGTAAGTTTGTGTTTTTTCATGATTCTTGCCCCCGCTCTTCTTGCCTGATTAATTAAGTTTTGGTCGAATCTTGTTCTGTCTACCACGTATTCTTTTGTCCTGAGAATGGTTTTTTCTTTTTTTGAATGAAGAACTATTCTCTTTATCTTGTTTACTAGGAATTCTTTCTTTATTTTCATGTATTTTTTAATATCTCTAGTAAGTAATCCTGTGCATTGCACAGGTTCTCCTATTTTTTCATGCTCTTCAAAAATGCTTACTTCTTCTCCTTTTTTTGCAAGCTCGAAACCTAGTTTTGCACCTATGGGTCCTCCCCCTATTATTGAAATCATTACTTACTCTTGTTTTAGTATTCTTTTTAAATATTAGGATTATTATTTTTTTTTATGGCTGATGAAAGAGATATTGATGTTTCAATAATCCAGTTCTTCACAGATTTGTTTCTTTTTAGTATTAAGATTTTTACTGGATTACTGAGCAATAGTTATGCATTGATAGCGGATGGTGTTCATAATCTGGTTGATTTGGTTGAGAGTCTGATTTTTTTAATAAGTTCAAATATTAAATTCAGTAAGAGGGCTTTTTTCAGTTATTATTCTGCAGGCCCTATTGCTGGTTTAGTGTTGGCTGTTTTTTCAGGTATTTTTGGCTTTGAAGTCATAAGAGCAAGTTTTGTTAATTATTCTCTGCAAAAATCTTTTAATATAACGATTATTTCTTATCTAGTTGCTTTTTTTTCTGTTCTTGTTGAGTTTTTCATGTTTTTGCATTTTAGTAATGAATTAAGAAGGAAAAAAAGTCTGGTAATACTGGACAAGAAAACAGATGCTCTTTCTGATATTTTTGTAAGTTCTGGAGTCTTATTGTCACTTTTTATTATTGACAAATTTAATTATTTTGCAATAGATTCTTTCATGAGTTCATTAATAGGATTATTCATTATTTATCAGGGTTTTGTTATGGGTGCTAGGAATATTACTTTTCTTATGGGTGGAAAGGCTGAAAAGAGTTTTATAGAAAAAGTCAGGAAGAAGATTAATAAGATTGATGGAGTTAAGGAGATTAATGATGTTAAAGGTTTTTATTCAGGTAATAAAATAAATGTTGAAGTGTTCATAACTTTAGATGAAGAGAATAGTCTTAAGAGTTCTGAGAAAATAATTAATAAAATAAAAAGAGAAGTTAAAGAAATAAAAGATGTTAATAAGGTTTTTATTCATTTCTCAACTAATTAATTTTTTTTCAAAATTTTGTATAATCCATATCCTGGAATAAAATTTTTTAACACTTCTTTTGTTTTTTTTTATATCTTGAATAATTGTTCCATTCCTCACTTGTTGCACCTATATTACTGCATGTGGTCATTGCTGAACTAGCAAAGTATATTGGGATTCCCAATATCCAGGAATTAAGGAAGTCCATATGCCTATTCTTTTTGCTATCTCTCCACATGTTTTCTGATAATTGTTTACTATTTTATCTTTATTTTCAGGTTTTGAAAAATATTGTTTTATATTCATTTTTTTTAATCACCATACTTTTAAAAAGTTTACTACTAATTAGTGGTATTAAAAAATAAAAAAATAAATAAAATTTTTTATTTCACGTTCAGAACGTCTGCAATCCATTTACCAATATCATATACTAATGGTATTTTTGCTTTCTTTCCCTGCAAAGCCATTATTAATCCATATATTTCTCCAACTACTCCTATTAAACCTATGAAAGGTATAAGAGTAATTAAGAATAGTACTGTTCCTTGTTTTGCGTGAAATTTAACAAACTTATTCTTTTTCTCAACTAAAAGCATTATTAATCCCACAATCCATATGTAGGATAATGCTGCTTTTGTCTTCTCATCCTTAATAATTTTTTTTGCCATAAAATCCTTAACACTCTCACAATTTAAAAAAGTTTAGCCCTGCTCGGATTCGAACCGAGGTTGCGAGGTTCAGAGCCTCGTATCCTTGACCACTAGATTACAGGGCTATTAATAGTTATTTAGAACTATTTTTTGCTTTTTATTTTTTTCTTCTTTTCAAAAGCAGTTACTAAATCAATATAGTATTTTCCTTCACCAATATTTATTATTATTGGATTCCCTCTCATCAGGCTTACTACATCAATCTCGTATTTTCCAGGACTCTTAACTTTTATTGTTTCAATATCAAGTATTACTGGTTTTTCTTTTTTCTCTTCTTTCACTATCTCCCTTACATCTTTTTCCATATTCTTTACTTGTTTTTTTGAAAGCTTTTTCCTAATCTTTTCCGCTTTCTTCATCATCTCTTTTTTCCGGATGTAGAAGAAGAATTTCCCACCGCACTTGCTGCATCCTTTAAGCAATTCTTTGCTACCGTTTGAGTATATTTCTCCGCAGCGCACGCATTGATGGGGCATTGTAAATTATTTTAATTATTTTATTTGTTTTAAATCTTTTGTGAATTTCTGAATATTATTTACAAAAGAATTGAGTTTATAACAGGGTATTATTGGTATGTTCTTATACCATTTTATGTCTTCATTATAACATGAAACCATTAATGGAAATATTGTTTTTTTTGTGAAATTCTTGTAAAAATTACTTCTCTCCAAGTGTTTTTCAACTTCTTTTTTGTAATGGCTTTTTTTATACCTATCCCTGCTCCATTTCTTGCATTCAATCAAAAGTATTTTATCATATTTTTCTGCAACAACATCATATTGTCTTCTATTCTTATTCAGCGTCTTATTAACATTCCACTTAGTTAAGTAATTATTTTCTTTAAGAATATTAGATACTATTTTTTCAAAATTTTTCCAGTCACAATTTTCAAGTTTTTGTTCAAAATTATGGGCATTCATTTCATTTGTATTGTAATATTATCAGGGTTTCTTTTAATATTCTTTATTATTTTTGCAGGACCTATTATGCTGACACCCCTGTTTTTTCCTGTAAGTATTTTGAAGAAAAAGTTTTTAATCCTCTCCCCAAAATTATCGTTCTGGAACTGCCCGTCAAGTGAGCATATCTCTATTCCCGTGAATTTTTTGTTTATTTTTTTCATTGTTTCACTTATTAGTTTTGCTTCTTCTTCAGGATTAAGTCTTGAATCAAATATTAGTATTTTCTTATTTTTTATTTTTTCAATTATGAATTTAACCTGTTCTTTCTGAGTCATATTATTTATTTTTTCAAAAGTCACGAATTCTACATTAATGTGTTTTTTCTTCTTTTTTCTTCCCATTATTTCACCGTCTCGAATATTTTTTTATACAGTTCATCTATATTCTTTCCTGTTTTCGCGCTTATTCCAACAACTTCGTATTGTGGGAACATTTTCTTTATATTCTCTATGTTTGATTTTTTTAAATCAATCTTATTAGCTATTATAATAACGGGAATTCCTCTTGCTTCCAGATTACCAAGTATTGTAATATTTACTTGCGTGTAAGGATCTTTTGTTGAGTCCATGACTGCAAGAACCACCTGCATTTTGTCAAGCCATTTTATTGCTTCAATCACTCCTTTTGTTGCTTCTTTCGCTCTTTTTTTTGCATCTTTTTTCTTTATTCCTTTTTTAATGAAGTCTTCAAAATCTATTTTTGTAGCAATTCCCGGAGTATCCACAAGGTTTATTCTTAATTTTTTCCCATCTCTCTCCATCTTAACTTTTTCAAGTTCCATCACTTCTCTTGTTTCGTGGGGAACTGAACTCACTTTTCCTACTTCTTCTCCAATAAAGTCTTTTGCAATCCTGTTTGCAAGAGTGGTTTTTCCCACGTTCGGGCTTCCATAAATTCCTAACCTGACTGATTTTTCTTTACCAAGTATTTTATTGAAAAATTCGCTTACTTTTTTAAAAAATGAATCAAACATGATAATTTATTGAATAAGCCTAGTATTTTTAAAATTTTAGAAAAAAAAAAATGTTAGCAGTTTGTTATTTTCCCCCCTGTTCGGGAGTAATCATAACAACGTGATTTGGCTTAACTTCTGTGTTCGGAATGGGAACAGGTGTTTCCCAAACCACTATGGCCGCT
>CAYWEY010000026.1:0-4445 GCA_964457955.1 Candidatus Woesearchaeota archaeon
ACTAAAGGATGTGATCACAAAAAAGATTTAAGAGGATTATTCAACAAGGTTAAGAACGCAGCGTATGAAATTATAGAAGCAAAAGGAGCAACGTATTATGCTATTAGTCTGGCTTTGGTTAGGATTGTGAAAGCAATACTAAGAGATGAAAATTCTGTGCTTCCAGTATCCACTTTTGTTAAAGATTATTACGGAGTAAGTGATGTGTGCTTAAGTGTACCTTCAATTATTAACAGAAGGGGTGTTGATAAGATTATTAGGCTTAATCTTTCGCAAAAAGAACAAGAACAGTTCAAACATTCCGCAAGAACACTGAAAAAAGTAATTGAGAAAATGACTTAAAAAAAAGTAAAAATTATGTGCAGTCTGCCGGAAAACTTTCAGGTACGTTCGCAAACTATTTCCTGGCACTTACCGTCGCTACATAAATCCTTGCAGGTGCTGACAGTTTCTTTTATGCACTCTCTGCGATAAAAAGCTCATTCCTCATCAAATACGCAGAATCCTCTCTGCTCATCATCAACATTTCCTTCCTCACCTTGCAGGGTTGACAATCTGGTTTTGCTGGATGATTCCAAAAATTAATTAAAAAATTTTCTCCAGAATTCAATATAAATAATCTTCTATCTTATTCTCAACTTTTGGAAGTATTTTCTGTGTTAAGACATTAATAACTGGAATCCATTTTTTTGTTCTCGGATTCTTGTACGCTTCATTTAGTAAGTCAATCACTTGTTTTAATCCGTACAAGTATGAATATTCTCTCCCTTCCTTTTTAGAATTATTAATGTTTTTGTCAAAATAATCCACTACTTCTCCAACAACAGGTATTTTTGTTCTTCTTTCCCCATAACTCCATTCTCTTAATAATTCATAATTTTTTAGTTCCTTGTTCTGAAAATATTCTTTCATACTATTAATTCCAATATTGTCGCGTATTTTTTTACAGAAATCAATGAGTACTTCGTTAGTTATTGTTTTTTCCAACTCTCCTATAACTTCTTCAGGAAGGAAGGGTATTATAACAGATTTTGGTATGAAGGAAGGTTTTTTAGCAATTCTTAGTAATTTTTTCTTACCTTTCTTATAATCTCCTTTTCCCAAATCGTATGTTATTTCTTCATAGTATTTTCCAGGATTATTCTTAATATCGGAGTATAATGAAACCACTTCCTGAATATTATTTACGCCATCAATGTATGATTTTTTATTAAAAATATTATTGTTGCGCGAGTATTCTTCAAACAAATCATATATCTTGTTTTTTAATTCCCAAAAACTTTTTACAGACTCACTTGTCTGATAACTTGATTTAAGTTCAGAAATCACCATTATAAACAGTAAAAAATAGTTTTGTAGTTTTAATATTTCTTTTTCACATATTAATAGTGTTTCGTTAATTGTCGTTCCTGATGTATTTCACGAATGACTCTGTTAAATCTCTGAGAATATTGTCAAATTCTGAAAAATCGAATTCTATTAAGTTGTCAATCATTGTTTCACTATTTATTAAAGGATTTTTATGATAAATTATTAAAGAAGGATTTACCATTGTATATGCTGAATCTTCATCCTCTACATAAGTCATTAAATCTTCTTCATCTTCAAAAGGCATAATAACATGCTCTATATTATTGATTTTTTTAACATTAAATTTCTTAATCACTTTGTTTAATTCTTCATTATCCTTATACAACTTTTTGAAGTTTGGTAAAGGCATTAAGAAAAAACTTTCACCATTTATTTCTCTAACTTTTTTACAAAAATTTTTGTAATCATATTCCGGCTCTTTTTTGGACCCAGATTCATAAACTATTCCAACATTAACTGAATGAACATCATACTTTTTTAATCTAGATGTTAATTCCCTAATAATGTCTTCATTCATTTCATCGGTCAATATTAGTGCTATATGGGAATTATTAAAGAATACTTCAAAAACTTCAGGCATATCAGGATCCATTATGTTATAACTGTTTCTTGATGAGAATTCATCATAATGTTTTGAGAAATAATTAGTAACTGAAACTGTTTCATATGATATATCTTTATACCTTTCTTTAATCATATCATATAATTTTTCGTCTGTTGGTATTATCAATGTCTTTAATGATTCATTCATATTTTTAACTAAAGAAAAAAACATATATAAAAATGTTACTATTAACCAGTGAATACCGACATTAATATATTGACTGATAAACATTGTATACGAATTTTTATTAATAAAATCATTATTACTTATTAATGGGGTATGGGTAATATTGTTCTCTCTGCATGTAGGATTATGATGATAATCTTCTTTATGGATTCATGACTTGCTTACTCACTGATTTCTTATCCACAATTTAATATTTAATTATGCCTTTCCGCCAGTTACTGCATACAAGAAAGATTCTCTTTTTCTCGCACTATTGTCTGTTCGCAAGCATGAGTCCTGTTTGAAAGACATTTTAATGTCGGTGTTGCTCATCCTGATTATATGAAGAAGAATTGTTGGAGCTTTTGAGCATCGGGTTTGGAAGCATGATAACATCTTGTTTTGAATCACTCCTTAGGCATAAAAGAGAGTTTGATTAAAACGTTATGGAAGCATAATTATAAAATATTAAAAAAATTTAATTTTGTTCAGAACAAGTTCAAATCATTGTCCACAAAATTTTTTGTGAATCGCATTAGTTTTGAAATGTATGATTTGGTTGAAGCGAAATTTATAATGCTTGGACAAATTTTTTAAGAAAGTTTGATTTTCTTGTAAAATATTTGGTTTAGGCATAAAGTTTTAATATCTCCAAAAATATTTTTTTAATTATGGCAGAGAAAAAGAAAAAGCAAAAAAAGAAGAAATGTATTTGGTGCGGTAAGAAATTTAAAGTGTTGAAGAGACATAAGTGTAAGAAAAAGCCTTCATGGTGGAAGTAATTAACTGTTTAGTTAATTTTTTAAAAAATAATTCTCTTATTAAGAGGAACGAAATATTTATAAATCAAAGATAATATAGAAACCTTTATAAATAGATATGGGGAAATCTTTATAAAAATTTTGATGAGGTGTTTGGTTTGACGACTATTGGTCAAAAAAAAATAATAAAAAAATGTCCGCATTGTGACGGAACAGATTTTAAAGTTGATAAGAAAGCAGGGGAAGTAATATGTAAGAAGTGTGGTACTGTGCTTGAAGAATCTATGGTGGATTATGGTCAGGAATGGAGAGAGTTTAGTTCTGAACAGACAAAGAACAGAAGAAGAACAGGGTCTCCTTTAACTTATACAAAACATGATAAGGGTATGAGCACTAGGATTGGTAAAAGCAGTGACTTGTATAAAGTTTCAAGAAGCAATCGAAGAAGAATTTATCGTATGAAGAAATGGCAGTCAAGAATCAGTACTGCTATTGAAAGAAATGTTAAGTACGCTCTTTCCGAACTTAAGAGAGTTAGTAGTTATTTGAATGTTCCTAGAATAGCGATGGAGGAGGCGGCTAAGATTTACAGGAATGCTGCAGAGAAAGGTCTCGTGAGAGGAAGGAGTATGGAGTCAGTTGTTGCTGGAGCACTTTACGCTGCATGCAGGAGACATAGGTCTCCAAGAACATTGGATGAAATATCTGAAGCTTTCACTCTTAGCAAGAAAGAGATAGGTAAGACTTACAGATTCATTTGCAGAGAATTAGGTATAAGAATTCTGCCAACGTTCCCTCTTGATTACGTTTATCGTTTTGCAAGAGAGCTTGATTTGAAGCCTAAGACAACGTCTAAAGCTGTTGAGATTATTAAAAAAGCAACTGAGAAAGAGATTACGAGCGGAAAAGGCCCGATGGGTATTGCAGCTGCAGCATTGTATGTATCAACTCTTATTTGTGATGATAAGAGGACTCAGAGAGAAGTTGCTGATGTTGCAGGAGTTACTGAAGTAACTATACGAAACAGGTATAAAGAACTTGTTAACAAGCTTGATCTTGAGAAAGAGATGGAAAAATAATAGAATGGCTTATTATAAAGTAGTTCAGTGCAGGAAGTGCGGAAGCATACAAGTAATTATGGCAGTTAAGAATTTCAAATGCAGAAAGTGTAGAAAGAATAATCCTGTCAGGAAGTGCAGAATTTTTTATAAGGACAGGAATGCTTTGAAAGCAAGAGATTTTTGTGCTAAGCTCAAGCAAGAGAAAAAAAACTTTTAAACACAGAAATTCTATTTTTTTAATTATAATGATTGCAAAAAAGAATCCTAAAATAAAACCTGCAGGTAAACCATCTGAGAAAAAAAAGGAAAAAGAAGTAAAATGCCCTACTTGTGGCAGAATCACAACATATATTCCTAAGTATAAGAGGTATTATTGTTATGCTTGTGAAAAATATGTTCCAAAAGCTGAGAAGAAACCTAATCCTAAAAAAGAAGAAAAATCTAAAAAAACAGTGACTTGTCCTACATGCGGTAATTCTGCGC
>CAYWEY010000026.1:4545-15858 GCA_964457955.1 Candidatus Woesearchaeota archaeon
GTTATATTCCTAAGTATAAGAGGTATTATTGTGATAATTGCAAAAAATATGTTCCAAAATCTGTGAAGAAAAAAGCTGAGAAGAAACCAGTGCCTGTTAAGAAGGAAAAGAAGTCAGGTGTTGGGAATAAGCCTAAAGTGATGTGTCCTACATGCGGTAATTCTGCGCGTTATATTCCTAAGTATAAGAGGTATTATTGTGATAATTGCAAAAAATATGTTCCTAAATTTTGGGAGACTAAGAAAAAAAAATAAAGGAGGTTTTTTCTTATGTATGAAGACTTTTTTGAAGAAATGAGGAATATGCAGAGAAGAATGGATGATTTGTTTAATAAGTTTAGTTCAGAAGTAAGCACTGGTTTAAGAAAACCATTATCTGATGTTTCAGAAACTGATGAAGAAATAAAATTAGTTATTGATATGCCTGGAATGGACAAGGATGATATTGATATAAGCGTAACTGATGATGGATTAGAAATTGTTGCCGAGAAAGAGGAGAAAGAGGAGGAGAAGCTTAAGAAGTATGAGAGAAGGTATTCAGGGTTCAGCAGGTATTTCTCACTGCCTGAGAATGCTGATATTGAGAATATTAAAGCAACATATGATAAAGGAGTTCTTGAGATAACAATTCCTAAGAAAAGGACAGAGAAAAAGAAGAAAAAGAAGAAAATTAAAGTAAAATAAACTAGTTTTTTAAACTCTTGATTCTTTATTTTTTTTTTAAAATTATGGTTGGAGAAGTTATTACTGCAGTTATTAGGGGGCTTGCTGAAGGGCTTGGACAGGCAGTCCTTTTAATACTGTTTGCTCTTTTTTTAGTTATTCTTGGACTTATAGGTCTTTCTGTTTTTGTTATTATAACTATCTTCCGTAAGAATAAGAAGATAAGTATTTTTTTAATAGTATTATTAATCTTCTCAATTATTACTGCAAAAGATAATCCTGCTTTTCTTATCCTGCTTAGTTTTGGACTTATTATTTATGGATTAATATTATTAATTATTTTTTTGTTCAAGAGGATTAAAAAGTTTTTGGAGAAGAAAAAGAATGGTTGATAAAATTACTGAAACAAGATTAGAGAATCTTAAGCAGATGTTTAAGAATAATACTATTGACAGACAAACTTATGAGCGTTTGAAAAGCAAGTATTTGCATAAAGATTCTAAGAGATTTTTGAAGAGAAAGAGAGAGTCTTATTTGCGCAGAGTGAGGAGTAAGCCAGAATATTCTCATAAGCCTGAAAAGAAAATATCTTCTTATAAATCAGAAAGGAAGAAAAAAGAGGAGAATGGAAGCACTCAGTTAGCAATTATTTTTTTATGGACTGGCACATTAATTTTTGGGTTCGTAATCCCACTTTTGTTTTTGTTATTAACTAATAATGAGAAGATTAAGAGAAATGCCAGACTCGCTATTGTTGTAGGAATAATAATTTTTATGATAAACTTCTTTTTCCCTTTCCTGTTTATTTTTCTGAGTTTATTCTTAAATTAAACCCATCTCTCTTAAGAAATCAAGAGGACCTGGTTCTGTTTCAACACATTCACCATGATGGCATTCCTCTTCTTCTCCGCAATGCTTGTCCAATGAGCATTCGATTCCTATAAATATTTCATCTTTTATTGTTGAAACATCTTCTTCTGTTTGTTTCTCAATAATTACTGTCCAGAAACCTACTTTGTCTAGACTAATATCTTCAATAATCCATAAATCACTGCTTGAGTTGTATTCTGCTGTATAATTCTTAACATTCTCTTCAGGACCAATAAATCCTGCTGAGACTCTTTCAGCACCCCATAAAGTCCTGAACATTAAGTTAAAACTCATATTACTTACTGTTGCTCCCTGATAATATATTCTGTCATTGAAGTTAACGTAGAAAACAATTCCTATTACTATTATTATCCAGAAAACAACTATACTTATTATTCCTAAATTTCTTAGTTCTTTTTTCTCTTTTTTTGAGATTATTTTTCCTCTTCTTTCAGGATATCTTGAGTCAAATCCGCAGTTATCGCACACCTGACTTGATCTTATTGTTTTTCCGCATTTAGGGCATTTCCATAATTCAGGAAAACTGCATTCAGAGCATTTGTCTCTTCTTTTTATAACTGCTCCGCAGGACGGGCAGTTCCATCTTTCAGGATAAGTCATTAAATAATAAGAAATAAGTTCTTATTTTTTATTTTTTATTATTGTACCTAATCCTTTAATACCACTTAATGCTTTCTTTATATTGCCCGGAGTTTTACCATTTATTATTTCAGACTCTGTTCTAAGTTCTAATAGTTTGTTTACTTTTCCTTCCATTCCTCCAGTAACATCAGTATTGTCTGAACTAGTAATACTCAATTCTTTTATTGAAGAAATCTCTTTTATAATTCTAGCATCACTATGTTTTTTAGGATTCTTATCATATACTCCATCCACGTTTGTTGCATGTATTATTCTGTCTGCACCTAATTCTTTCCCTAAATAAGTTATTATCCTGTCCCCTGACAAAATGCTGCATCCCTTCTCTTCATCATATGCAGGAACCCCGTACAAGACCGGCACCATCCCCAGATTCAATAATTCTTTAACAACATTAATATTCATTGAGACGAGTTCATTATTTTTCATTAAAGCACTGCTCGAGGCTTGAACAGGTATTGCTGGAATATTATTCTTTATTAATTCTTTGCAGAATAAACTGTTAAGCTCGTTCTGGAGTCTCTGAGTTTCTGCAAAACTCACTAGTTGCTTCTTGTTCTTTATTCCTTCATGAATCCTTGTTTTCTTAACAATAACGTGGCCGTAACTTCCTGCACCATGAATTAGTATTAATTTATTCTTGAGTCCTTCTTTAATCTCTTTGCATACTCTTCTTATTTCAGAATGATTGATCCTCGGGGTATCAGAATCCTTATGAGTTATTACTGAACCCCCTATCTTCATTATTATCATAAATTGTAAATTTTATAAAGCCTCATTAATTTATAAATAGTTATGAAACGAAAATTAGTGATTTTTCTAATAACTTTTTTATTAATCCAGTCAGTTTTTGCACAAACGCTTGGAACTAATGAAGCAGATACTGACGGAGAACTAGAGTACGAGATTGAGTGCGAGTCTGACAGTGATTGTGACGAGGATGAAGTATGCGAGGAAGGATTTTGTATAAGACTATCCTGCGATACATCAGACGATTGTCCGGAGGACATGATGTGTTATAATAGTGAATGCAGAGAGATTGAGTGCGAGTCTGACAGTGATTGTGACGAGGATGAAGTATGCGAAGACGGGCTTTGCGTGAATCAGGAGATTCTTGAAGAAGCAAACCAGACAGGAGTTGATGAAGAAATTATTGAAGAAACAGGAATAATGCATACACCTTATGGTGCAATAGTAAGATTATTGCAGCTTGAGAAGTCTGTTCTTAATCAGAAACTTAATGCTGAGGAAGTGGTTAATGAGATTGAATCAACAAATCCTAATGTAAGTACTGAGAATCTTACAGTTATAATTTCAGAAATGGAATTATTATTGGAAGAGATTCAGAATACGAATACAACAGGACAAAGTATTACAACTCTAACCCAAGATTATGTGGATATGAGGCAGGAAGCAGGAGAGTTAGTAAGAGAGTTCAGAATTGAAGCAAGCCAGTACTTGAACGAGAGTCACCGCAGGTCAATGCGTGTTCGTTTTGCAGGAGTGAATCGTTCAGAAGTTGCAGAAATAACTAATGAGATTATAGAATACAAGAGAGAATTTAATGCTGAGAGAGTAAGCATTTTTCTTGAAGAGATGGGAGCACAGAATCAGACATTGTTAGAAATGATCAAGAATGGAGAAATACCATTAGGTGTTGTTAAGAGCAGGATTAGTCAGAGAGTTAGGAGTATGTCTGTTGCTATGAGAAGAAATACTTTGGGAAGAGTGAAGCAGGTATTGGCTCAGAATAAGAATGTAAGAAATGCTGTTGTGATAAATGCTTTAAGAAACTTTAATACAATAAGAACAAGGAGAGTTCAGGAAAGACTGCAGAAAATTAATCAAACATCAGGGAATGATGTGCGTGAAAAAGTTTTGAATAAGATTAATAAGAGGATAGAAGACCTTCAGCAGAAAAGAGAGGAAATAATGAATAGGACTATGCCTCCAAGAGGTGTAAGAAGATGAAGAAGTGCTTAGTAATAGCATTCTTGTCAGTATTCTTTATTATAGGATGCACTAGAGAAGTTGAACAACCTGAAATGACTTGCCAAGAGTATTGCGAGACACAACCTCACATAATGTGTGTTGGGCACTGGAATATAAGCGGAACTTATCCTGACTGTAATTGTGAGTGGGTTTGTGAAACTCCTGAAACTAATGAAACAGTGACTAGTGATGCAGAAGAAGATGAAGTTATGAGTGGTATTAATGAAAGTTTATTAGAAGATGAAGAAGATATAAATATTGGTACTGTAATCTAAAAAAAAATTTTTTATTTTTTTTTCTTATTTTTTTATTCCACCAGTGTTCTGGATTAACATTCCTGATTATTCCCAAATTTTTTTCTATTCCACTGCTTTGTTTTCCATACCATTTTTTTGTAATCATAATCAGAATATTTCTTTATTCCCTCCGATGTTGTTAACAAATTTTTTGGTATATATTATTAGTCTTTTCATAAACCAGGAAGTGGCCATGACTGTTCTAAGTACTCTGGCTTACATGCTATTATTTCCATAATATTCTCCGATTTCTTTAAGTAAGTATGAGAAGTGAGCGCAGAACCCTACCTGCTTGTCTCTTTCTCCTTTTATGTACTTATTTACTTCTCTTATTGTCTGTTCTGGACCGAATCCGTAATCATAATCTTTTATTTTTTCCTGATTTTTATGAAGGATTAATTTAGAGAAGTTATTAACTATTTCTTCAAAATTTGCTTTTTTTTTTGTCTATAAATCTTATTATCCCATCTATAATTTAAGTAAAAGAAAAAAAAATATGCTTATAAAGTTAACTTTTTTATTTTCATATGTGCAGTGTTCTTGTTTTCATCTATTATTTCATAATCAGTTATTCTTATTTCTTTTTTAAAATCAGGACTGTTCAGCACTAGTGATTCATATTCTCCTCCTTCTCCAGTCATATTCAGTCCGTATTTTTCTTCCAGTTTTTTCAATTCCTTAACTTCTTTACTTGTTATAACCTTATTTAACCATGTCTTGTTCAGTCCAAGCGCTGCTACACTAGTCATTATGAACTTGAAGTCTTTCCTCAGTAGTTCTTTAATCTCTTCTTCCTGTTCTTTATGCCATAATGGAGAGTATGTTTTTAATCCTAATTCTTCACAAATATTTATTATCCTGTCCCGCTGATAGTTGCTGAATAATGCTCCACTGACCACGCCATCAATATGGTGTTTTTCAACTGCTTTCTTTATCGTATTTTTCAAATCTTTTAATTCTTTTTCTTTCTCTCCTTTTGTTTTACCAAAAATTACAGGAATACTCAAGGATTCTGACTGTGCTTCAACAATTTTTTTCTGCGTCTGGTGGAACATATAACTATCATCTCTTTCTGTAAGCATTGTTATCAAGCACGCTATTTCATAATTCCTTCTTTTCATAATATTTATAGCAAGATTGCTGTCTTTTCCTGAACTATATAATATTCCTAAAAGCGTATTATTTTGAGGATACACTTTTTTCAAATATTCTGATTTATAACCAGGACTTAGTTTTTCTAATATTTTGTCGCTTTTGCTTCCGTACTGTGCTGCTTTCTTCTTCCTCCATACAACACTCTTACTAACACCTATTTTTTTGCTTACTTTCCTGAGTATTATCTTCTTGTAATCACTGTTTATTTTTTGTTCAGCAGGTATTCTCAAAGCATGTCTTATTAATTTATGGTCTAGGAAGGGAAGTCTTAATTCAATATTATGTCTCATTGTTATTATGTCATCTCTGTATAAATCCCTATAATACATTCTTAGAAGACCATAGTAGCATTCCTTATTCAATCGTGTTGATTTTTTATGTCTATTGTATCCTGCAAATATTTCTTCGCTTCCCAATCCTGAGAATATTACTTTAACACCATCTTTTTTTGCTCTTCCTGCAGCAAAATAGAAAGGTATAGCAACTCCTGTTTTAACAATATTATTTGATTCAATCAGGCGGCAGATTTCAGGAAGTTTTTCACGCACTTCTTCTTTTGTGAATATTCTTTTTTCCAGTTTTAATCCATGTTTTTCTGCTGCTTTCTCAGCCCACTTCAAATCCTTGCTGTCCTCTACTCCGCTCGCGTAACAAGTGAAGTCCACACCCATATTTTTCAGTATTATTGCAATAGTTGTTGAATCCACTCCTCCGCTGAATAATAATCCAATCCGAGTATTTTCAGGAATTCTTTTCTTAACACTCTTTATTAGCAAGTCCTTAGTTTTTTCTATCATTTCTTCTTCTTTTTTCTCATATTCTTTTCCAATACTGAAGAACTTTCTCTGTTCATAACTTATTCTTTTTTTCTTAATATCATAAACAAGTATTCTTCTCGGGTTTAACTCTCTAATATGTTCAATTTTTTTTAGTGCTTTCCTCTCGCTCGCGAAGCAGAAAGGCTCTTTAGAATACCATAATGGTTTTACTCCAATAATGTCTCTAACTAAATAAACCTTGTTTTTTTTAATGTAAATAAAAGCGTATACTCCATCAATTTTTTCCAATGCTTCACTTAAACCAATCTTATTAATCAATTTTAGAAGTAATTCAGCATCATTCTCAGCAATAATATCGTATTTTTTCTTTAATTTTTTATAATTATATATTTCGCAATTAGCAGCAAGAATAGTATTATCTTCTTTTAACGGCTGCTTAACATGACTAATTATTGAATGAAGTAAGTGACCTATTGTATAATTCTCTTCATTAATCACTTTTTTCCCGTCTCTCCCCCTGTACTTTATTATTTTTAATCCTTCTTTTACAATCTTTTCATTATTTTTGGTGTTAAAAACCCCGATTATTCCACACATACTTAATTATAGAACTCTTTTTTTTTTAATTAAAAGTTTGGTTCTGCAGAAATTATTATTCCTTTTAATTCTTTCTTTTCCACTTTTTTCCCATAACCATCTTTTGAGAAAAGATAGTTAAAACTTTTCTTACTCACTCCCATATCAAGTTTGAACTCGTTATGAACTTTCATCCAGTAATCAAAATCTTTGAACTTTTTTTTATAAAATATTTTTTTAATCCTGTTAATATTCGGATTTTTTTTAATCTTCTTAACTTCTAATGATATTTCAGGTTTTATTAACAAGTTACCTAAGTCATCAATCTCATTATATATTATTATTTCAAAATGTTTTCTGAACTTGTTTATCACATAATTGGTTCCATCATTTATATCTAGTTCAAAAAAATCCATGAATGCAGCAAAGTCTTCAGTAACTAACGCGTTTTTATCATCTTCATCAATCATATCATTTATTATTTTATCAATATATTTTTCGTTGAATCCTTTTTCTTTTTTAATACTATAATTTTCAGCAAGATTGGTTATACTTGTTTTTTCACATCCAGCATTATATAACAATTTTTCATAAAATTTTGTCTTCCTATCCTGATTTATTAGGAAGTAAGCGTTATACTCTTTTTCCAATTGACTGCATAGTTCATAAACTAATCCAATATCGGATGAGTCATATAATCCTATCTCAATACAAGCGTCAACAAAAGGTATTTTAATATCTGGTGTTTGTTTTAAAAGTCTTAGTTCATTCATGTTGTTAGAAGCAACTTTTTTTGTTTATAAATATTGTTATAAGTAAATTATAAAAACTATGGGATAGTAATTTTTTATTATGGCCAGGAAGAAAAAGAAAAAAGTTTCTAAAACGGATTTGAGAAAAGAAATTGAGTCTTTGCGTAAAGAAATGGAAGAAAGAACCAGTACTGAACAGTATGATAAATTGTCAAATAATATTGAGGATTTGAATGAACAAATCACTAAAATGGTCAGTATTAATATTAATCTTCAGTCTAAAATGACTGAGTTATTAATTAAAGTCACTGATTTAATCCGTGAGAATCGTGAATTGATTGGTTTATTGGAAGAAGCTAGTGAGGCTGAAGTTATGGAGCCTGAAACTTCAAGAACTGAATTATTAAATGAGTTGAAAATGATTAAGTCATCAATTAGTGAGATGTCTTCCAGTTTTAAAGGGCTTGAGAAATATATTAAGAAGGCATATACTAAAGAAATGTTGTCAAAAGCTGTGGGTGGAAAAGTTGAAGCTCCTCCTGAGAAAAAAGAAGAAGAGGGTGGTGGAGCAGAGACTGGAGGAACTCCTGCCGCTCCCGAAAGTATGCCTAAAGAGGTTGGAGGTGGAAAAGTTGGTAGTTTATAAAAAAGGTATTACACCAATTATTGCTATGATATTATTGCTGCTTATGACTGTTACAGCAGCAGGAGCAACTTATTTCTGGATGACTAATGTTCAGTCCCGTATTCAGGAGGATGTTCAGTCAAATATTCTTGAAGGATTTGCTGGTGAAATGACTAGTTTCACAATCGTCAGTAGTACTTGCAATAGTACTTCAAATAATATTTCATTAGTCTTGATGAACACCGGCTCTACAGATATTAGTGGGGGCAGCATGATTGTTTCATTATCAAGTGCTGCAGGAAGCACTCTTGACAGTATTATTTATGGAGATTTCACAGGATTATCTGCTGGTGCTGCCCAGAATTTTGAAGTAGGTTCTGACTATAATATTGTTAGTAACACTAATTATGGTGTGAAAGTAACAATGCCTGGTGGTAATAGTATGACTGATTCATGCACTGGAACTTAAAAAAAAAGAAATTTTTTTAATAACTATTTTTTTTTTAGTATTTCAGACTATGCTGGCAGAAGCGGAACAAGTAATTAATTATTATATTCCATGGTGTAAGAGTAGTGTTGAGAACTTGCTGGAGTCAATACCTCGTGATTTAGAAAATAATAGTTTGGAAAGAGTTTTTCTTAAAATAAAGTTTATTAACGAATCTCTTGACTTCATGGTTGATTATTTAATAAGTTGTGATGATAGTAAAGACTGGATGTTTAATATGGATTCAGATTATGATTATTATGAAAAAATTGTTAAGAAATATTATGCTGACTTAGTTATTTCCAAAAAATATTATGATTTCCTCCCAAATATTGTCAAATTATATAAAGAAAAATTTTTTAAATAAAAATTTTTAGACTCTTTGTTTTATGAAGCAAGAGTTTTTCGAAGAGTTCAACAATTTTGTTACCAGTGCCCTAAGGTGTTATGTTCTTTTCAAAGATAAGGATATGTATTTGAAAGATATTCCTTCTGTAACAAACTATTCTGCTTATATGAATATTAAGGATTTGTATGGAAAAGGCAGGTGTTGTCTGACAAAGAATGATATGTCTCTTCTTGAACTGATTGCTTACCTGCCTTATGATGATGAAAAAATAGGAAAAGAATCAGTAAATAAATTATGGAAATCCAGTTATGATTTATTAAAAATTCTTTATGCAAGAATCATAAATAAAGCAGGGAATGATCCTTTCCTTAATGTAAGAAGCAAGATATGGGATAAATTCAGCAAAGAATATAATGATTTAGACACTATTGTTTAAAGTAATGAATGATATAGTCACTCTTGATGATTTTTTAGAATCATTTGATTATAGTGACAAGAATTATACATCCAAAAATGCTTACATGGCTTATAAGAAAGCATGCACTTATTTTTCTGAATCAATGTATTCTATTAGTCAAGAATATAATATTCCTTACAGCACTGTTCATGGCTGGCGTAAGGATTCTAAAGAGCCTTTTCTCGCAAAACAAGTCAGAAATCTTGAAGAAAAGAATCTTCTTCCTGAACAACTTTAGCAATATCTTCATCTTTTTTATCCTTCTCTCCACTCTCTTTCTCCATTTCTTTAGTTGTTTTCTCCTCTTCTTGAGCTTCACTCTCGACCTGAGTAATTTGTTTTTCAATAACATTAAGATTCTGAATTAATTCATTAAATTTGGACTCCAATACATTCTTGTTCTTAAATTAGTGCATCACGACTTATTATGTGTGTATTAATGCAAACTTTTTTTTATTATTTTTATTATTTTTTTTGTATAATTTATCACTTTTTCTGCGTATTCTTTGTCCATTCTCGTGCCGTAGTATAATATTCCGTTCCTATAGTATCTTAGTTGGTTCATGAATTGGACGTCTCTTTCTTTCAGATTTATTATTCTCATGTATGATACTTCTGCTTTGTGTGCTCCTTTCCCGGTTGTTTTGTAACCATCTTGGTACATTTTTGCTCTTATTAAGTGCATTATTATATCATAGCATTGTTCTACATAATCATTGGCGTTTTCATTTTTTACACCAATTTTTCTTATCTGTTCTTTCACTGAGTTAGTCTTTCTTTCTGATTCAATTATTAAATTCTTGGCCCGTTCTTTGTCGGGTGTGATGTTTCTTGCAATTCCTTTTTTTAAGTAATCATTGAATTTTTTTAATATTCTCATAATCTTACACTCCCCTGTATTATTATGCCGTTTAGAATGTTATTTTTAAGTTGTTCGTGTATGTCTTCCCATGATTTGTAAAAATTAATGTTTATATTCCTTTTTAATTTGTTCTCATATTTGCTTAAGTGTAGTAGTTTGTTTTTTCGTCCTATTACGGCGATATCAATATCTGATTTTGTTATATCCTCTCCCCTTGAATAACTGCCGAATAATATTATTGTCCCACCCGCGAGTTCTTTTTCAAAGTAATCACTTAACCCTGACTCGTACAGCATTCTTAGGTTTTCAGTTCTTTTCAGCTCGATTGTTCTTTTATAATCTCTGTTTAAACTTACCCTGCTGATTTTGATGTTCTTTTCCTGTTTTATTGTTACTAATTTTTCTGTTTCTAATAATGGGAGTGCTTTACCCACGGCTGTTGGTGAAACTCTTAATGCTCTGGCTATTTCACTCTTATTTAATTGCTCGCCTGCTTTAATGCATAAAAGGCTGAAAATCTCAGACTGTAATCGAGTGAACTTATGTTTAAATAATTCCATTTTAGTTTAATTAAATTAACTTAAGTTTATAAAGTTTATGGGTGGTTGCGTTTTCATAAGTGTAAGATACATCATGACAATCACTTCGTGCAATACTTTTCCCGCCTAGTGATTTTGCGCTTAAAAATGGGGGGAGAGCAGGATAAGTAAAGAAAAGAATGCGAACACCAGCAGTTGCTGATGTTTCAAGAACAAACCCCCAAACACATAATACTATATATAAATGGATGA
>CAYWEY010000027.1:0-4480 GCA_964457955.1 Candidatus Woesearchaeota archaeon
CCAATTAAGAAAAAGTTCTCTTTTAGGAAGGAACCTAAAATATCCATTATCATGCAGGTGTACAATGTAAACTTAGAATGGTTGAAGAAAGCGGTTAATTCTGTGAAGAATCAATATTATCAAAATTGGGAATTATGTATTGTTGATGATGCACTCACTAATGAAGAAACCAAGAGTTTCTTAAAATCCCTCACTCACCCTAATATTAAAATCAAGTTTTTAAGAAAGAATAAGAGTATTGTCGGCGCCTCGAATGAAGCACTGAGAGTGGCTTCAGGAGAGTATGTTGCTTTTTTGGATAAGGATGATGAACTTACAAGTGATGCATTGTTTGAAGTTGTTAGAATTATTAATGAATATAATCCTGACTTTATTTATTCTGATGAGGATAAGATTAGTCCGAGTGGCGATTATGTTGAGCCAATCTTCAGACCCGACTTTAATCCTGACTTCTTATTATCACATAATTATATTGTTCACTTATGCGTTTACAAAAAATCATTGGTTGATAAGTTGGGTGGATTAAGAGAATGTTTTGACGGTTCTCAAGATTATGATTTAATGCTCAGGTTTTCTGAAAAAACTGACAGGATATTTCATATTCCTAAAGTGTTATATCACTGGCGTAAGATTCCAGGCTCGACTGCCAAGAAAATGTCTGAGAAGCCTTACATCTGGAACAAGGGTAAGGAGGCATTGATTGATGCAATCAAGAGAAGAAATATTAAAGCAAGAGTAATCAAAGGAGATATCCCGGGGACTTATCGTGTTAAGTATAAAATCAAGAACAAACCCTTAGTCAGCATCATTATTCCTTTCAGAGATGAGTCAGAACTTTTGGATAAATGTGTTTCTTCTATTCTTGACGAGTCTTCTTATGATAATTTTGAAATCATATGCATTAACAACCAATCCACTGACAGGAAGACTCTTAAATTAATCAACGAGTTAGGAAAAGATGACAGGATTAGTTTTTTTGATTTTAATGAACCTTTTAATTTTTCAAAAATCGTTAATTTCGGTGTCAGCAAGAGCAACGGTGAGCATATTGTCTTGTGCAATAATGATGTTGAGATTATCACTCCTGACTGGATTCAGTCTCTGCTTAGGCATTCTCAGCGAGAAAATGTTGGTGTGGTTGGATGCAAATTATTGTATCCTAATAATCTTATTCAGCATACAGGAATCATTGTTAATGGAAAAAGGACTGAGCACTTTCATAAGTTTCTTCATAAGGATTTTTATGGTTATTTGAATCGTTTGAGAGTTGTAAGTAATTTTCCTGCTGTTACTGCAGCGCTTTGCATGTTTAAAAAATCATTATTCAATGAATTAGATGGTTTTGATGAAAAACTTTCCATTAATTATAATGATGTTGATTTCTGCTTCAGAGCATTAAAGAAAGATTATCGTAACGTTTTCACTCCTTACTGCGAAGCATATCATAAAGAATCTTATTCCCGAGGACTTAATGAATCTAAGAGGATGATAATATTAGATGAAAAAGAGAAAGATTATTTGATGAAGAAGCATAAAAAATTATTTAGTTAAATTTAAAATTTTGTTGCTTTTTAATATATTCATGGATAAGTTGATAAATATTTGGGTGTTGGATTAAAAAAATGATTATATTTGTTCATCTCCCTAAAACAGGAGGTAATTCATTTTTGGATATTCTAACTCAATCTTTTGATGGAAAAATAGGTTATGATTACGTGCTGAATGATACTGCGTGGATAAAAGGAGATCGAAAAGAATTCCATCATGATGATGTTTGTATAGCAGGACATTTTAAAGCTGATAGATATATTATTAAGTATCCTAAGGCCAAATTAATAACTTTTGTCAGAGATCCTGTTGAGAGAGTGATTTCTATGTATTATCATAGGATGAGGGACACAAGGACCCATCCTAACTTAAGTAAATTAGGAAAATCAATAAAGAAAGATCTTTCATTAGAAGAATTTATTGAGATAAAGTATTTACATAATAGACAATCTCAATTTATTGATCCTGAGAAAATAAGTAGTTTCTATTTTGTAGGATTAACTGAAAGATATGAAGAATCAATAAGATTATTTAAAAAAATATTTAATATTAGTAAAAAATTAGATATTAAAATTTTGAATAGTAATCCAGATAAAGCAAAAAATAATTATATGATTAGTGAAAAGTTAAGAAAAAAAATTAGAGAGTATAATAGAAAAGACATAGTATTGTATGAATCAGCAAAGAAAAGATTCTGGGAGTTAAAAGCAAATTTTTTTTAAATGTAAGGAATTCTTTTTTAAATCATAACGAAAATTTCAAAAATAAAAACTAATAGTTTAAGAAGTGTGAAATAAAAACAAAAACTTCAAGAAAATGAAAAGGATGCATAAGATATTAATTACTGGAACGGGAAGGAATGGAACAACCTTTCTTATCAGGTTATTTACTGAACTTGGTTTTGATACTGGATTTAATAAAAAAAATTATCATAAACATATAGCAAAAAATTGTAATGCGGGTATGGAAAAAGATTGGGATGCTGAATCTTATATTGTTAAAAATCCAGAATTCTGTACTAAAATAGATGAAATTATGAAGTATTTTCATATTGATATGGTTTTTATTCCTATGCGTGATTTAGAAGAAGTTGCAATTAGCAGAATTAAAAATGGAAGATTGTGTGGAGGTTTGTGGAACACAACTAAACCTTCTGAACAAAAAGATATCTTAGCATCAAAAGTTGGTTATTTAATGGAAGGTTTGATTTTGAATGATATTCCTCATACTTTTTTAAAGTTCCCGAAATTTGTAGAAGATCACGAATACACTTATAATAAATTATTGCCCTTTGTTAAGCATATTGATGTAAATCAATTTAAGAAAGTTTTTTATGAACTTGCTGAGAAAACGAAAAGCAGAATAAAAACTAAAGAAGACCTCATTGAGGAAGCAAAGTTTAAACCCACCATGACTTTGGCTGAGAAAAAAGATTATTTAGAAAAAAGAATAAAAGAATTGAAGAGAAAGCATGCTAAAGAGTTGAGAAGATTGAAAAGAGACTATAAAAACTAGAAAAACAATGTTTGAAAAAAAAGAGTGTAAGACATATTCTTAAATTAGTTGTAATATTTTTTGTTTTATTATTGTTTTTATTTGATTTATTTTTGATTTATTTTTCTCACATACTAATACTGCATCTTCCCAAGGTTCACTTTTTTTATTAATTTTTGTTTCTAATATTTCTAATGAAGCAAATTTTGCCATCGCTTTTAATATATCTTCTCTGAACCTCCAGCAATCAAAAGGGCATGTGTGGTTGGGGCCTGCTTAAGGAACTATAATACAGGCTATTCCTTGAGATTTTAGTTTTTTACTTATTTCTAACATTATTAACCAAAAATATTCTGTGTGTTCAAGAACTTGTCCAGATATTATTATGTCAATTGAATTATTTTTAATTTCTTTCCAAGTATAAGGATTTTTTAAAACTATGTCAACATTTTTTCCTTTCTCAATATCAAGACCAATGTAATCCCAGTTCGGATTTTTGAATATTCTTTTATATGTTCCATTAACATCTTGACTGCCTAATTCAAGTATTTTTAATTCTTTATTTTCTTTAAGATATTTTTCTTTAAATTTTTTCATTTCATTAAAAGAACTTTTATGCGTGTCTATTCTGAAAAATTAGTTAATTATAAATTTGCTTGATGGTTAAATTTAAAAGTATTAATTATTAAATTATTATTTGATGAAACTCTTGGACGAGCTTAAAAAAGGAGTTATTTTTAGCAAACCTAAGAAAGTTAATGAACCTTTTTCATGGGTTGAGCATATTCCTTTTGCTTTTTTTATAACAGATTTGTTGAAACCTGAAATTTTTGTAGAATTAGGTGTTCACACTGGAAATTCTTTCAACGCTTTTTGTCAAGCAGTTGATTTTCTTAAACTTGATACTAAGTGTTATGGTGTTGATCACTGGAAAGGTGATAAGCATGCAGGTTTTTATAAAGGTGTTTATGAAGAGATTAGAAAATATCATAAAGAGAATTACTCGAATTTCTCTCATTTATTGAAGATGAGTTTTGATGATGCTGTTAATAAATTTGATGATAATAGTATTGATTTATTGCATATTGATGGCTTGCATACTTACGAGGCCGTTAAGCATGATTTTGAGAATTGGCTGCCTAAGATGAGTGATAAAGGAGTAGTATTATTTCATGACACTGAGGTTAAGAAGGAAGATTTTGGTGTATGGAAGTTTTGGAAAGAAATTTCTAAAAAAAATCCTTCATTTAATTTTAAGCATGGTTATGGTCTTGGAATAATCTTCGTTGGGAAAAATATTGATAAGGAAATCATTAAGTCTGTTAAAGAGTTGGATGATAATTTTTATCAAGAATTATTTTATAATTTAGGTAATAATATATGGCTTAGGGAGAGTAAGGAGAGTGAGATTGCTGATAAAGTTACTGTTATTGAAAAT
>CAYWEY010000027.1:4580-15100 GCA_964457955.1 Candidatus Woesearchaeota archaeon
GCTTAGGGAGAGTAAGGAGAGTGAGATTGCTGATAAAGTTACTGTTATTGAAAATTTGAATAAAAAAATTAGAGAACAAAAAGATTCTATTCAAGAATTAAATAGAAAAATTGATGGATATGAGAATTCTGCCTGCTGGAAGATTACATCTCCTTTAAGGAAAGCTCATAAATTTTATTTGAAGAATGTAAATAATATTCCTTTAGAAGAGGAGGAAAGTTTTGATTTAGTTCAATGTGATTCTTTTGATGAGTTGGTTTTCCCTTCTTTTGAAAATCCTTTAGTAAGCATTATTATTCCTGCATATAATAATTGGGATTATAATTATAAATGTTTGAAATCAATTTTTGATAATACTTATGGTGTCTCTTATGAAATTATTTTTGCTGATGACTGCTCAACTGATGAAACTAAAAATATTAGTGAGTATGTTAAGAACATTAATATTGTTCGTAATAAGGATAATTTGATGTTTTTGCGCAATTGTAATAATGCTGCTGATCAGGCTCGGGGCAAATATGTTCTTTTTTTGAATAATGATACTCAGGTTCAGCAGGGTTGGCTTAATTCTCTTGTTGATTTAGCTGAGAGTGATGATGAGATTGGTTTGGTTGGTTCTAAACTTGTTTATCCTGATGGAAGGTTGCAGGAAGCGGGAGGCATTATTTGGAATGATGCTTCTGGTTGGAATTATGGCATTTTTAATGATCCTGACCTGTCTGAATTTAATTATGTTAAAGAGGTTGATTATGTTTCGGGTGCTTGTATTATGGTTCGCAAGGATTTGTGGGATGAGATTGGGGGTTTTGATGAACGTTTTGCTCCTGCTTATTTTGAGGATACTGATCTTGCTTTTGAGATACGGAATAAGGGTTATAAAGTAATGTACCAACCTGAGTCTGTTGTTGTTCATTTTGAGGGAGTTTCTCATGGCACTGATGAGACTAAAGGAGTTAAGAAAAATCAGGTTAAGAATAGGAAGAAGTTTGTTGAGAAATGGCAAGATGTTCTTGATGAGACTCATTTTCCTAATGGAGAGTGTGTTTTTTATGCGCGTGACAAGACTAGAGATAAGAAGACTGTTGTTTTTGTTAATGATATTGTCCCAACGTATGATAAGGATGCTGGTTCACGTTCTGTTTATCAGTATATTAAGTTTTTTGTAGATGAAGGTTTTAATGTTAAGTTCATTCCTGATAATTTTTATCCTCAACAGCTGTATACCAGTATACTTGAGCAGATGGGTGTTGAAGTATTGTACAGTAATTATTATAAGAATAATTGGAAGAAGTGGGTTAGGAATAATTCCGAATTTATTGATTATTTCTTTTTGAACAGGCCACATATTGCTGTTAAGTATGTTGATTTCTTAAGGAGTAATACAGATGCTAAACTAATTTATTATGGGCATGACCTTCATTATTTAAGACATAAGAGGGAGTATGATGTTACTGGGGATGAGCGTTTTCTTAGAGAGGCTGAGCGTTTTAAGAAGATTGAGGAAGAATTATTTAGTAAAGTTGATAAAGCGTTTTATTTTTCTGATGCGGAAGTAAAGTTATTGAATCAGGATTATCCTGACTTAGATGCAGAGACTATTCCTTTATTTATTTTTGATGAATTTAATGATGAATCATTTAATCCTAGTGAGCGGAATGATTTATTGTTTTTAGGAGGTTTTAATCATAATCCTAATGTTGATGCTATGTTGTGGTTTGTTAATGAAATCTTTCCCGAAGTTTTGAAAAACATTCCTGATGTTAAACTTTATATTGTTGGTTCTAAACCTCCGAAGGAAATTAAGAATTTAGCATCTGATAATGTGATTGTTACTGGATATGTGACTGATAAAGAATTAAATAATTATTTTAATAAGTGTAAATTATTCGTTTGCCCACTAAGATATGGAGCGGGTATTAAAGGCAAGATTATACAATCAATGCATTCAGGTCTTCCAGTAATAACAACTGATACTGGTAATGAAGGAATAAATTGTAAGGATTTATTAGTTGCTGATAACGAAAAAAGTTTCGCAAAATTAATCAACCAATATTATAATAATAATGATTTGCTTAATAAAAATTCTAAAAAAATTAAAAAATATATTAAAAAAAACTTCTCAAAAAATGAAGTTAAAGAAATATTAAAAGAAGGAAATATTTTTTAAAATTAATAAAAGGTAGAATTATAAATGATTATTTTTTGAATAATTTTATGAATAGATTCATAATTGTTTGTGCACCTAGGACTGGAAGCACGATGTTGAGATTGATGTTGAATGAACATCCTGATATTATTTGTAAAGGAGAAATTATTGTGCCACATAAGATTAAAAGAAAAAAAGCTATTGAATTTTTTGAAAAAGAAGTTTTTCATAAGAATAAAACATCTGGTTTTAAATTTAAATACAAGCAATTCTTTGAACAATATCCTGAAGTTAGAGATGAAATTATTAAATCAACTGATATTAAAATTATACATATGATGAGAAAAAATTTAATTAAAAGGCATATATCAAATAAGATTGCAGGAAGAACAGGAGTTAATCTTGTTAGAAAGTCTTCTGAAAAACCTGAGCAAGTTAAAATCAAAATTAATTTTAATAGATTAATTAAAGATATTGAGAAAAATGAATATGAGATAAAAAAAATCAAAAAGATATTTAAAAATCATGAGATTTTTAATATTTATTATGAAGATTTTTATCCAGAGATTGATAGACAAGTTTTGAATAATTTACAAAAGTTTCTTGGTGTTGAGTCTTTAGACTTGAAACCGCTTACTAAAAAAATTAATAAAGATAATTTAAAAGATATCGTTATTAATTATGATGAAATAAAAGAAAAACTAGAAAAAATTAATAAGAAATATCTAAAATATCTGAATTAATACTGTAAAAAGAAAATATTAAAATATTTTTGGAATTTATCTCTTATTTATGGAGAGAGATATTAGTTTGAGAAAATTAATTTTATTGTTCTTTTTTTGTATTTTATTTTCCGGTTTAATAAGTTTAATACTTGGTCAAGATGCTAATTGGGATTTAAAAAATTATCATTTTTATAATCCTTATTCACTAATTAAAGATAGATTAAACTATGATTTTAATCCCGCTCAGAAACAAACTTATTTTAATCCACTTCCTCACTTACTCTTTTATTTTTTAGTAAATAATTTTCATCCTGTTGTTGTAGGTTTTATACTGGGAGGAATACAAGGAATTAATCTTTTTTTATTATTTATTTCAAGTATAACCGGCTATTTAGGTGCTATGAATATTTCAGAAATTGGAAGAACATTTAATGATAATATTTTAAGTATTTTTGTATTACTTTCTCTTTTTATAGTAGTAAAAGAATTACAAAAAAAATTGAATAAAAAATTTTTATTTATTTCCGGGTTTATTGTTGCATTTGCATTTGGTTTAAACTTAAGCAACGTAATTTTTCTTGTTGGAATGGGGTTAAGCTTATTGATTATTTATTTAAAAATAATGATAAATTGTATCTTTTAACTCCTAATGATATAACCCAAGTTGATAAAGAGCTTCTTAAAAAGTATAATATTAAATTAGGTGAACAAAATTTTGTTATAAACAAAAGGGAGGATTATTCTTTTTATTGTTCATTTAACCAAAATGAAGAGAATTTTAGTAATTCTTTAGAGTTAATTAATACTAATTGGAGTGAAGGCAAATATTCGGGAGGGGTTAATTTTACTGAAGGAGATTATGTAATTTCAGAGAGCAATTTCACTGATTATAAAAACAATCTTTCTTGGGGAATGTGGATTAATATTAATTCAAATTTTACTGATTGGAATGTTTTAGAAAAATACGAGTTTCAGAAAAATAAATCATTAAAAAACTTTGGTTTGCTTGGCTTGAGAAATGGCAATAAACTAAGTTGCGAAGTTTTCGATAATCATAATACAAAGTTAAGTTCTGGTTGGAATGCTGAATCTTACTTAAATGAATGGACTCATGTTTTTTGCGTTTTTAATGGAAAGACAATTTGTATTTATGAAAATGGTAAAAAGCAAAAGTGTAATACGAATAATTCTTTTGGTAAAATAAAAAATGATTTTGGGAGAATAATGATTAAGGGTTTAGTAGGATTAATGGATGAGGTAGTAATATATAACAAGACTTTAAATCAATTGGATATTGACCAATTGATAGATAAGTTAGTTATAAGATCAAAGATAGATGATAAAGGTTTTAATATTTATAACTTAACAAAGTTAAATTAGTCTTTAAACTTGTATTTTAATAGACAGTAAAAGGTTTTAATACCATCAACCCATGTTATTTTCTTACCTTCTTTAAAGTTTCTTGAGAAATAACTTATTGGAACTTCTTTTATTTTGAATCCTTTTTTTAAAATCTTTGCAGTAATCTCCGGCTCAAACTCAAAACCTTTTGATTTTAACTTACTAATTTTTTCATAAATATCTTTACTGAAAGCTTTATAACAGGTTTCCATGTCAGTGAGATTAGAATTATATAATATATTAGTAAAGAAAGTTAATAATTTGTTGCCGAAGTAATGAATATTATAAAGGAAAGGATTACTTTTTAAATGGCCTTTTTTAGATTTATATCTAGATCCATAAACAACTTTTGCTTTTCCATTGATTATGGGTTTTATTAATTTGGTATAATCTTTTGGGTTGTATTCTAAGTCAGCATCGTGTATTAAAAAAATATCTCCTCTTGCTTCTTTTAATCCTTTTATGACTGCACTACCCTTACCTTCGTTTAGTTTTTTATAAAATATTCTGAAATCTTTCTTTTTTTCATATCTTCTAAGTATGTCTTTTGATTTATCAATACTACCATCATCAATAATTATTATCTCTTTGTTGAATTTTTTAGTTGCTTCTTCAATCTTTTTTAAAATTTTTTTTAAAGTTTTTTCTTCATTATAAACAGGAACTATTATTGATATTTTCATTAAATCTTTGTGAATTGGCAGATATATTAAAATTTTTTTGTTTAATTTTTAACTACAAATTTTAGTTTATTCGACTTGACTCCAGTTTTCCTGTATAAATCAGGTCATATTATCTATTATTTAATATAAATATTCTGTAAAGTTACTATCCTTTCTTTATTTAAAGGTATTAATCTTTTTAAGTTTAGATAGCCTAGTCTAATTTTAGACATAGATAGTTATATAATTGTTTATTATATCTTTTAAAAAATCCTATATGTTTTCTTCTTGTTTCTTTTTTCATTTAATTACATTGATTATATTTTTTATAACGTTTAATCTTAAATTTTGAAACTCCAGGGAATTCAAAACTTTATTTAATGTTTTTTGAGAGTTATTTAAAAAATTCTCATTTTTTAATATCAAAATTTGTTCTTTTTTGAAATAATGAAACAATCTTTTAATTTGATTTATATAAATCCCTATTGATAGATAAGAATATTCCCTTAAGGTTTTAAGGATATTTCTATTTTGATTTTTGATTACTTTTTTAAGATTCGTTTTTAATCTATTTTTTTAATGGAATCTTCAAAGGATAATGTTTCTTTTTTTCTTTTTGTGTTAAAATGATATTAAGAATATGTTCTGTCTACGGGGTTTCTTAGTAAAATTATTATCTTTACATTTGGTATAACTGATAAAACTCTTTTAGTCATATTGTGAAAAAAAGATATAAGAAGGAGAAGATTCTCTAGTAAGAAGGTGATGTTTTAAAATATTTAAAAGTTTTTTTTATACCACTTAATTCCCTTTTTAAAATTATAATGAAAGTAATGCACTTCTTTTTTAATAGGCACGAATATATCAGGATGCTGCTTTAGATAATGATATAATGTAGTAGTTCTACCTCTTTGTGCACCAATAATTAAAAAATCAGGGAAACTCTATGTCTTACTTTTTATTTTTTATTAACTTTTATAAGATAGTAAGCACTTCCTTTATCGTATAATTTTTCATTTTTTAATTCATTAAAATCTTGTTTTATTATTTTATAATTAAGTTCTTTTAATAATTTATCCAGCCACTGTTTACTGAAACGACATCCCCAATTTCTTCCAGGGGAGGGTACCTCGAAGTAATTTGGAGAATTATTTTCTATAGAAACAACTGTTTGAATTATAAGAAATTTTTTTGCCATATTATATGATTTAATAAGTATTTCTTTAGGGTTTTTAATATGATATAGTCCGCCCAGATTTGCAACGATATCTGTTTTTTTAAATTTATTAATATTATTGACATCATCCTTGATAAATTCAATATCTTTAAATCCTAATCTTTTGGCAATGATATTATTATATCTAGCATATCCCTTTTTATTATCATCAACACCATAACATTTTGTTGCACCCATCTTTTTTGCAAGAAAGGCATAGTAACCATCAGCGCAGAATAATTCGGTGAAAGTGATATTATCACTTTGATTTTTTTTAGATTTCTCGATAGCATGTCTTATGTATTCTTTTATTATTGGTTCTTTGCATTTTTGATTTAAGTCAAAGTTTGAATTTTTTTTGATTTTATTTTTAACATCAAATAAGGAGAAATTATGAAAAAGTTCTCCCAAATCATTAAAATTTTTTTTCATTTTATTACATTTGAATAATTTTGTATTTTTATTTCTTTCCGAGGAATTTATAAATACTCTCCAGCTCTTTAACAACCTTCTCAATACTATAATCCTTCACGAACTTTTTGCTGTTTTTGCTCAACTTCTTGAAGAGGGATTTATTATCGCATAATTTATTGAGATATTTGGTCCAGTTCTTCACATTATTATCTTTGATGACATACCCGTTCTTATTGTGCTTGACGAGTTCGGGAAGAGGCATCTGGTCATTCACGAGGCACGGAGTGCCCAAAACCATGGATTCAATGATGCAGACGCCGAATCCTTCAACACTGCTCGGGAGGACGAGGCCCGCACTACTTGCAAGATACCCCAGTTTCTTCTTGTGGGATACGTAACCCGTGAACTCTACACGCTCACTTATGCCCAACTTTTTTGCCAGTCTCTCCCAACTCTCCCGCATAGGACCATCACCCATGACAACTAGACTAGCGTCAGGAATATTCACTAACGCCTTCAAAACGACATCCAAGTTCTTGTAAAAAACATGACGTCCCAGATAAACAAACTGGGAATAATTGCGGGACACTTTCTTTTTGATTTTGTAATTCGAGAAGTTAATGCCGTTCGGGATGACAACAACACTATTCTTCTTACTGACAGAAAGTATGTCCTTCCTGCTCGTATCGCTGACAGTATGGACTAAAGAAATATTCATGTTCAGAACAAATTTTTCAATAAAGGGACCAAGGATTTTGGAGAAGAAGCCGACACCCTTCTGATTGCTCCATTTTTTCCAGAACTTCTTGCGATTCAATAAGTAGACGTCATGAACAGTCATAATATGAGGAACTCCTCTCAATTTAGAGAATAGTTGGGCACTAAGACTAGGAACATAAGTATTACTATGCACGAGGTCAGGAGACAAGGATAAGGACTTAAGGAAAGAACCTAGTAAGTAAGACAAGTTAGTTAAGAAGTTCAGACTCAAAGCCCCATTGTACTCTATAGGGAGTCCGACCCGATGGACTTTGATGCCATTGATTTCTTCAAAAGACTTGCAATCCTTCAAACGCTGAGTAATAACCATGACTTCATGCCCCTTACTGACAAGTCCTTTAGCCCATTCAAAAAACACGACCTCGCCGCCACCATATACAGCAGGAGGAAAGAGTTGGCAAAACATGAGTATCTTCATAAAAAAAATCTATCCACCAGTTTTTTAAAATATTTTTCAGGAATAAAAAAAGATATAAAAAAGAGTGATACGAACAAGTAGAAAGGGAAGAAAGTTTCAGTTATATGTATTAATATGGGAGAATAAATCAAGTCATAGTAAGGATTATGATTTGGTGTTAATGGAGAAGTATACTTGTCATAAAGAAAAGGACTCACCATCTTAATATTGTCTTTAACATCATCAAAATGTTGGTAAAAAATATTTTCCAAATAATCGCAGGCTTCCCTATTATTCACACCAATAAAATAAAAATGCATAGCAGTAAGACTCATAACTTTTGAACTGGGAAGAATTAATGCACATTCATGATCTTTCTCCAATATCTCCTCGTAACGTGAACTATCAATCTCCCCATACACTTCAATAAGAACATCCCCATCATTATCGCGAATAGTGTCCGAAAAAGGATATAATTTTTGTCCATAAGCAGACTCCAAATAATTCTGATAATAATCACTAGTTATTGATTCCACATAATTAATTGAACTGGCCCTAATCCCGCCAGCAACAGAAATAATAACCAAAGTCGATAATAAACAAGAAAATAGTTTAAAAAAAACATTTTTTAACTTAATCTTTTTATTATTAATCTTTAAAACTTTATTAACAGGGCGAAGTATTATAATAAAATAAAAAGGAAGAAGAAAATAAACAGTCCAATGAATCAAAGCAGGATTTCTAGAAATACCATAACTTATTACAAAACTAGGGTCAACAAATCTCAAAAAAATCATACTTGGAATAACATATTTTAAAAACAAACTCATCCTGTCCTTTTTAACAAAGAAAGTTTTTAAAAAAACAAAAAAATCAAGTATGATATAAATTAGTGAATAGTTAAGATATTCAGTATCAATCAACCGATTAATAAAAACAATTGGATTGAATTTTAAAAACAATAATTCCAACACATTCACACCAGTAATCTGAAGAAGAAAAAGTAAGAACAATAATACAGAAGGAACAAAAAACTTAAACCCCTTCTCATTATTCTTTTTCAACAAATAATATGAAGGAAGAATAAGAATGATAAAAGGCTTAATACCAATACTAATTAAACCAAAAAAGAAAAACAAGAAATCTTTCTCATTCTCTAAAAAATACAATGATAAAAACATAAAAAATAAACCCACATTATAACTTAAATCATTTAAAGGGATTAAAAAAAACAAAAAAACTGCGAACAACAATTTAGAAAAAGACATATTAACATAGTTCTTAACAAATTTGATGAAAAGAAAAAAATTAACAAAAACTAAAACAAGATTTAAAACAAACTCAATTCTTAAAAAATTAAGAAAAGAAAACAGTTCAAGAAAAGGAAGATGCGCCAGAGTAAGAGGAGAATATTTTTTATAAAAACTTTGCATATCACCATTTGCCCAATTATCCGCTGCATGAACATACCATCTTCCCGGATGGCCTAGAACATAATTAGAAACACAAATTAAGAACATAACTATTAAAACACTCCAGAAAACAATCTTCTTATCACTTTTCATAATCAAAGAAGAATAAAATGAGTATTTTTAAAAAATACGAAAAAGACTAAAGTATATAATGAAGTTATTAACTAAAAGTTTAGTAATCACGACAGCAACAGGAATATCATACTTAATAGCATTCCTTTTCCATCCAATAATAGGGAGATTACTTGGTCCTGAAAAATACGGATTATTCGGAGTAGGGAATACAATAATGTGGATAACATCACTATTCTTAATGGGAACATTCACAAACATAACAAAAATGACGTCACACTACAAAACAAGAAAAGAAGAAGGAAAAACAAAATACATGCTCGCATACTATTTTAAAAGAGTATTCATAATAGGTATAATAATATTCCTAACACTCATGATATTCAACAAGCAGATATCAGACGTGTTGGGAGGAGAACTGGAATCAGTACTGAAAGCACTGAGCATAACACTCCCAGCACTAATAATAGCTGGAATAATAAAATCATACTTGAAAGGAATAGTAAAAATAAAAAAAATAGCATTATATTCAGTACTGAATCCCACTATAAGATTAATATCAGGAATAATCCTGATAAAAATAGGACTGGATGTTTTCGGAGCAACAACAGCATTCACGATAAGCTTGCTCTCAATGATAATACTATTCGCACCAGACATAATGAGATTGTTCAAAAAAGAAAGCAAGAAGATGAAGATAAAAACAAAATACTCAAACGAGGTGATGCTCACGAACATATTCACAACACTAATAATATTCATAGACTTATTCTTCATAAAAAAATATACAACAAACACAATAACAGGACTCTACACAACATCAGCAAACCTGTCAAAAGCAATGTTCATCGCGTACACGTCAATAACAACAGTATTCTTCCCCGAAATAGTGAAGAGTCATACAACAAAAAAAAATAAAGAAATCAAAAAAAAATATGCACAAGCAATGGGTTATACACTACTAATAACACTGGGAATACTATTAGTTTATTTAATACTGCCAGAGCAGGCAATAACAATATTATACTCAAAAACTTTTGTGAACGCAGCACCAATACTAAGAATACTCGCAACAGGATACGCATTCAACAACTTACTAATGATAAATATGTATACTCTATGGGCTGTTAATGAGTCAAAAAAAATGATGAAAATAACAGGAACAATACTAATTTTGGATTTAATACTATTGTTCATACTTGTACCAATATATGGATTTATGAGTGCAGCAATAA
>CAYWEY010000028.1:0-14887 GCA_964457955.1 Candidatus Woesearchaeota archaeon
TGGATTAAGATACCTCAGAATATAATCAGGTTCATGCTTTATTAAAAGAATTAATTCCAAACCATATTTATTAACAGAAGTATAACTTAATAATTCATCATAATCTGTAACAACATAATCCTCCTTACTCATATTTATATGATTAATTACATCATTGCTTAATCTCTGCATAAAAGAATGATTGGTTGAAGAATAAATAATCCTGTAATTCTTTGTCAGTAAATAAACATTCTTTTCCTGAAGTGATGATTTGTTCAACAAATTAGTGATTCTTTCAACATTCCAAACACCTTTAAAAACACCTAAAAAATTATTCTCATCATCTCTAATAGTTGAACAAATACTAACAGAATAAATGCGCGCACTCATGTCATAACTTAATTCAGTTATTATTAATCCTTTATTCTTCGCATCCATCCACCACTCTTCATCAGCCTGATAAAAATCAGAAACAAAACCAGTCTGTCCAACATTAAAGCCTTCACTATTAGTCACAATTATTTCAGAAAAAGCAAAATGCTCCTGCTCATCAATCAAATCTCGTGATAAAGAATTATTAACAATCATTGACTGATTGAAAGAAGAATTAACATGTTGAAGATTGCTTAATTCTTGGTGAAGAAAATCATTCTCAGCATAATTCAGGACTTCAATAACTTCGCGAACAATCAACAAACTAACTTCATCAATTATTTCATTAGTTAATAGTAAAGAATCATCACCAACAATGTCTTGAATAAAAAAAGTTGAGCGTCCAGCAGTCAACAAACCCGTTAAGAACAATCCTAAAAAAATAACAAAAACACCCAGAACAATCTTACGCTCAATATTAAAAATTGAATGAGAAACAAAACTTGTCTGAAAAATAATATAAAAAAATATTAATCCTGAAAAGCTGAGAAAAGTGGTTGTTAAGGGAAAAACTTCCAAACCAATTATTGTTGGAATAGCTTCAAAAAAAACTCCCCCAACAAGAGGAATAAGTAAAGCAATAATTAATAAAATAAGATTCTTCTTCTCTTTTTTAGAAACTTTTTTCAAATGATTAAAGCAAACAAAAATACTTAACAAAACATACAAAACAAGATAAGAAATTAGTAATGAGTATAAAGGACCGGGAACAGCAATAAAACCGTATTTGGAGCGAGTCATAGAAATAACAATTAAATCTGTGAATCCGAACAAACTAAAAATAATTGAAGGACCGTATAATAAGAGAACAGTCCATTTCTTAATAGATTTGTTTTCGGTTATTAATAAAACAAAATGAAGAATAAAACTAACAGTAAAACAAGTTGAGATAGTATTAAGATGGTCAAAAAAAACTGCACGACTGACAGACAAAGCAGATAAAGTAAAATAACTGGTCAAACACCAAATGCTTAGGGAAGCAAAAAACAAAAAAAGAATCTTTAATAAACTAGTTCTGTGCTTGTAATATTTATACCCAATATAGATTAATAAGAAAAAATTAATAAAAAAAGATACTAAAGGAAGAAAAATAAAATGATTCATATCACTAATTATGAAAAGGGTTAATAAAAATTTTTATAAACCCGTGCATTTATAAAGTATTCAATTCTTTTAAAAAGAATTCTCAGCACATATTTAAAAAGTGAATTAAACCCTAAAAGTCGTTTCGTGATTGAACTAAACTACCTAAAATCCAAATACGGAACTAGATATTGTTATACTCACGGAGGTGGCGGGTATGAAGCTAAAAAAGAAGGTGATGCTTACTGCCTTTACCAGGGAGACTCTGACAAACCCAGAAACATTGATGGTTTCTGCTTCAGGAAAGATTTATGCAATACTCCTCCATTAAGCAGAGAAAGTATTTTACTGGATGTTCACAATTTTTCTCTAAAAAAGAATATTGAAAGCGTACTTGATGAAAGTTTAAGAATAAAGTTTAGTGATGTAAAATACTTAGTTCATACTTATATTGGTGAAGGACTTGCTGACGAGATTAATGTAGTATTTATGAAAATCCCTGATTATGAATTTTAAAAAAAGGGTTTTGGTCTTAATACAGGAATTAGTCTGAAGAGAATAAAACATTTCTTGAAATTAAATAATATTAAATTGTCCGAAAAAAAATGGAAGATGAAGAATTAATTGAGAAAAGAATTTTTACTTTAAAACCAGATGATTATTACTATAAGAAAATCAAGGATGAGAAAGAAAGTTTAGGAAATTATATTAAATAAAAATTTTTATATACTCACTAAATTTTAATCCTTATGCCTAAAAAAACTGAATTAATGGAAGAATATGAAGAAAGGACAGGAAAAAATGCTGTATGGGCGGGGAAAGTCACCAAACAATTCAAAGAATGGAGTAAGAGTTTTAAAGAACTTCAGAGAAAGAAAAAGAAGTTGAAAAAGAAAGAAGAGAAAGTCGAAGAAAAAGAGAAGAAGATTGAAGAAGAGAAAGAAGAATTAAAGAAAAAGAAAGAAGAAGAGATTAAAAAAAAGTTCAATGGAAAAATAGATGAATTACTTAAAAAAAAAGAAGATTTAGAAAAAAAGAAAAAAGAGAAACTAGATGATAAAGAAGAAAAAATTGAGAAAAAATTTAAGGAAAAAGAAAAAAAAGTTGAGAAAGAGCTTGAAAGATTAAGAAAAGATGTGCTCAGAACAAAGAGAAAAGTTTATTCGGAAAAACAGAGATTTAAGCAGACAATAATTCTTGTTTCATTGCTTTACATTTTTATTCTCGGAATCAACTTAATAAAAGAAGGTGCTCTTAATCTAAGTATGGATTTCTTTTCACAAATAACTAGGACTTTGTCAAGTTTTGATAATAGTTTCATCATCGGATGGGTTGCATCCTTCCTAACACAGTCAGGTTCAGGAATAGCTTTTCTCGCAATCACTCTGGCAGGCGCAGGATTCTTAGGAGTAGAATCATTATTTTATTTTTTGTCAGGAACAATTATTGGGAACACGAGTACACCAATACTCGTAAGTCTTTTTGTTAAATCAGAAAATGCTCATGAATTAAGACATGGTTTTGAGATAGGAATCGTTAATCTGATTTATTCCATAATTTTAGTAATAATTATAGTATTTATTGAATTATTCACTAATTTTTATACAAATTCTGCAAAATATTTTTCAACAATGTTCGGAGGTTTTGAGCAGATAAAATTATTGCCTGGAATCATCACAATCATGACTATGCCTATAATTAATTTTTATGAAATAATTCTGCAAACAATATTTCAGGACAGTATTATTAATATAGTATTTATAATAACAGGTTTTATTCTATTAGTTTTAAGTTTGAAGCACGTGTCAGGAATCATAATACAATTCCTGGGTGGAAAAAGGCATACTCGTTCAATAATAAATAATTATTTAGGAAGTAATAAGAAAGCATTCCTTATTGGTTTAATACTTACAATCCTGACTGCAAGTAATAGTCTGACAATAAGCCTGATAGTTCCACTCGCTGTTGTGGGATTAATAGATCTTAAGAAGAGTATTCCTTACATTATTGGAACAGGCACAGGAACTTTCATAGATGTATTGATAGGTTCATTGGCTACAGGAATACCTTTAAGCATGTCGTCAGGATTAATGTTTACACTAATATGTTTTACAGGAGTATTCTTCGTTCTTGATGATATTATTGTAAGAATAATTTACAAAACCACACGTTTCCTGACTAGAAAAATATTGAGAATGAATAAGAAAAGCATACTAATATTATTAATAATTCTCTTAATAATTCCTTTAATGATTTTAATTATATGATTGACTGCATAACTTTCTTGAAATCACTGCTTATTTTTTTCTCAGGGTGTTCGCAAAAATTATGAATATCTTCATAAGAAACATTCAAATCCTTGAATTTGAAATTCAATTTACTGTCTTTTCCCAGATACAATGCTTCTTTAATGCTGAAAGCAATCCCATCACATCCTGAACAATCCAGTTTTATGAATCCTTTATCCAGAAAATCTTTAACAAGTTCTTTTTTGGAAACACTCACTGAACCACCACAGTAGCAATCTAGTTTTATTTTTTCGCTTTCCACTTCCCCTTCTTTCATGATTTCTTTTATAATCTTATGCTCATCATATTCTTTTCTTAAATCTTTCATATTAAACTTCCAAAAATTCTCATATATAAATATTACTACTCTATGATAACAATTCTATCAGTTTCTTCAGATTTTTTGAAATCTTTTCTTCAGGATGTTCATAGAATTCATGAATTTTGTTGTAAGGTATTTCAAGCCCTTCGAGTTTAAAAATTATTTTAGGAATATCAACACTGCATATAGTGCACTTCTCGGATTTTTCTGCATTATACAATACTTCCTTAATACTAAACAAGTTCTTCTCGCACTCTTCGCACTCAAGTTTTATAAAACCTTTTTTTAAATAATTCTTAACAAGTTCTTCAGGAGAGAATGTCTTCTCTGTTTTTCCGCATCCGCATCCTAACTTAATATCAGAGCCTTTTATTACTCCACCATTATCCAATATTTTCTTGATAAGGTTTAATTCATCATTTTTTTCCCTGAATTCTCTTAATTTTTTTCCAGCCATTATAAATTAATTAATTGAATAATAATATATAAATTATTGGTAAATATTCATTACTTTTCTTTGCACTTATGCAAGTCAATTCTTTTGAACCATTTCCCGCAATGCGGGCATTGTTCTTCTCCTTCATATTCATTCACATGGCAGTAATTGCAGTAAAGTCCTTCATAACCAGTTATTATTAATCCTGAAGCTATTAAAGCACTTATGAGGACTCCGAAACCAGTTAAGGCGCTTTCCAAAAATTGGGGTTTAAACAATAATATAACACCCAAAAAGGTTATCATTGTTCCTGAAACAAGTTTTAATCTTTTTATATTCTTCTTGCTTATTTTCCTGCTTCCGAGAGTAATTGCAAAAAGAACAACAATAACTGTTAAAGGAATTATGTAAACAATATTGTATAATAAGATATAAAGATAATAACTTGATGTTGACAAGTTGCTCATCGTGAGTATTCTTGTAAATATCATTGGGAACCCTACAGTGCATAATAATTCATACATATTAATAGTGACTGCAAGAATCACTGTCCCGATTATTAACCCCCATATATTCTTCTTTTTTTTCAACTTGCTGACTTTCTTCTCCATCATCTTCTTGCTCTCTTTAGGAAGGGTGAGTGAGATGCCTTTCTGGAATGCGAAATAGTCCTTGATATTAATTGCTCCTGCAAACAAGGCTATTAATCCCGCTATTGTTGTAAGAACTGCTATCTGGCCTGCGATGAGGAAAACATTAAGCCAAGCCGCCATGAATAAATAATAAATGAGTCCTGAAAAGAAGACGAAAATTCCTCCAACAATAAGAATCCTCTTCCTTGAACGAACGTAAAGCACAGCGCTTAAAAGAAATGTTAAGATAAAAAATGCGCAGGGATTAAAAGCATCCGCTCCTGCTATTAATATGGTGAATATTGGAAGTGATGTATTGTCAGCACTGACTTTACCAAGGAATCCTAAATCAACCGTGGTCTTATTACCTGTCTCTTCTTCACTCTCATTAACAAGAGTCTTATTATCTCCTCCAATGTATTCATTGAATTCAAGAATCCATGAATCACTTATTCTTAAAGCATGATTAAAAATTATTTCTCCTCCAGATATTGGTGCAGGAACAGGTTCTATATATTCAACATCATAACTTGATTCTTCAATAACACTATCCAAATCACTTGATGTTAACAAATCTCTCAAAAAACTGCTTGAAACAACACTATCACCTGTTTTCATAAGCATCCTGCCATTAGCCCATATCTTAGGCTCTGCAGGAAGTTCATTAAGATTCATTTCACTAAAACTAACACTCTCCTCTAACAGTACGCACGGATTACTATCCTCTGATTTCATAAATTGTTCAAAAGTGGGAACATTATATCTTCCCACTCTTATATCATCCTCACTAATAACTAGTTGGGGGACTGCTGCGTGAGTATTATAATTCTGGGAGTATTGTCCGAGAACTTGACCGTTCGGGTCCGTCCAATCCTCATAAACATATTCTATAATAACTAAGTCATCATAATGATTAACCCATTCATCAAGAACAATAGGGTCGGTGTACTCGCAGTTGCTGCAGTGAGTGAATGTAAAATAAACCGCACAGACTTTCTGCGAAAAAACAGGGGATAATAAAAAAAATAAAGAAAAAAAGAATAATAATTTCTTCATTTCACTTTCACCTTTATTGCTTTGCCCTCAACTATTGCAGTACTAACTTTCTTTCTTGCTTTACTGAGAATCCTGTTGAATGTTGACTGCGAAATATTCATCTTTTTCGCGGATTCCTTCTGAGACAAGTCTTTATAATCACAGAGTCTCAATGCTTCAACTTCATCAAGTTCTAACTGCTCCTCCTCTAATTCTCTTAATGGAATCCCAGCAGGTTTGTAATACACTGCTTCAGGACTGAATACAATATTTCTCTTCTTGTGAGGCCTTACCATAAATTACTCAAGTATTTTCTCTAATTCTCCTATTCTTTTTTCAATATTTTCTTTTTCTTTTTTCAAGCACTTAATCTCATCTTCAGGCGTGTAAGCCTCTTGTCCAATACTTTGATTATATACTGGCATTATTCTTCGTCCGCGTCCTCTACCGAATCCTCGTCCAAATCCTCTTCTAGTTCCTCTTCCTTTCGTGAATCCAGGATTATTGTATCCCGCGCATAATCCTAATCCTCTTCCAGTCATTGATCCGAAACCATTAGGTCCGGTTCCGTCTCCTCCAGGCATAACTAAATCACCTCATTATGAATATATATTCATAATAGTTTTATAAATATTTCTGTACTTTTTTAACTATTTTTGAAAAATTTTTCCTGTAACTCTTATCATACTTAACAATTGGTTTAAGATTAACTAATGCTTGAACAAATTTCTTGTCATACTTAATTCTACCAATAATATTTATGTCATTCTCTTCTGCAAATTTTTCAATACTTTTCGACAATTCCTTGTTTATATCATGCTTGTTTATAATTAATCCTGTTTTTATACTGAAATGTTCTAATAAATCATATATTTTTTTCATATCACTGAATCCTGGCGGAGTCGGCTCCGCCACTAATACTGCATAATCCGAATCCCTGCATGAAGCAATAACAGGGCACCCGACTCCTGCTGCAGAATCAATAATCATGTAATCCGCGTCTTCTTCCTCCGCTTTTTGTTTGACTTCAGTAACTATTTTTCCGCTTCCAGTCTCACCCATATTAAGGCCTCCCCAAAAAACCGGAAAATCATTTGATACACCTTTGTATATTTTTCCATTGCTGACTTTTTTTATCTTAATCGCATGCTGCGGGCAGACTATACTGCACGCTCCGCACCCTTCGCATAATAATTCATCAACAACCGGCTTGTTTTCTTTTTCACTCCAACTTATTGCATTAAAGACACATATATTTTCAACGCATTTCCTGCAAGAATTGCACTTATCATAATCAATAATTGCTCTTCTAGCTGAAAGAGTCTTCTTCAATAATTTCTTATCTTTAACATCCAATAAGATATGAAGGTTCGGAGCGTCAATATCACAATCAACAACAACGATTTTTTCCCGCTCAGAGAACAAAGCGCACAAGGATGCTGTAATACTTGTTTTTCCTGTTCCTCCTTTTCCTGAAGCAATCACTATTCTTTTCATAATATTTCACCAACAATTTCTTTAATACTCTTATGAATAATCTGCTCTGATTTTGAATAAGAACTAACTATTTTCTTGCTGTAAGGAACCTCACCAATTATCTCAACATCGTTTGCTCTGCTGACTTTCTTTATCAAACCCTTATCCCCTATTGTTGACTTGTTCAGGATTATTCCTGAATCTATATTCATAATCTTCAATAATTTAAGTATTAGTCTTAAATCGTGCTCTCCGAAAGGAGTTGGTTCAGTAACCGCGAATGCTTTATCACAATATTTAAGAGCGCTTATTACTGAACAATGTGTTCCTGCAGCAGTATCAATTATGATATAATCATAATTTTTTTCTACTTCACTAACTTTTTCTTTAAGAGCATTCACAACTATTGACTCCTCATCAAGCCCTATTACTGATTCCGCGGATAAGCAGTCAAAATTTTTTGAATAAGAATAAATAGTTCCAACCTTTTTCTTACTTTCTCTGATTGCATTATTAGGGCAGGCAAGAATGCACGCTTTGCACCCGCTGCACTGTTCAGGAACAAAAATGGGTTTCTTGTCTTTCACGAATACTATTGCGTTTGCTCTACAGACTTTGCTGCATACACCGCACTTTGTGCACTTATCATAATCAAATTCGGGTATTGTGATATAAACATCTTTTACTTTTTTTCTTTCTGCATTAATTATTAAATGATCATTCGGGCATCCCACATCTGCATCAACCAGTAAGACTTTCATACCTTTCTGACTCAAGTAATATGCAATACTTGTCGCTATTGTTGACTTGCCAGTTCCTCCTTTTCCGCCAGTAATACCTATAATCATTTTGAAAAAACTATTATTAATGCAACTATTATTCCGGCAAATAGTGCAAATAAGCTGAACTTCTTCTTAGCCTTATTAGTTTCTGGAAGCAAGTGTGTTGCTCCAACATAAACAAGTGCTCCTGCTGAAAGAGAAAGAAGAATCCCTAATAATGAAGGGTTTAAGTTATCAATAAATGGCCATGAAACAAGCATGCCTAGGGGTGTTGATACTGCTGCGGATAAGAATGAGTAAATTGTTGATTTCTTCTTTGAATATCCTGATTTCGCAAGCATTAAGAAAGTGACTATTCCTTCAGGAAACTCGTGCAATATCATACCAATAGCTGCGAGTATTCCAGTAAATATGCTTACTTTGAAAGTAATTGAGTATATTATTCCATCAATGAATGAATGAAAACCTATCCCTATTGCAGGAATTATTCCAAAACTGCATTTCTTATGCCTGCTCCTGTCGCATATGAATATATGTATGAAACTATTAATTAAGTAAAGGGTGAAAAAACCTGCCAGCAAAAAATAAGGTGCTGAATCATTCATATTGAAAGATTTTGGGATAATGTGTGTGAAAGTTACTGATATGAGTACTCCTGAAGCAAATGATATAAAATATATTATGTTCTTCTTACCCCATTCATCGAAGCGGTTAATTACTAAAACCCCTAATGAAGTAACAATAGATGCGAGAAGTGCTGCAGCAAATGTGGACCAGAAAATATCAACCATTTTTAATGACCACATCCCTGTTTTAAATCTTTTAATTTATCAAGATTCTGAATAACTTCTTTAACTGTTCTGAAACTCCCTGTCTTTAGTTTTATTCCTCTGGACACGCATAACCTGATCGCCCTCATCCCCATACCAAAACAATAAATCATGTCAACACTTTCATTTTTAATAGATATTAATGGGGCGCATCCGCTCATATTCTTAATATTTACTATTCTAAGCTTTTCTTTCTCGGAATCATAGACTGCCATAAAAGATGCATGCCCAAAATGAGCACTAATAACATATTCTTCTCTGTCATCAACAGGTATTGCAATATTTACCATTTCTTCATCAGCTTGCAAATTAGGAGAGCTGTCCCGAAAATTATTAAAAAAATATTCACACTCATACTTTTTTTAATTATTCCATTATTTAATAGCATTTTGGGAGCATACGCTTATGCATGCACCACATTCCACACACTTATCTTTATCAATAACTGCTTTACCTTTATTCAAAGATATCGCATCCTGCGGGCAAACATTCAAGCATGTTCCGCACCCGTTGCATTTTTCTTTATTAACTTTCACCATTATTTTCTCCTCCTTGTAGGTTTTTTTAATCTTAACAATTCATTATTAAAAAATAAATCAACTGTTTTTTTAACAATTTTCTCATCAGTTTTGTAAATATTAATCAAGTTGTCTCTGAGAGTGTGAAATGATATCTTCCCAAGCTCCTTAATTATTACGCTGTCAACTTCTTCTTCAACAACTAAAGAAGCAGCATTAAGTCCTGCTCTCACTTCCTTATCCTTAAACTTATTCTTCTTGACATATTTTGATTCCACCTTATCTTTTTTGATATTAATAAAAAGAAAGTTCTCAGCACGTCCAAAATTTTTCATAATTATTGAATTTAATCCTTTATCTTTCTTAATTGGTAAAGCAATTTTTTGCCTGATTCCTAAGTAAGGTTCTACATGAACAATGAATGACTCAACTTTCTTTATTTCTTTATTTATCTTATCCTCAATCCTGTCAGTAATACGATGAGCCTTATCCACATTAATGAATTTCTTAACTTTTATATTAATCTCTCCGAAAACAAAAGGACCTGATTTTCTTAATTTTAAATCACTGAAATCCTTGACTCCTTTAATCTTTTTAACAACCTCTTTCACTCTTTCCTCTATTTCCTTGCTGGAACTCACATCCATTAAAGCAATCACTGAATCCTTTGCTGAAGAAACACCAACCTCCAAGACCATTAATGATATTATAATAGAAACAATTCCTTCAACATAAGGGACTCCATAATAATTAAGCCCGACTGTTATCATAACAATAAATGATTTGAAACAATCAGTTAATCTTTCTCCCGCACTCGTTTTCAATAAATGTGAGTCAATACTCTTCCCTTTACTTAATAAATATTTGTAGAGAAAGAAAGATGTTATTAAAGATATTACTGCTGCACTAACAGCTAGCAAGGGATTATTTGTTGAAACTGTTTCAAAAAGCCTGGAATAACCTCTCTTAATTAATTCAATTGAAGCATATATTATAAGAAAAGATATAATAAGAGATGTTATTGATTCTGCTTTGTAATAACCATAAGGGAATTTCTCGTCAGGCTCTCTCTGAGCTATTCTTAAACCAAACCATGAAGCACCCATAACAATAAGGTCTGAAAGACTGTCAAGAGCATCACTGATTAATACAATGCTTCCTGAAATAAATCCAGCAAATCCTTTTATTAGAACTAAAAAAAAAGAAATAATTGCTGAAACAACAACAGTTCTTTCACCTTTCTTTAAACCCTCGCTCATTATCTTCTTCCTCTGCCTCTTCTTCTCCCGAATCCTCCTGGTCTGAAAGTTTTCATAATTGACAACTTATTCTTAATCAATAATTCTATATTCTTCTTAACTGTTCCTGATTCTCCTGAGTATATCTTAATACCTAATCTTTTCAACACATCATAAGCTTTCGGACCAATATTAATTGTTATTACTGCATTCACTTTCTGATTACCAACCAATTCTGCTGCAGTTATTCCAGCACCACCCCTTCTCCTCCTAGAATGATTCTCAATACTATTTGTATTAACTATCTTATCATTTTTTATTTCTGCAATAACAAAATAAGAGCATCTTCCGAAAACAGGGCTTGCAGAGCTTTCTAATCCTCTGCTTTTTGAACTTACAGCAACTTTCATCATGCATCTCCTCTTATCATCATATTCCCGCAACTAGGACATTTTGTTTTTATGCATGGAATTCCCCTGACATGTTTTAATTTATGCCCGCAATTAGGACACTTACAATACTCAGGAGGTCCTCCAAAACCTCTTCCGCGTCCTCTTCCAATTCCACGAGGACCTGTTCCATCACCACCCGGCATTAATTCATCACCTCTTTTCTTATCATCTTAGCCCCGCATTTGGGGCAGGACTTTTTATAACACGGTTTTCCGTTTTCATGAATCTCTTCATACCCGCATTCAGTGCATACGCATTTTCCTTCAGGACCAAGTCCAAAACCTGTTCTCTCTCTTCCTGCACTAATAATTTTTCTAATGAAATTCTTAAACATTATGAATATATATTCATAACTTCTTGTTTATAAATGTTTTGAATTATAATTCATAACTTTGTGTGTTTTTCACTTTTTTTTAACAAAATACATTCTGTAAATCTTAACTAAAAAAAGGATTGTTAATAAATAGTACAAATATTTTATTCTTGAATTAATTACAATCATTCTTAATGAAACTGGATTCTCGACAGTTACTAAATAATTAGTAACTCTTACACTCTTACCCATTGAAGGTATTTCAAACTTCACAGGAAGAAGTCCTGTTTCGGTTGGAACAGTTATTTTTCCTTCTCCCTCTCCAATAGTTGATAATCCCTTCATACTTGGAGCGCTTGCCTCCTGCATAACATCTCTTCCTCCCGAATAACTAACTGTCTGCATAACAGGACTTATGGCAAATCCTGACAAGAATATTAATAATAAACTTATCAATAATAATCCGAATCCCCCTATCATAACCCATCTAAAAACGCCTGGTTTAACTATCTTCTTAATAATTAAGAAAATACTTACTATTATACTTATTATGAAAATTATTGGACTTAGTATGAATAATCCAATATTTGCAAGAACATAATAAGTTACGAACATAACATCTTTTTTCATGAAATAACCTGTAAAAATTACTACAGCCAGAAAGAATATTATTGAACCTAATGATGGCAGTTCGCTTCCTCCTTCAGCACCAAAAGTATAAACAACATAATAATGGGACGGGAGGTAAATACTTGTTGACATCTCACTTACTGGAGCAGTAGTATTGACTAGAGGAAGATTAATAGAATTGAAGAAGGATAATGGTTTTCTTGTCTTAAAATAAACCAGTTCAAGAATTCCATAATTTGTTTTAGGAAGAGCAAGAAGCATGCTCTTATTTGCTTCATCAGTTGTTAGTTTCACAGCACCCTCCCCTGTTGCTGCATAAAGAGGTGTTCCAGGAATACTCATCCTCAAATAATCCTGCCCAGTATTAGCATAAGAATACCTTAACTCTCCCAACACACTACCTTTCTCATCAACAGCGATTTCATTATATGCATAATCAACACTGAATACAAGCGAAGGAAGAAGAGTAAGATCCTGAACATTAATACTGAAAAAATCATTATATTCAGCAAGGTATGCTCTTGCATTACTATATTTTGGAGTAATACTTGATTCGGACAAGTCTATGCTTTCAGCACTCGTAGATATTGTTATCTTCTTCTCTGCTTCAGACTCTATAAGAATATCATGAGAATCATTCCTTAATGGGATTTTAAGATAATTTTTTTCAAAAAATCCTTTTATTATCACTGTTGCTGATGAGCCTGACAAGTCAAGCTCCAAAACATTATCTCTGACTTCATAATCAAGAGCTCCAACAACACTGACTATATCTTCATTATTCAATAAGTTAAGAGAATAAGTGCTTAATCCTTCACCATATGACTGGAAATCAATTTTGTAAGTAAAACTTTTTTTATCCTCTATTAAATAATGAAAATCTCCTTCAACAAGTAAAGCAGTTTCTTCATCTCTCTGTATCACTATATTTTCATTCAACAATCCGTAATGCTTATTTCCTCCAACCACGTAACCATTACTTATATCAAAAAAAAGTTGGTTTACTGGACCCGGAACAAACAATGATGCCTGTCCTAGACCTAGAAGTTGAATCTTTGCTGAAAAATTAAAACTTTTATTAGCAACAAAATAATATCCTTTCTCATCAAAACTAACCCTTTCTGGACTATTATTCACTCTTAAATCTTTTATTAATATTTCATCACTTGGTCCCAAGAGATATATTTTTACACTATTGCCTTTCAGTACTTTTCCATAACCATTTATTAATAATTCATTATTCTCAACATTTCCTGAAATATTAACTATTTCAAGCGAGTAAAGCTCAGAACTTGATTCAGCAAAAACTGTACTGAATGAAATAATCAAGAATAATATTAATAATAATTTCTTCATCAAATACAATTTATTAATAGATTATTTAAATTTTTTGTGAATCACAAAGATTATTCAAACATACAGGTCTTAAATTATCAATACTCAGGCAGGAGGATGTGCATAATTCATCCGCGCAGCCTCTACTGAAATAAGTTCGTATCAAAGAACTTAAATAATAATGGTTTGCTCTCTTATTAAGAGATATTGGGCAGCTTCCGGGAAAAACGCAGGAATCAGACAATTCAGGATATATTTCGCAGTCAGAGTCTGAATTACACTGATAACCTGCCCGAATTTCTTCCATAATCTTATTATTTAATTCCTCACAATGCAATCCCACAATATTTTCATAAAAAAATAGTATAATCACTGAATACGTTATTAAAAAAATAAAGACTTTTTTATCTCTCTCCATAACAATAACTTAGTTATGTATTAGTTAAATATTTTTTTCCAAATACTTTTTTGCTTTTTTTAACACTTTTTTTGCGTTTTCAAAACTAAGTTTCTCCAATGCTTCTTCAAAACCAAGCCATTTATAATCATCATGCTCGTAACTTAGTCTTACTTCTTCTTCACTTGTTTTCAAAAGATAGTAAACAACTTTTTTAAGAACTGTTTCTCCTTCTTTTTTATAGAAATAGTTTATCTTTTCCTTAAAACCTTTCATTATCTCGCATTTTTTTATTCCTGTCTCTTCTTCTAATTCTCTTTTAATTGTTTCTTCCGCATTCTCTTTTTCTTCAATATTTCCTTTAACAAAACCCCAGTGACCATAACCATATTTTAGAAGAAGGAATTTATCATCATTAAATATTATTGCACCGGCTGATTTTTCGTAAATCATAATATATTATTAAAATAAAAAGTTTTAAGAATATATCCTTTATTAAAATATATTAACAGAATTATAAGAGGTGTTATAAAAAGAATGGTGGAAGAAAAACCAAAACCTGTTTTTAAGACAATAGAAGCTCTTGAGAAAGAATATGGTTCAAGAAATTTTATAGAGCTTGCTTTAAAAGAAACTGAGAATGTTGAAAACAAAACAACTTTTTTCTCAATATCAATCCCCTGTGGGAGTACCTGCATTTCTCAATCGG
>CAYWEY010000029.1:0-14672 GCA_964457955.1 Candidatus Woesearchaeota archaeon
TCTCTTTAATCAATCTTTTCTTTTCGCAATTAATCCAATCCACTATTCTTTTCACCAAACCCCATTATCATATACTCCTTTTAATAATTCTTTATTATTCACTTCTTTTCTTGATTTAAAACTGAATACTTGAATTTTTCTGCCTAATTTTTTCTCAAAATTCTGAAAATCTAATTTCTTCTTTGAAAAAGAAAAAATCGCCAGGAGCAGGATTCGAACCTGCGAGAGCCGAAGCTCACTGGTTCTCAAGACCAGCGCGTTAGACCACTCCGCCACCCTGGCAGTATTTATTTAATAATACTTTTCTTTTTTTAAGAATTTGTATTTTTTTTTATTCCATTTCTATATTTATTACTTCGTTCTCTTCAAAATAATCTTCTGCTTCTTTTTTCTCTTCTTTACTAACATGCTTCTCATATAATCCCAGGATTGTGTCTTTCTTAAAATACATTATTCCTCCAAAAAACACTAATGTCCAGATTATTACTATTAATTCTGTTGTGAATATTGGAGCACTAACTTCTTCAAAAACAGTGTAACCCGTTATTTCTGGCGGAGGTGTTGGTGGAGGTGGAGGAATATGTTCTGTCATTACTCCAGTTATACTATTATTGTATCCTCCATATGTATAATAAGTATAGTTAAAAACGTATGATTCTCCTGGATTAAGCCTGTCTATACTCACTGTATTATCTCCTTCAAGGATTGCATCATTAGGAATTCCAAAAACCAGGTTTATGTCTTCTATCCTATAATCATAAGTATTAGTAACATTCTGAATTATTCTATACTTCATATAATCCGTACTATTGAATTCAATATTAAGATATGATTCATTGGTTATGACTGTTAGATTCTTATACTCATTTCTGTGAATTATTGGAAGAGATTCTGAAATATCATAACTACTGCTTAACAAGTTTAATTCGTACTCTGCCTGCAATAAGTATTGTTCTCTTTTTTCAGGGTCTTCAGCATTATTTGCGTGAGTTATTGAACTCCTGATTAGACTTAAGTGCATCCTGTCATTTACAGATAATAATTCTTTAATTTCTTTAAAATAATTCATATCAGTCATTATTTGGTTTATTTTAGCATTTACTTCAGCATTGTGTTCTGCTTCTTTTTCTGCCATTTTTTCCTCATCCTCGTACTCACCTAAATCTTCCTCTAAATCCTCAATACTTTTCCGGTATTCATGTATCTCATCACTAAAAACTTCTTCATCAAATGCTTTTATTCTCTTTTCACTGCTTTCATTACCCCTGTTTCCTGCATGATCAATCGTAATCACATAATAATAATACCATGTATTATGAGAAACATTATCATCCAAATACTCGTCAGTATTTTCATCACCAGTATATATTATGTCATATTGCCCGAAATCTTCCAGGCTTCCTCTATAAACCAAGTATTCTACAGCATCATCAATTAATTCCCATCTAATTAATATTTTTCCATCACTCATTTTCTCAAGAGAAATATTTGTAGGATTAGGAGGAATACTATCCAGCCATACACTGAAAGGATTATTCTCTTCATAATAATAACTTGAACTTGTGTGTTCAACAATAGTTTTGAATGATTTGGAGCTTCCATGACTGGTTGGTGTGAAATTAAAGACTAATTCTTCACTCTCACCTATTAATAAATCGAATTTTTCGCTAGTTTTTCCTCCAATAGTATCGCTTCCCAGAATAATCTCTGCTTCAACATCATAAGCATCCTCATCACCATTATTGGTTATTTCAATATTGTAAACTAGTTGAGTATTATTCTCGACACTATTATCATAACTTATGTTTGTTATTGTTATATTTGGAGACGTTTCTTCAATATTCTCTATTGTTTCATTATCTGAATCACTTCCACCATCATACTGTGCGAATACACTAATATTATATTCTCCTATTGTAGAATTAGGAGTGATAATCCAGCTTGTAGTGTTGCTTGTTCCGTTTGTTAAGTTGCCTAAATAATGAGTGTAATTTCCGGACACTAATTCCAGATTATTAGATAATTGTATAGTAACATTTGTATTATTTGCTGTTTCGTTTCCATAATTATAAACATCCGCAATAACAGTATTAGTATCCCCAATATTAAATACTTCAGGCAGGACTGTAATATCAATGCTGAATAAAGGGCTTTTTGGACTAGTTACTTCAATTATTTCTGCATCATTCTTGGAGCCGGGCTGGGCACCCATCCATGAAGAACTGTCATTTATCCATGAAGAACTGCTAAGAGTATAATTATTCTCAACACTTGGGCTTTTCATATCCCATTCTGGAATACTATAAGTGCCTGAATATACAATAACTGGGAAAGGATTCACAGTATATATTGTAAAGTTTTCAGGAGCAAACAATTCATTAATTACATTAGTATCATAATCACCCATATTATATACATAGATTTTTGAGGTGAAATTGGATGAAGGACTAACTATGTCAGGCGCTTTAAGATTTGCGCTAATCTCATCAATATATGATATGATGCTCATAGTGTTTGTTCTTGTATTATCAACAGTGTCCTGCTCTCCATCAAGTGGAACAATTCTTACTTTTATCTTATGATTTCCTGTTTCATACAAACTCATATTTTTTTCATAAGTGATTGTCTCATTCTCCAAGACAGTTATAGTATCATTATCGTATAAATCATTATTATCATATATTTCGAGCACTGCGTTCGGAGCATCAATTGTTCCCTGATTAGAAATGCTTGCTGTTAAAGTAAATTCTTGGTTAGAATATTTTTCTGAAGGAATACTCATGCTTTCAACACTCAAATCTTTTACATTCTCGGTTGAATTAACAGTAAAACTAACACTATCACCACCTACATTATTATATGAATCGTTTGCGAAAACATTAATTATGTGATATCCGTTGTTGATAAATAATTCTTCTGTTGTATTACAAGTAATATTAGTCTCGTCATCAATATTGTACCATGTTCTGTTAACATAATCCTCCTGATATACTTCAAAACTAAGGGTTATGTTATTAGTATCATAAGTTGCATTTACAGGACTACTTATTTCAACAACAGGAGGATAAACATCAATACTTTCAACGTATTGTCCGATATAACCAAAACCATGGTTTCCTGAAACATCAATAGCATCAATATTCTGGAAATAATATTCTCCAGGCTCTGTGAGTGTTAGCCACACTCCATAAATATTATCATCGCTTGTTCCGCAGCAATAATTGCTACAGTTTTCATTCATTGATAAAGAATCAAGAGTATTATCAGGATACTCATAAAACAAGAATACATTATCAAGTTCATCATTATCAGTTATTGTTGCATTCACACAAACATTCCCGTACTGGTTAATACTATCTTGGGGAGTTATTGAAATATTTGCGACAACAGGAGTAATAGTATCATTTGAGTAAATAATTTCATAATAACTATTATTCACAATATTATCATCCATATCAACAGCAGTAATATTGATTATTGTATAATTGCCTGAATGAGTAATATTAAAACTTCCTGAATAATTACTACTTCCATAATTGCTCATATCATAATAACTTAAACTATTGTCAGGATTTAATACGCTGAAGAACGTGCTTTTCAATTCATCATTATCTGTTATTGTAGCATTTACAGTAATATTATTATAAATTTCTACAGTCCCGTTCGGCACAGCATTAAAATCACTTATGGTGGGAGAGTAAACATCCTGACTTGTTATTACTTCTCCAAAAGTAAAATTATTCTCATTAGAGTAAGTATCATTTGCAAAAATGTATGAAATATTATAATACCCTCTTTCAGTCAGATTAAAGTAAGTGCCATAAATATCGTCATCTTCAGGACTATTTATACTGTCATTCAAATACAATTTCATTGATGATGATGGAGTACTTATATACACGTAATGATAACTCAAGTTATAATCAGTTATTGTTGCATTCACATAAATATTTGAGTACTGATTCACCGTCCCGTTCGGCACTACACCTATATTACTAACAACAGGCTTGAAAACATCGCTGACAACAACATCTTCATTAATCAAATAATCATCCATGTTCCCCACCCTGTCACTAACACTAATATTAAATACTGTATAGTCACCAACATCATTCAATTGGATGTCCGCACCATAAATATCGTCATCAATTGTTCCGCAACAACCGCATGACGACTGAGTGAGGTTTCTTACAAACAAAGTATTATTTGGAGTCCCAATAAGCACGTGTGGGTTAACAATCATCTTATTATCAGTTATTGAAGCATTAATGCAAAAACTGTCTCCTAAATTAATTGTATTAGTGCTTAATAAAGCATTACTAACAACTGGCTCACTAACATCACAATACAGTTTCTCATCAAGAGTTTTATAAGTCTCATTCATTGGAATGCCCGTATCATTGGCGTAAGCCATAGTCCAGTTAACTTCATAAGTAGTGTCAATGCAGGAATAATCCTTGTAATAATCATTATTAACTTCATCAGTTATAGTAATATTAGTCTGATTTGTTTCAAACAATACTGTATCAATTCCTTCATCATCAGTTATTGAACAAGAAAATCTTGCCATATCCCCTGCCTTTAGCAAGGAGTTATTAATACCGCAATTCCATATTAGTGGAGAATCTTCAGGCATGACTCTAACAATAATATCAGGATATGGTGATTCGAAACCAACATGATTATAAGTATCATTAGCAAAACTAGTGTTAACAGTCCAATTGCCGGGTTCTTCTACTGGAGCAATCCTCGCCCCATAAATATCATCATCTTCGGTTCCTGAACAATCACTCCCAGTATCAGTTAGTGTATAATTATAAACAATCCCTGTAGGGCTTGTAAGCATTGCCCAAACACTATCCAGATGTAAATCAGTCGCTGCAGTACTAACACAGAATCCTTCAGGCTGACTAACATCCAAATCAGGGTCATGAACTATTGTATTAAAATCTGTTGGTGAACTAACATCGCATGTGATTAAAGGATAATCTGCTTCTTCATAAACACTATAATCTCTTGTATCATCTGCAAATATTTTAGTCCAGTTATAATCAGCATCACTATCACAAGTAATATTATAAGAATACCAGTCACCGAACTTATCCCCATATGAATAATTTATATCAAAAGTTCCAGAAAGATTAGTCTTCTGAATATTAAATAAGACATCATCAACACCGTTTACACCATCATCCTGGACTCTTGCGCGCAGCATCACTTCCTCTCCACTGATTAAAATAGTGTTTCCAACCATTTCATGATTTAGTATTATTGGAGGATTATTATCATAAGAAGTTATAGTATCACCCACATACCTATCACTAATTTGGTTTCCAGTATCATTCGCGTGAACACTCTCAATAGTATAATCACCATACTCTTCCAAGAATAGTTCGTAACTATAAACATCATCATCAGATGAACTACTACATCCTTCATCATTCATGTAATAAATATAGTACTCCTTGTCCATACTTCCATAATGCCTGAGACTAATATTCAGCCATACATGACTCATATGATTGTATAACGGACTGTCAGTAACAGTAACATTCAAGCAAACTCCACTATCCTTAGGTAATTCATCCTCAACAAATAAAGGAAAATTATTAATGTTTGGAGGATAAGGATCACAATTAGCTGAACGACTAAGATTTTTTTTATTAAAATTATTTACCATGTCAAAACTTGTTGTATTAGTCCAAGTTATATTCTCATTTCTAAGACTATCATTAGTGTAAGCATCCTTATTACAAGTAAAGTCATAATACCATTCATTTCCAATTCCACTAACAGCGGTTAATTCTTCCTCAGTTGTATTAAATGAAGCATTCTTAACACTACTATATCCTTGTTCAATAATATCACAACTCATTTTCACTATTTCTCCATCATATAATAAAGTACTATTCAATGTGCAGTTCTCAATAAGTGGAGGAGCAGTATCACAATACCATACTTTTGTCTCATTTTTCAAACTAGCTTCATTACCAAAACTGTCATTTGCGATTATTGTCTCCTCCCACCAATATTCGTGGGTGGAATCACATGTTATATTATAATAATAAAGATTTGATACACTATATTCATAAAAACCATAATCCTTGAAGAAGACGCTGCTCACTCCTGGACGACTGTCATAAACATGCGCACCTAGAGTAAGATTCTGGCCAGAACCCATTATTGATTCATTCGCTAAATTCTCATCAATCTCAATAATTGCTGGAGGTGTTTTCTCAAGAGCAATATTATTATGAATCTCTTCAATAACATTATTACTCGAATCACTAACATTACACTTATACTCTATATCTTCCTGAGTATTATAAGAACTTATATTCCAAACATATGAAATATTGTTTGATGAATTAGTTAATTCATACCATTCTTTTCCTGAACCGTTATCAAATTTCATCCAAGCACTGTAAGTAAGATTATCATCAATATCTGTTGCATTGCACGTAACACTCCATGAACTACCATACATAATCGTGTCATTCAAAGGTGAAACATTTGACAGTATTGGTGCGCTGTTATCAATAATTGTATTTAACACTCTTGAAGTATTATATACTGCATCATCATTAACCCAGCTCCTGACATAACATTCACTATTATCCGGGCAAGTAGTGTAAGTAGTTGTTGTATTCCAGTCACAAACTCCTGAAACACTAATACATCCTGAAATGTTGAAAAAATTATTGCTATCATTACTTATTTGATAAGTATAATATAATGCGTCTTCCGGGTCATTATCATAACTCTCAGTAGCGTTAAGAGTAATGCTTCCTGATGAGTATTCAGGAATATTTTTTATTTTTGCATAAGGAGTTTCTTCATTAAAATCAATTAAGACATTATTCTCAATACTCTCATCACTCCAGCCTGCATTATCATAACAAACACTCTTTATATTCACGTAACTATTCTCCAACCAAGGACCAATACTCCACGAAACATTATATGGAGAAATATCATTGCTTCCTATAAGCCATGAAGTATCATTATTATAAGAGTATGTTACATTATTAATTCCACTTGTAGCATCATTTGCATTAACACTTAACCAGTAAGGATTATTATTAATAACACTTATTGTTAATAATTCACAAAATGGTTGAGTAGTGTCAACTGTGAAAGTTGTTGAACTATTTCCAACATTAGTTTCAGTGTCATTGCAGTAAAAATCTATATTATACACACCATCATCATCATAATCATATAATCCGAAGCTAGTGCTTGTTAATTCATCCATTGTCTTATTAGGTTCTGAATTAATACTAACTCCGCACCAATCACTCTCTTCATCTGTTGTAATATTAAACATTACATAATTATTTGTGTAAATCGTGCTGGAATCAGGATTAATTATAGATATTTCAGGAGGAACAGAATCATCAACAATAAAACTGGATGATGTAAGATTATCGTGTCCCAGAGAGTCATTACAATAACCCATAACACTATACTCCCCCAACTCAATCAAACTAGAAGGACCCAAAATAATACTAGAACCACTACTCTCATCCACAAGACCACCACCAGGATAAGAAACATTAAGAACCATAAAATCCTCATTAGGATCAGAACAAAACATACTAACATTAACCCAATCCTGACCAAACTCAACCAATGTATCATTAATGTTTATATCAATTATTGGTTCGTCAGCATCCACAAATAAACTATTATTCTGTGCTGCAAAACCACAATTATTATTATCATCGCATACAAGACAGTTCCATTCGTAAAAACCTGTTGGGAGTGTTCTGGAAAAAGTGGAGTAATCCCAAACACCATTCATACTCTTTGTCCCGTTAGGAATCCATCCATTACTCCAATTACTATATAAAGTGCTGTTTTTCAAACCATAATTGTCATCTGCACTGCAGTTAAAAAAAACGTTCTCACTATTCAAAACATTATCATCAGGTTCTTTTAATGAAACGCTTGGAGGAACAGAATCATCAACAATAAAACTGGATGATGTAAGATTATCGTGTCCCAGAGAGTCATTACAATAACCCATAACACTATACTCCCCCAACTCAATCAAACTAGAAGGACCCAAAATAATACTAGAACCACTACTCTCATCCACAAGACCACCACCAGGATAAGAAACATTAAGAACCATAAAATCCTCATTAGGATCAGAACAAAACATACTAACATTAACCCAATCCTGACCAAACTCAACCAATGTATCATTAGCACTAACAAATAAGTTTGGGTTCTGAGTGTCTGTTTCAAAAATAGTATTATTATGCCCCATATTGTTCTCACTGTCATTACACCAGAAACCAATATTATGGGTTCCATCATAAAAATCATCTATTAATCCGAAACTAATATCACTATATTTTGTCATTGAATGATTAAAACCATTATATTCTGCTCCGCACCAATCACTCTCTTCATCAAGAGAAAGATTCATCATTATACTAGTATAATCAAATAAGCTTCCAGTAATTGGATTATCAACAAATATTGTTGGTGGAGTAATATCACTCACAGAAACCATTACTGTACTACTATTAGTTCTGCCTGAACTGTCATTAAATATTATTGTATAATTATATAATCCTTCATTATTTGTATCAACATTCTTTAAAACACTTGTTTCATTAGTCCATGAACTTGTTTCCTGAAGAGTGTTTTCATACCAGTATTCGTAAAGACTGGGATAAAGATTATCATACAATATCCAATTCACTTCAGCACCAGGGTCTCCATGATTAAAAGCAAGAGTGCTTGATGAAGTAGTATACCATGGATTAGTTAAGTCAACTACATAATTATAATACTGTACTGGACAGACATTATTCATTGAGTCTCTGCAGGCAACATAAAAATTATTATTATCATCACTGTTGAAATTAACAGTGCATTCATGGCTTACTCCAGTTCCGGAGCAATCATTGCTCATACTATTGTAATCAACATTACTTGAATCCCATCTGCATGTTGAATCTTCATCCGTAGTCACGTTAATAATACTAATAGTATGGTTATAATCTCCTCCTTCAGGACTAACACTTATGATTCCGGGCGCATCACTATCAATATTGTATGTTTGATGAATTGTTGAAGAAGTATGGTCAAAAGAATCCCTGCATGCAGTGTAGAACTCGTGTGTTCCGTCACTAGTGAAGGAAACACTGCAAGTATGAGTTGTTCCGCTTCCGCACGAATCACTCATACTATCATAACCAACATTACTTGAATCCCATCTGCAAGCCGCACTCTCATCTGTTGTCACGCTGATAGAACTTATTCCTTCTCCATAATTCCCCCCGCTTGGACTAACACTAGTTATGCTTGGAGCACTAGTATCAATATTGTAACTCCTGTGAACAGAACCTGTTGTGTGCCCGTCCCCTCTGCACTTTGCATAAAAATTATGGCTCCCATCACTGAAAGTGGTGCAGTAATGCGCCGTCCCAGTACCACCGCAATCATTCATACTATTATAGCTTACGTCGCTCGTGCTCCACCTGCATGGAGTGTCTCCTTCATTTGTGTAAACATAAACTGCTTGGTTACTAGTATAATCTCCTGAAGAAGGGGTTGCTCCAGTAATGTATGGGTATGAATCATACTCCAAGTTCACTCCTGAATGTGTTTCATCAATCCCGCCACTGACAAAACCATAATAAACCACTTCAAACTCGTAGTAATCAGTATTATCTCCAGCCATTATCACTCTGCATTTATGAGTGGTTTTTTGTCCAGGGAAAGTACTATCACAACTTAATGTAAGGCTCTTATCAAAAGAATAATCCCCGTTCGAATTAGTATTCTTCCAGTAAGTAAACATTGCATTAGGTTCTACTGGATCAGCACCGCATTCATAACATTTAAACCTGACTGTCACATCATTAACATCTTCATTATATTCAGGTGAAATTTTTCCATCAATATCAAAATTAACAGACACATAATTATATGAAAAACCTATGCTCAATATTAATGACAATAGTAATATTGTTAATATTTTCTTCATGCAATCACACCCAGTTCATTCAGTATTTCAGACTTCTTTTTTTCCAAACCCTCCTCATCCATTACAAAACCCTTATTGTAATGTTCAACAAAAGAGTCGAAAGAACCATCATCATTAGTGAATTCATTCTTTATGTTCTGAACAAAAGATGTATCAAAATCTTTATTATAAAAATATTTCAAAAGATTTGTTGTTTCATCATCAGGCCTGTCTTTCCATTTCTTAATCTGCTCGACAATCATAAATGGAAGCATGTTTGACAAGTCATTACTATTATCAAAATATTTTTCTCTATAAATCATGGAAACAATATCATTGAAGTCTTCATGCACTATTAGAGTTGCTAACTGATGAACATCCAACTCAATATCAAACATGCTGCTAATAGTTTTCCTCCATTCTTCAAAAGAAAATGATTCTAAACTATCATAATCATCCTGAATTATTCCTGAATCAAGAATAAATCTTATCTTACCAACATCATTTAATTCTTCAACATAATCCTTAGCACTCTTTGTAGGATCACTTATTTCAGTCTCCTCTACTAATAAATTTCTCCAAAGAGCCAAATCAATATTATCATCTACAAACTCTCGTAAGTGTTTCACTCTGGCGAGATGCAGGTAATAATCAAGTTTTCTTGCAAATAAATCATCCCCATCCTCATCCTCATATAAATTCTCAACCAATTCCGACCAGGCAGTAAAATAATTCTCGGAATCAGGAATACTTCCCAAATTCTCTTCAATCTGGTCCCAGTCTTTCCCTTCCAATATTTTTGTTAAATAATTTATTTTATTCTCATTATCACTATTAATGTAGAACGTGTTTCTCAACTGATTATTATAATCTGGATTTAACAATGATTTTTCCAAACTATCCTCACTCAAACTAGATGAGTCTCCTCTCAGTAAATCGGAAAGAGAATTATTGTAATCTTCAACTTCTTCAGAATTGGTTAATCTCTCAACTTCTTCAGGTTCAGCATCTTCATCATCTTCTTTTTTCTCCCTCTTATCCTTGTACTTCTTATAAAAATACTTAACTAATTTACCTGCAGCATAAGCTGCAACTCCTGCAATAACACCAAAAAATCCGCCAGTAATAAAACCACTAATAATACTGCTTACTGATGAAGCAGCTCCTGCAGCACTAATTCCATAAGTCAGGTTTCCCGCACCTATATCAACAAGAGAATACCATCCTGATAATTTTGTAGCAGCATTATATCCTGCACAAAAAACAGGGACTCCTCCAGCAATCTTTGAAGTTCCCTTAATACCATAATCCCATGCTTGTTCAATATTTCCCTCTTTCTTCATCTTTCTGGCTTTAATAAGACTAAAAACCCCGTCAGCAACAAGACTTGTTCCTAATCCAGTAAATATTCCTCCAATCCCTGAAAATAATGTCTTATAACCTAACACATTATTCTGATTAAAAGCAAGATAAGTAGTAATTCCCATTCCTGCATAAGATGCTGCTCCTCCCGCTATTTCAGCAACTGCTCTCTTCCTATTTGTTCTTAAATCACGCAGTCCGCGATAAATAAGTCCTGAACCCAATCCTCCAAGAACACCTGAAACCAGTATGTTCTCCAACCCATTGCCAAAACTATCTCCTGGTTCATTAATCTCTGCATGTTTTAAAGTTGTTTCATCACCATCAACATCATAATATACTGTTTCACCTTTATCATTCGTCACTAAGTTCCCATTTTCATCATACGATGGGAATGCAGGTTCTGGCTTAGTTACATAATTATCAACAAAATCCGAGTTTATAGTAGAATCTCCTGCTAAATCATTAATGATAGGGTTTGATATGTCTTTGGATAATCCATTAAAAACTCCTGCCTGACTTTCATAATTCAATGAATTTCCTGAACTCCATCCAATCTTCCAATTATTTTTGCCACCCCATTCTTCCGGGATTCTGTAAATCTGGTGAGGAGTGTAAGAATCATTAGGAATATTATTATAATAACCTAATCCTCCTGGAATCATGGAAGAATCACTGAAATAGTTAGAGGAAAGAACCTCAAGTGCAGGAACTCCTGTCCATACAGCAGGATAAGAAACAGATTTAAGGAATGATGAATTTCTTGAACTCCATTCTTCAAAACTACTTAATTTATTCTTTAAATACATTCCAGTATTCCTTACTTTTTCGGATTCTTTTATTTTTTTAAGTTTTTCTCTAAACCCTAGTTTTACCAAAACTCTTTACTCCCCCATTTATGCATAAATAACTTTTTCCTCAAATTTTTACACTTATAAAACTTATTATTCCTTAGGAAGGAGTAATGGGATGCCGTTCTTTATTTCAAAAACGTGTCCGCAGTTTTCACAAACTAATTTGTTTTTTTTAAGAACTAAATCACTCTTACAGTCGGGGCATGCAATAATATCAAGTAATTCCTGGCTTATCTTTTTTTCTTCTGCCATTTAAAAAAATATTAATTACGATTCTTTTTTATTTCTTTTCTTTTTAACCCATTTACAAAATTTGTAAACACCATAATCTAGTGCACTAATACCTGATAAAGCCAGTCCTCCTAAAATATTATATCCTGATTCTAAACCATAAAAAACTATTTTCTTTATTATAGAAGTAATTAACACTTCCTGAAGTTTTTGGAAAAGCTCTGTGGAACATATTCCCTAATGTTTCATAACACATTCCAGACATTTCAAGTATTGATTCAAGAGAGTTCATAACTCTTCTACTAAAAAAAAACTATTATAAAAATTACTACTGTTTAGTAGAAATATATATTCTGTATCCTCCGCTTTTAGCGATTGTTGTTACATTTTTAAAAACTTTTTTCATATATTCCATTAATCTGCTTCCACCTTTATTATGCCTAGCAACTAATTGCAACACCCCACCTTGTTTTAAGTGTTCGCAACATTCCTCTATCAACATATAATTAAAATCAATCCCTTTCCTAATAGGAGGATTGGTTAATATACAATCAAATAACTCATTAATTTTCTCAAACAAATCACTCTGAATCACTTTAGTATTATCAAACCTTTCTGTATTCATTCTTGCAATCTTCACTGCACGTGAATTAATATCAGAAAGAACTATTTCTGAGCCAGGAAGTTCAACAGCACACACAACTCCTATCACACCTATTCCGCACCCCAAATCAAGAATTTTTTTAAAACTTTTTTTAAGAATCATTTCATTAACTAATAATCTTGTTCCATAATCAACTTTTTTCTTGCTGAAAACTCCTGAAGCAGTGTATAATTCAAAAATCTTATTCCTTAAACGAGCTTTTATTCTATAAATTTCTTCACTGCTTGAAGGTTTTTTCGCAAAATACTGTTCACTCATAAAAATCAGTACTCATTATAATAGCATCAGTCTTCACACATCTTCCTTTCTTTCTATTTTTCATCTCTTCACTGTTCATTAAGGATTCTCCTAAACCAACCAGTTCATCCTTCAAACTCATCATGCACACTGTCTCTCCCTTATTAATACGTTCATGCATTTTACAAACACCAGGAAGCATTAATTGCGCTCCGTGGCATAACGCATTAACTGCTTTATCATCAATCCATACTTTCTTCAAATGCTTGACTGATTCCTCAACTGGAAGAACACATTTCCTTAAAAGTTCATCATTTTTTTCCTCATTATAAAGAGCAACAGCATCCTGCAAATCCTGGAGAGAAACAAGATTAGTTTCTTCTTTGAAAGATGATGCTTTAGTGCGCCTCAAATTTTTCATATGAGCGCCTGTTCCTAACTCTTCACCAATATCTGTGCATAACTTCCTAATATAAGTGCCTGCTTCACAACCAACTTTGAACAATACATTCTTATCAACTATTTCCATCAAATCTATGTAATATATTCTTCTCTTCCTCCATACTCTTTTAACACTTGACTTTATTGGAGGCAATTGATTAATTACACCAACAAAATTATTCAGAACATTTTTTAATTTCTTTTTTTCAAAACTTTTATGAATTCTCATCTCACAAACGTATTCTTTACCTCCAAGTAGAAAAACCCTTAATACTCTTGTACTCTTATTAAGACCAATCGGGAGAATTCCGGAAACATTAGGGTCAAGCGTGCCTCCATGCCCTGCTTTCTTAACACTTAATATTTTTGAAACCCATTTAACAACCTGATGACTCGTAGGGCCTTTCGGCTTGTCAAGATTAATCACACCATATTTTAATAATTCATCAACACTTCGTTCATAAGGATTTATTCCTTCATCAGGATTAGTTCTGCACCTAAATCTTTTGAATACTTTAAAATCTTTTCTCTCAAAAGGAAGCAGATTCATGTAAAATAAACCAATGCAATAAAACCAATTATGAATAAGACAAGAATTACTAATAATACTATTAATGTCCAGTTAGGACCATTCTTCTTCCCTTTTTTCTTAACATCCTCTTCTTTTAATTCTGATGCATCAAGAACAAAAGGCTCTCTTTTTATATTGGGTGCTGAAGGAGGCTCTTCTTTAACACGTGGTTTCTCTTCTTTTTCTGTTTTTTTTTCTTCTCCTAACAGCTCAATCACTTGTTTATAAGTTTCAGGCTCATTCTCTTTATAATAATTAATCATTTTAAGATACTGGGAAGGCTTTGTCTCCTTCAGTTCTCTTAATTTTTTTAACTCTTTTTCATTC
>CAYWEY010000030.1:0-12872 GCA_964457955.1 Candidatus Woesearchaeota archaeon
TCCATGACCTCCTTACTAGTTTCTTTATGTTTGTTTAACTTCATAAAAAAATATTAAGACAAGTGTCTTTAAATACATTACTATCTTAAAATTAAGACAAGTGTCTTAATTAATTCTTTTTCTTCTGTTCTTTCATCAAGTGTTCCAAGCATTTTTCCTTAACATCTTCTAAAGGCGCGTCAATATTCATTATCTCCATTATGTTATCTAAACCTGCTTTGTATTCTCCGAGTACTCCTACTTCATAAATCAAGTAGTGATTACATAGTTCTTTAAATCTTGCCGAGTAGAATAACATTTATCTTAATTTAGGTTCCTGGATTTCAAAATCAGGATTATACACTACCAGTTCCAGAGTCGTATTTGAAGGTCTGCACCATACTTTTCCCTTAACCCCATAACTATTATCCAACTCAACCAAGTCTTTCTCTAATACAGAACTAGAATACTTTCCTTTCCACTTAATCTTTTTAACATCTATCATGAATTTAAGATATGAATGATATGATTTAAAGATTATTATAATAATGTTAGACAATTGACGAAGAACTATCATGGTGTGAAAATAAAATATTTTATATACGTATTTAGAGGAATTACTATGACTACAGTTGAGATAGGAAAATTAGAACAAAAATTAAATTATGAGTCTGGAGAAAACCTTAAGTATGCACAAAGTAATGCAGAAAAAGGAATTATTGATTTTTTGGACTATTATCTAGAAAACGCAGTTAGGTATTCTAATAAAAATATTAGTAAAGAAGTTGAAGAAATCAAACAAACTGCGCTTGCAAATCACTCACAATACAATAGTAAAGAAGAACTTATTGAAGGAACAAGAAAAGAAGTAGCAGAAAGCAAGCCTATTTTTTACAATAATATTCTTGGATATGCTGAAGATTTTGCAAAAGTTTTTGATTGGGATATTAGTGAAGAAATACAGGAAATCAGAAAAGAATACGATATAAAAGAAGTTGAAGAAAAAGTTATTGATTGGTCTAAAATTAATGAAGGCAGAGTATTAAATAAATACGGACTTCGTCCAGCTGGATATTGTGATATATGATATCCAAATTTTCTATTTTTTTCTCACTATCTTACTAAAACAAAATTTAAAAAGTATAGGATTAACTGTTTTTTTAATGAAAAAAAATTTCTGCTTATTACTATTATTTTTATTATATCTTCACCAATATTTGCGGATTATGACTATTTAACCAAAAAATATGAGGATAATCCTGGATGGCAAAATTATCATGTTGACAGTAATTTCCATGCATATGATTATGATGATGATGGTATTCCTGAATTGTTCGGATTGGACGCTAATAAAGCAAGCGGTTCTGATTTTAACCCCGACACAAGGGAATTTACTTATTTATTCAATACAAATGAACAATTCGCAGAAACTTCAGGAGTTGGTGATGCAGACAATAATGGGAATAATGAATTAATAATATTCACTGACAAGTATCAGAATGAGGGATTTTATTCATATAATATTCCTTCAGGAGAATTAATATGGCAGACAACAGAAGGACGTTATAATCCTCAGGGAGGACTCCATTCAATGGAAGTTTTTGATATTGACAATGATGATGTTAATGAAATTATTACTTCTTTTTACGATGATGAAACCGGTGAAAGAGGATTGGCACTAATAGAGTATTCTGGAAGTAATACTATTTCTTACGATTTTATAGAGAAAGATTTGATATGCAAATTATTAAGAGTAGGAGATGCGGATAGTGATGGAAATTATGAAATCATTTGTGTCAGCAGAGAAAGTGAAAGCATGACTCTAAACGTTTTTGAATACTCTAATGATTTCAGTAAAACTTCTCATACGATAAATTATAATCCTGATAACTCAACAGATGCATATAGTCCAAATTATTTGGTTCTTGGAAATGTTGATTCTGACAGTGATGACGAAATATTATTATCTGGTGCTGGTTCACATAATTATAAATCAATCTTTGTTTTTGATTACGAAAGCAATTCTCTTAATAAAAAATCAAGTATGCTGAAAACCCAGATTGAAGACTCCTGGTATCCCGTTGCAATAATAGGTGTTGGTGATGTTGATAATGACGGTAAAAATGAAATAATAATGGGCAATAAAGTGGAATGCTCAAGTGCTTTTGACAGCGAGGATATCAGAATTTATAATACTGGTTTTGAGTTAGAGTATCAAAAAAAATGCACCAATGGTTATGGTGCTCCGGAACATATGATAATCACTGATATGAATAATGATGAAGTTGATGACATAGTTATTGGAGGAGATTATGGATTAGGAATACTTAGTTATCTCCAGCCTGAAGTTCATGAATGCGGGGACAGTGAGTGTGACTCTGATGAAGACTGCGGAGAATGCGAAACTCCCGTCCCTTTATCAGTAACTGAATCCATTACTCTTAACTGCCCTGATAACTTGCAGGACTCTTATGGTTTATCAAATACTTGCGAGTCAAGCAGTTGCACTGATTATTGCTGTATGCTGGGGACAGAAATACTCGAGACCGGGCAGTTTGAAGTAAATATAGAAAAGGAAGGAATTTATAATTTCAAAACAGAATTCAGCGGGATTACTGGTAACTCAGGAAAAATTGAAATAAATATTGGAAGAGACCTTGATGGTTATTATGAAATAGATTATACTGGAAATGCTGAAGCTGTTAATTTCAGGGACTGCACTCCAAGCAGTTTTGACATTGTTAATATAGGTGATTACGAGCTTAATGCAACAACATATCTTATTAGGATAGAACCAAATTACATAGGAACTGAGAAATTAGTTATTAAATCAATTATTATTGAAAAAATTGAAGAAGAGATTGTTGTTGAAAACTACTGTGGAGACGGAACATGCAGTACTGGTGAAGATTGCTCTACTTGCGAACAGGACTGCGGGGCGTGCGAAACAGAATATTACTGCGGGGATAGTATATGCAATAGTGGTGAAGACTGCAGTTATTGCCCGGAAGACTGTCTTTCCAGCGGCGAGTGCTGCGGCATGAATAATATCTATGCAGACCCTGGTTATGAAAGTGTTGATGATTTTTATGAAACAGATAAAGGAGTGGTTCCCAATAGCATGATTGTTGCTCCTGAAAGCTTATTGGATAATCCTGGTCTCGTCTGGTTTGAAAGTATTTGCTGCGATGGTGAAATAATTAATGGTGATTGTTGTTATGATTACGATTGTGATGAATACGAGGAGTGTGTGGATTCTTACTGCAGGGAAAGAAAACTAACCGTTTCTGAAGTTGATGAATTAGTAACAAGTATTGGGAACAATACTGAATTAGATGATGTAATTGAGTATTATGAAAAATCGAGTATTAATGAAACCGAACAGGATATGGAATCAGTTCTTTTTCAACTAAACAAGATAAGTTCTGATTCAAAAGTAAGCGAAGAATTAAATAAAATTAACGGTGAATCAGAAGATTATGTTAAAGTACAAAAAAAGATTTCTGGAAAAGTCGGAATTTTTGACTTAAGTGATTATGTTGAAGTAGCATTGAATATTAAGTCAAAAGGAAAAGTCAATGATAACCTGGAAGTAATTGTTAACGAACCAGTTTCAACAACTCTTGCAGTAAAAAATGTTTATTACAACCCAGTATATATTCGGGCAGCAATAATGTATGATGATGATTTCAGTTATGAAGAAAGAAAATACGTAATTTTTAGGGGAACTCCTGAACCTTTCAGCACTGACAACACTTTGCTTGACGCTATAAGCTGGGTTGGAAGAAGTTTCGTCAACACGATTACGAATATTGATTCATGGTACTGGGGAGTTAGCAAAGCAGCACAAACATATTATACTGGAGGAGTAATAAGTCTTGAGCCTGGAGAAGTCATTATTTTTGAATCAAAAATTACTCCAAAAGAAACAGGAGAATTAAGAATAAAAGGGCTTGTTCAGAACAGTGTTCCGGGACAGTATTTCGGGCCTGCAAGACTGCTAGTCGGCGGTGATTGGAGAGTATTCCAGAAAGAGGATTTGGAAAAATTTCAGGAGCGCGGAGTTTCAAAAACGATTATGGTTAATGAAAGAGAATGCGGGTGGTTTTTTTGCTGAAAAAAATCCTTACAGTACTTTTTGTAATAATAATCCTCGGCTGCACAACAAATATTTATGGTGAAGAAATAGTTGAAAAAGAAAGAATAGGATTAAGTGATTGCGGCGACCTTACTCCTGAATGGCTTAACAACTTTTCAGAACATACTAATAATATTATACCAAAATACGGGCAACATTGCGAATTAGAAGAAACAGGAAGTGTTAGAATAATACAATTCTATTCAAAAGAAAATGCAGAAAATGCTCATGAATATTTTAGTAATAATTATGCACCCACTAACTCACTTGAAGATTATGGTATTAAGAAAGGCATCACTTTCAGCAATAATAACAGTCTTGTTATAGAAGTATTAAAAGATGAAATGTACTTATTCGTTTTTCCTTCCTCAGTTGATTTTATTACAGCAGTTGAAGAAGCAAAAGAAGTAATGAACAGTTAATCCTATTTTTTTAATAATGATGAAATACTTATCCCCCCTCTATTTTTGATAAAAACTAATTCTATTAAGTGCGGGGGAAGGGATTCTATTTTGTCAACAACCATTTCCATACTGGTTTTATCATTATTTTCTTTTCTCTAATTGTTATTTCTTCTTCCTGGTCATATGTTAGTATTAGTCCTTGTTTTAGTTTGAATTTTTTAAGAGCTTCAATTAATCCGTTAATTTCTCTTTCACGATTATTTTTTTTCAAATATTGAGTTACTTGGATTGCTCTATTAATTCTTCCTTTTTCCCGTATTATAAAATCACATTCATTCTTTTCTTTATAGAAGAATATTTCATCATTTTCTCTTTTTAATGCAAGAAAAACCGTGTTTTCAAGCAGTCTTCCTGAATCTTCAGAATGTCTGAAGCCAACAAATCTTGCCATTGCTGAATCAATAAAATAAATTTTTTTGTTAAAGTAAGCCTGCTTTTTAAGAGAAAAATCAAAACGAGGGATTAAGAATGCTATGTATGAATTGCTCAAATAATGAAAGTATTCCTTAATTGTTGTTGCACTTGACAACCCTGTTATTTTTCTCACTTCATTGAAACTAATTTCCTTCCCAATATTGCTTGCTGCAAATAACACCGTCTCCATTAAAGGTTTCTCAGATTTAAGATTGTACCTGACAATAATGTCTCTGTAAATAATATTTTCAAAAACTGATTTGAGATATTCTTTTTTACCTGTTCTAAGATATTCAGGAAACCCTCCTTCATTTAAGTATTCGTTGAATAATCTTTTTATATTGCTTCTGTCCTTTGAAGTTAACTTTTCCTTTACATCAAATTTTTTAAACTTAAGAAACTCTTTGAATGAAAATGGGTATAAAGTGAAAGAAATGTGCCTGCCTGTTAAATGAGTTCCTAATTCTTTGCTGAGCATTGATGCATTGGAGCCTGTAACATATATTTTCATACCTGAATCATGAAGTCGTCTGACAAAACGCTCCCAACCCTTAACATTCTGAATTTCATCAAAAAAGAATATTTTTTTCTCCCCAAACAATTCAATCAATAATTCATAAAGAACCTGAAAATCACTCACTTCAAAATCAATTAATCTTTCATCATCAAAATTGACATAATAAGATTCTTCAGTTCTTAATTGATGAAGTAATGTAGATTTTCCGCAACGCCTCACTCCTGATATTATAATAATAAAATCATCATCTTTAAACTCCTTAATCTTATTGGAAAGTTCTCTTTCTATAAGAAACTCATCCTTGACTTTTATCTGCTCCAACAATATATCTTTAAGTTTTGATTTATCAATCATTAAATATCAATAAGAAACCAATTATTTATAAATATTTGGTTTACTAAACCAAATATTTTATTGTTTATTTGGTCTAACAGAACAAAGTAACAAAGAGTTCAAATTCAACAATCTATTAAAAAAACCAAACTAAAAAAAAATCACCAATAGGAGCAAAAAGACTAGATTAACTGTTGGGTTTGAAACTCAGGATGTACGGTTTTAGGAAAAAAACAGCATAGAACTCACTGCATATATTCTGCTAATGGTCCAAAAATAACAGAAGAACAAGAACTCAATGAAGCATTAAAATCAATCAAATCTCACAATTTATATTAATCCAACACGTGCTACTGAATGCCCAAAATTAGCAGTAGAAATGAAAAAAGAAAAATTGTCACACATTACTTGATTAAAAAAGCAAAAAAAAAGGAATTACTATTCACACAGATTAAAACTCTGCGGGGGAAGGGATTCGAACCCTCGCAGGGACTAACCCACAGGATCTTAAGTCCTGCGCTTTTGACCAGACTCAGCCACCCCCGCAATATATTAGAATAATATTAAATATGCTTTTAAGGTTTTTTATTTTTTCTCAGCATTTTTCCATAAAGCCCTGAAATGGTCTTTGAAAGAATCAGCAACTTTCTTATTCTCAATCAGAACTGCTTCAGGAGGCTCTGTCCATATTATTATGGCAACCTTATTATCATAAATATTGATTGCTGCATCACTACGTGATTTCTTAGGAATTAAGCGTACTTCGGTAGTATCACTTGTTTCCCCTATTTCTCTTCCTTTACGCACAAGATGCTTCACCTTAATATTCTTCTTATTCAAACCTTTAATGAAGTGGGGTGCGTAATAAGGCATTTTTTCAGTAAATTGTCCTTCACTATCCATCACTCTATTAGTTTTGCCTTCGCGGATAATATCCTGAAAAACACTCTTTAATCCTTTATAACCATAATAAAGGGTTACATTATGTTTTTCAACCGGTTTTTCATAAACTTCTTTAAGACTAGACAATATTTTCTTAGCCTCCTTCTCTTTCTCCTTCAAATACTCAACCAGTCTCTCAGGATTGGCTGCAGTGAACCATTTAACATTTGCTTTAACAACATAACTAACAAGTCCTTTCTCCAATAATTTTTTCAAAACATCATAAGTTGTTGTCCTGTTAATACGGCTTTCCTTGCTTATCTTACCTGCTTTAGAAGAACCCAATTTTAGAAGAGAAAGATAAACTTTTGATTCTTTGTGTGATAATCCGATGCGCTCCAACGATTTTTCTAAAACCTTAAAATCCATTATTAACCTATGTCAAAGAGGATTTATAAAACTTGTTGTAGAATAAAAGCAACAAAAATTTTTAACATTGTTTTCCTATTTCTTCTAAAGAGGTGAAAAAAAAAATGGTAATAAAAGGTGTTTTACCCTACACATGCAAAAAAAATACTGCCTGAACAATGCCTGGAAGAAAAATTATTAGAAAAAATAATACTTTGGGAAGAAGGACACAAGATCAAAAATATAAAAATTAGAGAGGGAAAAGAAAAATATCATATCCTAACAATAAGTGATGATTGTGTTTCAGAATACTCAATAAAAAAAGAAAATATGAAGATATCACAAATCAGTTACTCAACACCTGAACGCTTCAAAACAAATCAGAAAAGATGGAAGAATTTCCCTAAAATAAATTTTTATTGGAACAAGAATACTTAAAAAAAAAATATTAAAAGGAGGTGATAAAAAAAAATGGGACAAATTTATGAAAGATTAACAGAAAAAGAAGAAGAAGCACTGACAGAAAAGCTTCTGACAACAGAACTAATTGATTTAGCAAAAGACTATAATGACTTATTTGGCACAGAATACAATCGCAGAATGAAATTACTTAATCTAACAACTGCACAAATTGAAAAATTATATGTTGAAGAAAAAAACTTGTTAGAAAATAATATTAAAAAAAGAACTCCCTGGATTGAAAATTGTTTTATTTTCAGAAACAGAGAAACTCTGCCAAACCATGATGATTTGACATTAACAGAACTAATAACAATAACTGATGATGCAAATTATGAAGCAGCCCATCACAGGGGAATGAATGACAAGAAATGGGAAGCAGTAGCTACAGCAGCAGCAATATATAATCTGGAAGCTAAATATCTGAAAGCATTAAAAGAAAGGACTCAAAAAATGGGTTGGACTGAAGAACAGTTCAAAAAATATGCTAACAACGAGTTCATAATATTGGGAAAATGGAAATGGGAATACGACAATTATAAACACAAAAAACCCTGGAAAGAATAAATTTTTTACTAACTTTTTATTTTTTTCTTAAATTCTTCCAAGTTAGTATCAAGTATTCCTAATGCTTTTTCATATATTTTTTCAGGACTTAACTGGCCCCAACTCTCTATCATGAATAAGACATCCTTATCATTTGATTTTAGTTTTATGCCTTCTGAAACTTCAGTGCATTTCTTGCACAAATCACAGTCAAATAAGTTCTTTTTGTTTATCTCAATAGTAGTCTTTGTTTTTTTCTTAAAAACTTTTTTATGACAAGAATTAACTATTTTTTCAGCATCCTTAACTTTATGATTATTAATCTTAATATCAGGAGTGTACTTGTAATAAGCCAAGCATGGACTCCATTTAGCATGAGTTCTTCCCCTGCCAAGAACTGCAGTTGCTTCAAACTCAACCTCCTGATTCTCAAAAAGTTTTACAATAACAATATTGTCAAAAACAGGTTTGATTTCAGGATCAGAACTAACCATGTCACCAGAATAAGCAATACTTGGTCCTTCTTTTTTTAAAGTAAAATTAACCGTGCATCTCGGGCACCCCTCCCCATCGCACTTGCATTCATTTCTGAAATCATAACTTTTCAAATCAGTCTTAAGAGGAATAAGTCCTAAACGATGTGCTAAGACTTCATCATATAATGCACTATTATTGCTGCCAATCCTAACATATTCTACAGCAAGTGTTGGAACAAGATCCATACACGCTCTGCGCAAACTATTCACGTATTCAAAACTGCTGTTTTTAATTCTTACAACAATTTTATTCTTTTTCTTTTTAAAAATATCTGCTTTCATAAATATATCACATCTTCTTTTTTTTGCCTCCACCTTTTCTCCTGCAACCATCATGAGGTTTAGGAGTAACATCCTTAATATTGCCTATTCTGAAACCAACACGGGATAAAGCCCTTAAAGCTGCCTGAGCCCCTTTACCCGGATTTCTGGGACCATTATGTCCTCCTGGTGCTCGTATTCTGACATGTAAACTAGTAATACCTTTATTTTTTGCTTCTTCGGATACGAGTTTAACAGCCTGCATTGCCGCATTAGGACTACTTTCCAAACGGCTTGATTTCACTACTCTGCCGCCGCTTGCAAAACTGATAGTCTCGCTTCCAGTAATATCAGTTATGTGAACGATAGTGTTATTATAAGAACTATAAATATGAGCAACACCCCATTTTCCTTTCTTAGCCATTATTCACCACCACCCTTCTTATCAGACTTCTTATCAGACTTCTTATCAGACTTCTTATCAGACTTCTTAAACAAAGGATGTGCTGGATTCTTGAAAGAAGAATTATCAGCAAACTTTATTTTATTATCCTCTTCTCTGAGAACAATATAATTCGGGCTGGAAACCTTTCTATCACCAACCAATATATGACCATGAGTAATGAACTGTCTTGCTTGTCTAGGACTACTAGCAAGGCCTTCACGAATAACTCTTGTAAGAAGTCGCCTATCACTAATATCTTCAATACCTAATTCAAGAATATCATCAATATCCGCTTCTTTACTAAGAAGTCCAAGAGAATAAAGCCTGTTCAGAAGTTGTTTTCTTTCCTTAACTGCCTGCTCTGTTGTTAAAGCAGTAACTCTTCTTGCCTGAGCTCTGAAAGCACGAAGAATTGAATTAAAACGCCAAATCTCATGCTTGTTCTTATAACCATAATTCTTCATTAATTTTGCTTCTACTTCAATCCTTTTCTTCTCCCACGGTTTACTAGGACGAAGATATTTTTTCTTTAATTTTCTTGGATCACCCATAATTACTTCCTCACAACTTTTCTTTTAGTGCGCGCAACTGCTCCTCCTCTCCTGTGTTTTCTTTCAGGAGGACGAGTATAACCAGACCTTGTTCTCTGTCCTCTCACAGTAAGATTGCGTGAGTGGCGGATTCCTTTATAACTTGAAATACTCTTCATGCGCCTAATATCATGATTAATCTGAAGTTCAACATCGTTTCCAACAATATGCTTGTTTTTTCCAGTGCTATAATCTTTTCTTCTGTTAACCAAAAATGAAGGAATGCCTTTCTTAATAGGGTTCTTAACAACTTCCTCAATATTCTTAATCTCTTTTTCAGATAATTCACCTATTTTTTTATCCTCTGGAATCCCAGTAATTTTGACAACAGCATTAGCAAATACATCATTTATGCCCTTTATCTTGCTTAATCCTATAATAACTGGTTTTTTACCATCTAAATCAGTTCCTATTACACGAACAATATATTGGAAATCTTTTTTTTCAGCACTCATTTTCGATATAAGAATAGATAAACAATTCTTTTAAAAGTTTTTCCCTAATTCCTCATCATGAACAAATTCACCTAACTCTCTCCTGTCAGTAACTCTTGGTTCTTCATTACTAAAACCTAAAGGCATAACACAAACAGGCTTCAAACCCTGTTTTGAATTAATAATATCTGCAACATGTTCTTCATTAAAAGCACCAACCCAGCAACTAGATAAATTATTATCAGTTAATACTAATTGCAAGTATGAAGCAAAAATAGTGGCGTCCTGAACAGCATAAAGAGTTGCCCTACATCCATACTTTTGCGAACACTTCTTAACATCAGCACAAATAACTAATACAACTGGTGCTTCACCAACAAAAGACTGACCAAGACATGCCCTGGCGAGTCTCTTCCTCTTTTTCTTTTCCTTTACAACAACAACTTCATAACTCTGGAGATTACCCGCGCTCGGAGCTTTCTTTGCAAGACTCAACATTTTTCTTAAAAGTTCTTCAGAAACTTTTTTTGAACTATAAGAACGAATACTGTGTCTTGATTCAACTAGTTTATTAAATTCCATTAGTTAAAAAAATGAATGAAAAGTAAAAAATGTTTTGGTTTTAAATTTCGTTTAAGCATTTATTTACCATATGGTAAATAAATAAAAATCGACTACAAAAAAACAAAAGATTTATATGTTAGAACTTATTAGTAGTAACAATAGGGAAGGCTGTGTTATGTTCTTTATAACTCCTCCCATGAACTTTCAATAAGCCTTCCTTTTTTTATATTCACTAAAAAATTTTATTATTCAACAATCATATTACAAACAGTTATGTGCATGTCAAAGATTGTTTATTCAAAAGAATTACTTAATTATGACTTTAGTCCAGAACATCCTTTAACTTCTGAGAGGTTGAGAAAATTTATTCAGCAGTCAAGTTTTAAAACAATTAGTGCGAGAAAAGCTAAGATAGAAGAATTAGAACTTGTTTATTCAAAAAAGATATCAATGCTGTTAAAAAAGAAGAAAGAAACCTAAAATATGAGTTGGGTTCTGTAGATGTTCCTATATTCAAATGCATGCATGACGCGAGCAGTTGGTGCGTTGGTGCTTCTCTCAAAAGCATGGAACATTATTAATCAAGAACTGTCCTGAAGAATTTTTTCTAACTCTCTTCCAACCTCGTTAACAGCTTCTTTTTTGTATTTAGTTCTTTCAGTACATAACGGGCCAAGAGTTGTCATAGTTATATATTTCTTATTATATTCTGGTTCTTGTGCTATTAAATCATTTGATTTATTTTCTAAAAAACTTATGATTCTGTCCCCATACTTGTTTCTCACTGCCCCAAGACCACCATTCTCAACAGCAAGAATAAGAGAATTCTTAAAATAAGTGCTTTCCTTGAGTTCTTCCTCCAATTCTTTTGAAGTATCATCTTCACTTAATTCTACTGCTGTCAAATCACAAGAGTACTTATTCGCAGGATAACCCTCAGTAGAAAGCGCTAATGCTATTAAATATTTCTTCTCACCAAACATACACAAGTTCGTATCTTCATAAATCATGTATCCTTTCCTAGTGCGATGCCAATCACTGTCATCCGCAACTTCCACAATTATATTCTCAGAAAAAGTAATCTTTTCAGAACAGTTATTATCCACTAAGTATTCGTTGACTCCTTCAAACAATTCCTCAACACTTAAAGATTCACTCATAATTATAAGATAATAACAAAAAAAAAGTGTTTAATAAATTTTAGTAACTACTAGTTAAAAATAAAAAATTTAGTTAATTCCGTCAAAACCATAAATTTTTCTTAATTCTTTTCTATTATTTCCCAAGCATTCTCTTCCTAACTGTGCGTCTATGTTTTCATAATAATCAATGTAAGCATCCACTGTCTTAGTAAATCCTTCATTACCCATATTTTGGTTATACATTATTTCAAGAACTTCATGCATACTGCCCATATACGTAAGAAAAATTTTTCTAGCTTCATCATCTGTTTTAACTTCATTAACTTCTTTTATTATTTCTTCAATATTTTTATTTTCCATCTTATTAAGAAGAAAAAAACACATTTATAAATTTTACTACTATTAAGTAATTAGTATAAATATGTTTTTGAAACATTTATTTTTTAATCTAATATTTTTTTGCTTTTAAGATGACTGAGGATTATGAAGCATAATATATTAACAGAGTTTCTTATTCTGCGAATTTTATCAAAATAGTCAGCAACTGATTCTTCAATAATCTCTTTAAGAAAAAGAATTGTAGCATTCATGATTACAAATTATTATATCCTTTTTTTAATAGACAATGCTTCCAGTAATGCTATTAGTGAATCATGTGATAAACCCATTTTTGAACTTGCTGTCTCGTTTGTTAATTTAAGCATGCCCTGGCTTTAACTTCTGCTATGATAATAATGATTTTATGAAATTATTATCTGTT
>CAYWEY010000031.1:0-12851 GCA_964457955.1 Candidatus Woesearchaeota archaeon
AAATACTTTGTTATCATTATTGAATATTTCATAAAACTTGTGAATATTGCTTAATAATAGTATTATTTTCTTAAAAACCTCATCAAGTCCTTCTTCTTTAAAGTTCAAATCCTCCCCTCTCATAAGAGGCGAATTCATCAAGTAAAATCTTACACTATCTGCTCCATATTTTTCAAAAATATTATTCGGGTCGGGAAAATTCTTTTTTGACTTGCTCATTTTTGAACCATCTGAAGCAAGCACATTACCTGTTACAACCACGTTTTTGAAAGGCGGTTTGTTAAACAATAAGACACCCATTACGTGCATGTAATAAAACCATGCCCTGACCTGACCCACGTATTCTGAAACAAAATCTGCAGGAAAATTATTCTTAAACCATTCCTTGTTCTCGAAAGGATAGTGTTTTGCAGCATAAGGCATGCTTCCTGACTCCAGCCAGCAGTCAATCACTTCAGGAACTCGTTTCATCATCCCACCACAATCATCGCATTCCAAGAATATTTTGTCAACAAAATCCTTATGCAAATCCACTTCTTCTATTCTTTCTGAAGCATTCTTTTTCAACTCTTCCATACTACCTATTACTTTAATATTATCGCACTCAATACATTTCCATACTGGTATTGCTGTAGCCCAGAACCTATTCCTGGATATTGTCCAGTCCGGAGCAGTTTCTATTATGTGCTGGAATCTTCCGTGCTTAATATGAGATGGATGCCAGTTTATTTCTTCTGCTTTTTTTAAAAGATTCTTTTTTATTTTCTGAATATTTATGAACCATGAATCAACCGCGTTATAAAAAAGCGGAGTCTCACACCTATAGCAGAAAGGGTATTCATGAGAATAATCAATTACGTTATATAATAAATCTCTGTTTTCCAAATTAGTGATTATCTTCTTATCTATTTTTTTGAAAAAAAGATTCTGCCATTCTTCAGGACCTTTCTCAAGTCTGCCACTATTATTAAGATGCTGGATTACTGGAAGACCATACTTTTTTATCATTTCATAATCGAATTCTCCGTAAATCGCGAGATGAACTATTCCTGTTCCTTCCTCAGCACTTACTTCATTTCCCCCATCCACTATTTTGTAAGCATTATCATCTTTTGTTAATTCGTACAACGGTTCGTATTCTTCTCCCACAAGTTCTTCTCCTTTGAATTCTTCTACTATTTCATAATCTTCTTTTATTATATCCAGCCTCTTCTCTGCAAGCACTAATATTTCACCACCCATATTTATCTTAACATATTTCAGTCTTGGATTAACTGCTAGAGCAATATTTCCTATAAGCGTCCATGGTGTTGTAGTCCATGCAAGAACACTAGTATTCTTCATTCTGAACTTAACTATAGGGCTTTTTTCAGTTATATTCTTATAACTCTTATCCATAGCTATCTCTGCTTTTGATATTGGTGTTTCGCATCTCGGACAGTACATGAGTATCTTCTTCCCATCATATACGTAACCTTCATCATATAATTTTTTGAATATCCACCATACAGTCTCCATATAATTCTTATCCATTGTTTTATAACTTTTCTTGAATTCTATCCACTTGCCCATTCTCTTAACAGTTTTTCCCCATTCTTCAGCATATCCCAGAACTTTTGACCTGCAGTAATCATTGAATTTTTTGACACCGTATTCTTCAATCTCTTTCTTCTCATCTATCCCTAAATCTTGTTCAGCAATATTCTCAATAGGGAGTCCGTGACAATCCCAACCCCACCTCCTATCGCATCTGTATCCTTTCATCGTCCAGTATCGTGGGAACACGTCTTTGCTTGTTAACCCAAGTATGTGACCATAATGAGGAAGTCCTGTTGCGAAAGGAGGACCATCATAGAATACGAATTGCTTATTTTTCGGTCTCTGCTCAACACTCTTTCTGAAAATATTATTTTCTTCCCAATACTTTATTATTCTTTTCTCATTCTCAACAACATTCATACTTTAAGAAAAGAAACATCTTTTTTATAAATATTACTAGAATTTTCTTTCAATAATATCATTTATTTTTGATTCCAGAGATTTTTTTGAAATCTCACTGGGAATTTCAAATATTAGATTAAGATATTCTTGCACTTGATTAGTGATTTCGGAATATTTCTCCAGTAATCCTGCAAAATACTTCATGTTTTCTTCACTTATTTTAATTAAATCATGCTTGTTCAAAGTCTTCAGATAATTCGTTAAATCACCTATTCGGGGAGTTTTATGCGAGCCGCACAGATGATATCCTGTTCTTACATGATTCTTCAAAGACTCCAGCCAGTCAATACTTGGAACAGGTATATTGAATTCTTCAAACATTTTAAAAGTTAAATCATAAACACTTGATGAGTTTGTCTGGAGAAGAGAGAAATAATTTTTATAAAACTGTTCATCAACAGGTGGTTCATAGCCATATTCTTCCATCACTCTCAAACGTTTATTGTGATACTTAACAAAGTGTGCGTTTTCTGAATAAATGGTTTTTTTAAAAGAATCAGAAGATGGAAGAGGATTATCATAATCTTTAAGAGTTTCCATAAAAAGCTTCATATCCTGAACCAGCACTTCAAGAGGGTGGTTAGATATTCTTAAAAAAGCTCTGTCAACTTCTTCTTGAACGAGTTTTTTCTTAGAAGCAAAATTCTTAATTTTTTCTCTATTTACAAGAGTGTTCATAAAAAAAAATAATAAAAAGAATATTTTTAAAAATTTTGTGTAAGTTTTCCATGTCCAGGAAGAAGTATTCTATAATTTAATTTTTTTAACTTATTGATTGTTTCTTTCATTTCCTCAGGCTTACTGTAAGGAAGGTCTGTTCTTCCAGTAATATCATTCAGGAAGAGAGCGAGATTAAAAATATTTATACTATTACTTCAACAATTTATTATCAGAGCAACTAATCCCCCCCTCTCATAACTTATCTATTATTGACAAAAGTACCTTCTTTATTGTTAGTAAGGAATTCATTATTTTTTCTTCATGAAACTTGGGTTTCCAATTCATTTTTTCATCAACATAGTCACTAATTATGAATATTGATGACAAATCAACATTTCTATGTTTAGCTACTGCAAACAATGAAGCCGACTCCATATCAATACATTCTACTCCTTCATCCCTATACTTTAATGCCTTATTTTTCGATTCTTTATATCCTGCATCAGTTGTCCAACAATCACCTTCACCATATTCTATACTCAAATCATTAAAAAATTCCTTAATTAAATTATTCAATGAATTAGAAGGGTAAGAATATTTTGAAGGATTTTGATAATGATAAGATACTCCCTCATCTCTTATTGATTTAGAACATAAAAAAATTCTTCCAGCTTCAATATCAGGTCTTAAGCTTCCACTAATCCCAACTGTTATAAACCTTTTCACACCTCTAACTATTAATCTCTCAACTAGTAATGATGATAATGGTCCTCCAATACCTGATTTAATTACTAAAAAATTCTTATTATTATATTCAACTTTGAAAACTTCATGTTCAAGCAATTCATCTATTTTTTCATAATCCAGATCTTTCTTAAACTCAGTCATCAGTTCTTTCTGAAAAAACATTATACATAATTCAGGATAAACAACACTTTTCTTAACTTTATCACAATATGAATACTCAAATTCTGGTGTTATTATATCTTCATCTTCAGGATTATTATCTAACAAAGGGATGATCTTCATTCATGCATCAACTCGGTCTTAAACTTACTTCCATCATAAACAATAGTTACTGGGAATTTATCTCTTTTTCGGAATTCAGTATTCCTAACTGTTGAATGATCATAAATCTTTTTGTCACGAAAAAGCCTAACTCCTGGTCTCTTAGAAATCTCCTCTAAGGATGCAAAATCAGTACCTAAATGATATCCCGTACAATCCTCTAATAAATTAATTTCATAACCTGCTCTCATTAATCTAAGTCCAAAATCTTCATCAAGACCTCCCCAAAACTCCCAGTCTTCATCAATTCCATTTAAATCATAAAAAATTTCTTTTTTAATACCAAGATTCCCTCCCCACACTTTCGAATATTTCTCAATATCTTTCAAAATATCTTGTCTAGGATCCAAAGGAGAAATTAAAAATTTATTCATTAATTCAAAATCTTCTATTTTAACATCATCTAACGAAATTTCATCAAGATGCTCAGATTTAACATACAATAATCTGCCTAAATAAACTTTATTACTGTTGTTATCAAAATGTTTTTCATATTCTCTTATAAAAGAAGGAACAACAACAATATCATCATCTAAAAATATTAAGTACTTGCCTCTTGAAAACTCAGCACCAATATTTCTCAGAATAGGAAGATTATAACCTGTTCTTTGAACCCTTATATATCGGGAAGGTACTCTTGATTCAAAAACATACTTTTCGCAAAATTCCTTAGTACCATCTTTCGAAAAATCATCAAGTATATTTATCTCAAAATCATAATAATTTTGATTTTCAAGACTGGAAAGTGTTTTTTCTAAACTATATTTCTTATTGAATGTTGTCAGTACAATAGATATCTTCGTCATACAAAAACCTCCTTAAATTCAAAATAGGAATATCTTCCTTTTCAATAATTTGATTAAAAAAACCCATAATTTTATTATTATTCATATAATTATGATGTAACAAAATTCCTAAATATCCCTGCCTACTTAGTCTCTGTTGGATCATATCTGTTAATTCTTCCTCAGGAAATATAAGTTTTTGAGAATAATCCTGAATTGGATCAATATTCACAGGGATAGATAAAAGCTTGTTTTTAATTAATTCTATTCTATCTCCATAACCAGAGACTATTTTGTATTTTTCATCCAATAATGTATCCAATTGAGGAAAACAGTGTCTTGGGGGAATAAAACATTTTTCATAACTTAAAAATGTCTTGTTAAAAAGTTTCCAACCATTATTTAATCTTCTTAAATTAGTTTCAAAAGGAATTAAAGTGGAAAATTCACCGTAATCTAAATCATTACGTTTAAAATTTACACAATGTTTAAATCCATGTTGCATTAATAATATTTGATCATCCCTTAAAAGATTTATAAGATAATCATCCATATTTTTGATTTCATAAGGGATTACTCCTGCAACAAAAGGAATGTCTCTTGATAAAAAATAATCTATGAAATCATACAAAGAATCATTTTCGTAACCAACATCATCAATTCTATAAAAAACAAAAGGATCAAAACCCAAAGTTACGGAAATGTCCTTCTTTTGCCATTCAGGAATATAATCCTCACTCATTTTTCGGAATCACTATATTAAACTTTACTAATGATGAAAATGATTTTCCTAAATCTTTCTTATTATATTTTTTCTTTGATTTTAAAAAATTCAATAATTTTTTATTCAAAGGAATAAACTTTCCTAAATAATCACTATAAACTCCTCTGTCCGACACATAACACCAAGGAGATAACTCATATACCTCTTTACTTTCAGATTTATTGATACTAATTTGGGAGGTATCGGATAATTTAATATTATTAAATAACTTCTCATATTCCCTGAGCATTGAATTATAATTAAAATTTTCATGTATATATTCATGAATATCTCCAAAATTTTCTGGTTTATTCTTCAGCAACATAACTGCTTTCCTTCTCAAATTTTTGCTATCATTATAATCGATTGTTTCAACTCCTTCCATCGCAGGTAAATTATATCTTAAACACCCTGCTTTTGTAGATATAATTGGTGTTTCACATAACAATGACTCGAGTGGAACAAGACCAAAAGCCTCAACAAAATTTCCGAGATTCAAAGTTATATCTGCTAAAGAGTAAATATGCCTCATTTTCGAAGGAGAAACCCAATCAAAAAACGAGACATTACTCATAATTCCTTTTCTGGATAGCTTAATTTTCAAATTTTCATATTCTTCCTTAATTGAATCATCAATTAAAGCATCAATATGCTTTGATAAAAGTAATCTTATATTAAAATCATTTTTAATTAAATATTCTAATAAATTAAGCACTTCATCTATGCCTTTAGAGGACTCAGGCCGATGTGGAAACAGTATGATTTTTTCATCATTTTGTATGTTTAATTTTTCTTTTAACTCTCTTCTTCTAGAATCATCTCTGAAAAAAATATTATCATTAATACCATTTTTTATAATTTTCAATTTAGATTCTATGCCTGAATATATTGTTCCCACTGTATGCTCAAAACATTTTTTTAAATATTTTGAAGGGAATATAATTTTATCAAAATTTTCCAAAAAAGCAGAAGTTATACTAATAGGATACACAAAATCATGTAATGACACTATTATAGGTTTATTAACTTTTAAAAATTTTTTAAACAAAAATCCATCTGCATGAATATAGATAACATCAGCCCATTCTGATTCTTTAGTTAATATCTTTATTATATCAACTAAGTTTTTAGGATTTGTCATGTATGGAAAGGGAAATTGCTTAAAAGGTAAAACAGGAAATACTTTAAAATTAGAGTTTATATCAAATGGATTGTTATTATCCTCTCTTCTTGCACAGAAAGTCCTAATATGATTACTTTTTGATAAATAATTCATAACATCCATAAATACTCTTTGGGATCCTCCCTGTACATGCTCTTCAAATATAGGTGCGATAGAAATCGCTAAAATATTCATTTCCTTCTGAACCTCGCTTGTCTTAAAGATGATTTAATCTTTTCTCTTTCACACTCATTCTCTTGAGCATATAATGACTTAGCAGCTCTACACCAAGCATCCTCATCAGAGAATAATTTTTCAAGAACATGGCCTAGTGTTGAAACTTCTTCAAATGAAAAATATTTAGACGGATGAACGGGATATAAGTGCCTTTTATCCCAATACTCATATTTCACCATCTCACTCCCAAATCTTATCCTGTATTCATTGAAATTATTAAAAACAGGGGTTCCATGAAATATTAATAAAGGTGAGAATTGAATTGAATGCATATTTTCATTTTGTTGCAAGAATTCCAAAGTTTCTCTTAATGTGTTAGGATTCTCACCAACATAAAACATAAAATTTGACCTTATCACTGCATCTGATGATTCAACTACTTCAATTAACTCACTCATTTTTTTGATATACTTATTTGGATTATTAGTCTTTCCCATAAGTTCAAGAATTTCTGGGCTCGCAGATTCCATGCCAACATTTACTACTTCATAACCTGAATCTAACAATTCAGAAATATAATATTCCCACGGACTATCAGCTCTGAATTCAGAATTCCATTTAATTCCAAATTTTTTCATACCCTCTGCTATTTTTTTTCCCCATTTTGGATTAACTCCATAAGTTGATGCTAGAACAGCATATGATTTATCTTTACCAAACAAATTCACACAGGCTTTAACTTCACTTAAAAATTTTTTTGGATTTTTAATATCAATCCTGCTGTTATTAATTGTATTACTAGTGCAATAATTACATTTATATACACACCCCCTGCTCTCTTCAATAAAAGGAGTAAATTTCATAAAATCAGGATATAACTCATAATCTAAAAAAGGCAAATCATCTAATTTAATTATTGGCGGTCTCCCAGGATTCTCTATTATTTTATCTTCCTTTCTAAAGATAACTCCAGGCAAATCCTTAAATAATTCTTGACATTTCCTGTTTCTTTCTAATATTCTTTCCAATACCCATTCCCCTTCATACTTAACAACTGCATCAACATAATTAGAATCTTGAAAGACAATATCTCCTAAAGGACCTGCATGTTGTCCCCCCATTATAATTGTTGAATCAATTCTTTTACCCAATTCTGAAGCAACATACAGCGATTCCTTATAATCAAAGCCGCTGGTTGAACTCAAACCTATTATGTTTCCTTCAATATCATATGTTCTTTTTCTTAATGAATCAAAACTTTCTTCCAAAGATAAATCTTCTATTTTAACATCATAGTTCTTATCTGTCAAGTAAGATGCGATTGACAAAATACCAGGATTCATTGCAGTAATCTGCATTCTCTCTGGGATAAAAAGAGTGCCTGATTGCTGAAGAGGGGGCCGTTCAATCAGTGCAGGAGGATTAATTAATGTTAATTCAACCATGTTAAATAAAAAAATAAAAGAATCTTTTTAAAAATTTTGTGTAAGTTTTCCATGTCCAGGAAGAAGTATTCTATAATTTAATTTTTTTAACTTATTGATTGTTTCTTTCATTTCCTCAGGCTTACTGTAAGGAAGGTCTGTTCTTCCAGTAATACCTTCCGAAAATAATGTATCTCCAGAGAAGAGTATCTTATACTCTTTATTCCATAGTGATATTCCTCCAACAGTATGTCCTGGAGAATGAATAATTTCCCATGAATAATTTCCTGTCTTAATTACATCACCATTTTTTAACAATTTGTCAGGAGTTATTTTGCATATTCTATTGAATGGTTCGGCATCTTCTTCCCCTATCATTAACAAAGCCTCAGGATTCTTATCTATCAACTGTTTGAGAAAAATCCAGTGATCCGGATGAAAATGAGTTAAGATAATAATATCTATTTCTTCATTAATTAATGCGCCTGCATCAATCAATAATTTCTTCTCATCATTTATGTAATAAGTATTACAATATTTCTTATACATCCTAATATTTTCATTAATTTTCATAATACTATGCTGACTCCTTTAACAGTCCATTCCTCGCCTTCTTCACCTGAACGTATTACATTTCCTCTTGTAGCATACTTCACTCTCCAAGGATGCTCCCTGCTGCAGATGACTTCTTCACTAATATTTTCTTTTACTAAATTCATTATTTCCAAATATTCTGGTAAACTTTTTTTTAATCCTTCATTACTCCTCCAATTATTCTTTTTCTCAAAAGTTGCTCCAAAATAACCATCATCATAATAAGGGATGTTTACATCAACAGTATCAAATATTATTATTTTTGAACCTTTCTTCATAAAAGAAGATGTTTTTTTCAAAAAATTATCAACACTTCCTGAACCATAGTTCTCCATCCAGTTAATCACTGCAGGAATCACAACAATATCATATTTTTTGGAGTCTTCATAATTTTCAACATTTTTTTTAATTACTTTCTTAACTCTTTTTTTCTTCCATAAATCACATACTGTTTTTGAAACATCTACAGCAGTAATATTCTTGAAATAATCTTTTGGAAATCTTTCAGGTATTCCTGCGCCTAAAACAAGTATTGAAGGATCAGAGTATTCAGAGAATTCTTTTCTCAAGTACTTCCTTACTGAAGATGCATAAGTTTTTTCATAATTTTCGAATTTAGAATTATTTATTAAATTCTCAAGACTCATGCCTAGCTTAAGAACTAATCTCTCCCTATCCTCTAAGCATACAACACTCTCTTCTTTACCAATCCATTCCTCCTTCAATTTTTGAGTACTCTTATAAGTTATCATACTAATATAATTATAATGAGAAAAATCTGTTTATAAAATTTAGTAATCTTTTTAAACAAATCAATCATTCCTTTTGTTTAAGATCAGAAAAGTTCATTAAAATGCTTTTCTGAATTGAGGTGATAAAATTATGGCAAGAATGCATGCAAGAAGAAAAGGAAAACATGGAAGCACTAAACCAGTGCGGGATTCTAAACCAACATGGGTTAAGTACAAGCCTAAAGAAGTTATTAAACTAGTTGAGAAACTTGGTAAGAAGGGAATTCAGAGTGCTGAGATTGGAAGAGTATTAAGAGATACTTATGGGATTCCTGATGTTAAAATAATAACTAAGAAAAAAATAAGCACAATACTTAAGGAGGCTGAACTTTATCCTGATTTTCCTGAAGACTTGATGAATCTTATGAAAAGAGCAGTTAATGTAAGTAAGCACTTGGAGAATAACAAGAAAGATCTTCATTCCAGGAGAGGTTTAAAACTTATTGAAAGCAAAATAATGAGGCTTGTAAAGTATTATAAGAATAAAGGAAGAATTAAAAAAGACTGGAAGTACAATATTGAAACTGCTAAATTATTAGTAGAATGAATAAATTAAAAAATAGTATAAAAAATATTGATAGATTCGTAAGTAACGCGAGCAATATTTTAGTACTTTCTCATCTTGATGCTGATGGTTTAAGCAGTGGTGGATTATTATGCCATTACTTGTTGAAAAAAGATAAATCCTTCACTTCCAGGGTTGTTAAACAATTTGAAGAACCTGTTCTTAAAACAATTCTTAAATCAGAGAATGACTTAGTTATTTTTGTTGATATGGGAAGCGGGCAGTTAAGAATGGTTAAGGAAATTATTGAATCAGAAAAAAAAGTTATTGTTATAGACCACCATCAGATTAGTGGGGGTTTCAAGGACGAAAAATTCATCCATATAAATCTTGGTGAGGATAATCCTAACAGCATAAGTGGTTCTGGAACAACTTATCTGGTTGTAAAAAACTTGGATAAGAGTTTTGAGAAATATGCTTATCTTGCTCTTGTTGGTGCTGAAGGAGATAATCAGACTAAAAATGGTTTTATTGGATATAACAAGATTTTCTTAAATTATTGTCTTGATAATAATATTGTTAAAAAAAAGAAAGGCTTGAATGTTTATGGCAGGTTTTCAAAACCCATTCATGAAGTTCTTGTTAACAGTAATTTTGATATTCCTGGAGTAACTAATAATGAAAGCGGGTGTATTCAGTTCTTGTCAAAAATAGGCATAGGGCTAAAAAAAGATGATGAATGGATTACTCTCAGTGATTTAAGCAAGGAGGATTATGAGAAACTTATTTCAAAAATCATAATTAAAAGGAATAATAATGGATTGGATAATAATATTTTCAAAGAATATTATGAAATAAATAATAAAAAAAGTATTTTGAAAAGCCTTGTTGAATGGAGTACTGTCTTAAACGCTTGCGGGAGAATGGGTAAAGGAGAGGTTGGTCTTTTAATAAATATGGGTTTTGAAAAAAAGGGTTTGAGAATGGCCAGAGAGATTATAAAAGAATACAAAGTCTTAATAGGCAAAAGCATGAGCTGGGTTTTTGATAATAAAGAATCTGACAAGATTTTCAGAAAAGATGATATTGTATTCATAAACGGGGAGGACAATATTCCTGATTCAGTTATAGGAACAATATGTTCCATAATAATATCAAGAAATGATTTTTTTGATAATATGAGAATAATTGTTGGGTTCGCGCAGAGAGAGGATGAAGATATTGTTAAAGTCTCTTGCAGGGCTAAAAAAGAATCCGGAATTAATCTTGGTGAAATAGTGAATAGTATTTGTTTAAAGAATAACTGGCAGGGAGGAGGACATAGTTTTGCTGCTGGAGCAGTTATTGATGAAAATGGTGTTCAAGATTTTATTAAAGAATTCATAAGTAATAAGGAAAAAGTTTAAAAATAATTATTTTGTTGGTGAAGTAATATGGCAGTAAAGAAAAAAAGAATTGTAAGCAGAAAAAAATGGTATGATATTGTTAGTCCTAAAATATTTAATAATAAAGTTGTTGGAGAAACACCTGCAGGCATGCCTGAAAAGATTAAGGGAAGAACTATTCAAGTTCGTGCTGACAAATTATTCAATAACAGGAGTTTCCGTAATATTACAGTAACTCTTAAAATTAAGGATGTGAAGAATAACAGAGGAATCACTGAGGTTAAAAAGGTTGAACTTGATAATAGTTATATTCAGAGAAAAGCGCGCGGAAGATCCAAAATAAATATAATTAAGAAGCTTGAAGCAAAAAGTGGTGAGGATTTCAAAGTCAATATTAGTGCAGTTACTTTAAACAGGTGCAATACGAGCACCAAGAACTCTATTCGCAAAAAATTAGATAATTTGTTAACAAAGGATTTGAAAAATTCAGGTTTTGAAAAAATCGTTCTGAACTTAATAAGTGGAAGTTTTCAGAAGAAATGGAAAAAGAATCTTCATGATATTTTCCCAATAATCAGTATTGAACTTGAAAAACTTGAAAGAATAGTTTCTAAAAAGAAGAAAGAATAATTTATAGTTTTCTCCAGGAATAATCCTTCTTTGCTAGCAATGTTACTCTTGAATCTTTTTGCTCGCTTATTATTTTCCAATCTAATTCTTCTGCTAATTTAATTGAGAAATCCTTAACTAGTTCATAGGATGGCATATTATTCATACTTAATCTTTTCCTGCTGCTGCCCACATACATATATGCTTTAGGCTCCACGAAATGAACATTACTGTTTTTTATGATTTCAGCATATTTTTCAACCTTATTCATATTATAATCTTTAACAAGGGTTAAACGAAGCACTTTTCTTGTATCCATATCTTTCAATACTCTCATAGTATTCATCAATCTCTTAAATCCTTTTTTTCCATAACTGCTGTTAGTTATTTTCACATAATCTTTAGGATTATTCGCTACAAGAGTAACATATAATTGTGTAGGTAATTCCTCTAAATTTTTTAATACTTCAGGATTCATACCATTAGTGACTAAGAACGTAGTCATTCCTCTTTCATGGAATAATTTTATTAACCTACCTAGTTTTGGATAAAGTGTTGGTTCTCCTGCAAGACTTATTGCAACCTGGTTTGGATTATATGCTTCTTCATACTTCTTCTTTGGTGTTTTTGGATTACCATTATAACCACTTATTAAACGCCTCTGCTCTCTTAATGATTCCTTCACTATTTTTTCAGGATTATCTGCTTCTACACTTTTCATACTGGTTCCTTCTGTGAATTCTGTGGGGCGCCAGCAAAAAACACACTTATGGTCGCAGAAATTTTTACAAGGAGTCATTTGAAGACAACGGTGGCAACTGATTCCGTAGAATTTTTCTTTATAACACACGCCTTCATTCACTAAACTCTTCCTAGTCCAAGAGCATAATCTGACTGCACCATACTTGCCTACATAACCATACCTTT
>CAYWEY010000032.1:0-4943 GCA_964457955.1 Candidatus Woesearchaeota archaeon
AAAAATACTGATATTAACAGGCCTGACTTCTCTCCCAATGAGATACTTACTCCATTCCTTACAGATTTTTTTGGAGATTCCAGCGTTTTATTATTTGGAGAATTAAGTTCATTAAAAAATGGAATGAAACAATCCATGTTTAAAATAATACAAGAAATAAGTGTAGAAAAAATTGATAATCTTGATATAATCTTATTTGATGAAATGCAGAAAAAAAGAAAGCCTTTCTCTTACTTGGAAGATTTAAGAAAATCACTTAAAGAAGAAGACATGGTTTTGGGGGATGAACAAATAAATAATTTATTGAAAGAAATTAATGAGTTAGAAGCAGAATATGAAAAAAAGGAAGAACATGATGCAACAAATAATTTTTCTCAGGCTGTTAGATTAATTAAATCAACGAGTGTTGAGGGAAAAGGAGTGAGAGTGGGTATTTTAAGTAAAGATAAAATAGATTATTTTAAAAAAGCAATTAAACCAGATGAGGAAAATTTTAAACCAAAAAAAGAAAAATACATAAATAATATTAAAGAAGTGCTAGAACATTTCAGAAAAGCATTCAATAATATTGAAGAGGAAGAAACATTTAGCTCCTTTCTTCAAGCATATATTCTGATGGAAAAAAAAATTACTAAAGATTCCAAAAATTTTTATCCAAATAAGATTAAAGAAAAAATTACAAAAATTAATGAAAAAATTGTTAAAAAATATTTAGAATTATCCCCTTTATCTAAAGATATAAAAGTGCCTGAAATCAAATTAAAAAAAATGTCCAAAAAATTAAAAAAAATAATCAATTTTCCTCCAAAAGACAAATCATGGAATAAATCAATCAATGATTTCAAAAAATTCATTAAAATTAATGAAAAAAATGAAGAAGAATTCACTCCTCCCGAATACTATATTATAAAGATTAATTATTTCCTTAATAATATTAAATTAGTTTTTAAAACAAATCCTCAGCGAACAAATACATTCTCAACTGCTTTAAAACTTTATGATATTATAAAAAAAAAGATAAAAAATAATATTAGTTATTACACTGATAACGGGTTTGATGAAAATATTTTCAATGAAATAGAAAAAATCGCAAAGAGTGTGGATAAAACATGGAAAGACAGACTTGATGATGAAGCAAAAGAAATATTAAGAAAAATGGAAAAAACTCCAACACATGAATTAAAAGTTTTCCTAAACTTAACTGCTCAAATACTTGGTTCAACTGAAGCAACTGTTTTAGAATTAATAAAACAACCAGAATTCATTCCTGAATATACTGAATCAATAAAAACTAATGAAGAAAAATTGAAACCTGAAAACAACTTTATTGAACGTGTTAAAGAATTGATTGCTCACTTGAATCAAGAGTTTTCTAAAATAAATGATCCTGACATTTTCGAAACTTACATGAAAATCCTTATTCCTATCGAAAGAAAAATAAGAAACAATACTGATTTTTATGGAGATGAACTCTTAGAAAAAGTTAATGAAACAGACAAACTGGTAGAGAAGATATTATTTAATGCAAGAAAATTAATAAAATTTATTCAGAATCGTTCGAAAAATCAAGAATATAAAGAAGTATTAAAAGAAAGGGAAGAATACCTGAAAGATTTTAATCTTGATTTTGAGAAAGAAAGATTATGGCTTGAAACATTCTTAAGGCATCAAAAACCTAAATTTGATATTGATGCGTGGCTGGAAGAGAAAAAGAAAAAACCTAAAAACAGAAAGCCAGTATGGGAATTCAAAACATACACTCCTATTGATGAAGCTAAACAAGAAATTTTGATAACAAAAAATATTAATAAAATTGTAGAAAACATTTCTCTAAATGAGAAAAATTTTAGTTTTTTTGATAAAAATTTCTGGGAAAAAAAATTAAGTTTATTGGATGAAAAAACAATAAGTCTTAACAGTGAATTCTATAATAAAAACATTAATGGCATAGAATTCGCAAGTTTTGAATTAGATTATGATATTCTGAAAAAAATAAGCGGAAAAAATCATATTCTCATAAAAGATAATAATAGAAATATTTTTGTTAAATCCGGAGAACTTGATAAATTTTATCCTGATGGAGAAGTATTATTAATCAAAAATCCTGAAATTAAAGAATTCATTACTAAAAAAGAAAACGATATGAATTATATATACTTCTCTGATGAAGAATGTGAGTCTAATATTGGAATAAGCGGGACTATAGCAATTATTAATGGAAGTATTACTGAGTTAAATAAGGAGGAACTGGATAAGATTGGAGGACTCTATTTAATAAATTATAAATATTTATTAAAAAACACTATTGAAACATTCAAAGAATTAGTTAAGACAATTAAGATTAAGATAAGGGGGAAAGAGGAGAAGTTCAAAAGCTTCATGAATTATGCAGAAAAAAATCTTAAAACTAACACAAAAAATATGAATAATTTTGCAATTAATCTGATAAATACATCTTCTTTAATTAATCTTTCATCTAACCAGGAAGTTTATAACCTTAATAATGATTTAGAAAATATTGATAATATAATATTTAATTCAGAGAATCCTGCATCAAGAATTGAGAAGATTAAAGAAAAATTAAATAGGATTAAAAACCTGATTTTCGAATTATATGAATTCTTAAAGCCTGATTCGTTAGAGTATGAAGATGATATAGAAAAAATAGAAGAAGAAATAAATAGTTTAACAAAAAAGTTCAGAACTAAAAAGTTACTTTCTAAAATAAAATCATTATTTAGAAAAAAGAAAAAAGAAGAAATCATTAAAAACAAGGATTTGGAGGATGAAGATGATTCATGGATTGATAATTACTGGGAATATGATTATTATCCTGACGATGATGAAGCCTATTATAAAGAATTGGAATTAGGAGAAATAAAAGATGAAGGAGGAGTATTATCTGAAATTAAAGATTTATTCGATAGATTAAATATTAAGTACGGCAGAGATGATAATCCTTATAAAGCCAAGTTAGAAAAAAAATCAATTGATAATGACTTGAAAATATTAATAAGGATTATTCTGGAATCCACTTTAGGAATAACTAATATTGTGATTGATTTGCTTGACAATTGGGTTAAGAAGGAAGAGAATAAAAAAATTAATATCTTAAAAGATAAGAAAAACAGATACAATTTAGTGCTTTCTAGAAGCCAGAAAGGCAATTTTAAAACATTCACTAAAGAAGAATTAGGTAAAAAAATAAATTATTTTGCATCTACTCTATCAGACTTAAAAGATGATGATAAAATGATTAAGGCTTTCAAATACGTTTTTCACAGAAAAGATTTTAACAGAGAAATAAAAGTATCAAATATAGATTTTTTTGCTGACCAATCATTAATAATAGAACCTTTCATAAACTGGGTGACTTATATGTTATACCATACTTCTCATGGAACTAAAAAAATAAGAATTCTTGGAATAACAAGTAAGAGAAGAATAGAAAAGGGTGTAAAGGAGAAATTGAAAGATACTCTTAAAAAAATTGAAGAATAATTATTTCCCGCGCGTATTGTGTGCTTTAATGCTTGGGCGGTTCTTCTCGGTTCCTTTTCCTTTCTTGTGAAGTCCTCTTCCTTTCCTGCCACTGCTCGTGAGTCCTCTGAAGACTCTCTTCCTATGCTTATTGGTGCATAACCTCTTATAATCCTTATCCTTGTTTATTTGAGGTAGTTCAGGATTTATCATTATTACTTCAAACCATTTATGCTTACCATCATCACCAACTTCATAACTATTAAGCACTCTGAGTCCAGGATTCTTTCTCTGAGCTCTTTGTTCAGCAACTGTTTTAAAACTAATCTTAGGAGAATAACGTGACTGCCCGTATTTTTTTGGTTTTCTTCCACTCCGTGGACGTTCTCTTTTACGCGCTCCTTTCTTTATGCGTACACGATAAACATTCACTCCCTGTTTTGCTTTATAACCAATTCTATGCGCTCTGTCAAGCCTGGTTGGATTTTTTACGCGAGTAACTGCTTTCTGACCACGCCACTTAACCAAACGCTTTGCGTAAGCAGGATTATTTTTTCTTGGATTTTTCCATAATTTGTTATAATATTTATTAACGCCCATAATTATTATAAAGAAAAAAAACAATAGTATTTAAAAAAGTTACTAATATTTGAAATATTGTATGAACTTGCCTGAACATGTTGGAATAATACTTGATGGTAACAGAAGATGGGCGCGTAAGAGGAATTTGCCTACTTTTGCAGGGCATAAGAAGGGTTTTGAAAAATTGAAAAAAATAATTTCTTATGCTCAGAAGAAAGGAATCAAGTACTTAACTTTATATTGTTTGTCGATTAAGAATCTTGAGAGAACAAAAAAAGAAGTAAAATACTTATTTAATTTATTGAATAAGGGATTGAAGAAGATGGATAAGATAGATAATATTAAGTGCAAAGTGCTTGGAAGAATAAAATTACTTCCTGAAAAACTCCAGGAATCTATTAAAGAATTAGAGGAGAAGACGAAAAAAAATGACGGAATGCTCGTGAATTTCTGCATAGCTTATGACGGGCAGGCGGAAATAGTTGATAGTGTTAAAAGAATTGTTAAAAAAAATGTTTCTCCTGAAAAGATTGATGAAATTTTTGTGAAAAAAAACATGGATAGTAAAGAGAGTCCGGGAATAGACCTCATAGTGAGAACGGGTATGAAGAAAGCAAGAAGATTATCAGGATTCATGCTTTGGGATTCCTCGTATGCTGAATTCAAATTCAGGAAAGAATACTGGCCGGATTATAATAAAGAAATGTTTGAACAGGACTTGAAAGAATACAGTGAGAGGCACAGGAGATTCGGGAAGTAAGATGTTTAAAACAAAATCACATCCTAGTATGGAAGAAGATATAATAAAATATTGTTACAGCAATAAATACCAAGGATTAAGGAATAATATTTATATTAATGAGATTCAGAAAAACAATAAT
>CAYWEY010000032.1:4953-12386 GCA_964457955.1 Candidatus Woesearchaeota archaeon
AGGAGTAAATGAATTAATTCCTTACTTGGGGAAGAAGATTCCTGAATTAAATAAGTCAATAAATGACAGTGATTTGGAGAAAATAATTCATTTCAAGAAAAGAAATGGTTTCTTAATGTTTTATGAAGATAAACAAAAAGGAGCCCTGTCAATCACTATAAAAAATAACAAAGTTCTCCTGGGAAGAGAAGGATTTCATGATAATAAGAAAAAAGAAATAATCAGAGAAATTAATATTCTGAGTGAGAAAATAAGTTATGCGTTAAAACATTTTTAAAATACTTACTTACTTTATTCAAATCCAATAAATTATTTGTGCGGAGTCCGCTTTCAGCGTCAATACTGAAATCATTATTTTCTAAAAAGGATTCAAGTCCTGAGAGAATACTAGTTATATTCTGAGGATTTAATCCACCTGCAAAACCAATATTGTTAACAAAACCCTTACTCCTGAGAAGCTCATATTTCTCAACTGATTCAGACAAATCCATCTCTTTACCTCTCCCCCCGCTCGGGTCTATGAGAACATAATCCATGAAAGAATAATTATTACCAAGTTTTTCAGCAATCACTTCATTACTTGCTTTTTCTGAAACACGATGAGACCATTGAAAAATTAGTTTTAAATCAGAATAAGTTTTCTTTATCTTTTTTAATTCACTAACTGGAGGACAAACAATATTGAACTGAACACCATCACAATAATCAATTATATCATCATATTCTAGTACAGCGCTTAATTCCTTGAACAAACCGCCTAAGTTTTTTGTATTATAATGAATAGTTTTGAAAACACCATCACTGCATTTTTTCAATAATCCGGATAATTCATTAATATCAGGATATCTGGGATTCCCTGGATTATTTTGAAAACCTTCTTCACCACAGGTCAACAAATAAGTTGCAGTCTTGTGAGAGACGAGAAAACCCAACATTAATTCATGAGAAGAAGCATTATTCTTTCTGAAAAATTTTTTTAAATAATTAATCTGATGCTCTTCAGTAATTCCTGTTATTCCAACATAATTCATAAAAATTTTAAGAGCAACATTATTAATAAATTGTTGGAAACACTGAAAAGTGGTTAATGCTCAATTTTCTTAAGTGTTTCCTTAATTGTTTTATCAAAAATCATATCAAAACTGCTGAATAATTTTCTCTTACTTAAAGCATCTTTTACTTTTTTTTTCTGAAACAATAATATTCTCATCTCTCAGATTATTAATGATATCTTTATTAGAGATTCTCGGATTATTAACATATTCTTTAATTATCAATCTCTCCCATTCATCAATAAATCAGCAGGAGCTCATTACTCATGCAGTACAAAAAGAAAACTGAATGAAGAAATGCTTGAATGGGCGGATGTTATTTTCACAATGGAAAATTATCATATGATGTGGATTAAAAGAGATTTTCCGAAACAGTATAATAAAGAGAAAATAAGAGTATTAAAAATTCCTGACCAATACTATTATGATAGTCAAGAACTTAAAGAATTATTGAAAGAAAAATTAGTAATTTTTTTAGGGGAACCATAATCTACTCACTTATAAATAAAAAAAAAAATAATTATTTTTTATTGACATGAAGCCGTTGTGTCTTAAGTGTAAAGGGCGTGGCTGGTGCGGAGGACCATGCAAGTATTACAAAAAATACTTAGATTATAAAAAAGTTGATAAAGATTTCAAGAAAGATTTTTACGGCTCAAGCCCTTCAATATTTGTAGGCAGGCATGATTATCCTAAAGTAAATATTGGTTTCTTAAGCCCGCAGTACGAGTCAAGAGATGCATGGAAGTATGATGCACCAGAATACTGGAGTAAGAATTACAAAATAAACCAGGTCATAAATAAGAGAAGAAGACTAGTTAATAGTCGGGGAAAGAACAAGGTGAAAGATGTGGATAGTAATAAAGTAAGAAAACTTCAGGAAATAGCATTAAGTAAAGAACCCGTGAATATTGAAGTGAATTTGAAGAAGAAGCCTGTCCTGAAAATAGTGAATAATTTTAATATTACTCCTTCAGGACCAGCCAGCAATATAAAGAAATTAGTTGTTTGCGATAATCCTAAGATTAAGAGGCCTGTTTCTAAAGCGCATTACGATACTGATTTCAAAGCAGAAGAAGCAGTCACTTACTTATACAATAAAGGAATAAGTGAGAACAGTATTGTGAGAATACTGAGCAGTGGAAGTGTTGGTGTTGAGAATAATAGGAAACTTGTTCCCACACGATGGAGCATAACTGCTGTTGACGATATTCTTGGTAAATATTTGATTAAGAAAGTCAGGGATTATAAAATAATAAATGATTATATGATTTTGTACGGAAAGTTTTACGGCAATATTTATACAATAATATTATTACCCAGCTTGTGGGGTTATGAATTGTTTGAAACAACAAATGGTGATGAATATTGCCATGATTATGAAGAATATGACGGGAGGAAAGAATACGCTTATGAGACAGCAGGAGGTTATTATGCTGCTCGTCTCGCAATTCTTGAGTATTTGGAGAAGAAAAAAGTTCAGGCAAGAGCAGTACTCATAAGAGAAGTAACAGAAGAGTATTACTGCCCTTTAGGAGTATGGGTTGTAAGGCAGGCCGCCAGGAAAGCATGTAATGAAGAGAAGAGTTTTGAAACAATAAATAAGATGAAAAAATACTTAGAAGTAATAACGCCCTGTCATTTCTTAATGAATAATAGTGTATTGTATGAAAAGTTTAAAACCCAGAAAACACTTATGAATTATGTATGAAAGGAGTGAATCATAAAATATTTGGAATAATTATTTTTATAACATTATTCTCCCTGAATATTCTGCCCGTAAGAATTAGTTCTTTCCTGCAGCAAGGATGGATTAATATAATAATGTGTTTAGTAATAGTTTTCTTATTCACAGGAGGGAGAATAACTAATAAGAAATGGTACAGTTTCGGATTAAGCCCAGACAATGATTTTCACAAAAAAGGAGAGAGGAGTTGGTTAATACACAGTCCAATAATACCTATGATATTAATATTAGTGTTCAATAATCCGCTTATACTAATTGCTTGTTTTGCTTACTCCATGCACTTATTACTTGACTTATTCAATCCCCGGAGTTGGGAAGGCAGTAAGTATACTTATGTTATCATATTTTTTTCAACAACACTCTTTTTTGTAATAATGTACAAATAATAAAAAATTTAAAAAAACGTTTTCTAATAATTAGTATGGATTTAGATGAAATATTGGGGAAGAATTATCAACAAAAAAATAGTGAATCTGAAAACAAGAAATTAACAGAATACATTATGACTGTTGAAGAAAGCGTGAATAAAATCAGGAAAAAATTATCCAATATTGAAAAAATAATAAAGGATATAAAATACGATAATAGTGAGAAGTAAGATTTATATAGTATAATCAATTTTCTTCATTTCATAATATGATTGAGAAAACACTTGTATTAATCAAACCAGATGCTGTGAAAAGAGGACTTATTGGAGAAGTGATTAAGCGTTTCGAGCAGAGAGGACTCAGGATTATTGGCATGAAAATGGTTTGGCCTGAAAAAGAATTCGCATTAAAACACTATCCTGAATCAATGATTCCCGGACTTGGTGAGAAAGCATTAAGGTATCTTCCTGATTTTGACGGCACCAAGATTGATGCTGGTAAAGAAGTTCATAGAACCCTTATTAATTTCATAACTGAAGGACCTGTAGTTGCAATGGTTGTTGAAGGAATTAATGCAGTTAAGATGGTTAGGAAAATTGTGGGAAGCACGAATCCTGCTGACTCATCTGTTGGAACAATACGCGGTGATTTTGCTCATCTTGACTTGGGTTATGCAACAAAAGTTGGTGTTGCTGGTGCGAATATTGTTCATGCTTCAGGAAATAAAGAAGAAGCAAGAGAAGAGATTAATTTATGGTTTGGAGAGAAAGAAACATTTGAGAATAAGAAAAGAACTTATCTCCCGTGAATAATAAGTTTTAAAAAAAGAAGAATTATTCTCTTCAATTATGGTAACAGCTTACATACTAATTAATATTCAGAGTGGTACTGAAAAAGAAGTTTCTGAACAATTACTGAAACTTAAAGAAGTTAAGGATTTGAATGTTGTTTACGGAGAATACGATATTATAACAAAAGTTGATATTAAGAACATGGAAGGACTTCAGGAGTTCATAATAAACAAGATTCGTTCAATAAAATCCATTAAGAGAACTTCAACAATGATTGCAGTTAAGAGTTAATCATTCTTTTTCTTCCTATATAAGTAAAAGAATCCTATAATTATTAATCCAATCAGTATTACTGTTCCTATTTTCTCCATTAACTCAACTTGTTCAGCAACCATTGTATAAGCATTACCCATAAACCAACCTATTACTCCAAGAACGAATACTCTTACAAGAGCACCAAGAAATGTGAATACAGTGAATTTCTGCCAACTTATTCTTGTGAGTCCTGCAACAGCGCTGAAAACACTTAAAGGAAAAATAGGTAATGCGCGGAAAAAGAAGATAGTTGCTTCATCACCAGGTCCTTTACTTAACAAACTGACTCCTTTCTCTAATTCTTCAAAACTAACACCCAACAACCATTCAAACTTGTTTATTAATGGTTTGCCCCCGTAATAACCTATTCCGTAACCAATATAACTCCCTATAGTTGTAGCTATTGCGCCCGGAATAGTTATTAATAATAATAAATCTGGAAGTATTTGGATGAAAGAAAAATCACCTGGCAATAATATGAATCCCGCACCCATAATAATTATTGGGCTTGGTATTGGAGCCAGAACACTTTCAATAAAAACTCCTAAAACTACTCCCCATGACCCAGTATTCCTTATTAATTCAAGAATATAATTCACTAACTCTTCAATCATTATTCTTTTATTTTTCCAAATAGTTATAAGTTTTATTAAAATAATCTCTTACTTTCAGCAAATAGTTATGAAAATCATTAACTGATAATTTAAAAACATTTTTTCTTCCCTGCACTATAATATTATTTGAACCTATGAAATTAAAATTTTTCTTATTAAGATTATATAAATAAAAATAGAAATCAAGAAAGTCTTCTCCTGCTGCAGGAGTAACAAAATTCTTAATTTTTCCAATATTAAACATGTCTACTCTGAAACCTATTAATCCATCACTTAAGAACTCCATGCTCTTTAATAAGTGTTTTAAGAAATTTTTCACATTATCATTATTTATGGAATCATAAACTATTAATGCTCTCTTGTATTCTTCCTTGCTCAGTTTCAAATAAGAGAAATTCATAATTTTTCACCAATTTTTTTAACAAAAACTTTTGCTTCATCAAGCCATTTTCTTACTTCATTCATATCAAAATCAATCACTTCATAACTTGGGGATATTACTACAAACTTGTTGGTTCTTTTCAGCATCATCCCCTGCTTATTGTACGAATCCATTGCTCTCATAATTTTTTGACTCATACTCTCAAGAGATTTATTAAGATTTAAATCCTTCGCATACTTGCTGAAGAATAATCTTATTAGTAAACCCTTGTCTTCAGGAATATTGCGTAAACGCTTATACATTTTTTCACGATACATGTATGAATTGATTGAGTTAAGTAATGCTTTATTAATATGGTCGACAACGCTTACGATTATTTTCTTATCCTTAATTAATCTGCTCGTAACATACGCCATATGATCAGCGATTTTAACTTCACGCTCAGCCTTCTCATATAATAATTTGTAATCCTCCATACTATAAATAAATAAAAAACTTGAGATATTTAATAATTACTAATTAACTTATTCCAAAAGTTTTTTAAACTCGTATTTTGTTTTTGAAAAGTTATGGCTAAGAAGAGAAAAAGCAAGTGTTATCGTAATATGAAAAGACCTTATACTAGAGTATCAAAGTATAAGAAGAAAGCATTTGTTCCAAGCACTCCGCACTTGGAAGTTGCAAGATTTGATATGGGCAACAGGAGCAGGAAATTCCCTAAAAGAGTTTCGTTATTAACAAAAGAAAAAATGCAAGTATTGGATAATTGCATGGAATCAGCGAGGAAGACAGCTAATAAATTCTTAGTTGAGAAAGTGGGAAGAAATAATTATTATTTCAAAATTAAAGTCTACCCCCATCATATTTGCAGGTATAATCCTATAGCAATGGGTGCGGGAGCAGACAGGTTAAGTACTGGAATGCGGAAATCTTTCGGTCGTCCAGTATCAAGAGCTGCAAGACTAAATAAAGGACAGGAAATAATGTATATTGAATTAGAGAAAGAAAATATTAGTAAAGCACAGAAAGCTTTGAAAAGAGCGAGTCATAAACTTCCTGTAAAAACACATATTGAGATTACTCAGTAATTATTATAAATACTGAATATTTTCTAAATATATTAAGAGGTGGGATGATAATTGGCTGAGTATACTAAATTATTTAAACAAATAAATAAAGATGATGTTGATATTGCTGGAGGAAAAGGTGCTAATCTGGGTGAAATGTTCCAGTCAGGCTTTCCTGTTCCTCCAGGATTCGTTGTTACTGCTGAATCTTACTGGATTTTTATTAAAAAAACTGGTTTGAAAAAACAAATTAGTGAAATACTTGATGAATTAAACACTGAAGACAGTGATGAACTTCAGGAAAAGACTAAGAAAATAAGAGAATTAATCATAAAAAAAGATATGCCTGAAGAGATTAAGAAAAGTATTAAGGATGCATATCATAAATTAAGAAGTGGTGAAAAAAAATATTATGTTGCTGTAAGAAGCAGTGCTACAGCAGAAGATTTGCCTAACGCGAGTTTTGCAGGACAGCAAGAAACTTTTCTTAATGTTATTGGAGACGAGAGTCTTATCAAAAGCGTCCGCGAATGCTGGGCATCTTTATTCACTGCAAGAGCAACTTATTACAGGGAAAGAAATGATTTCCCGCATATGAAGGTAAAGATTGCTGTTATTATTCAGAAAATGATAGGTAGTGATATTAGTGGTGTTGCTTTCAGCGTACATCCAAGCACTGGTGAAGAAAAAGTCATTATTGAAGCCGGATACGGACTAGGAGATGCTGTTGTTCAGGGGAGCATAAACCCGGATTATTATGAAGTTAGTAAAAAGGACTGGAAGATTATTAAGAAAAAAGTAAATAAGCAGGAGAGAATGATTACTAAAACAGGAGATAATAAGAATGAATGGGTTGATGTTTCTGAAGAAAAACAGGAAAAGCAGGTTTTGAAGGATGAGCAGATTATTCAGCTTGCTAAACTAGTTCAGGACATTCATGAACATTATGAGAGTCCTCAGGATATAGAATGGGCTGTTGAGAATAATCATTTATATATTGTTCAGTCAAGACCTGTCACAACAATAAAGAAAAAAAGTTTGGAAAAAGTTAAGGAATTTTCAGAAAAATCAAGTGGTAAAATATTACTGAGTGGTTT
>CAYWEY010000033.1:0-10129 GCA_964457955.1 Candidatus Woesearchaeota archaeon
TATGAAAATGGATGAAAAATTTGCAAAATGGAAAGGAATTGACAGGGAAAAAATTGACTGGAACCCACAAGTTGATGAGGAAAAATGCGTTGGTTGCGGGATGTGCGTGACTATCTGCGGAAGAAAAGTTTATGATTTTGATTTTAAAAGTAAGAAAGCAGTTGTTGCAAGACCAAAACAGTGCATGGTTGGATGTACATCATGCGAAACTTGGTGCATACATGATGCTATAAGCTTTTCTGACAAAAAAATTGTGAAAGAAATAATAAAAAAAGAAGAATTAATCAAGAAATCCAAGGAAAAACTAAATGAGATGAAAAGTAAAAATGAAGATTGAAGAGTTGATTGATTAATGAAAGTATTAACAATAAATGTTTCAAACAATGATTATGATATTAAAAAAAAAATCAAATTCAGCATTCTTGAATATAGTGTTAATGAACATTTAAAGAATAAGACTTATGAAGAGAATCCATTAAGTGAGCATAATTTGTTTATAATGAGTTCAGGTCCTTTCACAGGATTAGGATTACCTGGTGCTCATCGAGCAATTATAAGTGGAAGAAGTCCTTTAACTAAAGGATTCTTTTTCAGTACTATAGGTGGGCTTGGTGAGGAAATATGCAGAACAAGTGTTGATTCAATAAAAATTATTGGCAGGGCAAAAAATCCTTCAATAATATTGATTAAGTATGAAAATGAAAAATTAGTTGTGAAAGTTGAGGAAGTTCCTGAATTGTTTGAGCTTTATGAAAAAAAAGGTGTTTTCTCACTTCAGGAATGGCTTGCTAATAAATATTCAAGTTTTTTCAAAAAATTAAGACATCGTTCAATAGTTGCAGGTCCTTCAGGATTTAATACAAACATGGGTGGATTAAGCAGTGTTAGGATAAAAAACAACAAGCTTGATTATGGGAGTGAAGGATTTGCAGGGAGAGGAGGATATGGCAGTGTGCTTGCTCAATCACACAATATTGCAGGAATAATGGTTGGAGGGGATTATAAGAAAGAAAAAAATCCTAAAATTATTGAAATAATTACAAAAGAATATGATGAATCAAACATTATGAAAATAGCTTCTGAACATACAAAGAAATACAGAGGCAAAGGAACACTTTTAAGCAATTATAAAAGTTTAGAGAATGATGCTTTAATGTTCAACTGGAACAGCATGTACTGGAATAAAAGGAAGAGATTAAATTTTTATAACAAGTTCATAAAAAAAGTTTATATTAAAGATTATGATATTAAGAAATCAAAAAATTGTGGAGAAGTGTGTCCAGCAGTATGCAAAAAAGTTCAGAAAGTTCATGTTAAGGATTATGAACCATACAGCAGTTGCGGACCAAATCTTGGAATATTCACTCAAGAATATGCTGAAAAACTGGTTAACACTGTTGACGCAATGGGTTTTGATGCAATAAGTTTTGGTAATTTGTTAAGCACTGTTTTTGAAGCCATAGAGAAAAATATTATTAAGCCAGAGGATGTTGGAATTTCTGAAAAACCTGTTTTTAATGAAGAAAATTTTAACATAAATGATTCTGAGAAAAACTCAAGAATAGCAGTTAAGTTAACAAGATTAGCTGGTTTTGGGAAAATTCATGAATTAACAAAAGGAATAAGATGTTTTTCAGAAAAAAATAATATTAATTTTAGTGTTTATTTCCGTTTTGGAGATAATGGAGTTATGAGTCCTAATGAGTATTTGAGGCCTGGATTTGTCGCGCCTCTTCCTATTATAGGGAAGTTCACAACTTTTTACGGCAAAGAATTTGTTGAGCCAGAACTTCTTGGTGAAAAATGTGCTGAAAGATTAATTAAAGAATTATACAATGAAGACACAGGATTCTGCAGATTCCACAGAAAATGGGTTGAGAAAATTATGCCAAAAATGATAAATGAATTAACGAGTGAAGATGTTAATTATAAAGAGCATGTTAAAAAAGTTGTTAATAAAATTATTAAGTATAATAAATTAAGCAATTCATTACCTAAAAAATGGACTGGAAGAGCAAAAGACATGGTTCACAATCATTTATTAGTGAGTGTAGACGAATTAGGAGAAACAAAAACCACGAACAAGTGGATTAATAAGTTTAATGAGGATGCTGATCAAGCATTAAATGATTACTGGAATGATTTAGTGAAAGGAATAACAAAAGTATTAGGGAATGATTACAAAAATGAAATGGATTGATGAAAATAAATTCACAAGTACTGGTGGGATTTGCATAACTAGTTGCAGAAGAAAAGTTTATGACTTTGATTTTAAGAATAAGAAAGCAGTTGTTGCAAGACCCAAGCAATGCATGGTTGGATGCACATCATGCGAAACTTGGTGCATACATGATGCTATAAGCTTTCCTGACAAAAAAATTGTGAAAGAAATAATAATAAAAGAAGGATTAATCAAGAAATCCAAGGAAAAATTGGATGAGATGAAAAGTAAAAATGAAGATTGAAATATTCGGAAGCGGATGCCCAAACTGTAAAACATTAGAAAAGCAAGTAAGGGAAGTGCTTGAAAAAGAAAAAATAAATGCTGAAATAATAAAAGTAACAGAAATAAAGAGCATGATAGAAAGAGGTGTTATGAGCACTCCTGCACTATTCATAAATGAAGAAGAAAAAAGCAGTGGCAGAATACCAAGCAAAGAAGAAATCAAGAAATGGATAAAATAATATTTATATCAGTGATTTTTGCACAACATATTTCAAAAATTATTTCTCTTTCATAAGTATATTTTTAATATCTTCACTTAAAACAATCTTATTAGTCTTTCCATAAGAAGTCAATGTAACTATTTCTTTTTGTTCTAATTTTTTCACAGCCCTATGTGCCCTTAATCTAGTCATTTTTGGCATCCTGCTTATTTCAGACTGCAACACACTGCCTTTATTATCAATGAGTTTTTCAACCACTTTTCTCTCATTAAGATTTAACAGCTTTAAGATATTGCTATTATCATTAATCTTGCCTTCTTTTGGACTAGATTTAATATCCTGGTCTACTAATTTCGTAATCGCGCTAAGATTCATTTCCATTTTTTCTTCCAATCTTTTTGATATAAAATAATAAGAAATTGGGACTATAACAATTATCATCAAAATCATTGAAACCCATAAAATATAATTAGGAATCATCTTCGGACAAATTCCCTTCCCAATCATGGGATGTAATTCAAAATCCTGAAAAAGACTATATCCTAAAATAAGCAAAACACCAATAAAGGCTACAATGGATATCAACCATAATAATTTTGAGTTCACTTTCATTAATTAATAATAACAAGAGATTATTATAAACTTAACGTAATGTTTCACTTATTCGAAACCATGTTTCAAAAATACGAAACATAAAAAATTAGTTTCAACAAACATTTATATATCGTTTCAGTATTATATAATAATATAAAAGATAAATGGGGGTGAAAATAAGAATGGCTAATAAAATTATGGGAATTGGAACAGGAGCAGTATTAATGGTGAGCTTATTGTTATTAACGAGTTTAGTATTTGCTCAGGAATCTGAAACCGCACCAACCACAAGATTTGTAGATGCTGATAATGATGGTGTCTGTGATAATGCTGTTGATTGCTCTCACAAAGAACAAGCAAGTGGATTTGTAGATGCTGATAATGATGGTGTCTGTGATAATGCAGCAAACTGCCCAAATCATCAAAGAGAAGATTGTGCAAGACACGCAAGTGCTGGTGGTTGTGCAAGACATAAAACTGCAGGCAGATGTCACAGTATCTCAACAGAATAAGCAAAGCAATTTATTTACTTTTTTATTTTTTAAAGTAATATTTTCACGTAATCAAAAAACTTATATATAACATTGTTATATACCTTATTTATGTGTAAACCATGCAATTATCCTGAAAAAAGATGGCTTCAGTTTTTAACGCTCCGCATTATTTGTGAAAATCCTTCCCACGGTTATGACTTAATAAAAAGTTTGAAAGATTTAGCAAATATTAATGTCAAATCAGGTTCTATGTACACTACTCTCAGACGCATGGAAAAATGTGGTGTTATAAAATCAGAATGGGAAAAAAATGATTCAGGACCTGACAGCAGAAAATACAGAATAACTAGTAAGGGAAGGAAGATTCTGAAAAACTGGGTTGAAATGTTTTTGGAGCGCAAAGAATTGTTGAAAAATATGCGTTCTTTTTACAAAAAAGAATTCGGAGGTAAAAAATGAAAAAGATGAAAAAAATAATAGGCATCATATGCATTGTTTCTTTTGCAATAACTGCTTTAACTTCAGTGCCTTTGTTCATTAATTATTTGAATGGAATCACGCCCAGCAAAAGATTAATGATTGACTTGCACGTATGGTTCGGAGCATTATTTATAGTAATAGGTTCAATAAGAATGATTAAGAACAAAGCATTCATAAAAGGAGGTGATAAAAAATGAAAAGCATAAATTTGAGCAATAAGATTGAATTTAATCCTGAAAAACCGGTGAAAAAGCACTTCTTGAACAGTAAAGGTTTTCATGCAGCACTAATCTGCTTACATAAAGGGGTTGAAATAAGTCCTCATCCTGAAGATTACGCAGTACTCTTTACAGTGTTGAAAGGAGAGGGAGTATTCACTGGCAGTGAAGGGACTAAGAATTTGAAAGTTAATGAAACCTTTTATCTTAAAAAGAATGAAGTGAGAGGTATCAGGGCAGTAACTGACTTAGTTGTTCTTGGAATTCAGGACCGAGGTAAGGATGGTAAAGGAGGATGCTGCTAAAAAATGGTGAAAAAAAGTGATGTGATGCAGGTTCAGAGTATTTCAAAAAATTTTGATATTGTTAAAGCGGTTGATAATATTAGTTTTTCAGTCAAAGATGGGGAAATATTCGGGTTTTTAGGACCTAACGGTGCTGGAAAAACAACAACAATCAGGATGCTTACCGGCGTCCTGGAACCCTCCATGGGGAAAATAATTATTAATGGAAAAGATTTCTGGAAAAACCAGATCAGTATTAAACAAATCATGGGGAACGTGCCTGAAATGTCCAACGCATACTTGGACTTAACAGGATTACAAAACTTAATATTCATAGGAGAAATTCACGGCGTGCCTAAAAAAGAGTGTTTAAACAGAGCGGAGAGTATTTTGAAACAATTCGAGCTATACTCTCGAAAGGATGACTTGGCTAAGAAGTATTCTAAAGGTATGAAGCAAAGACTATTATTGTGTATGGCTTTAATGAGCAATCCTAAAATCTTATTCTTAGATGAGCCAACCTCTGGTTTGGACGTTCAGTCAAGCATTATTATTAAGAAGTTAATAAAGGAGTACAATAAGAAAGGCGTGACTATTTTCTTAACAACTCATGATATGAATGTGGCTGAAGAGTTATGTGACAGAATTGCCATAATTAATAAAGGAGTTATTGTCAAAATAGGCACTCCTCAGGATTTGAGAAAGATTGAAAAAAGTCTTCAAATAATTAATGTTGAATTCTCAGGCAAAATTAATGAAGACAAATTAACTGATTTGCCTTGGGTTAAGAAGGTCAAGAGAATGAATAAAACGCGTTATGAACTAACAGTTAATGAATTGCATGAATCATTATTTAAACTCGTTAATTTTTGCAAAATTGAAAAAGTCAAGATTAATGAAATTAATACTCCAGAATTTAGTTTGGAAGAAGTTTTTATCAAAATAATAAATGGTGACAAGGATTGAAACAAATAAGTATTATTGAAACAATGATTGAACAGTTAAAACGTTCTTTCATCATAGCAAAAAAAGATATCCGCATCTATTATAATAAGGGGCCAGTGATTATTCAGGGAGTCTTGTTTCCAATAATGCTCTTTTTTGCATTAATTACAGGAAGAAATATTAACCAATTTTATCTTATTTCAGGACTAATGAGTATGGCTTTATTCTTCACTGCTACATCTATCGGGCCAGTAATATTGCCATGGGAGACTCGTCAGAAAACACTGGAAAGACTCATCACGTGCCCCATATCTATTAAGACAATACTTTTAGGTAATGTTTGGAGTTCAATAATTTTCGGAAGTCTCTTCTCAATAGTTCCACTCTTTATAGGAATAATATTTTATGATTTATGGACGTCAATGAATTTGTTAATAATCGTTCCTGCAATAATAATCAGTGCTTTCTCATTCTCAGCATTCAGCCTATTACTTTCAGCACCTCCATCAGACACTCCTTCATCCACTATGACATTAACTCTTTTAATAAAATTCCCATTAATATTCATAAGCCCATTATTCAAACCAATAACACTAAGTACTTTAACACTCATATCGCCGTTAACATACTTTGTTGACCTCATCAACATTGGATTCGGACAAAAAAGCGGATTCGGACCATCCGGATTAATTTTAGACTTTACAATACTAACACTATTTGGAATAATTATTCTCTGCACAGCATTCTTCATTCATAATAAAACACTCCAAAAAAGATTCAAAAACTAACACCATTAATCATGCAACCAATAATAATACTTTTTTGATAAATCTATTAACATCCATAAGACTCTAAAACTACTGAAATATTTGTGTATTTAATAGATTTGAAGGATTATATCCATTCCTTATTTCCACAAGACTCTTTAAAACCTTAACATACTGCTTAAAACTCTCGAAAAAGTGTGGAAATACTCCATTAATATAAAAAATACTTTATCCTCCAATCCAGACTGAAGTTGCATAAATACAAAAAAAGTTTAGCTTTCATAACACTAATCACTGCTCCTAAATAACTATATAAAGGCGATGGTAGGAGTTATACCAAAAGAAAACCGCCCTGGCCGGGATTTGAACCCGGGTCAACGGATCGACAGTCCATTATCCTAAACCAGGCTAGACTACCAGGGCAACAATAAGTATTATATGGAGAATGTTTTTTTAAAGTTTACTTTTTATGGTGGGTTGGTTGATTCTCAACTTTTTTAATTATTTACCATATAGTAAATTAATGTTGAAAAGAGTTTTTAAAGAAATTTTTAGAATCATTTATATTTGATAAATTAAGTGTGCCCCCATCTCTTACTGAAATCATCCAGGATTTATGTAATCTAATTTAATGAGTATAATGAACAGAACAAAGGATAATAAATCTTTGATAGAAATGAGTGGTCATAATTACAAAAGTAAGAAGAGTTGTGGAGGAAATACTTGAAAAAAATAAGACAGTTGATTATGAATGCAATATTAAGAGAATAAAATAGTTTATTTTTTCTTCTTTTTTGATTTCTTTTTACTTTCGGATTCTTCTCCATCTTCTGCAGGTAAAGATTCTATTATTATCTTATTACTTGTGTACTCGTTGCGGATTTTACCAATATTGTCCAGCATTTGAATAGTTGTTTTAGGAAGTTCAAGTTCTCCCAGTAAGCCTATTTTTGTCTTCATACGATAACTTATGACAACTTCTTCTTTGGGATTCAATTTGTCAATATTCCAGGTAACAAAACGCTTGTTATCTTTTTTCTTAATTTTTCCTTTGAGAGTTCCGAAATCATAAACTTTGTGAACAACAGGAGGAACTTCTTCAACTAATCGAAGATTAGATAATACTTTGTTGCTGATATTCTCAACAGTAATTACTATTTTAAAAACCATGTAAGTATGGGTGATTTTAAGTTCAAAAACTTCTTTCGTAATATCAACATTTCTTGTGAAAACCCAGAACAAGTAAATTAGTCCTATGATTAATAAAGGAAGGAAGTAAAGAACCATATAATTGGTTTCATAAAAAATACTGACGCTCTCTCCTGGACTTAGTTCTGGGACAGTGAAGTATATCTTATTATCAACAATTCTGTAATCCGTGCTAGCATTCTTTATGAAATAAGCATCAACAGGGTTAATAGTCATACTATGCTCATAACTTGGTAATGTCACAGTCCCATTATTAGTTATTACAACCCCATTCTTACTGGAAACAATGGTTGTGCTAACAATCTCTCTAGTCTCATTCTCTTCATAACCAATTATTGTTAAACTCTTGCTCTTATAACCAAAATTAGTATTATAATACTTTATTCCTACTTCTGCAAAAGCAGGTATTGGAGGAATTCTTCTGTCAATAGTTACTGTTAAGTTATGCAAAGAAGTGCCTATAGGGACTTTAACAATATAATCATCTGAAAAAATCTCCTGATTAGTTTCAGTAACAACAGATAGTTCTGCCATAGCTGATAATTCCCAGTACTGATTAGTGAGATTCAGAGTAATGTTGAATGGTTTTCTCGGATCAACTTTGTTAGGAACATTCATACTGTTGAACACAAAATAATTCTCAGCAGCTTCAACAGTGTAAGGAACCGGCAGACTGCTTCTGACACCATCAATCTCTGCAAATAATGTCTCCACATAACGCCCACTCTTAGCATTTGGAGGAAGATTAAGACGCAGGACAATATTTTCGGATTCATGACTCTCAACATTAACATTATAACTTGGAGAGAAACTGTTTACAAGAGCAGTAATCATGTAAAAACGAACTCTGAGAGGAGAAACTCCTTCATTTACAACAGTAATATTATAGATGAGCACGTCTCCTGGTTTTCCCCTATTATCAACAGGTTCAATATTAATAGTGCTGCAGAACACAGTTGAAAAAACCATTAGTATCAATAATAAAAAGATTTTCTTCTTCATACATAATTAGAATAATATACTATATTTAAATTTTTATTATATTCGGAAATATTGAATGCACATTATTCTCAATTAATTCTTCAGATTCTTTAAGACTAATTTTTTTTAACTCGCTTATTTTTTCATAACTTTTTAAAACATTAATTGGAGTGTTGCGCCCGTACTTCCATAAATAAGGACTGTCCGTTTCGCATAATAACTTATCTATACTGAGGGTTTTAACCATCCATTCCAATTGTTTAGAATAAGAAATACTGGCAGGAATGCTAAAAAAAACATTACTTAATCCTGATGCTTTAATAATATTCTTCTTGCTGGTCAAGAAAGAATGGAGAACAACAGGAACACTAACATTTTTAATCATTTCAATAACCTTGTTCTGCGCGTTACGAGAATGAATAATTAATGGAATACCCAAATCTTCTCCAAGACTAATCATTTTCTTAAAAACACTCACCTGATTCTTTTTTTCATATTTATAATCCAATCCTATTTCTCCAACACCAACAATATTTTTCTTATTCTTCTTAATCTGGTTTATTACTCTTTCATCAAAATCATAAAAAGGATGCATACCAAAGCATGAAAAAACATTTTCATATTTTTTTGAAATAAAAAGGCATTCTTCATTAGTTATATAATCAAGTCCTGTATTGAAAACAATTATGTTCTTTTCAGAACATTTTCTTATTATTCTGGCACGATCATTATTGAAATCTTTGTTAAACAAGTGCACGTGGACATCAAAAAACATAAATATACTAATAGTAAATTATAAAATAAATAATTTATTTATTACTACTTTATGAGGTATGACTTATTAGTAATACTTGCTCTAGTAATAGGAATGATATTCTTGTTCCTGAATTATGTATGGACTTTTTACGCATTCATTTTTATTATTGCTCTAGTCATAATATACGTTTTCTTCTTGAAAAAATATGATGAGTTTGAAAGAGGAATAATTTTCAGGATGGGAAAATTCAATAGGGTTGTTGGTCCTGGCTGGGTTTTTGTAATCCCTTTTTTTGAAAAAGAATACGCCAGAATTGATGCAAGAACACAAATGCTTGAAATAGAGATTGATGACTCATTCACAAGAGATGACTTAAGACTTGATATTGACGGAATATTTTATTATAAAATAAATAATCCTGAAAAAGCAGTGCTAAAAATAAATGATTACAAAAAGGGAATAAGAAACTTAATGATTGGTGAAGTGAGGAACACGATAGGAAATATGAATATGAGAGAAGTTTTTGCAAACATTAATCATTTAAATGAAATACTTGCTGAAAAAATAAGGCATAATACTTGGAATTGGGGTGTGAGGATTCCAATGATTCAGTTAAAAAGCGTGAGTCCCCCATTAGAGATTGCTGAAGCTATGCAGTCTAAAGAAATAGCAGCACAACAATTACAGGCTCAGAGGTTTAAAGCAGAAGCAAGAAAAGTTGTAATAAATGCTA
>CAYWEY010000034.1:0-9450 GCA_964457955.1 Candidatus Woesearchaeota archaeon
TTTTTAATATTGATAAGCGTATGCGTTACTTGGTTCCTTTCAAGAATATGGATGAAACTTTCGGTTACTTGAACTATGTTAACAAGTTGAATATTAATGATGACTTAATTGTTAATTGTGCTGATGATGCTGAAAAAGTTGGTTTATGGAATAATTATGGTTATGCTCAGAACTGGCTGAAAAAGTTTTATGACAGTCTTGAGAACAGTCCCTGGATTGAAACTATTCATTACAGTGATTATTTGAAATGGTTTGATGTATGGAGAGAGCGTGATTATGGTAAAGGAACATATGAAGAGATGGAAGCATGGAGTGGTGGGGACTTCTTCAATCATTTGAATCATCCAGTTATTAAGCCTTTGTATAGCAGGATTCAGACATGCAAACCACATATTAAAACAGATTTGGGTTATGAAAATTATCTTACAAGCCAGTGTAATGATGTTTTCTGGAGTATGAACAGCATAACTTATTTTCGCCAAATGGCTTATTATCATGCTATTAAGAGCTGCAGTATTCCTAATGGTTTTGATTCAACAACTAATTGTTATGTTCTTAACAATAAGAACAGCACATTATGGATTAGTCCTGATAAAGGAGGAAGGATTATTGAATGGGATTATAAAAAAACCGGACATAACTTATGCAATAGTTTCTTATCCAACTGGCCTTATTTAAGGAATAGTTTTTCTATTTATTTAAGCAATTATTTGAGTGAGGGTTTTCCCGGAGAGCTTAATACTGTAAGTTATGAATGGGAGAAATTAAGGAATGGTATTAGAATGTATTATATTACTAAGAACCCTAAATATGAAAAAGTTCTTGTTATTAAGGAGATTAAGACGCGTAAGAATTCTGAATTTTTTGATGCTAGTGTAGAATTAATTAATATAGGGAAGAGCGACAGATATCTTAAACTTGGTGTTGAATTCTTTTACACTCTCCCCACTTTCAGCACTGAAACTATGATTATGGATTTTCATAAAAATGAATTATCTTATATGGGTGACAAAATAGTTAGTGGTATTGAAGATTTTCATGACGGGCCTGGTGTTCACCTCTGCACTTTCAGGGATGATTTTCATAATTTCAGTGTTGGTTGTGGCTGGGAGCCGAGGAGTACGAAAAAGCATATTCGTGAAATAGTTAGTCAGGGTTATTCGAGTCAACAAGTTTATCCTGAAGTAAAATTAGGAAAGGATGAAAAAGTTAAGTTCAGCATGTTTTTCGGAATTAGTGATTCTTTTGAAGATTTCAATAAAAAAAGTTTAAAAAAATGGAGTAATAATGTTTTTTTCTAAAATTATAAAAAACATGGAATGATTAATTATGTTTTATGAAGAAATGCTTAATCTTACTAATCTTTTTATTGGTTTTAAGTAATTCTTTCTGCTATCATATTAATGGTTTCCGTTATTTTAATCACAAGAACAGTACTTATTTTTTTCCTAAAAATAGTTCAGGCGTTGGCGCAATGATTAACAGTACAGATGTGTTTTTCTTTACGAATAATCCTGAAATAAATGATACTTTATCAAATTACAGTTTTGATAATAAGAACATAGTTTATGAAGAACCAGGTTTTAATGAAAGTGATGCTTTCCCATATATTCTTTCCTTAATTATTATTTTATTTCCTTCATTACTGCTTGGTTTGAGATGGAATGGTTTAAAATATGAGAAATGGCTTGCTTTTTTTTCAGGTTTTGCTGCAGGATTTATTGTTATGATTGTTACTGATTCTTTTTCTTTTATTCTTGAATTTTTTAAGGATTTTTTTGCATTCTTATTCTTTTACAGTTTAAGTGTTGGTTTTTTTGAGGAGGTGTGGAGGTTTTTATTCATGAAAACCTTCACTCAGAGTAAGAATTATAAGTATTCTTTCGGGCTTGGATGGGGTTTTAATTACTTGCTTTTTAATGGTTTTATGAATATTCTTAACGCATTTTCTTTTTTTAAAATTCCTTTCCACACTCCTTTTGTTTTAAACCATATTTTTTCTGCTAATTCTTTTCTTATGCTTAATATTTTCTTCACTTATTTTGTTTACAGAAGTATTAAGGATAAAAAAAATATTTTTTTATACTTGAGTATTATTGTTCATTTACTGGTGATTTTTGTTAATAATTTTTTACTACATATATTAAATATTAATACTGTATTAATTTTATTAATAGGTGTTTTCGGAGTGTTTGAAGTTTTTAAAACTGTTCGTGGTGTTAAGAAGTGAATAAAAAACTGAAGAAAATGATTGATTTCCTGGATGATAAGCACGGGCTTGTTGAAACAGAGTATGATAAGAAGATTGGGGATTTTAAGAGAATAGGAGATAATAAGAGGGTTTTTAAAAAACTGAATTTTGTCTGCGATGCTGTTGTTAAGGATAAGGTAAGAAATATTTATTACATTCTAAAAGCAGAGAATTTTAAAGAAGTTCTTGGAATTCTTGGCATATTATTATTGTATAATAAGTTAGGAATTAATATTACTGCAAGAAGCATTATTTTTATTGTAGAGAATCCGGATTATTTATTATACACTTATGAGGAGAAGGGTGCTGCAACAAGGTTTAAGGAAGTCTCTATTAAGGATGTTCTTAACCAGGTTAAAGTTATTATATCTTTTTTTGAAGAGCGTGTCGGAAGAGAAATCAGTATTTTTCATGTCAATAATGATGTTGTTAGATTAGTATAATATTTTTTTTAGCGAATAATTTAAAAACAACAAAAATGTAAAATTATTTTATTGGGTTCGTGGTCTAGTGGTTATGACGTCGCCTTGACGTGGCGGAAGTCGCCGGTTCGACTCCGGCCGAGCCCATTTTTAAAAATAACAATTTTGAATAATGTTAAGAAATATCTTAAATAATATTTCAGTGATGAAGAATTTTTTCAAAGAAAGTGTTGATATAACTTTTAAATAATTAGAAAAACCATTATATTTTTTTTAATAAATTATTTATTTAACTTATTTTTATGATTCTAGTTATGTACGATAAGAGCGTAAGGCTTTTCAGCAAAGTTCATGATTTTTTCAAGCTTGGAAGTGTTTCTCCAAGTAATGATTTGGTTTCAAGCATTGATTATTTAGGTAAGAGTAAATCTTTTGCTGAAAAGATTGTTAAAGCGAGCAGAATAATATTCTTCTCATTATCACTATTTGGTTTCTTTTTATTATTTTTTTTCGGATTCAGTCTTGTTAATCTGATTATTATCCTTGTCATAGGATTATTGATTAATCATTTATTCAGTGATTTTTACAAGAACAAGTCTTATGAGAAAAGAGTTAAGGATTTGAGCAAACTTCCTGATTTTTTCAGTCTATTAATTTCTAATCTTAAGATTAATCCTAATTTGGAGAGGAGTCTTGATTATGTGAGCAAGTATAGTTTTGGTAAAGTCACAGATGATGTAGGGCGTCTTGTGAGAAGGATGTATACTGGGAAAGAATATGATATTAAGAAGAGTTTTTTAAATATTATGAAAGGTTTTAACAACAAAAGTGTTTTTAATGCAGCTAATACTCTTATAGGTAGTTTGTCTATACGGAATAAAAATAAGCGCAATGAATTGCTTGAGCGTTCCTTATCAATCCTGCTTAAAGGTGTTGTTGAGGATGCGCGTAAGTACTCTAATAATATTTATCTTCCTGTCCTATTAATATTTAGTTTTGGAACTATTATTCCTTTAATAATTATTAGTGTTTTCCCTGTTATTAGTTTCTTCACTAGTTCTGCTCTTAACATAAATAATATAACTATTATATTTTCAATCAGTCTGATTGTTAATTATTTCTTGATTAATCGTTTGAAGAATCGTTCTCCTCCTAGTTTCTCCCAGATTAATATAGAAAAAGATGCTAAAGGAATCAGTTTATTATTGCTTTTTGTATTATTTGTTGGTGTGAGTTCTCCTTCTTTTATTTTCTTTTTTTCAAAAATTTTTGATTTCAGTTTTGTGCTTTTTAAGGGTTTCAGGACTCTTTTCTTATATCTAGGAGTTAGTCTTGTTTTAGGATTATTTTTTTACTCTAAATCCTGTAAACTTATTAAGGTGAAGAAGAGGTTGAAAAATTTTGAATCTGGTTTAATAACAAGTTTTTATTCTTTAGGTTCCAAAATCAGTGAAGGACAGAGTGTTGAGAAGAGTATTGAATGGGTTGGCAGCGTTGTTGAGAGTGATGATGTCAAGAGTTTTTATAAAAAGACTTGTTTATTAATTAATCGTGGTGTTGGTTTAAAAAAAATATTTTCTGAAATTCATGTTATGGATGGGTTAAGCAGTCACAGAATAAAAGGTTTAAGTGATTTATTCGTGACTAGTGTTATGAAGCATTCTCGCAGCGCAGGTGAGAATATTGTTTCTATATGTGATTTTTATTCCAGAATCAGGAGTGTTGAAAAAGAACTTAATAATGTTATGTCAAAGAATGCTGAAATGATTAAACTTACAGGTTTATTCTTCACTCCTTTTATTTGCGCGCTTGTTATTAATATTCAGGAATTGCTTAACGAGAGTTTGTCAAGTAATGTTTCTGGTTTTTTATCAATGAATTTCACTTCTTTCAATAATGAGTATGCGTTACTAATTATTAGTTTTTATGTTCTTGGATTATCTTTTCTGCTTTCAAAACTTTATTCTTTTATTATTAATAGTGGTGAAGAAGTTTCATCAAGGTATTATAACAGTGTTTTTTTCTTCATTAGTTGTCTTGTTTTTACCGCAACATTAATAATTACTAGATTAATATTATAATGTTTATGAACCGTAAATCTGTTGAGGGCCTTCCTTTAAAATATATTATTATAATTATTGCAGCAGTTCTTATTATTGAAATAATACTTGAAATGACTGGAATTATTGAAACAGGCATTATTTCAAACTTGTATCAAGTAACTAATACTACTGCTAATTTATCATCCAACCTGCCCGGATAATATTGATTGAGCCGAGTCTGAAATTGTTATCGTATTTAATTATTGTTTTTTTTGTAATTAGTATTGGTTTTTATGAAATAAACGAGTATATTAAGAATAAGAATTATCATATATTTTATTCTCAGATAAGTAATATTAATAATAAGATTAATTATATGTACAAATCCAACCTTTATGGTAGTTTTGAGCAAGTTGTTCTGAAAGTTCCTGATAATCAGAATGTTTTTTTCAACAATATTACTGAAACTATTGAGTTAAGAGGTTTTTATAACCAAAACTTAACTAATAGTGTTGATTTTGTTAATTTCCTGAATCTTTCAAAAGGAGATTATGTTTTAACTTTGTGTTATGAATGCAGTTCCAATAAATCCTATATGGTGGTTTTTAGATGAAAAAATCCCAGTTCAGCCAGTTATACTCTGTTTTTTTTGTCATATTATTAGTTTCTTGTTTTTCTATTTTCATATCTCTTATTCGTTTATGGAGCAGTAAGAATATTGTTTTTCAGGATTTCAGTGATTTAAAAACAACTATTTATTATTCTCATAATTTTGGTGTTAACAATTCCTTATCTTTCAATAATAGTGTTAATTTAAGTGTTGTTGATAATGTATTATTTTTTAATTCTTCTGGTTTTTGTTTTTCAAAAAATTTTTCAAATATTAATCTGAATTCCTGTAACTTAGTTAATGTAAATAATATTAGTGTTTATGGAATAAATGATAAGGTGGTGTTTAAGTAGATTGGATTTGGATAATGTTTATGGTTTGTTTTTTATCAGTATTATTGTATTACTGCTTGTTGTTTTAGTCAACAACTTGCTCAGCATTTATGACAGTAATTACGAGTTTTTCTGGACTTCGCGTGATTTGGAGAATAAAGCCCAGTTTTATGGTGGAAGAATTATTAATATTAGTGACATTATAATTCCAGATAATACTTTTTTTATTAATCTTGATTCTGATGAAGAGTATGGTAGTAATTTTTTAGATAAGTCTTTCAGTTATCCTGTTGTTTTATTAGTTAATGATTCTTTTTTTCCAGGGAGAGTGATTGTTGGTGAATAAGAAGTCTTATTTTGGTTATGAATTATTGTTCATCATTATTGGTTTATTGATTTTTTTTGAAGCATTATTATTTTTGAATAATGATTTTTTAAACGAGCATGAATTACTTGTTCGTCTTAATGAGAACAATTATTTATTGAAAGATGTTCTTATATACAATAATAGTTTTTTAGGAATTCAAGCATGGTTCTGCAATAACAGTATAGGGGGTTTAAGAATTTTTAATAATAGTGTTCGCTATTTCTTAGATAATTATACAGGTAAGGATTACTTATTATACGCGAGCAGTAATAATGATAGTTTTGTTGTTAGCAGTTCTGGTGAAAGAAGTGTTTGTTTAAAGAATGTGCGTATCGCCCGCTTCAACTCTTCCAGTTATTGCGGGAAAAATATTGGTTTTCAGTTCTCACTATATACTAGTGATGAGTTAAGTGAGTGCTAGTGTTTTGGGTAAGAACCAAGTATTTTCATGAAAGTGGTTGATTTTTCTAATTCACTTAATACTTTTTTAACTTTTTTATTATTCTTGTGTCCTTCAAAATCTATTATGAATAAGTAGTCTCCTAATTTCTTTTTTGTCGGCCTTGATTCTATTCTTGTAAGGTTTATGTTATAATCCTTAAATACTTTAAGCGCGTCAAATAATGCTCCTGGCTTATCCTTGAGTCCGAAAACCAGGCTTGTTTTGTCACTGCTTGTTGGTCCGGAGGATTTATTCCCTATTATGAAGAATCTTGTCTCATTTTTATTTGTTATTGCTATATTCTCTGCTATTATTTTAAGCCCGTACGTCCTCGCAGCATGTTCTCCGCACACCACTAATGCATCTTTCAATCCTTTTTCACCAACTCTTTTTGCAGCATGACTTGTTGAAGCAGATGGTTCAAGAACACATTCAGGATATTCTGCTCTCAAATAATTCCTGCACTGATTCAACGCCTGCTCGTGTGATAATAATCTCTTATATTTTCCTGCTTCAGGATGGGCTGCCAGTACGTGATGAATGGGCATTACCACTTCTCCAACCACACTTACTCTGTACTTTATTAAGGCATCAACTGTGTTTTTCACTCCTCCCTGTATTGAGTTCTCAACAGGCACTACACCATAATCCAGTACTAGTTTTGAAACATCCTCTACTACTTCCAGAGGATTCAAGTAATCATCCTTAATCAGGCATGTCTTGAAGTACTTTAATGCAGCCTGTTCTGTATAAGAACCTTTTGGTCCGAGCACTCCGACTAATAATTTTTTATTCATATTTTGAAAAACCTCAAGAAAATTTTTCACTAATCAAAAACTAAAAAATATTTGATCAGTGAGTTTCATATTTAATCTTTAAAAATATGCAGTTTATAAACTTTTTTCTAATCCTAAAAGTTTTAATAATATCGCAATATTTTTTTATTTTTATGAGTATCAAGACTTTGTTACGACTTGATGAAAAACTCCAACTCATTTATGATAATATGAAAGTGTTGGAGGAGAATATTGAATTATTAAGTGAGCGTATTGAGAAACTGGAGAAGAAGGTTGAAGATTCATGAATTTTAAAGGAAGGAAAGGTCCTCTTGTCCTTATTATTATGGACGGGGTGGGCATCAGAGAAGAGGAAGAGAATAATGCTTTCAAACAAGCAAAAACTCCTTTTCTTGACAAGGTCAGAAAAGAGTGCGTGAAGAAGAATTTATACACTGAATTATTGGCTCACGGCACGCATGTTGGATTACCTAATGATAACTTAATGGGCAATAGTGAAGTTGCGCATAATGCTATTGGTGCCGGAAAAGTTATTAAGCAGAGAGCTACATTGGCAAAAGAAGCAATAAGTTCAGGAAGATTGTTTAATACTAGTAAGTGGGAGAGTTTTGTTTCTAACAGTAATACTGTTCATTTTATTGGTTTACTGAGTGATGGTTATGTTCACAGCCATATTTCACATCTTTTCGGATTACTGGATGATTGTGTTGATAGTGGTGTTAAAGAAGCGTGTGTTCACATATTGTTGGATGGCAGAGATGTTCCTCCCCAGTCAGCACTAAAATATATTAATGATTTAGAAGAGAAGCTGGACTCGATTAATAAGAAAGGTTTTGATTACAAAATTGCTTCCGGCGGAGGCAGGATGCGTGTGACTATGGACAGGTACGAGTCTGACTGGAGTATTGTGCAAAGAGGATGGGATGCTCATGTATGCGGAAAAGGTGAGGGTTATTTTAAATCTGCTGAGGAAGCTATTAAGAGTGCTCGTGAAGAGAGTCCTGATATTAGTGACCAGTTTCTTCCTTCTTTTGTTATTGTTGATGAAAAAAATAATCCTGTTGGAAAGATGAAGGACGGTGATGGTGTTATTTTCTTTAATTTCCGTGGTGACAGGGCTGTAATGATTTCAAGAGCTTTTGATGAGAATGATTTTAGTGAGTTCGAAAAATCATGCAATCCTGACGTGCTTTATTATGGCTTATTATTATATGATGACAAACTTAATATTCCCCATAATTTTTTTATCCCTCCTCCCAAGATTAAGAATACTCTTACTGATTTTTTATGCAGGCGGAGAATAAGACAGTTCTCTATTGCTGAAACTCATAAATTCGGGCATATTAAGTATTTCTTTTTAGGCAACAGGAATAAGAGTCCGTGCCCAGAATATGATGATTATAAGGAAATTGTTTCTGAACCTGCTGAAATGATTGAGTCTAATCCTGAGATGAAAGCATATGAAGTCAGGGATGAATTAGTGCGTGTTTTAAAATCCGGTAAGTACAAGTTTTTGAGAGTTAATTTTGCTAATAATGATATGGTGGGGCATACTGGTAATATTAAATCTGCAATTAATTCTGCTGAAACTGTTGATGAATGCGTTAAGAGTATTGTTAATATTGTGAATAGTTTGGGAGGCATTACCTTAATCACTGCTGATCATGGTAATATTGAGAATATGAGCAGTGATTCTGAGACGTCTCATACAACAAATCCTGTTATGTTTGCAATAGTTGATTCGGGTTATGAAAGAGAGTATGTTATAAACAATAGTTTGAGTAATCCTTCTTTGTGTAATATTAGTGCGACTGTTCTTAACTTGCTGGGTTATAATACACCAAAACATTTCAGCGATTCCTTGATACATTTTGTTTAAACACTGGATAAATCATATTCTTTTATTTTCTTTATTGCTTTCTTATTATCTCCTATTGTTAAATAGTCTATCACCAAATCCCAGTCACTTACTGTATAAGTATTATTCACTAAGTTCTGTTTCTGGAATCTAAACTTGTCTGCAGGAAATACTACAATGCCCGGGTTTTTCATTGTTGGGTTAAAATAATTATATAATATATTCATGTCTTTTCCTAATATGTAAGTCCATACTTTTCCTGGTTTTTCACCTTTCTTTATTTTTGCTGCACTATCCAGAGTTATTGAATAAGTTGTTTTCTTCAATAC
>CAYWEY010000035.1:0-9076 GCA_964457955.1 Candidatus Woesearchaeota archaeon
AAATGGGTTATGATTACAGGCATGGCAGTGAGTTAAACCCTGAGAGTGATGAGCGGGACAGTTATCATGACGTGTTATTAATCAAGCGATTAAGGAAAGCCATTAAGCGATTAAACCCTTGGATAAACGAGAATAATTTAAACAAGGCAGTGAGTGAATTGCAGAATGAGCAAGGCACTACATTAACTCAAACTAATTCATTAATTTATGAGAAATTAGTTAGTTATATTTCAGTAATGCAGGACTTGGGAAAAGGCAGGAAAGGACAAACAGTCAAGTACATAGATTTTGAAAATATAGACAATAATGAATTCCTAATAGTTAATCAATACAAAATCAGTGGTCGAAAAGAAAACATCAAACCTGACTTAATAATATTCATCAACGGCATACCAATCGGAGTGATTGAGTGCAAAAGCCCAACCATTTTCGAACCATTAAACAAAGGATTGGACCAAATGATGAGGTATCAGAACTTAAGAGAACCAGATACTCATGAAGGGGCTGAAAAATTATTCCACTACAATCAAATAAGCAGTGTAATATGGAAAAATGGAGCAGTAACTTGCACAGTTGGAGCAAAAGAAAGATACTACAAAGCATGGAAAACACCATATCCTAAAAACAAAAAAGAATTAAAAAAATATTTAGGAAAAAAACCAACAAAACAAGACATACTAATTTACGGAGTTTATAACAAGAAAAACTTATTGGACATTATTCGAAACTTTATTGTTTTTGAACCAGAAGGAGGAAAAATAATCAAAAAAATCACAAGATATGTTCAATACAGAGCAGTTAAAAAAGCAATAAAAAGAATACTGAAAAAAGAAGGAGATAAGAGAGGAGGAGTTGTTTGGCACACGCAAGGAAGCGGAAAAAGTTTAGAAATGGTATTTTTAGCAACAAAACTGAAAAGAATAAAAGAACTTGAGAATCCGACAATAATAATAGTAACTGACCGAGTTGAACTTGATAAGCAAATAAGCACAACATTCGAAAATGTTGGATTCCCAAACCCAGTGCAAGCAGACAGCATAACCAGCTTAAAAAAATTAATCAAACAAGGTAAAGGAAGAACAATAACAACAACAATACACAAATTTCAGGAAGAGAATGATGAAGAAGAATATCCAGAATTAGATACTGAACAAAACATTTTCTTACTGGTTGATGAAGCGCACAGAACACAATACAAAACACTAGCAATGAATATGAGAAAAGCACTCCCTAACGCTTGCTATATTGGTTTTACAGGAACACCAATAGATAAGAAAGATAAAAGCACAAGAAGGGTTTTCGGAGAATACATAGATACTTACACTATTGAACAATCAGTTGATGACAATATGACTGTACCCATATATTATGAGGGAAGAATGCCAAAACTAAATATTGAAGGAATGAATATTGACGAATTATTCGACAGAGTTTTTAAAAACCGCAGTGAAAAAGAGAAAGAGAAAATAAAAGAAAGATACGTTACTGAAAGAGCAATAGCTGAAGCAAAAAGCAGGATTAAACAAATATGTCTTGACATAATAAAACATTATGAAGAGCACATAAAACCAAACGGTTACAAAGCACAAATAGTAACAGTTAGTAGAGAAGCAGCAGTAATTTACAAAGAAACACTTGATGAATTAAATGGTCCTGAATCAGCAGTAATAATGTCAATAGACCATAATGATTCTCAAAGAATGAAACAATACAAAAAAAGCAAAACAGAAGAAGACAATATTATAGGCAGGTTCAAAAAGAAAAAAGACCCATTAAGCTTCCTAATAGTTTGTGATAAGTTACTAACAGGATTTGATGCTCCAATAGAACAAGTAATGTATTTAGACAAATCATTAAAAGAACATAACTTATTGCAAGCAATTGCAAGAGTTAACAGAACATACAAAGGAAAGAGTTATGGATTAATAATAGATTATTGGGGAGTTTCTAATTTTCTTAAAGAAGCATTAATAATATTTAACAAAAAAGACATAAAAGGAGCACTCACTCCATTAACAGATGAACTAACAAGATTAAGAACAAGATATAATGCAGTAATGAGATTCTTTAAAGATTCTGATTTAAATGATTTGGAAAAATGCACGGATAAACTTGAACCAGAAGATGTTAGATTAAAATTTGATATTGCTTTCAAAAAATTCAGTGAAAGCATGGACATGCTAATGCCAGACCCAAGCGCTAAAGCATTCTATAATGATTTGAAAAAATTGGGCAAAATAAGAGAATACGCCAGAAACAGGTTCAGAGATGAAAACCTGAACTTAGCTGGTTGCGGAGAAAAAGTTAAAAAATTAATAAACGAATCAATAAAATCATCAGGAATAAAACAATTACATAAACCAGTATCTATAATATCAAAAAAATACGATGAATTGCTCGAGTCATTAAAAAGTGATAAAGCAAGAGCAAGCGAAATGGAACACGCAATAAAATATGAAATAAGAGTGAAATATGAAGAAAACCCTGTTTTTTATCATTCAGTTAAACAAAAACTTGATGAAATAATCAAACTAAAAGAACAGAACAGGATTGAAACATCAAAAATTGTTGATGAATTAGATGATTTAATAAATGAAGTTAAAAACTTGCCGGAAAAAGCAAAAGAATTAGGATTCAACAAACACGAATACTCATATTATTTATTGCTTAAGGACCTAATTGACATAAATGAAAAAGACGCGAGCAAAGTAACTAAAGAATTAGTTAAATCATTAAAATCATTAACAGTTGTTGATTGGAAAATAAAAGATGACATTCAAAGAAAAATGAGAAAAGAAATTAAAAACAATTTAATAAAATATGATGTTCCACTAAAAAAATTAAACCCGATAACAAACGAATTCATGGAATTAACAATTAAAAGCATGTGAAAAATTATGAACAACATTAATTTCGGAAATACAAAAATAAGTTATGATTTAATCAGATATGATTCCGAAGATTATGTCACACTAAGCATGAGTCCTAATAAAGGATTAATTGTGAAAGCACCACAAGGATTAAATAAAGAAAAAGTGGAAGAACTAATTCTTAAAAAAGCAAAATGGATTATTGAGAAAAAATCACTGATTAATGAATTAGTTAAAATGCCAATTAAAAAAGAATTCATGAGCGGAGAAAACATACAATACTTAGGGAGAAATTACAGATTAAAAATTTTAAATTCAGAACAAGAAAAAGTAAAACTCTACAGGGGAAAATTATTCGTGAAAACAAATAATAAAAAAAATTCAGAGCAAATAAAAGAACAAATCATTAAATGGTATAAAAAGCATGCAAAGAAAAAAATAAAAGAAAGAATAAAAATTTATGAAAAAAAACTAGATGTGACTCCTGAAAAAATAAGAATAAGAAAATTCAATAAGAGATGGGCTAGCTGCACAAAAGGAAAAAAACTAAACTTTAACTGGAAAATAATAATGGCACCAATGAGAATATTGGATTATGTAATAGTTCACGAATTATGTCATCTTAAGATAAATAAGCATTCTAAACTATTTTGGCAGAAAGTATCAACAATTATTCCAGATTACAAAAAAAGAAAAGAATGGTTAAGAATAAACGGACCAAAACTTGACTTAATTTAACCGGATTAAAGGAACTTTAATCATTTTAATTATATAAAAACAATCACTTAATTAGTTATTAATGAAAAAGCCTTCTAAAATAATACGAGCATGGGAAAGTTTTTCAGGAATATACTGGTTTGCAACTAAAAAAGCATACAAACAAGACAGTGTAATCAACAATAAAGTATACAAAAACGACCAAATATACTACGGACTCGTCACCGGACCAACAAGAGAATGGGGATATTTTAGCGAAGCAGAACTCAGATTAAACTTTCCGAAAGTATGGGAGTTAAGTAAAGAAGCAGTAAGACTTACTTAATATTTTATAAAAAGAAATAGTTATAAATAATCTATATTTTAAGTTTTATATGGTTAAGAAAGGATATTTATTTCTGAATAATAAAATTTATAAACAAATTTATTTAAATTTATTAAAGAGGTGCAACTAATGAACGAAAAACAACAATTAATGCAATTAAAAAAATTTGAAGAAGATAATAATTGGCTTCAACAAAAATATGAAGAAATGCAGGAAAAATATAGTAAAAAATATATAGCTGTCAAGAATAAAAAAGTTATTGCATCAGGAAAATCAATGGATGAATTAATAAATAAACTTAAAGAAATGGGAGAAAAACCTGATTTATTAGTAGTTGAATTTATTACACCTAAAGGCACTATTACAATATATTAATTTCTTATGAGAATAGGTTTAAATGTTGAAAAAAGAAAATCAGACCACTCGAAAGTAATACAATTAACATTACCCACTTTTCTAAAATATAAAAGAGGATTTGGATCTGTTAAGTTCGTAATTGATACTGGAAGTTCAACTTCATTAATATCTGAAAAATCTGCAAGAAAGATAAATGCGCCTCTAAGTAGAAATATGAAGCCAGATAAATTTAGTTATGGAATTATAGGGAAAAAATTGAATCTTAAAAGACTTAAAAACGTTAAATTGTTAGTCAGGAATAATGAAGAAAAATTGGTTAAGTTGAAACCTAAAAAATTTTATTTTGGATTCTCTTCAAGTGGAAGAACGATGACAACAGCGAATTTGTTGGGAATGGATTTTCTTGAGGAACATAATCTGAGATTATTTGTTGATGTTAAAAATAATGAAGCATACTTAGAAGATTAATTGGTCTCTACAATTTACTCTATCTTCTTCATCCATTCCTTAACTCTTTCTTCTAATAACTTTACGAGTTCTGGCTGATTATAACGATAAATGTCCGGAATACTTAATACTATTATCTTGTTTTTCATGTATTGTTTTGGGAAGAATTCCTTAATATGCCTGCGGTGCTTTTCTTCCATGCAGAAAACGGTGTCCGCCCAGTCCAAATCATCTTTACTTAACTGATTATTCTCATCAAGCGCTCTTATTCCAGCATTCCTAGTATCGTACTCTTTAGAGAATAAGTCTTTTGCTGTCCTGCTCCGATATTCTCCAGCAGTGCAGACAAATAAGAGTTTCATAACAATTGAATAAAATTAATAGACACTATAAAGGTTTTATTAATATGTGTGGGGGTGTATTCTCTAGAGCCCTTCCAGCAGAAAGACTCTAGAAAAACACCAAGAATAATAAAATGTTGGAATTAGTATATAAAACATGTTTTTTGGTTAATTTTATTTTGTTTATTTATAAATAAGTGGTTAATTTTATTTTGTTTATTTATAAATAAGTGGTTAATTTTATAAGTGATTTATTTTTAAAATTAAAATATGGATATTGCTGAACTTTCTGATTCAAATCCTTGGTGGAAAGATAAAAATGAAATTAATAATGTTGATAAAGTTAAATCATGGATCAATTCTAAAGTTAAATGGATCCCTAGATGTAAACATACATTTAATTTTGATAAAGACGTAATTTATACAATAAGGGGCCCAAGACAGGTTGGTAAAACTACTCATGTTAAACTTTGGATTAAGTCATTGTTGTATAATAAGGGAGTGGATAATAAAAACATATTTTATTACTCTTGTGATTTAGTGCAAAATCCAAAACAATTAACTAACATAATTAAAACATATTTAGATTGGCGAATGAATAATAAAAATAGAAAATATATATTTTTAGATGAAATTTCTTCAGTTTTACATTGGGAAAAAGGAATTAAATTTCTTAGTGATAATAATGAATTCAAAAAATGTACTGTTGTATTAACAGGATCTCATGCATTAGATATTCAAAAAAGTTCTGAACGTCTTCCAGGCAGATTGGGTGAAGAAGATATTCATGATAGATTATTTTTACCTATGAAATTTTCTGAATATGTTGATACAGTTCATAAAAAACTTAAAAAAACAATAAGGGATTTAGATTTATTAAAACTTAATAAAAGAAAAGATATAGTAAAACAACTTCTTAATGGAGAGATATGTTCTGAATTAAAGACATTGAATATTTATCATAAAGAACTTAAAAATTTATTAAATAATTACTTAATTAATGGAGGGATAGCAAGAGCAATAGAATATACAATTGATGATAAAGATATCCCTGATAATGTTTATTCAGATTATTATAGGGTTTTTATAGGGGATTTAAGACGTTATAGAAAGAAAGAGAATTATGTTATACAAATTTTTAAAAGAATAATTAACACTCTTACTTCATCAATAAGTTGGAGAAGCATTGTCAAAAAGACTGAAATTGATTCTCATACAACTGGACAGGATTATGTTGATACTTTAAAGAATACTTTCACTTTATCTTATATTTTTAGATTAAATTTAAATAAAGGTGAACCAAAATATAGTTCTGAGAAAAAAATTTATTTTGAAGATCCGTTTATTTTTCATTCTATTAGAGGACATATATTTAAAGGAAAAAATTATTTTAAAAATAGTGAAAATTTTATTCTTGATTATGAAAATAAATCTAAATTAATAGAGAGCATTATTTGCGATCATTTGATAAGAATGGCATTTAATTTTTATCATCCTATTGAGTTCTTTAATTATCAGAATTTTCTATTTTATTGGAAGGATAAAAATAATAGAGAAGTTGATTTTGTAATTAAAACAGATGATAAGTATATACCTATTGAAGTTAAGTATAGAGAAAATGATAATGGAGATTATAAAGGAATGAATTCATTTTTAAGAATAACTAAACATAAATATGGAATTGTATTAACTAAAAATACTTTGAAAATAGAAAAAAATCTTGTGAAAATACCAATTTATTTATTTTTATTATTAATATAAAACTTGTCTTTTCTTTTTCCGGTTGAAAACTTTATAAGTTCACTCACTTCATCGTTCGTGGTCACATATAAAGTGTTTCTGCCACTTTTAGTGTCACCTCTTCTAAAGAAATCCTGTGTTGGTCTCTACAATATTCCGATTTTCAAGTGAAATGAATTCTTTATTGAAAATCGGAGGTGATTTAGTCATGAATTTGAAGTTTTTGGCTAAAAAACATTGGTTGTTGAATAGTTTGAAGAAAAAAGTTAGTAAAGAAATCTATAGGAAAGCGAGTGTTATTATTAATAACACTAATGAAGAAACTAGTTATGACAAAGTGTATGAGAGTATAAACAAATTACTAACACTGGAATGGAAACTTAATAAGATCTGCTACTATCTCAAGAAGACTCTTGAAGAAAAAGCAGAAAAAACAGGTGCTCAATCATGAGCACCACTCTTATTAAAGACTCCAAAATAGACGGCAAGCCTATTATAAGAGCCTGGGAGTCGTGGAACGGAATCTACTGGATAGCAACAGAAGAGGCATACAAACAAGACAGCGTAATCAACAATAAAGTATACAAAGATGATAAGATATACTACGGATTCGTCACCGGACCATACACGCCAGAATGGGGCTACTTCTCATCAACAGAACTCAAGTTGTTGTCTCCTAAAGTCTGGGAACTAACTAAAGAAGCTATTGGATGGCTAGTGAAGGAATGCTAACTCCTTAAACGGAGTTCTTTTTTTTTTGTTCTACCCCCTGCGCCCCCTATCAAGGGGGCTTGTGCTCGCCTTCGGCTCGCTAAGGTAAGTTTTTTATTTGTTAATCTTTTTAGTAAATCTATGGGTGCCTCAGATGCTATTGGAGTATTAATGACTCTTCTGATATTAGTGATTATTTATTTTCTTCCTTTCATTATAGCAAATAGTAAAAATAAGAAAAACACTGGTGCTATATTCGTGCTAAACTTAGTGCTTGGATGGACTTTCATTGGGTGGTTTGTTGCTTTGATTTGGTCCCTTACTCATGGAGATGAAACTGAAGTTGAAGAGGAAATAGATAAAGATGTGTCAGAATCTCATTTATCTATTCTTAAGAAACGTTATGCTAAAGGAGAAATAAGTAAAAAAGAATTTCAAGAAATGAAAGAAGATTTAGAAGATTAATTGATAATTATTTTTGCTCGCCCTTATCGGGCTCGAATCAATAATCTTTTTAAAAATGTAATTTATGTTGTTTTTAATATGGGGATAGGAGTAGATGATAAAGGTTTCATTCTTGAAGAAGCAAAAAAAGAGAATATTAAATCTCCTTTTTCTGAATTGGTTTCTGAAGTGATAAAAGAGGTGTTAAAAGAATTTCCTAATAAGATTCACAGCATATATGTTTATGGTAGTGTTGCTAGAGGAAAAGCAAGGATGTATTCTTCAGATCTTGATGTTACAGTTGTGATGACTGTTAAACCAAATAAGATTCATAAAAAAAAGTATGACAAGATAAGCAAAAAATTGGAAAAGAAATATCCTTTTGTTAGGGATGTTGGATTTGATCTAGGTTCACTTAAAGAAGCTACTGATAAAAAGAATTATTATGATTGGGGAGTATGGTTGCGGCACGAATGCGCTTGCGTTTATGGTCCTGATCTTGGGAAAGAATTTCCTAAATACAAACCTTCTAAAAAAGTTGCTAGAGGACTTAATGGTGATGTTGGAGAATGGATAAGCAAATATAAAAAAATAATAAAGAACTCAAATAAGAAATCAGAAATAAAAGAAGCTTGTAAAATGGTTACTAGAAAAATGATTAGATCCGGATTCAGTATGGTTTGTGAAAAAGAAAAAGCATGGGTAGGAAAACTAGACATTTGTTATAAAATATTTTTAAAATATTATCCAGAAAAGAAAAAAGAGATAAAAGAAGTATTTGAACTCGCAAAACAACCAATATCAGACAAAAAAATAATTATACCTATTTTAGATAACCTTGGATCTTGGCTTGTAAAAGAATTCAAAAAACAAACATCATAGCTCATACTGCATAGTTCTACTTTTTTCTTCGTCTGAATAGGAAGAATATTAGGTATGCTATTGTGCTCATTATGTATCCTATTTCGTATTTTCTTTGTCTGTAGAATACGTATCTGAGTGTTATGAATAGGTATGCTAGGTTGATTAGGTTGTTTGTGCTTATTAGGTTTATTCTCTTATTGGTTGGTCGTATTTGTTTTCTTATGTTGTGTTCTTCGTTGTATTCTTTCAGTATTTTGGTT
>CAYWEY010000036.1:0-8740 GCA_964457955.1 Candidatus Woesearchaeota archaeon
GGACTCAAAGGCTCATCAAGAACATACTCAGTCAAAACACCGTCAACAACAACTGTGACATTCTCAATCGTATCACAACCAGTATTAGACACAGTCAATTTATCACCCTGCATAGATACAATACTCAAACGAGAACAATCAACACCAGGCGCACTACCAACAGCACCACCCACACTCTCCTGTAAAGAAGACTGAATATTAGACACCCAGAAAAACGCGACACCAACAGCACCAACAGTAATAAGAGTAAGCAAAACAATAGCAATAATAGGAGTAACACACTTACGCATAACATAAAAAAAATAAGAGGAATATATAAAAAAGTTACTAAAATAGTTTCTACAACAAAATTGTGGAGACCAAAAAAAATGTTTGTTATTTTTAGTAGAGACCAAAGATTAATCTCTTCTTTCTTTAAAATAAATAGTTGAGAAGCAGAGGTTTGATGAATATATGTTAAAGTGAATCTTGGAAACAAAAAATATGGGTGAACATAAACAAGATTCATTATATAATCAGGGATTTAAATATTAATCATCTTTTTTTATCAATCTCAAATAATATTTTACACACTTAATAGTTCTTACTAATCAGTGTTTCTTTTCTCACATTGTGAGAAAAGACAATAATAAGTCCTGGATTCCAATAATAAGAGGTTTTTAGTTTCTCACAGAATAAGAAAAAAAAATAGTCCTTTTTCTCTATCCCGTTCAGTCTGAGTATTATCTCATCAACATCAGGAGTGGGACAATGAATACTTGACAAGCATTTCTGTAGAATTAGTTCATCCAAAAAAAAGTATCTCATCCGCGCTCTGTTGAACTTGTTCATCAAATGCATTATTCTTGCATGCCTGAGCATGGTTGGATTCACTTTCTTACTTATTCCCACCTTCTTAGCAGTCTTCTAATTCTGAAATAATAGTTTATGTTTGTCCAGATGAGCCAAGTCTTCAAAAAATCTATAAAAAAGATAATCTAAAATAAAGTTAGCTATTTATTTACCATATGGTAAATAAATAAAAAAAACTTTTATAAATACCAAAACTTTCTAATTACTAAATTATGAGGCTAAACTTATTGCTTTTATTATTAGCATAAGATTGTTTTAGCCTCGCTTTCTAAAAAAACTTTTTAAAAATTTTTATGGAGGTGAGTTAGCTATGGTTGAAAAGATTATTTCGCAAAAAGAAGTGGATGGGATTGTTGCAGTGATAGACAAGATTAAGACAAAAGAAACATCTTACAAGCAGTCAATTGTCGGGGAGTACGAGTTTACTTTCAAGAAGAATAATGGAACAATAGAGATGAATGTGTGCAGGAATGGGAAAAGTTATGAAGATACGGGCTTTTCGGACAGAAAAGTAAGTTCTGACATTACAACACCAGAAGTGTATAAGATGATTAATGATATGGTGTATGAAGCAACTTATGACGGATTGACAGTAACAAACTGGAATTAAATCTTTTTTTTTATTGTATTATTATTGGTTTTTTTTCTTTTATTATTTCTATTGCGTGTGATAGTTTTGCTTCTGTTTCTGAGTGTATTGTTAACAATACGTCCCCTTTCTTAACCGTGCTCGGCATTTTCTTATGCATGTATACTCCTGCTCCTTTATTATGAGGTGCGCCTGCTGCTCTCGCTATTTTTGCTATGAGTGAATTATTTATTATGCTTATTATTCCTTTCTTTTCTGCTTTGTAATCGTATGTCTTGTCTCCTATTGGTATGTCGCTTATTTTTATGTCAGGATTTCCTCCTTGTGCTTTTATTATTTTCTGGAACTGTTTGTACGCTTTGCCTGATTCTAAGAAGTTTCTTGCTGTCTGTTCAGGATTTTTCCTGTCTGCGAGTTCTAATAGTTTTGCTGAGAAGAGTATTCCTTTTTCTTTCAAGTCTTTGGGCGCTCTCTTATCATTCTTTAAGCACCAGAGTATGTCTCTTGCTTCAAGCCCTGTTCCTATCCCATTTCCTACTGGTTGGGAGCCGTTGTTTATTATTGAGTATACTTTGACTCCGAGTTTTTCTGCCAGTCGCTCAAATTTCTGCTTCAAGTCTTCAGCTGCATTCATTGTAGGCAGTTTTGAGCCCGGACCCATAGGCATGTCTATAACTATGTGTGTTGCTCCTACACTCATTTTTTTCGCCATTATGCTTGCAAGTAATTGTCCTTCTGCATCTATGCTTAATGGTTTTTCAACTTCTATTATTTTATCATCTGCTGGCGCAAGGTTTATGCTTCCTCCCCATGCCATGAATCCGTTTGTTTTCTTGAGCACTTCTTCTAATTCTTTTTTTGTTAAATCCACTGGTGAGAATATTTCAACAGTGTCTGCTGTTCCTGCTGGGCTTGTTATTGCACGGCTGCTTGTCTTAGGTATCTTGTACCCGAGTCCTGATATTATTGGCACTAATAGCATTGTTACTCTATTTCCTGGCACTCCCCCTATACTGTGTTTATCGAATATTGGTGGCACTCCTGCATCAAGTGTTTCTCCTGTCTCCACCATTGCTCTCGTAAGATGATAGCTTTCTTCCATTGATAATCCTCTGCAGTAACTTCCTGTTATGAATGCTGTAAGTTCTACTTCAGTGAGTGCGTCATCAACTATGTCCTGTACTACTGTCTTCACTTCTTCATAGGTTAGTTCTTCTCCTTCCAGTTTTGCCTGTATGTATTTCAGGCTTTTTGGTTTTGATATTATTTCAAGAGTGACTTTTTCTCCTTTCTTCACTTGTAGTTCTTTTGCTGGTTCTTCGAAGAATCCGATTTCTCCTTCTTTAACAACTTTGTCGCTGATGTTCACAACACAGATGAGTGATTTATTATTATGATGTATTTTAACCCTATCCAAGTGCTTGATGTCTAAATCTTCTGCTTGTTCTTGGTTCAGGACAATTATGCTGACTCCGCCTGTTTCGAAGTCAAAAAGTTTTGCTTTCAATTCTTGTTTCATAAACAATTATTTGTATTAAGAGTTTTTAATAATTACTGTTAATTATTAAAGCACTTTTATGTCCAGACACCACCTATAAATTCTTACTCCTATATCTCCGCATTGGGCAGTGTTTATTATCCTGCATGGTGCGTGTTCCTTGATTTTTTCTTTGATTTCTTCTAATTCTTTTATTGTTCCGAAGGTGTAGTAGTGTATTATTCCGTTCTTTCTTGTATTCTTGAATCCTGTTTGGATGAAGTCTTCGCTGAATTCGGGTATGTTCATTATTACTCTATGAGTCTTTAGGTTGAATTTTTTGGCATCCTTATTATGGACTTCGTATTTTTCTTCAGGTATCTTATTCATTTCTAGATTTTCTTTCAAGTATTTCACTGCATCAGGATTTATGTCATTCATTATTACTTTCTTGCATGGTGAGTGTTTTGCTATTAGTATGCTGTATGGTCCTACTCCGCAGAATAAGTCCGCAACTATTTCATCTTTTTTTACTTGCTCCAGTATTCTTAATCTTTCATTGCTTAATCTTGGTGTGAAGAATACTTTGTTCAAATCAAGTTTCATATTTATCCCATTTTCTTTATGTATTGTTTCTGTCGTGTCTTCTCCTGCCAATACTTTTACAGGCCTTATCCTATGTTCTCCTTGAGTTACTCCTGCTTTTTTAACAACTGTATTAATATTCTTGTAATGGTGAAGAACTTCTTGAGCTATCATTCTTTCTTTGTGCTCGAGTTCTTCAGGTATTTCTAATTGAGCGATTGTTCCTATCTGGTCGAAACTTCTTCTTAAGTGTTTGAATTCTTCTTTTGTGAGTTTTGGTTTAAGTAATTCTTTCAGGTTCATAGTTATAAAAAGATTATTAAATATTGAAAAGTTTTTTGAACTATTGCTTATGAAGGCGGATTTGCATATGCACACTGAATTCTCTCCGTGCAGTCGTGCAAAGGTGAGGAAGGTTTTGGATACTGCTCAATCCAAGGGTTTGGATACTATTGCCATAACTGATCATAATACTATTCGGGGTGCTTTACTAGCGAAGAAGATTAATCCTTATCCTGACCTGAATATTATTGTTGGTACTGAGAAATTATGCGAGTATGGTGAATTGCTTATTTATGGTGTTAAAAAAAATATTACTGGTTTCAAATTTGTTGATGTCTTGAAGCAGGCGAGAGAGCAGGACTGCAAAGTCTTTATCGCCCATCCTTTTGATATTATCAGGATAAGGACTTTCTGGGGCAATTATAGTGATGATGTTTTGGGAAGTGTTGACGGGATTGAAGTCTTTAATGGAAGGAGTAATTTTAATTGGCGTGCGAAGGAATTGTTTGATGATATTCCAAGCCTGAAGGGTGTTGCAGGCAGTGATGCTCATTATGTTGAGGAGTTGGGGAATACTTATGTTGAGTACGAAAGTGATTTGTGGAAGGAATTGATGGACAGGAGTGTTCGTTTCGTCTGCATTAACACTAAAGGCAGGAAAATTAAGTATTTTCTTAAGAGTGGTTTTTTAAAAATTTTTGACAGGATTAAAAATGGATTTAAACGTAAAAAAGATTGAGAAGGGACTTATTTTTTCAATAATGTTAAGTGTTGGAGTATATTTTGTTTTCTTTTTATTCAGTGATTTTAATCAAATTATGAGTGCTTTATACAGTATTAATGTTTCTCTCATATTATCATTATTATTCCTTTCTTTGTTAGGATACTTTATTCGTTTCTTAAGATGGCAGGTTTTCACTAACAATGCAAATATTCGTATTAGTCTTATTAATTCTATGAAAGTATTTTTTGCAGGACTCGGACTCACTATTACTCCGGGCAAGATTGGTGAATTATTTAAAGCAAGTTTTTTAAAAAAATTTTCAGGTGATTCTCGTATTCACAGCTTAGTGATTGTTATTCTTGAACGTGTTTTTGACCTTGTTGGTTTCAGCATTATTATTCTTACAAGCATTTTTTTTGTAGGTTTCAGAGAGTACAGAGAATTAGGTGTTGTTGTTTCTGGATTCATATTGTTCTTAGTTTTTTGTTTTTTTCTTCTTGTTCGTTTAAAAATTGTTCAGGAATTCATCTTATCTTTGTGTAAACGTTTTAGTTTTTTAGAGAAGAGGATTAAGACTGTGAAGAAAGTTTTAAATGATTATTCAAGTATTAGTATTGTCTGCGTTTTTATTTTAATATTGCTTAGTATTTTAGGATGGTTTCTCGAAGTAATTGAGTTATGGTTGTTGTTGGATTTTTTTAATGTTAGTGCATCTGTTTTTGATGCTGGTTTCGTATATGGTATAAGCAGTATTATTGGAATTATTAGTTTACTGCCTGGAGGTATTGGTGGTTTTGAAGCAAGCAGTGGCTTATTAATCACTAATATTCTTAAGACTAGTGTTGAAGTGAGTGCTGTAATTACTTTCATAATCAGGCTCACTACTTTATGGTTCGGAGTGTTTATTGGATTAATAAATTATTTCTTTTTTATTAAAGAATAAACTTTTAAAAGTCTTATAATAATATAATATTTTCATGGCTAAAGAAGAAAAAAACTCTGAAGATGAAGGTTTTGAAGTTGAAGTATTTGAGGATGAAGAAGAGAAGAAAGAGGAAAAAGAAGAGAAGAATGATTATTTTGAGTTAGAGTTTGATGAAAAAAAATTCAAGAAAATTCTTTACATCTTAATAATTGGTGGTTTTATTCTTATTAATGGTTATTCTTATTTGAATAAGCCTGTTGAGTACTGGTGGGATGAAGCTGAATACTTGAGTTATGTTAATTATATTGTTAAAGGAGCGCCTCATGAATTATGGGCGGGTAGGGCAATACTTTTCCCTCTTATACTTAGTATTTTTGGTTTTATAAGCACTAATGAAATTTTTCTTAAAATTGTTTTATTATTCATAACTCTCTTTTCTGTATTAGTGTCTTATTTTGTTTTTTCAAAAATTTTTGACAGAGATATTGGTTTTCTTTCAAGTGTTTTGTTAATGACTAATTGGTTGTTCTTATCCATCAGCAATAGGTTCCTCACAGGCATTCCCAGCACTATTTTCTTGCTGCTTACTGTTTATTTCTTTATTAAGAAAGGTGTTAAGAATCGTTTATTAAGCGGTATTTTTATGGGTCTTGCTGTAAGCACTCGTTTCACGAGTGTTTTCTTAATTCCTGCTCTTGTTTTTTATGATATTCTTGACAGCAAGAGTGTTAAGGATTTTTTTTCAAAAAAGCAGGTCTGGGTTCTTGCTGTCTTGATTGGTTTATTACCTGTTTTTGTTTTTTCAGGTTTTAGTTCTTTTAAGCATTTCTTTCTTACCGGGACAGGAGAGAGGCTGGGTGAGGAAGTGAGTGAGAACTGGTTTTTTTATATTCAGAAATCTGTTGTTATTTTCGGTCCTTTCTACCTTTTTTTCCTTATTCTCGGGCTTCCGGTCCTGGTTATTAACTGGAATAAGAAGGATTTCAGGAATAATCTTTTGTTACTGATTATGTATATTATTTCTCACTGGATTGGTTATAGTTTCCTCACTCCGCATAAAGAGATGAGGTATATTCTTCCTATTGTTCCTTTCTTAAGCGTGATTGCTGGTTATGGAGTATTATTTTTTTATAGTATGATGAAGAATTCTTTCAAAAAAACTAAGATTTCTTTGAATAAGAAAGTTTTTGGTTTATTATTTATTTTCTGGATTATTATTGGTGTTGGTGTTGGAACTAATCTTTTGATGATGAATTCTCTTATCCTCTTTTTTTCCGTGCTTGCTTCCATAATAATGGTTCTTGCATCTGTTTTCGGAAGAAAGCAGGATATTGTTAGCAAAATTATTAGTCTTGTTATTATTGGTTTCTTATTATCTTATTCTGGTTATATTAATCACAGTATTTTTGAGAATGCGGTTAGTTCCCAGTTCTTCGCAGGTTTCAGGGATATTGGGAATTATATAAAAGAGCATTCACCAAGTTCTGAGATTGTTATGACTAATGCAGGTCCTTATGTTAATTATTTCAGCGAGCGTGAAGTTGTTGGATTCCCTAATAATTCAGAAATTTTTAATCAGACTCTTCATGAATTTGATGTTTCTTTTATTGTTTTAAGCAAGCATGAGGGATTCCCAAATTATCTTGCTAATTTATCGAGCATGACTAATTTCACTGTTCCTTTAACAATTAAGGTTAAGGATGTGCCTGTTTTTTACGTCTTTCATATTTTAGAAAAATAGTAGTATTGCTATCCATGTGAGTGTGAACGCCACTCCTATTATTGTGAATTTTTTCTTTCTTGTGAATATTTGTTCTGGTTTTTTCACAACACTGTTTTTTTCTTCCGAGAAATTCTTATACCATGCCATTAAGAATATGAATACTGGACTAATATAGAATAATTTATAATTAGTTAGCAGGAATGAGAATAAGAAGTAATATATTGATGCGAATCCCATGAAAGTGTTTATCATTGCTTCGAGCATTTGTTTTGTGTATTTCTTGTACACTTTTTTTACTTTTCCTGCCTTTTTTCCCAAATATTTTTTTTCTGCTTTCCTCTTCACGCTTAATAAGAAGCATGCTATGAAGAAAGGGAATAATAGTACTGATGAAGGCACTATATTGGTTGTTATACTGTACCATCCTATCAGGACTCTTAAAGGAAAGTCTAGTCCTGCTGTTATTACGTCAAAGAATGTCTTGTTCTTTAGTCTGAATGGTTTGAAACTATAGAGTGTATTGTTTATTATGAATATTATTCCTATAATTAGTAGGAAAATGTTCAAGCAGTAGAGGATTGTGAGGCTTATTGTTAATAATAGTGTTGCTATTATTATTGCCTGAGTTTCTGTTATTTTTCCGCTCGCTATTGGTCTTTTCTTTTTTATTGGGTGTTTTTTGTCGCTTTCTTTGTCCGCCAAATCGTTCAGTACGTATGCTGTGCTTGATAACAAGCTTATTCCTATGAAAGCAATTATTGTTTTTGTTATCATTACTGGTTCATAACCGTACAAAAACACTGCCACTACTGTTCCGAAGAATATGCTTGCGCTCTTGAACCATTGTCTTGGGCGCATAAGTTTTATTGCTTGTTTAATATTCATTGAATTTTTTTCCCCATTTTGTTTTCATGAATTCTTTAACTCTTTTCCTGCCCGTTAATGGGTGCCACACATAATCATGGTATACTGCGCTTCCGAGTATGCACATCTTGAATAATGGAGTATGAAATAGTAAGGGCTCGAGTATTGGGTATTTTGTTCTGAGCACTTGGTCCCAGAATACGACTAAGCTTTTTCCCGTGCTGAATCCATAATCTATTTTTTTAATATCTTCTCCTATTATGTCTATCTGGTCTATGTCTCCTGTTCCGAGTCCTTTGTCGTGTGCGATTTTTATGAAAGGTATTTTCATGGGTTCGAATCCCATCATTTTTGCGCTTACAGCATCTATTGCAACCTGGTCACTGCTCGCGAGTATTTTGTTTTTAATATGCCATGTCATTGTTCTCGGGCCTGCTCCGTTCCCGCATACTGTTCCATCCATTAATGAGTATATTCCTGGATGTATTTCTTTCTGTATTGTGAGAAGGTCAACTAATACTTCGTGTATTTTTTTATGGCAGTGGTGTCTTCTCTGCGTGATGAGTCCTCCGAAAGCGTTCTTCATTGCTCCAGTGATTGTTGTGTGTCCGTGTGTTTTCTGCGTTGGAGTGTGAATTACGTTTTTTCCTTTGAACATTTTCGGTATTTTGTGTCCTTCAGGCAGTACTTTGTCGAGCGCTAGTAGTTCGTGTTCGGGT
>CAYWEY010000037.1:0-5561 GCA_964457955.1 Candidatus Woesearchaeota archaeon
TCCTGCTTTTTTAGAAAGGATTACAGGTGTCTTGGCCCGCATCCCTTCCAGAGGAACTATCCCAAAAGGTTCATAAATTGAAGGAACTACAAGAACAGTGCTCTTTGACAAATGATTAACTAATTCTTCATCTTTCAAAAATCCCATGAAATTAATGTGTGATGATATTCCTAATAAATCAGAGAATTTTTTTAAACTCGGAAGCAAATATCCTTGTCCTATAAAAACAAAATCAGTTTCTGGATGTTTGTTTATAACTTGTTTCGCTGCAAGCAATAAATATTCTGCTCCTTTTTGTTCAGTCATTCTTCCAATAAATATAATTTTGTTATTTTCTTTATCCTGATTAACGTAAGGGTCTATTCTGCTGAAATCTATTCCATTAGGAATCACTTTGATTATTTCCTCATCAATCCCGTATATGTTTTTTAAATCCTGTTTTAAAATATCAGAAACACTGATTATTTTATCAGCGATTAAACCTCCTTTTTTTTCCAGATGGAATATTTCACTCTCACTAATTATTTTTCCTGTTCTGTCTTTTTCGAGAGAATGATATGTCATTATTACTGGTTTGTTATATTCTTTTTTTAATCTTTCAAGTGAGGAAACAACAATCCAGTCATGTCCGTGAATAATGTCATAATCAAATTTTTTATTTTTAAAATATTTTATTATTTTATTATTATATTTTTTAACTAATTCTATTTCTCCCAAATAATTATCATCAAAACCATTCTTATCTATATTTATTGGAATAATATTAAATTCTTTAGGTGGATTTTCAGGAAGATTAAAAGAAGGTATAATGTAAGATATAGAACATTTCTTAGAAAGAGTTTTTGAAAGTTCATAACAATGTCTTCCTGTACCCCCATTAAATTTTGGAGGCATCTCCCAACCAATCATCAATACCTTCATAATTTTAATTAATATTTCTCTCACTTATAAAGTTTTAACCATGTCCTAAAAAAGACATTTTATTATGTCTGATATAAAACAAATATTTTTTTAAAATGTCTTGGTTTTTTAAAATAATTATGACAGAGATTAATGAAGTAATACAAAACCTTGATTCAATAGAGGAAAAATTACATAGTCTGATTAAGAAAGTTCCGGAAGTAGCTCCAGAAGAAAAAAGTATTAAAAAAAAGAAAGAAAACGGGCTTGCAAGAAGAGTCAGGGGTTTAAGAAAAGAAGTTGAGGAACTTACGCGTGAATTCGGGAAAACAAATAAATCAGACCAGGAAAAAATTAAAAAAATTTCTAAAAGAATTATTGAAATATATAATCAAAAGAAAAAAATTGAAAAAGAATTAAAAGAAATGAGGAGTTCTGAAAAAGAATGAAAAAAAAAATAATTTTAATAATATTGTTTTTGTTCTCAATAAGTATTTGTTTATCTAGCTCAGAACCAGATTATGGTTGTAGTTTTAACGAGATAGAGAGGGAAAACATAAAAAATTACTTAATCATGAATCTTTCCGAAAATTTTCCCAACTATTCATTCTATGATTACTCCATGATTTGTTTTGAATATAACAATATTAATTATTATTCAGGAAGTATTATTGGTAAAGAAAGAATTAATTCAGTGATGGGGGAACAATTCATTTATGAAATAATGAAACAGAATAATACTTACTATATTAACAACATAATGTCTGAAAAATTCTATAATTTTTCGGATTTTTTTTCAAATGAAGAAATAAATATTTTAGGAGAAGAACTGCAGGAAAAAATTTTTTTGTACGAAAAGAAAGAAATAATTGATGAAAAGTTATGGATATCTATTATTCCTGAAAACATGGATGAGTGCAGAATTTTTGAACTTAATTTTAAAACATTAAATGGTGAAAAATATTTCAAACAGTACGATAATTACTGCGCAGGATATTTAAAAACAAATATTTCTTCTCTAAGGAGTTTGGCTGAACAAAAAAAAGGAATCATGTATTTTGTGGGAAAAAATATTCTTTTTGAGTTTGTTGGAAGAGCAAATTCAACAAATAGTATTAATAGGATAATGAATAAAATAGAAAACTGTTCTGTGTGCAATATTAAAGATGAATGTTATACTAATCCTCCGCAACCCCTGAATCATTCATGCTATGCTTATTTTTATGACAAAAAAAGAATTTATATTACAAAAAATTATGAATCCAATAATATTGGGATGACTGTTAATATTCTTGGGCATTTAAATAATAATGGGGTTGTATCAATTTATGGATGGATGATTGATGATTCTAATAAAAAAATAATCAATAATTTTGTTAAAAACACTACTAAAACTTTTCTTGGAGAAAAAATAAGTATTCCTTATTCAATTTATTCCAAAAATAACCAATTTTATTTTTCAGGGAACACATCCATTAATAAAATAAGTTTTAATCATGATTCACTGAAAGGACTTAATAAAAATTTTCATCAAACAATCAGGACTTATTATGATGAAGGAAGAACTTATGTCACTATTGGGGAAGAATACGTATCATTCATAAAATATGATTTAAGCAATAAATGGGTTGATGATTTTACAACAATAACAAAAGATTCTGTTAACACAATTGTTTTTTTAGAGAAGATTAATGAATCTCTTGCAAGAAAAGAATTAAGTAAGAAAGTATCAAATTATACTGAAGTAGATGAAGAATTATGGAACATAGATTATTATATTGTTCCAGGAAAGGAATGGATTTATCTTGGAGGAGAAGGTGTTGTTGACTACTTGATAGAGAAATCAGATTTTAGTGCAGGAAATCCTGCAAGCACAAGTGTTTTTATGGATGAGTTTTCTCAAATACTCGGGACTGAATGGATTATTGAAGAAGAGAATCCTTATTTTAAAACAATATTCACTCTTATATGGTTGGCGTGTTCAATCATGATTGCTTATATGTTCTTATACGATATTGAAAGAAAAAATTAAATTATTCTCCAGAACTTGGTGCAGTTAAAGAATTTGTTTGGCCAAGAGCATTTATTTCTTGAATGAAATTCACTACATCAAAAATGTTGAGAATTAATTTAAGAATTGCTTGGGGAGGACTAATATTAACTCCTGTTCTCCAAAACCTGAGAACTGCTCCAAGAGCTCCTAAAAACTTTCCGAAACCATCCTCTTCCCGACCTCCTTCTTTTCCTTCAATCCAGTTGGGACCTCTTATTCTCTCACTTTCCATTGATTGCATATAACTCATAAACTCGTATAAAGCATCATAATCCACACTTATACTAATATCCATTTCTTCGGGTTCATTATCTGAGAATTTTATAGTATCATTAACATTAATACGCACATATTTTTTAAGCAATTCTTCCTCTCCATCATTTAATTCCAGCATAATATTAAGAGAACCGCCGTACTTATCAGCAATACGTTTAATCAGTTCCATCTTACCCTGATCAGATTTTAATTCATTAATTTCTTCAGTACTTGGACCTATCTTATCCGTCTCTGAAATCTGGTACAATATCATTTCTTTCATCATATTTTTTGAAGGCATGAATTTATGAGTATAAAGAGTTGTCCACATCTTCTTGCCCTGCATCCACTCTACAGGAATCTGCCTCTCCCATACTTGGATTTTAATATTATTCTTCTCATAATCTATGTTTATTTCTTCAAAACCTTCAGGCCATTCAGCATCTTCTCCCATACACCCCATATTTTTTGCAATACTTTCCTCAATCCATATAAGAGTATTCATGACTCTTTCAAAACCATGGCCGCCGCGCATGAGTTTTTCAGGACTATCTCCCAAAAAGTCTTCAAAATACCATTGTGCAAAATCGTTATCAACTGAGTCCTGCAATGCTTTTCTTAAACTAACAAATGAATTCAAACGAATTTCACAATCCTTTTTCCCCATATCAACTTCATTTATTTGATTAAATATTTCTAATTCTTCGCCCCATGCATCAATCCATAAACCAGTATATTCGGGATTGCACTCAATACTAAATCTTAATTCACTTACAGTATTATCGTAACATTCTTCAATCATAGTACAATTAGGATGGCATTCTTCACGAGTTTCACAAAATTCTTCACAAACTTCGTGACATTCCTCCCAACAATTCTTCCCATCCTCACCATCATCACATACTGTTTCACATTCAGGATGGCATTTCTCCCAGCAATCATCAACTTCTTCACAAACATGTTCACATTCTTCACGTTCATGGCATTCTGTTTCATTAACTATTTTAATCACTTCATCATACATTGTTCCTTCATCCCAGTCTTTCTGATGCTCGCTCTCAGTCATAATACTGCTTGCAATATCTTCGCAAGAATCATAACCCAATTTCTGGGATTCTATCATAATATTAGTGTATGATTCTTTCAAACTATCAAAATCTGGATTATTGGTTTCGCTTGCTTCCTCCAAATCATTAATGAATGATTCAATATCTTCTTCAACACCTGATGATGATGTTTTTTTTTCAAGAGGTTCTAAATAAAAGTGGATGGTGTAATAATCCTCTCCACTCATCCCCCTGTCCTCATAAAGGTTTGTTCCGTAAAAAAGGTTTGCTTCAAAAATTATTTTAAAATCATCAGTTAAGTATTCTTTCCTCGCCGTATCATCTTCAATGCTTCCAAATATTGTTTCAATCTCGGACTCTGTGAATCCTTCACGATCTTCTTTATCAAGAATTGAATACATCCTGCTCTGAACATACTCTAAATAAACAATGAGTTGGGGAGTTGTTATGTCATCATCTTTGTATTGAGTGATATAGTTTTCAAATTCTTCCGCTCCTTCTTCAACAGAGTAAGAAAAAACTGTTGGGATTAAGAAAAATGATAAAAAAAAGACTAAAAACAATTTATGCATATACAATTATACTATTATTATCACTTATAAATATTTTCAAAGGAAGTATTATCAAAAAATAATTATTAAAACAATAAATTCTTTATACTTCATGAAATGCCCTTATTGCAATAAAAGAATGATATTATCAAAAATAGAGTATTACTGTCCAATATGCGGGCATGTAGAAACTATTTTATCAAACTAGGTTTCATCAAGAGTGTAAAAACTCTTATCATACTTTAACACATTTCGGACAATTGGTCAAGTATTGTTCCATTAATATAATACTTGCTTAAAAAATTAATTGTTTATTACTGGGTTTGTAAACAATATTCTCAGATTCTAATAAAGATTCTTTTTCATCCAATATTCTGGAATATTCAAGCAATTCTCCTATTTGAACAGAGTATTCAAGAAGATTATTGATTGGCGGGTTTACTTCGCATCCAAAATCTACTCTTATATTATTATATATTTTGAACAATTTTTCGTCTAATTTTTTTTCTTTAATCCATTTACATAACAATTTTGTCTTATCTTCCTTAACTTCTTTTTCAAAACTATTATAATATTTTCCGAGGAAAAAATTATTTATTGCTTTACCAAGCGAATCATTTTTTATCATTTTAAGTGTTTTCATGAAGTTTTTTTAAAACAAATCATATTATAAAAAACTTTTGAAGTAATAAATTATGTTTCTAGTTCTTCACAAATTGCTTTGAGCAGTTCTTC
>CAYWEY010000037.1:5661-7896 GCA_964457955.1 Candidatus Woesearchaeota archaeon
CTTCCTCTTCCTCTTCTTCCTCATCCACAACATCTTCTTCTGGTATTGGTTCTTCTATTACTTCTTTTTCTCCTGAAAGCCCCATTGTTTTTATTCCGGTTGTATCTTTTTCTCCATCTAGTATGTAGCTGAGTTCTCCGTTTGGTCCTATTATGAATTCTATTATTGGATCATCTTGTATTATTGTGAAGTTTCCTGTTATTTGTGATGCGCTTGATATTATGCTTTTCGGCAGGATTTCTATTACTGTTATGTTTCCTGCATTGTTGAATGTTCTTGTTATTCTTGTATAATTACTGATTGTTCCGTCATTTCTTGTTATTTCAAGTACTTCTACTTTGGTTGTTATATCCAGGGTTTCTATGTTTCTTCCGCTTATTTCCTGGTTGAGTGTGTCTATCGTGTCTTGTCCGTATGATGCGAATTCTTCGCTTATCTGGTCTGCTGTTATATTGATTGTTTCTGTTGTTGTTGTTTCATCCATTATTTTGTATGATTTGACGTCGCTTCCTAATGTGTTTTTTAAGTCTTTTAGTGTTCTGTGGCTTACTGATGTTCCTGCAGTCAAAAATACTGATTTTTCTTCTTCAGGTGTTCCATTTATTGTGAATGTTTTGTCTTGTGTCAGCATGTATGTGAATTCGTCCGTGTTCACTGTCATTGTTATTGTGTATGTTGTGTCTGATGTTGTTGTTGGTGCTGTGTATGTTATGTTGTATTTGAATTCTGAACCTGTTGATGAACTTTGTGTGTAGCCCGAACTGTACCCGTATCCGTAAGCGTATCCGTAACTTACGTTATGATATCCTGTGGGAGTATAGTTTGGTCCGATTCCGTATCCGTATCCGTATCCGTATCCTATTGTGTATTCTTTTTTCGTGTTTATGTTTGTTATTTGGAAGTCTGAGCATTGATTTGTTAGGCTTGTTCCGTTCAGCGCGTATGTGCAGGTGCTCATTATTGTGCCGTTAGAATGCTCTACTTGTATTGTTACGTTATTTATTGGTATTCTATCGTTTTGTTCTATGTCTATGTCTGCTGTTATTGTTGCTTCGTTCTCGTTTACGCTTGGCGTGCTTATTTTTAGTCTTATTGCGTATGCGCTGTCGCTTCCTATGAAGAGTATTAGAATCAGGATTATGCTTAGAAGCGTACTCTTCACTTTTTTATTTAGTTTCATCGTTCTATTTCACGGATACCTATATATAGTTATGTATAATCAGGTTGTTGACTGTTTATAAATATTATTCTTCAGTAATAACACTCTTACACAATTATTTTTAAATCATTGGGTCTTTATTTTTTCTTAATAATAATTTATGGATGAAGATATTGTTTTAACAAGTATAATGCAGTTGTGGTATTTCCAGTTCTTACTCTTCTTTATTGATGCTTTCACTTCTGTGAATATTAAGATGTTCATGATGTTTGATTTCTATATTCTCATGGCGAATATTATTTTATTTTTGAGTGCTTTCTTCCAGAAAATAAGTAAGGATAAGCTGAAGCTTTTTTTCGGCATGAGTTTCTCCTTTTTTGCTTTAGGATTCTTATCATCCCTTTCCAGCCACGAATTCTTCAACCAATATTTCTGGCTCGTGAACGCCATCTCTCTCTTCACATTCACATTATTGAATTATTATAAGAAAGATATTTTGCACAGCAAGATTGTTAAAAATTTATACCAATTCTTGAAGAGAATGTCTAATCCTTTCTTCAAGTATGGTTTTCTTTTTCTTCTTTTTCTTGTTACTTTATTGAATATTGATTTTGATTTTCTTAATAATATTTTTATTTTTTCTCAATTTCAGAATTTTTTAATAGACCAACAAATGTTCTTAACAGTCCTTACCATATTGTTTGGTTTAGTCACTTTCTGGCAGAATAAAAACGTGATTAGTGATATTGAAGATGAGAGAAGAGAGGAAGAGAAGCGTGAGAAAAAAAGAGCAAAGGAGTTTGATGAGAAATATAATAAATTCAAACCCAATTATTAAAAAATAGGCATTAGTCAAGTTATAAAATTTTTCATAAAGCAATTATTCGAACATTATTTGTAGAGACCAAAAAACAAGGATTTTCCTCCACAACTCTTCTCACTTAAAGATAAAGAACCAGACTAACTTATAATAAGGAATTATTGAATGAACAATCCTTCAATCATTTATACATTCACTAATGCTCCAGCCAAGACAAGAATCTCACAACATCCTCCTCACCCACAATAGTGAAATC
>CAYWEY010000038.1:0-7507 GCA_964457955.1 Candidatus Woesearchaeota archaeon
TATTCTCCATGATGTATTGATAATTATCAATACTTTATAAAATTTTAGATTATAATTTTTGCTCCGGCTCCAATAAGTCAATAAAGCAGTGGCCAAGATTATTCTTCCTGCCTTTATTTAATCTTTTACTAATCAATTCTTTGTAAATGCTCAAGTCAGGAGTTCTTAAAGAATTAGAAACACTGCATTCGCCAAAAACTTTATTTACAATATTAGTTATGGTTTTTATCAAGTAATCATTATTCAATCCCAACTCTTGAGCCCCACTGATTGAATTTAACTCTTCATACTCATCCCTTATCAAAGCTGTTAAGCCGTCAACTTTGAGATTATTTCCTTTAAAATCATAATATTTGTCATTAACTTTAATGCAATTAACACTATTGTATTCATGCAATTCTCTTAATTTTATTAAATTATTTAACTCATCCATGTCAAAACTTTTTAACTGCATTACTCCATCAAACTGGGTTACTCCATTATGCGATTTTATCGCATGACCAGCAAAAGGAACTCCTTTATATCTTATGTAATAATTCCCTTCAACACTAAAATCTTCTCCTAACTCTTTGACTAATGGTTCAGTTATTGTTTTGTAAATCTTGTCAAAATCAAAAACTCCTCCAAATAATTTTGTTGGAAAAAAGAAGCTGTAGCATAAAGTAAGCTCTGGATTAACAATTATTGCTGAGCCTCCTGAAGGTCTTCTTACAATTTCATAACCCATTGACTCGCAATTATTTAAATACAAATCATTAATTGATTGGTTAGTGCTGAGAATAACTCCTTTAGTGTGAGTGTAAACTCTGCCTATTAATTCATCACGGTTTCTTGATAACTTAACGCAGAATTCATTAATAGAGAGGTTGTCAAGAGGAGTTAAAGGATTATGATTGATTATTAATTCATTCATAAATATTCACTAACATTTATTATTTTAAATTTTTTGTAAAATTAAAAGGAATCAATTTCAGGATTCTTTATTAATTCCTCTTTTAGTTTTAACAATTGATTAATGTCTTTGCCTGTTAGGAAAACTCCTCTGAATTCTTTGAATTTATTACCATTATTATTCACAGGAATGACCAATCCTTCATCTTTGTAATCAGCCCATTTGATTAATACTATTTCATTATTTCCCTGGCTTAAAGCTTCATTAAGCGAGTTATGAATAATGATTTCGCCAAAAACTGATTCATTAATATTAAAATAAGTGTGAACTTTTAAAGAATTAAGTGATGATTCTGGAATAAGTATTTTATTATTGCTGATTAATGTGTAATCTCCAGCAATTAATATTGTGTTATAATCACTATTTAATTCATTACTTAATGGGGGTCTGCCAGTAACACTAATATCAATTAATTCATTGTTTAATGCTTGGAAAACACTTGCTGAAGTATCAAAACTTGTGGAATTAAAACTGTTTAATAATGAATTCATTGTAGGGCAGTGCCCGATTTTAATGTTTTCCTCCATTGCATAAGTGGGCATGATCGCGTTTTTGCCAATTAAAATTGAAGCAATTATAAAGAATGATAAAAGAATTTGTTTATTATTCATTTAAGAAAACACCACATTATTTTCTATTAAATCCACGAATCCTGAATAATCCACTAATTTAATGTTTAAATTATTTCTAATACCCCTGATTTTAACATCATCTTCCAACGCGAAAACTTCAACTTTTTTCTCATTTAATCTTTTAACAATTCTTGATGATTCATTGTTTAATAAAAGAACAGAATCCTGTATAAGAAGAATCTTATCTCCCTGATTTAAATACTTAAATATGCTTAATTTGTCTCCAGTTAATGATTTTTTTATTATGAACAACACCATCTTTTTTATCCACTCCTTAAAAATTTATTATTGTTTCAGCATCATCCATGAAGCGCCTAGTCTCAGTAATACTTATTCTTTTTACATTAAATAAATCTTCCTTTTTAATATTCCTCTCTTTTAATGATTCAGAATCCGCAAATATTTCCAGTCCGAATTCTTTAGCATTATCAAAACCTTCTTTTAAACCAGTTATTCCCATTATTTCTGGCTTCTGGTTTTTTAATAAACAGAAAACTCCATCGTTTGCAAAAACAAGTTTTGTTTTTAAATCCATTCCTGCAAAAGCTATTCCTGCTCTTAACGCTTCTGCTGCAAAAACACTTCCAAAAGGACTTTTATTAACAATTAATAACACTTTTTTCATTATTTAAACATCTCTCATATGCTTACAAACTTGTCGCACTCCTTAATTAAATCAGCCAGTCCAGGAAGTCCTTCAAGCTCTCCTTTCTTTAAAAGCTGTTCTCTTTTAACACCTCTTAATTGAATGCATACTCCGCATATTTTAATCTCAACACCTAAACTTGTTAATTCTTCGAATTTCTTTGCAAGATTTCTTTCACTGCCTGAATTAATCTCTTTATTTGCCGTGATTACGCTGTCAACATAAAGAAAAATCTTAACTTCATGTTTTTTTTTTAATGCTGCTTTTGCCAAAAAATAAACAGTATCAGTATCCTGGTAAGTATAAGGTGGTCTCATCAGCATTAATCCAATCTTCATACTTTTTCACCCCTAATAAACATAAAATATGCAGCTGTCCATGCTCCAAGCACAATAAATATTCCCGCCACTATGCTGGCCACGGCTAACTGCGGAACCCCGCTCAAGATATGACCTATGTTGCAACCATCAGCAATCACAGCACCTAATCCTAAGAGTATTCCTCCAAAAAATGCTTGAACACTTCTTTTAAACGGAGGAGTTCTTATCTTGAATTCATCAGCTATTAAAGACGCAGTAAAAGCACCTATTATTAATCCAATAACTTCAAAAGATTCCCATGTCAAGAAGTTTCCTGCTTTAAGAATTGATTTAATGATGGTTTCAAAACCCATCGTGATTCCCAGAGGATAATTCCTGCCTGCAAGAGCAGAAGCAACAAAACCAATTATTCCTATGAATCCTATGATTACTCCTGTAACTTTCCAACCCCATCCTGATTTGAAAACTTTTTCAAAAAAAGATTTTTTATCCTTATTCTTTTTTTCTTTTTTATTAAACAATAAATAAAATCCAATAAATGACAATAGTAATACATAAACCCATTCAGGGATTCCAGTAATTGATGATAGTGTCATGTTCCCAAGATTAATTGTCTGAATTGAATTAGTTAAACCAGATAAGAATCCGTCTTTTGCAATAAAAGCAGTCAATGCAAATGAAAATAATGCAATCATTGAGCTTACCATTCCTTCTCCTACGCGATAAGCTGTTCCGCTTGCACAACCTCCTGCAACCACCATACCTACTCCAAACACGAACCCCCCAATTACTGCTCCAATAGGATAAAAATTTTTGGGAGCAAGATTAATTATTCCAGAATAAGATAGGAAATGAAATCCAATCATTTGAACAATCAATGCTAACACTACAGCTTTCAAAAGCGTAAAATCCTTAAATACTAACGGGTCCCTGAACGCGGAATTCATGCAGAATCTTCCTCTCTGCAATGCAAAACCAAAAAGCAACCCAATTATTAAACCACTTATTATTCCGAATATTTCAATCATTATTTTTTCACTTTGATTAAAATCTTATGGTCCGCTCCTTTAATTTTAGTAACACTAATAACTTCATGCCCTTGTTTTTCCACATTTCTTGGAATTCTTTCCAGAGATAATGGGTAATCAGTTAATACTTCAAGTATTTCCCCAGATTTCATCTCTTTCAGTTTTTTTCTGGTTCTAATATCTGGGTAAGGACAAGTTTCACCTCTCACATCAATTGTAACATCAGATTTTTCACTCATTATATACCACACCTCCTTAATTTAATTGTCCCCTGGATTAATGCATTCATTTTCTAAACAATACACTATTTTATTCTCCATCTCCTCCGCCATGTAATCAACATAACCCACCCAATATTCATCACCAATAAAAGTTGTAGGCACTCCTTGAGCAGTTGTCCCATAAGCTTCTGCCACTTCAAAAAACAAGTTTGCATTATCAGGATTATTCCAAGTCTCAAACATCACTACTTCTATATCAGGATATTTCTGCTGCATTTCTTCCAGGAAAGGTTTTTCCCTAGCGCAATGAGGGCAACCATCACCCCAGAAAAAATAAATTGTCACTTTGTCAGGATTATCTATTGTACTTGCAACAATATTACCTGTAATATTTGACTGAGAGTTACTTGTACACCCAGCAATTAATACTAATATTAAAATTATGTATGTTATTTTAAATCTCATTTTTTATTTCAACCCCTCTGGCTTCGTTTTTGAACCATAAAAATTCACTGCTTTTTTTGAATTCATTAACTCTTTAATATCTTCTTTATTTTCTAATTTAACTTTCACAATCCAACTTTGATATGGTTTTTTATTAATTTTTGAAGGCTCATTAAACAAAGGTTTATTAACATCTATGATTTCTCCGCTGACAGGGCTTGATAAGTTGCCGGACCATTTTGAAGCTTCCAGAGAAACATACTTCTCTCCCTTTTTTATCTTACTACTTTTTTCTGGCAGCTTAATGAATACAAATTCTTTTGCTTTTTTTGCCGCAGGCTCAACAATGCCTACAATTGCAGTATTACCTTCAATTTTAACCCAGGAATAATCTTTGTTATACTTTAAATCATCAGGTAAATTCATTTCTTATCACCATCCTTATTCTTTTTAGAAATTTCTTTATTTTTATACTTGTTGTAAAAGTGATTAACAATCCATGTAATTATTATAGCTGTAATGAAGAATATTAGTGTGCTTTTTATATCATCCATTAATTCAGGTGCGAATATCATTGCTCCGCCAAGGAATAACATGACTAATCCTCCGAATAATTTGAGTATTCTGCCGTGCTTTTCTTCAAGCTTGCTGACTTTTAAAGTCCATACTGCTGAGAATAAAACAATTGACTCATCAATCATCATCATAAGAAGGTATAATCCTAAATGCGCTGCAAATTCAAGACCTTTAATATTATTTGTTGCAATTATATTAGTCCACAGCATAGGCAGTCCTGCAGTGCAGGGCAGTTCAACAAGCGTAACACTTAACGCGAGCACTATTGTTGCTGTCATCATTCCAATCAAGGATTTTTCCGGGCTCATTATGTCACGAACACGCTTATAAATTCCAGGCTTAGCCTCATCAGATATAGTTAATGATATGCCTTTCTTGTACCAGAAGTAATCCTTAATATTGATTGCAGCAAATATTAATGCGATTATTCCGATTAATAGTCTTATCCATAACAAGTGATTAATGTAATAAAAAACGTTGACTAATCCCGTCATGAAAAGTCCGTAAACCAAAGTTATAGTAATCAAAAATGTTAACCCGATTAGAATTGTTTTTTTTCTTGAACCCGTATAAAGCACTATTCCTATTAAAAATGTAATAAGCCATAAAGAGCAGGGATTAAAACCATCAATGAATGATATTAGGGCAGTGACTAAGTAAAGTGACATATTAGTTATATCAACTTCTCCAACTAAAGGCAAGTTTATTATTGTCTGATTCTCAGGAGTAATATCTCCAGATGAAGGCATTTGAGATGTTATTCCTTCAACTTTATGTGCGGGGCAAGGACATCCTGTAGTAACGCATTCTTCAATTAACTCTTCCAAGTTTTGATTAATTGCTGAATAACCAACCAAGTAATTGTTTCCTATGAAAGCAACAGGGTAGCCAGTCTGGCTTAAACTGTAAGAATCCTTAAATGTTTGGAACAGTTCATCCTCGTCTTCATGAATCACGAATTCAAGTTCATACTCCTCCTGCAACTCATTTAATTCAGTGCTTAATTCATCGCACTGCGTGCAGGGATCAGCCGTGAACAAGTGAACGCACGCAGAATGAGCTGGTGATGAAGCGCTTTCATCAATTGTTGATTGAGTTTTTAAGCGAGCCATTGAATCACTGCAGCCAGTATTAATGCATTCAACAACTTTTGATTCAATCTCTTCTTTCATATAATCAGCATAACCCACCCAGTATTCATCATCTATAAAAGTGGTTGGCACTCCTCTCGCTGTTGTGCCGAAAGCTTCAGCCAAGTCACTGAATAATTGGGCATTAGTGCTGTTTTGCCAGGTTTCATACATTTCTACTTCAACTTCAGGATATTTATTTTCAAGCTCTTCAAGAAATGGTTTTTCATGAGCGCAATGAGGGCATCCTTCACCCCAGAAAAAATATATTTTAACAGAATTAGCAGCCATAACTGTTGATGTTAATGTAATAAGAATTAGTAATAAAAGAATAGCTTTTCTAACATATTTTACATTTTTCATTGTTATCCCCCACAATATATATATATATATTGATGATTATCAATGCTTTATAAATTTTATTAAAAAAATTGAATAGAACGTCAGGCTTAACCGATGTCGGCGAAGCCGTTTTGGCTGGAGCGAACCTCAAACAGAAATTTGCAAAGAGTTCCTCCACTGAGCAACAAATTTTTTAATTTCTGTTATATATTATAATAATGAATATGGTAAAATATATACTATTTGTTTGCACAGAAAATTCTGCACGAAGTCAGATGGCTGAAGGTTTTTTCAATTTTTACAATGAGAATTCAGAATATGCTGGAATAAGTGCAGGAACACATCCTGCAAAATCAATAAAAAAAACATGTAATTGAAGTCATGAAAGAAAAAGAAATAAATATTACAAAACAACAACCAAAAACACTAACTTGGGACATAGTACAAAATGCATACAAAATTTATACCCTTGGGTGTGTTAAATGTTGTCCTATTACGCCGCCGAACTCATAGCATTTTACCCCAAAATGTAACAAAGTAACCTCCTTCACAACTTGCAACATATCTTCCAAACGGAAACCACATTACATTGTAATCACAAATCACCTTACCTGTTTCTCTGTCTATTGTTCCATCTATTCTGGCTCTTTCTTCGAAAACTCTATCGTGAATTGCTTGATTGTTCATCCAAGGGACCCAAGCTAATAAAAGAAGTACTAACAGAGCCAAAATTAAAATAATTTTGATATTTTTCTTCATAGTTATAGATTATTAACCTGTATTCATTAAACTTTTGTGAGGCGGCGGAATTGAATAGAATGTATGAGATTATACGAAATTGGCGAAGCTAATTTGGGAAAATCTCGCGCTGAAGCATTTTTCGTTAAATTTCTGTTAAGTTTGTTTTTTACACTTGAGTATAGGAAACATGCACATACGTAGAGTTGTGTTTAAGTTCAAATCAATTCGAGCGTAGCGAGAGTAACTGTCCGTAGGACTGAGGATAGAGTTCGTTTCTTCAAAAGAGCAAAGCAATACATAATAGACAAGAATCAAGGGGTTTTGGTTTTCTTGTTTTCGTGATTTTCTTTTTTTGATACCCATTTCATAAGAGGTATAATTGAATTTCTAAATTCAATTCCATCTTGTGTTAGTGAATATTCCACTCTTGGAGGTATTTCTGCAAAAATTTCTTTTTTAATCAGGCCTGCTTTTT
>CAYWEY010000039.1:0-6655 GCA_964457955.1 Candidatus Woesearchaeota archaeon
AGTAAGTATGCTTCTGAGCCTACGTGGGCTAGTAAAGTTTATGATGATCTTAAGAAAGAGTATTTCTATGGGATTAATTCTTTATTGGAAAAAGATATTGAAGAAATAATAACTGAAAGATACAAAAATGAATTTATTAATCTTGGTATTAATATTGATCCATCTCAAAAATATGATTTATCTGAAATTGAGCAGAAAATTCAGGAAATAAAGTCTTCAGTTGATTCTGTTAAGGCGGGCCAACAAATGGATAGAGATATTGAAAAACTCACTGATTTAGTTGGTATTGGAGATGCTGGAAAAAACGATTTATCTGCAAGTGGAATTACTAGTCTCGAAGAATTGAAAAAAGCTTTTAAGAAAGACAAACTTGTTGTTGCTAAATCTGTTAATAATGGGTGGGTTAAAAAATTTTATAAAAGCCAGAATAATCAGAAATTTTTAGGTTTTTCTTATAAAATGTTGAAGAATAAACACCCCAAATTAAAGTAATAATTTCTTTATTATCTCTTCTTTCTTGAAGTGTTTTAAGTCTTCGTATTCTTGTCCTGTGCCGAGGAATAGTATTGGTTTCTTTGTTGCGTATCCTACGCTGAGGACTGCTCCTCCTTTCTGGTCCACGTCCGTCTTGGTGAGTATGTTATAATCTATCTCTATTTCTCTTTGGAAGGTTTCCGCCTGATTAGTGGCGTCATTGCCTGTGAGACTGTCGGCCACGAATATAGTGCAATCTGGTTGGGTTACTTTCTTAATCTTCTCTAACTCATTCATTAAGTTCTTATTCGTCTGCAGTCTTCCAGCAGTATCTAACAATACGACGTCTTTTTTTTTGCTCTGAGCATATTTTACAGTATCATATCCTACGCTTGCAGCATCACTCCCATACTCATTACTGACTACGGGCACATCCAGTTTTTTGCCGTGAACTTTTAATTGTTCAATACTTGCTGCTCTGAAAGTATCGCAAGCACCCATCACGCATGAGTATTTCTTCTTCTTAAGGAAGTGAGCAAGTTTTGCTAGAGTGGTTGTATTATGTACTATAACTCCATTAGCAACGAAATTATGAGATTTGGGGATTGTAAGATCATAAACATGTTTATCTTTGTTAATGATTTTTTTAACTTTTTTAACCTGAGACCAGGATACATCAGAATTAGCAAGTTTCTTTAAGAAAGGATCATAATTTTTTGTGTTGCTCAATATTTTTTGTAATTGTGTTCTACTGAGTTCGGATTTATTGTTTTCAATATAGCTTATTAAACTTCGACTAGAGTTAATTATTTGGCTGATATCGCTTTGTTTTAATTGATTGCTGATTCTTAATTCTCTGATTAATTTTCCTTGATGAGGTATTAATTCAGTAATCTCAAATCGTTTATCAACTTCCAATGAATTATTCAAATCACTAATTTTTTCCTCAGATAAGAAATTAATCTTTTCTTGGAATTTTTTTAATTTCAAATCACCGAAGATTGATAATTTATAATAAGGAATATTGTTAATCATTTTAACAGAGTTAGATGAAATAATATTAAATCTAAGTAAAGCAAGTGTTAGAGTATCAATCATTGATTTGCTTTTTGAAGTTACTTCAATACTCCTGCTATTTTTATTAATGTGACCATTGCCTTCAAAATAACCTCTTAAGAAAGAATGTTGATTGTTCTTGTTAATATAACTAAACCATTCAGGGATGTATAATTCGGCAACTTTCTGCTTTGGAGGAATATTAAATAATTCCTTAATAAGGTTTCTGAGCGTAGCTGAATTAATTGATAATCTGTAAACACCATTTCTTTTATCTTTTATTAAACTAGTGTATATATTGTGTTTATTCTCAAAATATTCTTTAAACGAATTTATTAAATTCTTATTTGAATTAAAAATATGTACTGAACGTTTATCTAATGAACCCTCTGCGTAAAAAAAACCCATAAATTCCCAGAATCTTGAATCATCAGCACCTATTTTTAAGAAATTTGACTTTTTGTATTTAATAAGAAACTCCTCTGTAAACTGCTCACTTAATTTACTCCCAAATTTTGACAAATATTTGCTCGCAAGCCATAAAGGCATTATCTTATTTTTCCTCCAGAAATAAAGATTGGTTTCATTACAGATGTCTTTAGTAAGATTTCTTGAATTGTTCTCAATAAGATTAAATACTTTATCAGCTTTAATATAGAATTTTTTATTATCAATCCTAGACAACCATAGTTTTATCAGTGAATCATAGTTTGCTTCTGATTTAATTAATCGAGGAATCATAACAAAGTCTTCGTTTTGGAGTTCTCCTGCTTTAATCATTTTGATTCGTCCTTCATCAAGAACAAAGAAAGGATGATCATATGTTGTTTTAACAGCATTTCCATTTCTTAATTTAACTTCATATAATTCTTTTGGTTTCTTAAGTTTCCACACTTTATGGATTTTCATTTTCTTTTGTTTTAGGGTCTTTGTATCAATTGATAGTGCTTCGAATTCCTCATTTTTTACATTAATGTAGTAATCGTTCTCGTCGGTTAGTACTTGATGATTTTTACTGAGTTTATTAAAAAAATTTTTAATTTTGATATGAGAACCGTCTCCAAGAATAATAAAACTATCACCATCTATACATTTACCACTACCATTAACTCCTATGAACATTATGATGAAAGGATTAATATTATCTATCTTTTTCAGGAAATTGGATATTTTTTCTTCAACCAGCACTTCTTTAATTATTTTCTTAAGATTATTCTTTATTACTTTCTTGAAATTCTTATTTATCTTCTGCCCGACGAGTTCTTCCTCAAGGAATAACTTAATCCTGTCAACAACTTCTGTGCTCACATTATTCTCCAATAGTGATAGTTCAAGTTCCCAGAATATTTTGTCAAAACTCTCTTTATCCAGTTCTTTCTCAGTAATTGCTTTAGTTACTTTCTTAACAGTATTGTTTATTTTTTTAGTTAAGAAATCAAACAATCCAGAATCACCCTCTCATCTTTTTGCTTAATTTTTCTAATTCAGGCTCTAAATCCATCATGTCCTTGTTTAAGTGTTCAGCATTTTTCTGCAACGCATTAACTCTTTCTCCTAATTCATCAATTCTTGATTCAACTATTTCTTTAGCTTTCTTAATATCGTGTTCAACCATTACTCTGCTCCCGATATTAATCAGTACTTTTTCTCTTTCAAGAGTTGCATTAATCATTACTCCTCCACCAAGAGGAGCCATGATTTTCTCTCCTTTCTTTCCCTTAATCTGGTTAAGGGTTTCTTTAACAGTCTCGTAGTCGCCTAAGCGTCCCTGCAGTTCATTTAATTCCTGCTGTATCCCACCTAATTGCTGGCGGATTGTTTCAAACTCCATTGCTTTTTGCTGAAATTCTTCACGCACTCCCATAAAAAACCTCCTCTATTCTCATCATTTCCGCACCTGTTGTTTCAAAACCAACAAGCGCACCATTCTTATTAATAACTAATCCTGATTTAACAATTTTACTCCTATTATTAATGGTTCCAAAATCATAATTTATTCCCAACTCTTTAATAATTTCTAATTCGTCTTCATTTATGTCAGGATTAAGAATACTATTATTATTGCTTATTATAATATTTGCTCCCACTGTGTTCATATCATTTATTGTTGTCTTAATAACTTCGAAACCTAGATTTTCTAATTGTTTCACAACTTTTTTTTCAAAATTAGGATTTATTAAGACTTTGTTATCAGTGAATACCATATTATTCCCTATCGCGTTCAGGTCAGAATCAACAAGTTCTAATTTCATACCAGTTTTTTCAAGAATATTATGTTCTCTTTCAGTTATTATTAAAGGAGCGAACAAATAGTCCTTGTTTCCTGCAAGAAATATTCCGGGAACACTAGTCTTATAAATATTTGTTCTGACTATTTTTGTTTTTAATTCATCTCTTATTTTCTTAACTATTTTCTCAGAAGTTATTTCAGGAACTATAGTAAACTCGTCATTAGTGTAGAAGAATAAACCTATGTTTGAATTATTATAAAAATTTATAGTGTCCATGATTATTTCTTCGCTTCTTTTATTGCCTTAACTACTGTCTTACGATTCTTATTCTTTTTCTCGTGTTCTAATAAGTTATCAAGTTCTTTCTTACTCAAATCCTCTTTCTTTATCTTCTTGATTAAAGGCCTGGCATTCATTTTATGAAGTTCTTTCTTCTTTTCAGTCTTTTTCTTTTTAACAGGTTTAGACTTCTTTTTTGCTTTCTCTGCCATTTCTTCAAGTTCTTCAATCTTTTCTTTTTCTTCTTTTTTCTTCTTAATAATTTTTTTAGGACTTCCAAAAGTATTTACGAAAACAGTATCCTCACTTGTTTTCTGCACAAAGACTTTGATTTTTGAAGGTGGGTTTTTTGAACCGCTTTTCCATAATGTATTGTTAAGCTCGTTGCCTATCAGAATGTTATCTATACGAGTATGTTTTTCAACAAATTTTTTGACAGCAATAATGCTCCTTTTAGCTCTCTTCCATCTAGGCACTTTCATAAACTCCTTTCTTAAAGGAATATTGTACACTCTTTCTTTGAACTCTTTTACCATAATTATATTTTTATATTATTTCTTCTCCAGTGTCTTCTTTTATGAGGATTCAAACGCCTGCTTGGGATGCGCATCGCTCTTTTAATTCCTCCATATTTTTTTAGTATTAACCATCTTGGAGCAACACGGCTCTCTTTTCTCGCTTTCATCAATTTTTTCTTCAGACTTCGTGGTTTGTTCCTTGCCATTTTATAAAAATCACTTCCTTATTATTTTAAAATCTTTTTTAGTTGTTGAAGAAATATCTCTCAATATCTCCTTCATCTGTGCTTCATTAATTCTTAATTCAGGATTAGTTTGTGCATAATGCAGTATTGCAAACTGAACTCTCTGTGCAAGTTCAGGATGAGATTGTTCAACAAAACATAATCTCTCATAAGCTTTTTTAGTTAGTACTTTACCTAACAATCTCTTCTTATAATTATCAATTCTTTCTCTCCTGATTTCATCATTCTTTTTCTGCATAAATTTTTGTTTCATCTCCATCAGCTTCTCTTCCCTTATTTTTCTCAAATCATCATTCATTTCTTGCTCACCCCATGAGCAGTATTATCCAATAATTTTATTCCTTTAGGAGTGAGTTCTCTTCCTTTGCGACCGTCTCTCATTACTTTCCTGACAAGTTCTTCTTTCTCTAATTGCTGGAGTATTCTTCTTATAATTTTTCCTCCAGCCTTGTATGTTTTTTCGGGTTTTACTCCTCTGTTTTTTCTTCCACCATACATTTTTCTTAACCTGCCAACACCTTTGGGTCCGTGAATGTATAATTTTCTTAAAATACTTGCTGCACGAATATACCAAAAATCAGGTTGTAATGGTGGTCTTTCAGAATATCTTCCGGATTTAACAAAACTAGCCCATTCTTCAGGCTTAATATTTTCTGTTTTTTTTAATTTTTCTTTCAAATTCTGGATTAATTCATCCGGTTTTATATCATAAGCTGTAACCATATTTGGTTAAAAACAGATTATTCTTTTAAAAATTTTACTTTTTTGGAGGATTATTCACTATTTCTATTTTATGGTTCTTAAAATTCTCTGATTCTTTCTTAACCTCGTCCTCCAAGTCCATATCAATAACTAAGAATTTTAATGAATTAAAACTATCCCCATATTTTTTATAAAAACTTAGTATTTGTAAATCAGCGTATTGTTTATCGAATATTTCAAGGATATCATCATCCAAACAATTATTTATTTCAGGAATAAGAATAATATTGTTGTTAAAGAATAGTTGGGTTATGTGGTCTTTTATTACTCTCTTTACTCTGTTATCTGTATGATAATTAATTGCATCATAATATTCTTCAATTATTTTGGAAGGTATTATTAAACCACTTATTCCTGGACACAATAATCCTGGTGAAGCCCTTCTCAAGGGATTAATTTCTTTATACCTGCTTAAATAGCTTGTATCAAGTATTCCATAATTATTAAAACTCTTGTAATTAGTGCATAGTAATAAATAATTAATGAGTGATGTGTGAATTCCTTTTTTCATTTTATCTTTTGTTTTTTTATCATACTCACTTACACAGGAAATAATCTTATTACAATAATAATCAAATAATTTTTTTACACTGTTAGTGTTTTCTTCAAATAAGAGTTTTGGATTTTCGAAAACAGACTCTTCATTATTTCTTATTTTTTCCAGTATTTCTTCAATGTAGTCACCGCATTTCTTTTCAGGAATACCCATTTCTTTCGCAGTTCTCTCTGTCTTTTTCCTTATGTTAAAAGAGTAAGAAAAATAGCCGTCAAAACATCCTTTGGTGTAAGCTTTTTTTCTGACCAATTCATGTTTTAATCCGTATTTTTTTTTATTGTTTGAAATAGTTTTTATTAAATAATCATTTCTTTTTTTGTAATGCATTATTTCTTTTTCTTTTTCTCTTATAATATTTTCATATTCTTTTATTGTAAAATATTTATCTTTATTGAGTATGATTTTTAATCCTTTCTTGATTCTTTTCAAAAAGCCCATTATATTTGTTTTCTAGAAATTTTTTTCTTAAAAAAATTTTCTCTTTTTAAATAATCGTTTTTTTTCTTTATATTTATGGTTAAGAAAGGTATTACC
>CAYWEY010000040.1:0-6338 GCA_964457955.1 Candidatus Woesearchaeota archaeon
ACTTCTCAAGCAACTTATTAATTTTTTCATCAAATTCATCATCTTCCATAATAATATTTTTGGTTTTCCACTAAGAGTTTCAACATCAAGAATTAAACCATTAAATTTATGTGGACAACCATTCTTATGTCCTATACTGATGCGCTTTCAATTCATATTCTTTTTTTTCTAAATGATTAACTGTAATTCTTACCTCTTCATTATGTTCTTTTAATTTCATGTTATTTCTTTTTTCCTCCTTTTAATTACCCAAAGAAACAGGAAAATTCTGCAATAATTGCGGAGAAAAACTTGAATTCAAAAAATGCCCTAAATGTGGAGCAAAACTACAACCTAAATCAAATTTTTGTGATAAATATGAAAAAAAATAGAATAAAAATTTTTATTATTATTATTTTTTAATTTTAAAATCTAAAAGAATTAAAAAGTTATAATAATATAAATTTGAATAAAAAGAATATGTTCCAACTGGATTTAGGTGCTTAGTTCAAAATATGTGAATTTTTTTAACAAATACAAATTGTTTAATATTTAAAAATATTTTAGTAAAGTAATTACTTCTAAAAGTGTGTAAAGTTTAAGCTTTAACATTTCAGTCAAATATTTTGTTTTAATCTTCTGATATTTTTGGTAGAATTAATTGCAACTCTTAATATTTTCTTAATCTTTCTGCGTGTTAGATTCTTTTCCTCGAAGATTAAGAAATTGCCTTCCAAGTTTTCATAAATCATAAATGATTTTTTTGGTTATTTTTTTTGAATCAATAAGGCAATTTTCTTGACAAGGAGCATAGTATGTTTAATTTATATAAGGAATCTATTAATTTCGCGCAATTTTTAAATAAGAAAGTAATTATAGTGTTAATTATGAAATGTTCAAAAAAAGAGTGGATATTCTTTTTCATAATAATAATGGGATTAATTAGCGCATTATATGCTTCTTTTAATGGTTATTTTAGTGTTGAATGGGTTTTGCTAATTCTCCTAATTAGTGCGTTAATATTTTTCTTGTTCAGGATTGATTCTCGCTTCTTAATTTTGGGAGGGATTGTCTGTTTGAGTTATTGTCCTTTCCTGCTTATTCAGCAATTTGATGCTTATGCTGAAACATTTGCTGTTTATGCATATTTCTTTTTAATAAGTGGTGTTTTGTTGCAAATTATTGAGTTAAGTTTCAAGCGCAGTAAGAAAATAGATTTTGATAAGGTTCTTAGTGAAGTGATTCAGTCTAAATCAATGCTTTTTCCACTGTTCCTTTTCAGCCTTGTTACAATTTTCTCTTTCTTATATGATGAGTTCTCTGACACACCTTACTTTCGCTCTCTGCGTTTCACGTTTTTATACCTGACAACATTATGCCTCATCTTAAATGGCTTGGTAATTTTTTACAAAAACAAATCTTAACTATTCATTAAACCCGAAAAAAAAATAACCTAATAGTTGCAGTAAAATCTTAAAGTGTTAAAACAGTCACTTCAAAACCCTGTGAGAATAAATCTCTGGCTGTATGACTTCCAATATAACTAGCGCCTCCCGTAATAAGTATTCTTTTATTCATTACTTTTCAACTCCTTGAGAAATTCATTAAAGAGATTATTGTTTTTATCCTTTTCAGAAAGAATTGAATTTTTTATTCCCCACTCAATGTTTAATAAGGAGTCATTCCAGATTAAGCTCATTTCGTGTTCTTTACTGTAAGATTTTAAACATTTATAATAAAATTAAGCAGTGTCTGACAAGGTTAAGAATCCATAATTGTTTTTTATTCTTATCTGATAATCACACAGACACATAATATTTAAATATTTGGAATCATACCTTAAATCTACAACAACATCCAATATTCTGCCTTTAATAACCTTTAAAAGTTTTCCTTTAGCAAAAGGAGGAATTTGGTAATGTAATCCACTTAAAACGTTTTTTTTAGAGTATGATAAATTATCCTTTACAAAAACAGGTAATCCAATCATATTATAATTTTTCAATGAGTAGTTTTCCAAGAAGTATCATCTTTTATCTTCAAAAACTTCAAAAATAATTATTAACGCATCTTTAATCTTTGTTTTTTTCACTTTCATATAATCTCCTCACAAATAAAGGTTTATTATATAATAATCGTTGTACTTCTTCAAAATTTAAAGAATAAAATTAGTGTATATGAATCCCAATCATCATGTTATTATTACTCTGTTAAACATAATTTTTTCTATTTATTTTTTAATTATAAATGTTAATATTCCAAACAAAGTTATCGCACTGATACAGGCCCCCATATAGAATCTGAAAGGTATTACTGTTTCGCTTACTTCTTCTTTATTATATAATTCGTAAATTTTTATGCAATTATCCTCATGCACTAAAGAGTTTTTAATCCATTCGTACTCTGTTATATAATAAGCGCACTTGTCAAACAGAACAAACTGCACGTTATTCTCTTCCAAGCAAGTGATGCTCTGGTTGTTCAAGCAGTTTGTTATATTATTTGTGAATTCAGTTTCTGCTCCCCATAAGCCAGAACTAACCAAAACATTTGATCCTACTACATTATTTATTGGAACGGCTATTCTGCCATCAGGTGAAGTATTAAGAGACCAATTGTAAGTTAAATAACTCTCCCATGGCAGGTAAATCAGATAACCTTTAATATTCTCATTTTTCAGGAAATTATTTGTTTCAAAATAAGAAGAAGGGTACTCCGCGGGGGATTTCTGACCCCCTAAACCAATAAGAGGATAAGTGTATAATATAATACAAATGATTAATGATATTGTTATCAATTTCGCAGGGATTCTTTTGAGTTTCTTCTGAACCCATTTTACTCCTAAAGGACATAAGTACGCATAAGCGAGTATTATGAGTATGACTAGTTTATGCGAGTCCCTGAAACCACTGAAAAAGGGAAAGTAGTTGAATAATAAATTAAATAAAGGAGAAGTGTAGGGATGACCCCTCCCAGTGCCTAGTATTACTCCTATCCACCAAAGCATGAAAAATGTTTTTGATGAATTATTATTAGTAGTAAAATACCCTATTAGCATTAAAATAATTAATAATAATGTTAACCCATACCACAACCATAAAGGGAGAGTATTATATGTTGTGATATGTGCATTTTCCCTCCAGAACCCCCAACCCCCTATTATTTTTGCAACAGTTGGCACATTCTGAGATAATTTAGGTGAGAAGAATTTCATATCTGAGTGTGTAATTGTTTCAAAAAAATTATTGAACAAGAAGCCCTGAATCCAAAAAGAATTAAGCAACAATAATAAAATACTTAGTATAATTATTGGTTTAATATATTCTCTTCTTACTTTTAAATTAATTGAAGTAATTAACAAGATTATTCCAAACAATAATACTGTTTGGGGCTGAAAAGAAAACATGAAAGAAGCAAAAATACACAATTTCAGAATAGTTTTAAACTTGAATTTATTTCTAAATAGTTCTAAAAGGTAGTAAACACATGGGATAAGTAATGAGTAAGACATTATTACTCCTATCTGGCCAACCATGATTCGAGAGTATATGAAAGGATTAAAGATTAAAATAAATGTTGCAAGAAGAGAGTAATTCTTGAACAACTTTTTACTATAATAATGTAAGATTAAGAAACTAATCAATACTGCTGTTGAAAATAAGAAATCCAACAAATTAAAAGATGATAATAATATTTTCAATAATTCAAAAGGTAACCATAAATTATTAAAATTATTTAACCATAACTGTTTGAAAACATCAACCCTTATTATTGGAGTATAATCTAAAGAAAAAAAACCAGTAAGATTAAATAAGAATATTGAGAAGAATAAGAGTATAATTAACAAGTATTCTTTAGAACTTGAATTCACCATTATTAATTTATGTTTTTTCCTGTTTTAATTTTTTTTCTTTAATGAATTAATAAGTGTATATGCTATTATTCCAGTTAAAAAAGTTAAAGATATTATACTTCCAATATAAAAGAGTCTTTGAGGCCAGAATTCAACCACTAATTCAAAATCATAAGAACCATCAGAATTTAATGTACAACCTCCATTACTGCAAACTTCTTCAGGATTTATTATCCAAGTATTACTGTAACTATTGCTCACTAAGTGTTTTTCATCACTAATTATTGGATTAAGAAGCCAAGTTTCGTAAAATGCTCCATTAGGCAAGTTATTATTTTGTATAGTATCTTGAAAATTCTTTGATACAAAATCACAACCTAATGAACTAACCCACCCTCTTTCAGTAAAAGTGTTAAGTTCCTCTATTGTAGCTTGATTTTCAATCTCAGATATTGAGTATGAATTTAAGTTATCATTTTTGACTTGAAATTTTTTGGGAGTAAGGTATAAATACCAACTGGGATGGAAACTCTCAGATAAAACAAGTGGAAAAATTGAAGTGGCATTATGAATCCTAATTCTGTATTTAGTAGGATTTATTTTTTTAAATTCAATAATAGGAGTATTATTTATGTTTAATGAAGAGTTTTGAATAATAGTGTTATTGTTCTGATTTTTATAAAAAACTATAACTCTGCTAGTACTATTCTGAGTAATATTAAGCAAAGATTCATTGCTATTCGCTATTATTATATCTTCAGCAGTGTAGAAATGGGGAAGAAACAGATTAGTTCGCATAATTGTTATAAAATCAGTCTTCTCCACAGATTCAAAAATTAAGGAGTTATTAATCGCTTCGTGAACATTTGTTAAATTGAAACTGTGAGCATTAACTGAAAACAAAGGAGTTATATCTTCTCGTAGTACGAAGTATCTCACATTAAGAATTGCAAATAAGTTTTTATAATCATTGAAAAAATCAGGATTAGTATACATTTCGTACTCTAAATCATTCAAAAAATGATCAGATGAAAACTTTTCAGTAGCAAAGAATCCCTTATTACCATATTTTAAACCACCGTCACCACCTTGCGTCCGCATAGTATTATTTCCAACAGCTTCAAAAAAAACAGAAAAAGCAGGAGGAATATTCATTATACTAAATTCTAAATCAAAGTTACTAAGATTATACATTTTTTCATTACCTGGTGTTAAATAGTACTGTCCTAGAAAAGAAGGCTGTCCTGCTGCGAAAATAGCTTCTGCGCCTACATCAAGTGTAAACCACCAGGGCATTGCATTAATGACAACAATCACTAAAAGCAAATAAATAAATTTTTTATTCTGTTTAAGTAGAAAAACGCCTGAAAATATAAATAAGACTGAAATAGATATTATGTAAAAACTAATATAATGCTGTAATGACCTAAATAAATTAAAGAAAGGGATAGTTCTATATAAGAAAAGGACAAAGTCTCCAAAAGGTTCGCGTGCACCTTTTATGAAAAGAATAGAAATTAAGAAAAGAGCACTGAAAAAAAGAATCATTTTTTTATGGATTTTTTTAAAAAAATTAATTTTAAACAAACTAATAAAACTAATAGTTAATAATAGAAATGCATTAATAACCCAAAAATGAGATAAGAATTCACTATTTAATGCTAAATTGTACAAGTCTCTATTATAGAAATAATCTTTATTAATTAATGCAGATATAAAAAAAGGACTGCTATTTTTAAGACCTGCACTATAATCTGCTGCTAATTCATTCGAAAGCATTTGAGGAGCAGTATAAATAACCGGCAAAATCCAATACAAACTCAGCAATACATAAATAAGGCTTAATTTAGCAAATAATCTAATATCTTTGTAAACAATAAATAAGATGAATAATATTATATATGCAACAATTAAATGTTGAATTGTAGAAGAAACAATAACTAATGAAATTAGAGATAAAATAAAATATCTCTCTTTCCTGCTTTCAAAGTAAGAAATGATTGAATAGATAAGGAGAGGTAAAAAAGATAAAGTGAGGTACATCACATTACTTCCAAAGATTAGTTCACAGAAAAAATAATTATTTAAAGTAAAAAAAATACCACTTATGATTGAAAAAACAATTTCATTCTTATATGTTAAATCATATTTCTTAACAAGTTTTCTTGAAAGTAAATAGAAAAAGAACATTCCAAGCGTTAACGTTAAAACTAGTTGATATCTTGTAATAAACCAAGAACCTAAATTAAATAATAAGGGCAATAATAATACAGAATTAATAGGTATAAGTGTTATACATGGTGAATTGTAAAATCCACTATTCATGCTACTCCACCATGAATAAAAATTCATGGCATAAACATTTCTTAGCAAAGAAGGACTCCCAGGAACAGTAAAATCTATGAACCTACCTATTAATTTATCAGTAAATATAACTTTTGATAACACAAACACAGAGATTATTAAAAAAAAAATTAATATTAATAAATTATAATTCTTTCTCATA
>CAYWEY010000041.1:0-6226 GCA_964457955.1 Candidatus Woesearchaeota archaeon
AAATCTGGAGGATTCTCCCTCCTTTTGAGCCATAGTAATTCCTGCTAATGATTGTTTTCCTAATATATTAGAGTTAAAAACCATATCCATACCTCCTTTTAAGAATATTAATATTCCTACAACCAAAACTGCAGCTATTAAAAAGATAATTAACCATTTTTTCATTCTAATTCTCCGAATTTCATCCTTTTAAAACTACTAATACAACTACAAGATGAATAACTGCAACTAACATTAATGCCCCCCATCCAACATACTGCATAAGTTTATTTTTCTGGGCAGTTATATCCCTAATCTTTTGTATATCTAATATGGCGCCATATTTCACATCTGAATCTACAGGGGTAAAATTAACATTATCATCATTAAATTCTCTTTTCATCTGAACAAAGGTATCTATATCTATCTGATTATAGTATATCCTATTCTGTTCATCCATAAGTGCTGTCTTAGGTGTAGAGTTTAAATTTTTTCCCTGCCACCAGAAAGGACCAAATTTAATACGGAAGTATGGCGCTGAGTTTTTCCTATTTATGAAACCTCCTTTAACATTTTTTTCCAGTACCTTGCCATTCTCTCTTGTTCTAAATATTCTTACTGGGTAGTTATATAAAACTTTATTTCTAATTATAAATGCGGCAATTATTCCTAAAACAAATACAGGCGAAAGCCATAATAAGTACTTACCAGTAGTTAAAATAATCATTATTAACTTCTCTACTAATTGTTCTGCTCCAGGCATTATCTTCTGTTAAATGGATTTAATCTCCCCAAAATTCCCTTTTTCTGTTGTGGTTGAGGCATCTGTGGATAAAATGAAGCTCTCTGATTCATACTTTCCTGAACTGTACCTCTTATAACATTTCTATCACCAGCACCTAATGCTTTCTTAAATGCAGCATAACTTAAGTTAAATAATTGAAGGGATATTGTCGGTAGGTCAGATTTTGATTCAACTCCAAATTCTCTCCAGTTAATATAAATCACAGGTATTGCTTTCTCGCATATATGTCTTGTAAGTGCAGGTACATCCTCTGGTCTATAATTTGAGAAAGTTACAAGGTCAGTAATTACGGAAGATAGTATTGACATATATTTATTAACTCCCTTATCATTCATAAGTGGTTCCCTTGTTTTTATCCACTTCTCTTCATGGTAATCCCAATCGTAACCTAATAAATTCATTCTAACTTCCTCTTTAACTTTTTTAGGGGATAATTGTTTAATTATTCCTATTTCTGCTGCTTCTTCTACTCTTTCTGTAGGTGGAGTAACACCTCTACTTTCATCTCTTCCTAACATCATAGGGTCTATATATTCATTCATTTTTCTTCTGAAGTTTTAATAATATTGAAAGCATCTTTGCAACTGCTGGAGTATCACACTTAATTAGCTTCTCATTCTTATCAACTACATAAGTGTCTACTTCTTTAGTGTAATTAATTATATCTCCTACTTTTGGTTTCTCTTTTTTCATATTATCCTAATAGAAATTTATTTATGTCCTTACCTTTAGTTTTAGGAAATAGGGGTCTTATCTCACCACCAGTAAAATACTTCTGTTTCTTTAACTTCTTAATCTGCTTCGGAGATGCTTCTACTCCCAATAAATATGCAGAAACAGATGGTTGATATGCTTTTCTCCTCTTATGTTTTCCCCTACTTTTCTTTTTAGGTAAGAATAGACTTTGAAAATCAGGAGTTTGCTGTGGGGTAGGTATAAAAGGTGTAGGTATAAAAGGTGATATCGTCTTTAATTTAGTTGTAGTAGTAGTTTTAGGAATTGTAATTTGTTTTAATCCTAATTTCTGTTTACTTCTTTGCTTAGTTGTAGTAGTAGTTTTAGGAATTGTAATTTGTTTTAATCCTACTTTCTGTTTACTTATTTGATTCTGCATAGATACTTGTTTTGATAATTGTTTTTTCATCTGATTCTGCATAGATACTTGTTTTGATAATTGGGGCGAATATTGTTCAGTCTTAGTTTTTGATATGATTTTCTGTGAAGTTATGGGCGATACTTCCTGTTTAGTAGGAGCAGTAGTAGCAGGAGCAGCTTTAACTGGTTGTAGTTTATTCGTAATTGCTGTTCCTACTAAAGATGATTCAAAACTTCCTGGTAAAGTTTTTGTAACTTTTGTTGTAGCAGTTTTTACTGTTGCCTTTAAATCCAGAAATGCCTGTTGAGAAATTCCTGTTGAAGTAGTTGTTTTAGTTATACCACTTCCTTCCTGAATTACCCTTGATGATTCTCCGGAGATTTTGTTAATAAGTCCTTCAAAAGCAGACTTTCCAGTTTCCTTGCTATAAACTTCTCCTGTAGAATATGCTAATTCATCATCTGCAAATCCTTTTCCAGCATATATAAAATCTTTTGGTTTAGATACTAATTTTCCAGAAGGGAGTTTAGTAAATATATCTTTCTCCTTAAATAAGACACCCTTTCCTCCATATAAAAATCCCTCTTTTTCAGCAAAAATATCAATACCTCCACCTCCAGATGTCTTAAAATAATAACTTCCCCGTGTCCCTATTGATTTTTGAATGCCTAAAAAATCATCTCCATATTCAGTTATTCTTCCTGTTGGAAATTCTATAAAAAACTTCTGTGGTTTTCCTAATGTTACTGTTTGTGAATATTGTTTTCCATCTATGGTTGGACCATACTCTGTTACTGCTGTTGCTCTTCCTACATCTCCTGTTGAAGTTTTATACCTTACTTTAGTAATTACTCCCTTTTCTGTTTTTAACTGTTCTTCTCCTAAAAATCTTACATCACTTTTCTTTGGCTTAGTTTTTCCAAATATTTTTTTAAATGCCTTTCCTGTTAAATATGCCTGTGTTACTGTTCCTGCAGTATATCCTGTAGTGAAAAATGGTTCTGTTTGTATTGTCCTTTCAATCTCGGGAAGACCCTCTCCAAAAAAAGCTTTTTTTCCTGTAAAATATAATCCTTCACCAGTTTTTAATACTGTTCCTGCAGGTTCTGTAGCTAACTTATATCCAAAATAACCAGTGCTGATAAAAGGTTTTGAAAATCCTATTCCAAATGATGTTGCTACTGCTCCTGTATCTCTTGCAATCTGTCTTTTTGCTGATAATTCTTCAAGTGACCTCGTAAATAGACTTCCAACAGTTGGAAGTCCAAACTTTCCCTTTTCTATCTCTGTTCTCACAGGACCAGTTACTATACCATCTGGTTTTGTTTGTGTTTTAGGTTCAGGGGGTGATGGAAGTGCAGTTTGTTGTTTACTTTGTTGTGAAATAATTTCATCCATAACATTTGGTGTGTATGATACTTGAGTTTCCCCATTATCAGAAGTTACTTCAACTTTTCTTAACCCACCTTTTGCTGCTTCTTCGGGTGAAGCAGACATAAAGCCGCCTGTTTTTGGGTCATAATATGTTGTCTCTTTTATCTTCTGCTCTTGTAACTTCTTCACGTTTTCCATTGAAGATGTATAAGCAAGTGCAGCTCCTCTTCTTGCCTGACTATATAGATAATTCGCTCTTTTTTGAATTTCTGGTTGTTCTCTTAAACCTCTTGCAACATTAACAGATAGTCCTTTTAATTGTCTCTGTGCTAATTCTCTTGCTCTATTCTCCTCCTCGTATGTTAATGTTACCTGTGCACCACCTCTGCTTATTGGGTATTGCTTAGCCATTCTTCAACTCCTTATATTCTTTTTCAGAAATTATGATGGGGGCAGTTTCATTATCGTGTATAGAGTAGAAAGCATTGAGAATAAAATCTAAATTTCCGACAACATTATCAAACTTTATATCATCATCAATAACTAAGAATTCTGACTTAGGTATTGGGTTGCTTATTTCTGTAACAGTTAAATGAATAACTACTCCCAATAATATCCCTATAATTATGATTGTTATTATTTTCATATTATTAAATAAGAAATAACTCTTATTTATAACAATTATTATTTTTAAAATTTTAAAAATTGTTATAAATAAGGGATAATTATGATAATAAATGGCATATTATAAAGATAAGAGGTATAAAGACCAGACCGAATGGAATATGGATGATGAGGTGTGTAAAATAATCAGAGATTTAAAAATATCATTTAATATTAATCTTAAAATCTGGGATTTGGAACAAGCTTACTGGGATTTGATGTTATTATGGGGAGAATTAGATTCCCTACTTGACCCTGGTGAAAGAAAAAAAATAAAAACTGGAATGGGGGACCTTGAGAATATAAGAAACACTAAAAATAATAAAAAAGATAGAGGAGATTACTGGATGGGAATGCATGAGATGTATAGAAAAATGTGTAGACTTATGCAGGAGCATGGAGTTTACTTCAGAATACAAATGGAGGAAGAAGGATTATGAAAGTTACAAAATTTGACTACCCATTAGAAAAAAATCTGATTAAGAAAATAGATTTGATGATTAAAAGATGTACAACTAAAAAATCTAAAAAAGATGCTGTTTTGATTATTGATGGGGAGGAGGGTGAGGGAAAAACTACACTATCCATAGCAATCGCTTATTATGTTGCTGATAAAACAGGAAGAAAGTTTAGTGTTGACCATGTATTCTTTAATTTGAGGAAATTAATTAAATTTGCACAATCAAATAAAAATCAGATAATAGTTTGGGATGAACCTGCACTACAAGCATTATCCACAGATGCCCAGAAGGCAGTAGTTAAAGATTTAACGAGACTTCTGATGATGGCAAGGAAAAAAAGGCATTTCTTAATGATTAATACTGCAAGATTTTATAAGTTCAATGAGTATGCCGTTGTAGATAGACCAGTAGGTATGGTTCATGTATATTCAAGAAAGAACATATACTCAGGAAGATTTATCTATATTTATAAAAAACTTCTTGAACCTTTATATAGAGATTGCAAGTATAAGAAACAGAAAAATTATAAAAAATATGGCTCAAAAAGAATTAGGGGAACATTTCCAGACATTCTTAATCCTGATTATAAAAATAATGTGTTATCTGATTTTAAGATTAAGAAATATGAAAGGAAGAAAAACAGAGCAATCATGAAAATCGGAAAACCAAAGAAAAATAAATGGAAAGAGAAATGGAGAAAAGAAAGAGTTAAAAGAGCAAAAGATATTAAGAGTTTAGCCGAAAAAAACGACCTAACAATAAAAGATGCAATAAAATTTGCCGATATGAATAGAAGAACCTTTTATACCGCCTTAGAATGGGGTAAAAAGAGGGGGTGGTTGTGATTTGTGATGAAATTCGGCGCCCCTATTAATAATGGGGTTACTGGAGAGGGGTAAAAAAATAGCAGTTAATATTATCCATCTGCCTTAAAATAAATATAACCTTTTTTTATTTTCTCCCAACAGTCCTGACAAACCCTATCACCATGAAACCATGCAACAGCTTCTTCCTTCTTACATATACTACACTTCTTTTTCTTTTTCATTTTAGTATGTGGGCAAATAGCATACTGCACCTGTCTTATTCATACATAATTTACAAGGGTCATAAGCAAGTAACTTAATTGCTTCTATTTCCTTAACTAATATTACTATAATAATTATTAGCAGGATTACTAATACAATCCTGGCTACATTGGTAAAGGTTATTACTTTGGGATTATTCCAAAAATTCTTATGCATTTTGTAATTGGTTTACACCCAATCTTTTTAAAAATTTTCCTGCAATTTCAAATGACTCTTTCATTATTAAAATAATGGATAATGTAATGATATTATCATTAAAAATATACTACCAGTCATAAAACCAAGAAACCAAAAGAAAAATTCCTTATCTATTCTTATTGCTCTTTCTTCTCTTGTTTCATTCATTTTTTATTTACCTCCTTTCAACTTGTAACTAATCTCCATGCATAATGTCTACCTGTATATGACTTCCCAATATTCTCTACTTCCTCTTTCGTCAACTTAATTTTTTCTACTTTTAGACTACTCATCATTGCATTTAAATTTCTCCATACAGTTGCAAAACATAAATTAAGTGCATTTGCTATCTCTGAAATACTTGCCTTTTCCCTTTCCTTTAAATATTCCTCAACTTCTTCCTGACTCATTTTAATAAAATGGTTCACATTTAGGTTTAGATAATAAATCAATTATACAGTATCCTGTGTCATCCATAATTACTGCAAATCGATGGGCTTTTTTATCTGTTTCAATCCTGTGAGTAGATGAATAAAAACCTAACCTATTACTTAACTCTGCATAAAGTAATGAGTAATCGTGG
>CAYWEY010000042.1:0-5986 GCA_964457955.1 Candidatus Woesearchaeota archaeon
TAAAGTAATATTAAAACGATATGGATAATAGAATTATTCCTTTCCTTCTCTGAATCTTTTCATCTTGTCCTTCCATCCAGTCCACAACTTATCCTTTCCCCCAATTTTGGAAGCAATCCAAATAAAAACTCCTGGAAGCAATAGTCCTCCTGCACTAATAACTGTCCTGAACATTCCGGATACTGTCTTAGTAATATTTTCATGCCATGGTGGGGCTTTGAAACTTATTCCTCCTTCTCCTATCTCTAAATCTTTTCTTTTGTCTTTAGGAATTTGTTTTTTAATATCTTCTATGTTTTCTCTCAGTATTTTTTCAGGCTCTTCACCAGTAATAGCTTCAAAAAGACTTGCTAAAGAATTTATCTGACTTATTAATGAATCTAAAGATTTCTCATTTTCATCTGATGCTTCTCTGCAACTCGCTACATAGCCAAGAGCTCTTGAGAAAAGTGATCCCTGCTCTTCAACAATTGTTTCATTAGCCATAATTTAATAAAATTATAATAATTGGTTGTTTTTAAAATTAGTGGATAAATAAAAAAATAAAAAGTTTTACCATTTGATTTTTCTTTCGCCCATTATGTATTCTCTCCAAGGATTTATTATTGTGCTGATTCCTATTCCTTTTTTCTTGTATATTTTTTTTAGTTTTTTTGCTGCTTTCTTAGCTCCCTTTTCCATATATGTTTCTACTATATCTGGGTGTTCTTCTGGATTAAAATAGTTAGTGAATCCTTTTTCGCTTTTTATGAGGTTTATTAGTTCTGTTCCTGTTTTGAATAATTTATCATTTGTATCATTTATTGGTTCAGCACCTACTCCGCAGGATATTTCTCCCAATTCGTATGCTAGGTCTTGTTGTTTGCTGAAGTTTCTTGCTCCTGGTTGGTTGTCTAGTCCTGAGTAAATAAAACCAGAAAGTTTCTTATAAACATTCATGGTTTCTCGTAAACTGTCTTGTTCCAGCATATTATTTTTTACTGCTCCTAAGTATGCTTCAAGGCACACAATGTTAGTATTTACTGTGCATTCATCTTCCCACCTTACTTTCACACCGTCAGGTAAAAATAATAATCCTTCTTGGGCAGTGTAAGTTTTGTCTTCGCTTATTACCATACTTAATAATCCTATTTTGTAATTTTTAAATCTTTTTATTTAATTTCTTTAGCGCTTTTCTTTAAATTAGCAATAGAAGTCTCCCACTCTCTCATCTTATTAATCTCTGCTTCAACATTCTTTATATTAAGATTATGAGCATCATAAATCTTTCTGAATATATTAAGAAGTTGATTAATCTTAGCAACCATGTACCTGACATCAGTGTAAGCCTGCTCGGCAACACCAAAAAAAGTAATGTAAGTATCAACCATCTTTTCTTTTTTAATATCTCCTAAACTTGCTTTCACGAATTCAGTGTTACTTTTATTTTCTTTAATTTCTTCAATTGTTTTAATAAATTTAGCTTCTTTAGCTTTTGCCATAATCTGCGTATATGTTTTCATCCTGCTTTGAATTCCTTTCTTATTGTCTAAGAAAGTGTTGTATTTTTTTTGAAGCAGGCTTATTTGTTCTCCAATAGTGTTAATATTTGTTTCAATATTTTTCTTTATTTTTGAAAATCCCTTCTCATTATCTTCCAAATAATTCTTTATATCATCAAGCTCTCCCTTAATAGTGTTAAGCTTGTTCCTTCCAACAAGTCTTTTAATAGGCCCCGTTATTTTTCCGCCTTCCTCAGACTTTATTAATTTTCTTAAATTCTTCTCCTGCTCCTCAAGAGTACTAAGCATCAAATTACTCACATTCTCAATATTATCGCTTAAAGTAACAGCATTAATAACGCTCGCCATAGCACCTAAGTCTTCGATTATATCTTTTTTCTCGATTATTTTCGCTCCTTTGCGCAAACGCTTCTTCTTAATCTTATCCAAACCCTTTCCTATTAAACTATAATTTTTGAAAAAAACATTTATATCACCGAAGTCTTCAAATTTTTTAGATAATTCTCTGATAAGACTAATATCTTCAGTTGTGAGTTCATAATCTTCTTTAGTAGCTCTTTCCAATAATTTATCAAAATTGTTTGATAAAAATATTAAAAGTTCTTTAGAATCCTCACCTATTTTTTTAAATTCTTCTTTACCCTTGAAATTTCTGAGGCTTGTTTCTGCCTGACTAAAACACTGATGAACAACTCCTTCCATATTAATCCAGTTTTGTTCAATAAGAGGAAGATGCTCAACATAATTATCAATCCCTTCAGATGCTTCTTTTGCAGTTTCTTTGAAACTTTCTAAAGATTTGATGAAATCATCAATACTCACATCATTTAATTGATCTATTGTTATATCTTTAAGAGAATTAATTATGTTATTGTTTTTTACAGCAATTTTTTTAATATTTTTTAGCAAGTTACTTAATTGTTTGGAGAATCCCTTTACAGCAGTTTTTTCATCCTTTAAACGAAATAATAATGCTCTGTTTCCTGCAATACTTTCAAAGAATTCTCTGTTACTTTGAATACTAAGAATATTTTCTTGTAGTTCCTGCGCCTTATTTTGAGCATTTCTAATACTCTTATCTTTAAGAAATTCTACTTTAGCCACAAGCAAATCTAATATGTTTGGGAATTTATTTATTGTTTCCCCAACTTCTTTTGAATCACCGCTTATTTCAATATTCTTTTTTAATTTTTCAAATTCTTTAGGATTTAAAAATTTAAACTCTTCTTTTAACTCATTTAAGTCCTTAAAATGTTGTTCTATAAAATTATTAATATTATTCAGGAAATAATTATTAAGGTATTCTTTAGGACTCTGCCCTAATTCTTCTTCTAAGTTACTGTAACCCTCTTCTTTCACGAATTCTCTTATAAAACTAGGTAAAGATTTGCTAACATCTCCTCCTTTCTCGAACATTTTTAAGAAAGTTATTAACCTGCCGGCAAACTTGTTGATATAAACATTCTCTATTATTTGCAGGTTTTCTTCATTAACAATGCTTTCAACAAACTCTTTCTCTGCATCTTCAGTCAGCTCTTTTCTTATTTCACCAGTAACTAATTTATCACTTACCATTATTTCACCAACTTGTTCTTTAAATTATCATATTTTGTTCGCAAATCCTTCGAACTATTTATTAATTCTTCATCATTAAAATCTTTTGAAAGTTTTTCAACCCTCTTAATAACATTATCCAAGTCTTTACCAAGAGCATTATAAACTCCTTTAATTTCATTTAAAGGTTTTTTAATATAATCTTCATACTTTTTCTCAAGTTCATTTAATCTTTCAATTTTTTCTAAACTTTTCTTCGAATTAACCACTTTATTAAAAGAATTAATCAACTCATCTATTTTAATCTCGTTCATCTTATTATTAAATTCAGAGATTTTCTGATAAAAACTATCAAGCTCTTGTTCTTCTTTCTTAGCATCCCGAGCGATCTCTTCAGTTTTGGCGTCAGCCTCTTCACCAACATTCTCTTCCTCTTTTAAGTCTTGTTTCTCAGCACCAATTAATTGAGAAATATTTGCTAAAATATTTTTAATATTATTCAATGCCTTCTTAAAACTGCCTAATTTCTCCTCAATAACTCCCTTATACTTGTTATAATCTACTAAACCTTCCCTGAAAGGAATGATAATGTTGTCTTTTTTCTTTTCATCAAACAAATTCTTAATAAATATGAAATTATCAGCAAGTTTATTAGTATAATCCAGGATTTTTTCATACTCCTGAATACTATCTTTAGCTTTCTCAACCTTACGCTCCCAATTCTGCCTGTTGGCAATTAATAATTGAGAATAACGATTGTTTAGTGTCTTAATAGAATCAGTGTATAAATTTACACTACGCAGTTTTTTACGCAATATTTTCATAACTTCTCCCTGAACTTCAAAACGATTCTTACCTTCTGGAGCCTGAACAATAGTTCTTATTCCTTTATCTTTTGATACAAAAAAAGTCTTAACTGCTTCTTCAACAGCGTTAACAATAATTCTTCCCTGGTCTTTATTAGGATTCTGCAAATAAGAAGTATAAGGTTCTTTCTGCAAAAAAGAAACTAAATTATTAATCTTTTTCTCAAACGTGCTTAAAACATCAGTAAATTTCTGATAATTAACATTTTCTAGAAAACTTAAATTATTTCTTAATTTATTTCTAATATTGTCCTTTTCTTTTTCAATATCTCTTTCAGTTTTAGTTTCTAAATCCCCTAAATGCTTCTTAATCCTGGGATTTTCTGCAAAAATCCTGTTTAAGAACTTAACAACCATTGCTCTTCGAAACTTGTTATCAATTTTATTAAGAAGTTTAGTAAGTTTCTTTCTCAAATACTTATCAAGATTTTCAAGCTTTTTCTTCTCCTTCTTGACTTTTCCTTCCTCTTTAGTTTTTCCAGCAATATTCTTATATCTTACTCCAAGTTCTCTTAATTCAGAACTAATTTCTCTGGCAGAACTTTCATACTTCTTAATCTCCTCAAATTTTTCAGCATTCTTAAGATTATTGAATAATTTGTCAATATCATCTTTGGCTTTGTTAATCTTGTTGTCGAGCTCTCTTAATTCATTCTTAATCGTGTCAGTCATATTATTTTCTGCTTTCTTGACACCCTCTTTTTGAGCATCTTCTTTATTAGACATAATATATTTAAATAGTGTTGATTTTTATAAAACTTTTTGATAGTAAGTTTTTAATAAATGAACTGGTTAAGAAATAAATAAGGTATGGCGAATAAGATTGTAGGATGGATGGGATTGAAAAACATGTTGTTCACGAGAAGAATAGAAAAAGACGTAGTCCCGCAAGACTTAGAGCTGGTTTCAAACTTCTTACTCGCAATAAACAGTTTTTCAAAAGAATTAATCAATTGCGACCTCGAATCAATCACTTATTTCAACAATTATGAAAAAGATGAAGGAATCAGTTTCAGAATAGGAAAATACGATAATGATTTAGTAAGCGTAGTAATAGATGAAGTAGATACAAGATATGAAGACTTCATTTTCTTCGAAGACCAGCGTTCAATAAAACTAATGAATAAATTCTACAAAGAAAACAAGGAAGAAATAGACTCAGGCATTAATGATGTAAGAGAATTAAACAATAAAGTATATGAAGGAATATTCAACACTTGCTTCAACTTGATGAGACAAAGAGGAGTTAAAGGATACAAAAAATACCGCTCAACACTACTAATGATGTACGGAATAGACCACGAAAGCGGAAATCCCGAACCATTCCTTCAGGAAGAATCAGGTTATGATGTGAGAGAATACAATTTTTTGAAAGACAAAAAACATAGCAAAAAACTAGTAATGAACTTAATAGAATCAATCAGCAACCTACAGTCAGAACTAAGCGAAGAAGAATCAAAAAAATCAATCTCTTTCCTCGGAATGAAAAATCCTAAAAATGATAGATACGCAATAATAGAATACAAACAACCATCACCACAAATACCTGAAGAAAAAGACACACTTGGAATGTTGTTAAGAATAGAATATGATAATGAATATGGTTATCCTCTTACACAAAAAATAAATAAGTCATTCAAAATACTCCCCGAAATACTGGATTCTTATACATAATCTTTTTCTTTCTTATCCAAATATTCTTCAATACGCGGATTAGTGCCGAAAACTTCATGAAGAAAATCAAAAATAGTGTCTTTTAATCTCGGATTATCCTTAAAAGGCATTCTTTCCAAGAAATTGTCAATACTATTCCTAATATTATCCAGAACATTCTGAAACTTACTCTTCCCTTCTTCTTTCTTACTAGGCGAGAGATTCTCCCACTCCAAACCCAAATCCCTGAGACTAATACTTAAATCCATAGCAAGAGCACTGCACTCAGAATCAAGTCTATGAGTTAATCTATCAATATTATCCTCCTCGCTCACAATAATAAAGGATGCTTTATCGAATAATTGGGACAATTTATTATTCACAACCCTGATTCGATTGCTTAAACTCTTC
>CAYWEY010000043.1:0-5645 GCA_964457955.1 Candidatus Woesearchaeota archaeon
ATAAATGACTTGATAACAATAGAAACAAGTATAGGAGAATACGATGCACAAATAATTAGTTCATCACAAGAAAGTGTTGACTTATCAATAAATTCTGAGATATACACTATTAATCAGGAGGAACCAGTATCTGTTGATCTGGATAATGATGGTTATGATGATGTTTTCATAACTCTTTCAATGATTAACAGAACAACCACTTTTTTCAATTTTGAAGAAATAAACTGTTTTAATGCAGGAAGCCTTGGTTTTGAAAACAGTTTTTACAAATACTTTATTAATAATCTAAAAAATTATGATAATGATTTTACAGTAAGACTTAGCATATTCAATGATTCTGGAATAGTATTTTCAGAAAAACGTGATTACTTAATCAAGAAAGCATCCAACAATAGTTATTATAGTCATATAAAATTATCTCCAGGAATATATACAATAAAGATGATGATAAACACGAGCAACTATGATAAAGAGTTTAATTATCTTTTTGCAATAAGTGAAGATATGACTATAATTGAGTACTCTGAAACTCCTCTAACCGGTTCATTATTCGTTAATCCTGTTTTCTGGTTTCCCGGAATAATGATATTTTTAGTTATAACACTGTTCTTAGTTATTAATAATTCAGAAGAATTAAAACACTATATTGGTTCTTTTATTCTTTTCATGCTTGGAGAAAGAGAAGATAATGCTCCTGCTCCTGAACCATCAGATAATTCAAAAAAAGTTAATAATGAAGAACTTGATGAAATTAATAAAAAAATAAATGATTTGGAGAATAAGTTGAAAGAATCAGGTGAGGAAGAATTAGAAAGTTTAAGAAAAAAAAGAACACGCTTATTGCTTAACAAGGAGTTGCTTGAACGTCATTCAAAAGAAATGACTTCAGACATAATGAAGAATATGAATAATATAGATAAGGATATGAGAATTCTTGATAATAAAATAAATAATTATGACAAAAAAAGTTATAATCCTGAAGTTATTAAGAATAGATTAAAAAAATTATATAAAATAAAAGAGGTTTTGGAAAAAAAATAATGATTGATATATTCATGCTCGGAACGAGCAGTCAATTCCCGACTAAACAAAGGAATCATTCCAGTGTTTACTTAAGATTCAAGAAATTCAAAGCATTATTTGACTGCGGAGAAGGAACACAAAGACAGATGAGAATACTTACACTATCTCCTCACAGCATTAATGCATTATTCATAAGCCACTGGCATGGAGACCATACTCTGGGTATTGGAGGAATAATACAGAGCATGAGTGCTTCAGAAAGAAGAAAAACTCTCACAATTTACGGACCAAAAACAACGAAAGATAGAGTGAACAAAATAATCAATACTTATTATTTCAGAAAAACATTTAATGTGAAAGTAGTTGAGTTAAATCCTGAATCTTATCAGACATTCATGGATGAAGAAGAGTTCAAAGTAAGCTGTTTCCCCTTAAAACATGGAATACCCACGATTGGTTATGTTTTTGAAAACAAGCCTGTTCGAAAAATTAATCTGGATTATACTAAGAAATTCGGATTAACCCAGCACCCACTATTAGGCAAACTTCAGGAAGGAAAAGACATAACATATAATGGTAAAAAAATTAAAGCTGACAAAGCAACATATTTTAAGCCAGGAAAGAGAATAAGTTATGTTAGTGATACAGGATATTTCGAAAAATTAATTGATTATGTTAAAAAATCCAACTTGCTTATTTGTGAAGCAACTTTGTCAGAAGATGATAAAGGAAAAAGCAGAGATTACAATCATATGAGTAATCTGGATGCAGCAAAAATTGCGAGAAAATCAGGTGCTGAACAATTAATAATAACACATATCAGTCAGAGATACACTAATATAAAGCCTATGCTGGCAGAAGCCCGCAAACAATTCAAGAAAACAAAGTATGCCAAAGATTTTGATCATTATAAGATTAGTTAATCCAACCCACCTTTTTTTAAAGGCGCCTCAAGCATTTTTTTCTTGAACTTATTTAGCGGAGGATTTGGCAGTCCTAAACCTCCTCCACCATCATCTTCATTGAGAACATCATCCAAATAAACCAGAGATTCTCTCTGACTATTTGTAAGACAATAATTTTTAACAAAAGAATATTTATCCCATCTCTCTCCTTTTAAACTATTAAGGTATTCCTCAAAAATTTCAAGAACTATTCTTCTTCCTTTATTTGTTAATTTATTCTTATTCTTATCATATGATTTCATAACATACTCTAATAATATCTTATCACATTCTCTGTTCTGCTCTATACTCTCTCTTAATTTGTTTATATTCTTAAGAATAATGTGTTGATTATTATAAGGATTTTTCATATAATTCATCGCCATTCTTTTATTATTAGTGCCGAACCTGTTATCATGATATATTGATAACTGGCAGAGTCTCAGGACATTCTCTAAATCAGGATTTTTGCTCTCATTATACAACTTAATTAACTTATTGTACTCTTTTATCATTAAGAATTATTAATTTAAAGAATTCTGGTTTAAAAAATTTATTATACTATTAGTGTCCTCACCTATCTTAATATTCCATTCATTAGGATAAACATTCTCGTAATGCCTTCTCTTATACCTGTTATCCATTAATATTATGACTCCTTTATCATCAGGACTCCTGATGCATCGCCCTCCTGCCTGAACAGCTTTATTTAATGCGGGGAAAGTATAAGCATAATCCCATCCTCTGTTGAATTTGTAATCATAATATTTGATTAATGCCTTTATCTTCAAATCTGGAGGATTGAAAGGAACACCAATTATTATCGCCATCTCAGCAAGTTTTCCAGGATAATCAATTCCTTCACTAAAACTTCCTCCTATCACGCAGGCTAGCACTGCACCACTATATTCTGAGAATTGTTTTAATAATTTATTCTTGTCAGTATCTGGTGTTTCCTGAAAAACAGTTTTTTCTGAAAGAGGAGTGAATTTTTTTAGAAACCTTTCCTTGAACTTATAACTTGGAAAGAATAATAAAGTATTCACATCACTATTATTCACAATCTCGGCTGTTTTCTCACTCATCTTATTTATCATATTCTTTGTCCTGTACTTGTACTTAGTGCTGAACTCGTCATTAATAACAACAAGCCTGTTCTCTTCAGGAAAACTTGATTCATATTCTTTCATCAGAGTATTATGGGGGTTGAATCCTAATAATTCTTGATGCATTCTTAAAGGTTTCAGAGTCCCGCTCATTAACAAAACACTATGCGCGTTGTTAATTACTTCTTTACTTATTATTCTCGGATCCATATTAAAATTTTCAAGAAGACAGTAATCTTTTTTCTTCCTGAAAATAAGTATTCTTGACTTATTGTCATTAATAATTTTTTTAAGAAACTCGCTTATTGCGTGACTGCTGCTCTTATTATTCTCTTTATAAACTTCTTTACTCAAGTACTCTAAATATGTTTGAATATCAGACAATTCTTTCCCTGTTAATCTTGAAAGAGTGTTCCTGAACCTTTCTTTATTGATATAAATCTCTTCTTTTCCACGTAATTCCTGCCTGAAATGATTGAATAATTGATTTAGTTTAATAAGATCATTCTTTGTTTTAACAAACTCATGCTCTTCAGCTTCCTTTATACTTCCTTTAATACTGTAAGTGCTTATTGTACTCGAGCATGATTGTCTTATCCTATTACTTAAGTTATGCGCTTCATCAACTATTATTATATTATTACTTAACTCGTTCTTTATCCGGGTGAATATTGCTTGTCTTATGAAAGGATTAAAAACATAGTAGTAATCACCAATTATTACTCTCGCATCCTCTGCCCGCCTGCACACAATTTCATAACTGCATAATTTTTTAGGCTTACAATAATTCATTATTTCTTCAGTACTCATATTATTAAAATCACTTATTTTTTTCAGTTTTTTAACATTCTCATAATAACTGCACGCATGCATCTTTTTCAAATTGTTGCAGAAATTCGCGAATTCATAACTCATAAGAATTTTTGATGCTTCATGATTGCACATCTTCTTTTTTCCTAAAAAACTAATACATCCAATACTACTATTATTCTCTTCATTAATCTTCTTAACTGTCTCGTAAACTATTTCTTGCTGGGTGTGTCTTGGTGTTAGAAAAAATATTTTCAAATCATTCTTTATTGCATAATTAAGCGCAGGATATAATACTCCAATAGTCTTACCTAACCCTGTTGGTGCATGAAGCAATAAGTTCTTATCATTATTTAAGCATTCACGAACATCATTAATAATATTCTTTTGACCTTTACGATAATTATTGAACGGGAAAGACAGCATTAAGAATTAGAAAAAAAATTGTTGGTTTAAAACTTTTATTATTAAAAATCCCCTTATTCTTTTCTAATATTTTCCAACAATATCTTATGCTCCACTCGGGCAACAATATACTTTGTCTTTAATACCACGTCAGGATTAACACTAATCGAGTCTATCCCATTCCTAACTAAGAATTCTGTTATTTCAGGATAAACACTAGGTGCTTGTCCGCAAATACTTACTGTAATATTTTTTTTATGAGCGAGTTTTATAATTCTCTTAATAGTTTCCAGAACTGCAGGATTCCTTTCATCAAAATATCCCATCCTACCTAGTTTCTCAGAATCTCTGTCAACACCTAATGTGAGCTGGGTTAAGTCATTGCTTCCTATACTGAAACCGTCGCATAATTCAGCGAACTGGTCAGCAAGCATTGCAATACTCGGAACTTCAGCCATTAAGTAAACTTTGAAATCCTTATTCCTCTCAAGTCCTTCACTCTTCATAATTTTTAGTACATCCTTTACTTCACTGATTGTTCTGACAAAAGGAAGCATTACGTAAACATTCTTATGCCCTGAATCCCTTACTTTCTTAATTGCTTTACACTCTAATCTGAATGCTTTCTCAAAATCCTTACTCACATATCTTGAGCATCCTCTCCATCCTATCATAGGATTATCTTCATGAGGCTCGTAATCTTCTCCCCCTTTCAAATCCTTATACTCATTTGTTTTGAAATCACTGAATCTCACGATTAATGGTTTTGGCTCAATTATTTCAGCAACTTTTTTAACACCTTTAGCTAATTTATTAATGTAATCATCACTCTTACCTTCTTTTATTGCTTTATTAGGATGCATTCCTATCTTGCTTGCTATTAAGAATTCAATACGCATTAATCCGATACCATCCAATGGAAGACTCGCATAATCCTCCATTTTTTCAGGAATACCAAGGTTCATATAAACTTTTGTTCCAGTGATTGGAGCTTCTTTAGGAAGCCTCTTAACTTCTGCTTTCTTAATCTTTTCCTTTTTCTTCTCTTTCTCAAGTTCTTTCTCACTCGCTTCTATTACTTTACCTGATTCACCATCTACAGTGATTATCATCTTATCCTTTAATACTTGGGTTGCTTTATTAGTTCCGACAATACAAGGCACTCCTAATTCTCTTGACACTATTGCAGCATGAGATGTTGTTCCACCCTCATTTGTTACAATAGCAGCCGCTCTCTCCATGCCAGGAACCATGTCAGGATTAGTCATTTCAGTAACTAAAATATCTCCTTTCTTAATTTTCTGAAGTTCTGACGCTTCATGAATTATTTTAACAGGGCCTGTTCCTTTACCAGGAC
>CAYWEY010000044.1:0-5355 GCA_964457955.1 Candidatus Woesearchaeota archaeon
TAAAAAAGGTATAAGTAATGCAAAGGTTGTTGCCACAAGGATAGAACAAAATACAGCAAAACCCACTATTACTCCTAATAAGGAGGAATTCCAAACAAGTAACGAGATAAGACCAATAACTGCCCAACATGCTAAGCCTATAAAAAATGAAATTAATATTTGCTTAATGCTGTATCTCCACATTGAAATTTTTTGACCTATAGCTAAGGTGCGAATATACAAAGTTTGTGTTTGTGAACCCACTGCGTTAGCAACATAAGCAACCAAAGGAATAAAAGCTGCAAGAATTAATTCTTTTTCAAGAACACTCTCGAAATTAGCAATAATTCTTGCGGCGATAAGACCGCCTAAAAGCCCTACAATAATCCAAGGTATTCTTAGTATAAAATTTTTAAAGATAGAAATATCTTGTTGGTTATATATATATATCTGCAGGGATAATACCTTCAATATGCATAAAATCTTCTTGACTTTCCTTGTTGAGGATATTAAGAATAGTATCGCTTGCAATAACTCCAATTAATTTATTCTGTTCGTTAACTATAGGTACAGATTTAATATTATTTTTTAATGCCAAATGTACGATTTTCTCAGGATCAGTATCTGGGTGGGCTTTGACAATTTTTGTGACTAAATTATCTCTTATCAAGGAGTCGGGAGGAGATTTGAAAAGTTCATGAATAGATATTACTCCTTTAAGCGAATGGTTTTTTGTTACTACATATACATAATCAATCGTGTCAAAATAGCTCATTTTTTCAAAGAGGTACTCTTTTACGATATCAATTTTTTGATTTGAATGGCAAACTGGAAATTTTTTAGTAATCGTTAAATTTGATTGCATAATCATATATAAATAAGATTTGTATTTAAATATAACTGATTTATTGTTGAAGTTCTTTTATGAGAATGTCTTGAATATTAAATTTGATGAGAAATTGCCTCTTGCCAGAAAATCACTAAAATTACCTATTGTTTTAAGCAGAGAAGAAGTAACTAAAATGATTGATTCCACAAATAATTTGAAGCACAAGCTTGTTAAGATTGGATGAAGCAAGAAACATTGCTTGGCAGGACATTATTTTTGACAGGGAATTATTCACTTAAAAAAAGCGAAAGGCGACAAAGAAAGGATTATATTCCTCCATAAGAGATTAATAGAAACGCTGAAAATTTTTGGTATTAAAGAAGAAGGTCCAATATTCATTTCTCAAAGGGATGGAAAATATAACAAGCGAACAATACAGCAGATTATAAAAATTGCTTCTAAGAAAGCAGGAATCAAAAAGAACGTGACGCCTCATACGTTAAGGCACAGCTTTGCCACGCACTTATTGGAATCTGGCGCAGATATAAGATACATCCAACAACTGTTAGGGCATAAGGACTTGAAAACCACTCAGATTTACACGCACATAGCAAACAAGGATATTAAGAAACTAGCAGATTTAATATAATTATTTTTCTAAAACATTCCATAAATGAGTCCCGCCAATACACTAAACAATATTAATAATAATGTATAAGTTATTGTTCTTCTAGGCTTAATTATCTTATTAACTACTAAGAGAGTTTGTATACTTACTGCTGGGTCAGCAATTAAGTACGCCATTAATGGTCCAGAATGCATGCCAAGATCTGCTAAAGATTGTGCTATCGGAACTTCCACAAGTGTTGGGAAATAAGCAATAGTGCCGAACAATACTGCCATAAAGTTTGCAAATAAAGTGTTTTGTCCTGCTACTTTTGCAATGAAACTCTCTGGAATCAATGGTGTTACTGCTCCTGAAATAAAAACACCCACTAATAATATTGGAAATATTGTTTTCATGAACTTTATTGATTCTTTTAACCATCTTCTTCTTTCATTATTAGTATAATAATGCATTGCAAATATGAAGTTTACAAAAGTAGAAGTTATTACTAGGATGATTTTTAAAAGCGAATTCATAGGTGCTGTTCCAAAAATCATTATGAGTATTAGTGATGCGAAGAATAAACCTGATTCAAGTGTTGACCTGTTTGACTTTTCTTCTTCAATTATTTCTTGTTCAAACTTTCGCTTCACTTGTTTTCTTTCAAATATTAATTCCATGATTACTCCTATTAATATTGATATTATTATTGACAAGACTAGTTTTGTTATTGCAAATTCTCCTCCAAAAACTGAGGCAGTCAAAGGAGTGGATAATAATGTTATCCCTGGTCCTGCGAAAAGAAAAGTGATTGCCGGCCCGAATCCAGCCCCTTTTTTCCACACTCCTGCGAATAAGGGGAGTATGGTGCAGGAGCACACTTCAAGTATTAGTCCACTTAGTGCTGCGAATGCGTAAGCAATTGCTTTGCGGGCTTTACTCGTGTTGTCACCCATAAAGTTGAATATTGCCTTGTCAGGAATAAGTGCGTTGAAAGCTCCGCTTACAAAGAATGCGGGAATCAAACATAATAGTACGTGCGCACTTAAGTATTCTAATAGTGAAGTCCATCCGTTTAGCAACAAGTCATACAATAACATAAATAAACATATTGATAATTGTCAATATATAAATGTTTCTGAAAAAAAACAATAAATTTTATAACTATTTACGCTTATCAATACATTAATGAAGGAAGAAATAAAGATTCTGAAAGCATTAGGTGACGAGACCAGGTTAAGAATAATACAATTACTAATGACTAGAGAGAAGTGCGTATGCGAAATACACCCCAATATTAGTGTGGGACAATCAACCACAAGCACTCACTTGCGCAAATTAAAGAATGCGGGCATTATTAAATCAAGGCGTGAAGGGAAAAAAGTATATTACAAAATAATTGATAAAAGAGTGATTGATGTTTTAAGGGCCTTGGATGATAAAATTGCAAGAAAATCAAAAATTAAAAAATGTTGCATGAAGTGATTGATGAATGAGTAAGGATTGGTATCCAATAATAAATTATGAAAAATGCACTAGCTGCTTATCATGCCATAATTTCTGCACTCACAAAGTGTTTGAAGTTAAAGAAGGTAAACCTTTTGTTAAAAATCCAGAAAATTGTGTTGAATTCTGCAAAGGATGTCAGAAAGGGGCTTGCAATAATAATGCTATAACTTATCATAGAGATAAAGGAGGTAAGAAAAAATGAGCAAAGCTTTATTATTATGTGTTTGCAGGGGCACTTGTCCAGCATTTCAAAAAATGAATGTTTTTGAAGTCCTGAACACCTTAAGAAAAGAGCAATTGGTTGATTTTGTTGCACTGCATCCACAATTATGCGCGGATGATGGTGATGAGTTCCTTAAATCATTCTTGAAAAACAAGGATATTAAGGATTTGTACATTGCGGGTTGTGATCCGACTATGCAGAAGAAAATGTTCAGAAATGTTTTTGAGAAATCAGGATTTGATGTTAAAAAGCATCATGCTGTTGACATAAGGAATATGAATACGAAGCAAGCGGTGGAAGCAATAAAGAAATTAATCAAAAACTAAAAACTTAAAAAATATTGATATTTATCAATAAGTTAATGGTTTGGTATGTTAAGAAGAAAACATTAAAGAACACTTTAATCATTCTTGGATTAATTATTATTACTGGATTAGTCCTGGCAAAAGACACAACAACAGGTCACTCTCAATCAAACAATAACATAATAAGCAATAATACTAGAGTGGAAGTGTATCATTTTCACAGCACACAGCAGTGCTATTCCTGCAGGAAACTGGGTGAATTAACAGAAAACACGCTTAACAATTATTTCAGCGAAGAACTAAATAGTGGGGAAATAGTATTCGCACACATCAATGTTGACTTGCAGGAGAATCAAGAAATATTCAGTAAGTACGGAGCAACTGGTTCATCACTAATGATTGGCACTTATGTTAACAGCGAATTCCACAAAGAGGAAAACATTCGCGTCTGGTACAAGATTAATAATGAGATTGAATTCATGAATTATTTGAAAAGCATTGTTGAAAAAAGACTGAATGGTGACTTAAGTTGAATTTGATGAGTTTTATGGAATCAATGAGCACCAGCAATATCAGCATTATTGCTGGTTTTTTCATAGGATTAATGACTGCTTTCAGTCCCTGTCCTTTAACAACTAATTTAACTGCAATAGCATATATTTCAAAAAAATCTCATAAAAACGTGTTAAAAACAAGTATTTTCTACACGCTTGGAAGAGTATTCACTTATACTATGATTGCTTCATTAATAGTTTATTTTGGCCTCAATACTCAAATAATAGCATTATTCCTGCAGGATTACGGTGAAAGATTAATAGGACCGATTTTATTATTTGTAGGAGTAGTAATGCTTGAAATATTAAAGATAGAACTCCCAGTAAAAGAAAATAAGACAATAAATAAGTGGAAAACAAAACTAACAAGCAAAGGAGATATTGAGAGCTTATTTTTAGGAATAATATTCTCTCTTGCTTTCTGCCCTTTCAGCGCAGCACTATACTTCGGCATGCTGATACCTTTATCATTATCAAATAATGATATAATACTCACTCCTTTAATGTTCGCAATAGGAACCGGACTTCCAGTAATAATTCTGTCATACTTATTATCAAAAAGCGTTTCAAAACTAAACAAGACAATAAAAAAGATAGAAAAACTGGAAAAAATAACAAGACAAATAATGGGTATATTAATCATCCTAACAGGAGCATATTATACAATAAATTTTTTACTATAAATTAGAAATGATTAATTATAATAAAAAAATTTTACTTCATTTCATTTTCTTTCATTGTTTTAATAATATATTTCCTGCATTTCCAGTAATTCCACACTTTTTTAATGGTTTGAGTTATTCTTGTGAAAATATTAATGATACTATCTTTATTTAAAGAATTTTTATCATAAATCATTATATAAAAAAGATTTTATGAATTATTACATGCTGGTGAAAGCAGCGTGACTGTAGATGTTGATATCAATTTCTATGATTCCACAACCAATTCCCCAAAAGATTCGTGCTTATCACTATTCTCACTCTCCGCACTCCTGTCTTACCATTCACTATTAGTACTGCACTGTAATCGTCAAAATCTATGTTCTTAATCTTCAAAGTCATCATCTCACCAATACGACAACCAGATTCGTAAAGTGTGCTGATGAAGGCTTTATTCCTAACATTATTTTCTCCGTCAATAATTCGCAGTACTTCTTTCTTACTAAGTATTTCCTGAGGAATCATACTGTTCGACCTCTTCGGTCTTCCCTTAAGCCCTCTTAAGAATTCTGGTGTATCCTCAAACAACCAGGAGAAGAACTTCTTCAACGTTACTCTGAAATCACTCTTACTCCATTCACTGTAATCACTTCTTTCCAAAAAGCCCAAATACTCCACAATGTCCGA
>CAYWEY010000045.1:0-4656 GCA_964457955.1 Candidatus Woesearchaeota archaeon
ATGGTTTCGGATGGGACCCAATATTCATTCCTGAAGGAAAAAACAAAAGATTTTCAGAAATGAGTAAAGAAGATAAGAATAATATAAGTATGAGAAGCAAAGCTTTCAAAAAATTGAAAAAATTCTTAAAACACTAACTTATTTTTCAAGAATTATGGAACTTGATGAAATAACATCATACTGCAAAAGAAGAGGAATAATATTCCCTGCAAGCAGCATATATGGAGGAGTCGCAGGATTCTGGGATTTAGGACCAATAGGCGCTGAAATGTTCAAGAACATCAAAAACATGTGGTGGAAAAAATTCGTTACAAGCAGAGACGATGTTGTAGGAATAGACGGAAGCATAATAACGCATCCAAGAGTATGGGAAGCGAGCGGGCATATAGAGAACTTCACAGACCCAATCGTAGTATGCACTAAGTGCGGAGAGAATTTGAGAGCAGACCACGTAATTGAAGACGCTCTTGATATTCCTGCAGACGGGATGAGCACTGAAACACTTGATAAGAAGATAAAGAATAATAATATAAAATGCTCGAAGTGCGGTTCAAAACTAGGAAACGTAAAAGTTTTCGGACTAATGTTTTTAACCAACATAGGACCTGTTAAGGATGATTCCAGCACAGCATACCTGCGACCCGAAACTGCTCAGGCAATATTCACTAATTACAAACCAGTAATAGATACTTACAGACTCAAACCTCCTTTCGGAATAGCACAAATAGGAAAAGCATTCCGTAACGAGATAAGTCCTAGAAACTTCTTATTCAGGTGCAGAGAATTTGAACAAGCAGAAATAGAATACTTTGTTGACCCTGAAAAAAAAGACGACTGCCCATACTATAATGAATATAAGCGTCACAAATTAAAAATACTTAGTGATGAGATGCAGAGAAATGGAAAGAAAGAAGCAGTAAGAATGAGTGTAGAAGAAGCATATAATAAAGAAATATTTAAAACAAAATGGCATGCTTACTGGAACATACTGTTTTATGAATGGCTCATAAACATAGGTATTAATCCTGATAAATTAAGACTGAGACAGCACGTTAAGAACGAACTCAGTCATTACAGCGACAACACTTTCGACATAGAATACGAGTACAGTTTTGGATGGAAAGAATTAATGGGAAACGCTGACAGGACACAATATGATTTAAACCAGCATGAAAAATACAGCAAAGAAGACATGGAATACATTGACCAAGTTGAGGACAGGAGATACGTTCCTTATGTTGCAAGCGAACCAAGCATTGGAATAGAAAGATTATTCCTGACAGTACTCTTTGACGGATTAGTGAAAGACGGGAAGAGAACATTATTAAAAATTACTCCTGAAATAGCAGCATACAAAATAGCAGTATTTCCCTTAATGAAGAAAGAAAAATTGGTGAAAGTTGCGAAAAACGTGCACAACAAACTAAAAAAAGAATTCAGCAGTTTTTATGACGAGAGCGGGAGTATAGGAAGAAGATACAGACGACAGGACGAGATAGGAACACCCTGGTGCATTACAATAGATTATGACACATTAGAAGATAATACAGTGACAGTGAGAGACAGAGACAGTATGAAACAAGAAAGAGTGAAAATAAGCGAACTAAAAAAAAATATAAGAAATAAACTAAAAAAACAGCAATAAATTTTATAAAAGGAGAGTTAGTTTTTCTTCTTTCTAAAATGATTAAGAGCATATTATTAACAACAAAGGACGGACTCTTGTTTTATAACAAGAATATTGAAACAAATAATATTGAATTAATTGTTCCAGTTTACTTAGGGCATAAAAAATTGTCCGAATACATTAATGAAGAATTAGAACTATTATATGATGAAAGGTACTGCGTAAAAATAAAGAATAATAAAACAATTTTTAACGACATACACGGAGAACACACTCATGTAAATAGTTATGAACATGAAAAATACAATATATTTGGAGTAATATCATTCTGCAAAGACGAGTATTATAAAAACGGAGAAAAAATATTCAACACAATCAGTGAAGAAGTAGAAAACAAACACTTAATAGGTGATAATGGAGGAGTAAAAATAACTACAAAATTAACAAACACTCTTGACAATATAATAAATAAGTTAAATAATAAAGAAATAATCATTTAACAATATGAACAAATACATCATACTCTTATTATTATCCAATTTCCTGCTCGCGCTTGCACCAATATTCTCCAACATTGGAGTACCATTAAAAGGTTCATTAATTTACTCATTTTATGACCTATTCGCAGCAGGAATAATAATATTATTGTTTTCAAAAATTACTCGAAAAAAACTTGTTTTTTCAAAAAAATTTGTTAAAAACGGATTAATATATTTTTTAGGAACATTCTTCTTCTTCAAATCATTCAATTACTTAAGCAGTATAACAGCTAGTTTTATAGCACAAGCACAAATAATATTCACACTCATAATATCATATTTCTTACTGAATGAAAAAATAGGGACTAAGAAATTATTCTCAGCATTGTTAGTAATAATAGGAGGATTCGTAATATATTATCATGAAAAAATGAATTTTAATGATACAGGAATAATCTTAATGGTGACTGCCACAATATTCTTCGCTTTCCTAAATTACAGGGTTAAGAAACTAAGAAAAGAATACGACAGTCTGAGCATAATGTTTTATCAAATAGTCACAGTAACAACAATACTATTTATTATTAACTTATTCACTAACTTCAACCAATTATTCACAATAGATAAAGGCAATTTTTATGCACTACTGCAGGGATTATCAGTTGATTTTCTAGGATGGTATTTATTCATAATCAGTTTAAAACATGTAGAATTAAACAAAGCATTCATAATATACTCTCTGAACAGTTTGATTACTCTTGCATATTCTTTCATGATTTTCGGAATAGAAATAATAATCCTCCAATTAATAGGAGGATTATTCATAATAGTTGGAAACATAATATATAATACTCAATAATAAAAATTATAACTAATCCATAATTTTCTAAGAAAATAATGATTGCTTATTTTGAAGGAGTCCACGGAAGCGGAAAAACAAGAATTGTTAATTCTCTTAAAAAAAATAAAAAACTAAATAAAAAATTTGAGAAAATAATAGTTTATGAAGAAATAACAGTTCCTGAAAATATAAAAATGGGTGGCAGCGTGAAAGGAGAACTATATTTTCTGAACTATTATCATAAAGTAAACAAAGTGCTTCTTAATAAAAATAACAATAATACCTTGTTCCTAATAGACAGACACCCAATTAATATTAAAATATACGGGCAAGTATTTCTTGAACTAAATAAAATCACCAGTCACGAATACAATAAAGTCATGAACAAGTACGAGAATAGTTTTGAAAAAATTGCTGAAGGAAAAATATTCCACCTCAAAGCAAGTGTAGAAACTCTGAAAAATAGAATACTTAAAAGGAACAGGAACAAAAACTGGAATGAAACAGACTGGGAGTACTTAAGAAAAGTACACGAAAAATACGAAGAATGGTGTAAAAAAAATAATATAATAATTACAAATACTGACAATAAAAGAATTAGTGATGTGGAAAAAGATATAATAAAACAACTAATATAATAAATCCTTCTTCAACAAATCTCCTAATATTTCAACCCTTAAAAAATTATTAATTGCGCAATCAATTACTGCTTCTTCTTTTTTTTCATCATTTAATGCTTCAAACAAATTATACTTATCATGTTTCTTAATATGGACTTCATAATCCATATTTTTATAAACATCTTTCAATTTTTTATAATAATCCTTAAGAACATAACTTAAAGAAAGATCAATTATTATATGCTCAGAAAGATAAGATAAGGAATTATCATCAAAAACACCTTCCTTATAAAGTAAGCCCTCAAAAAATTCATGAAATAAAATATTAGGATTTTCCTCGTTTACATAAATACTTATTTTATTATTAGAAATAACTGCTCTATCAAAAGAATCCGTATCGCTAACGTACACTTCATCAAAAGGATTTCTTAATTTTTTATTTAATTCCTGAACATTCATAAACAATATATTCAAAAAAAAAATCATTTATAAATATTTAGTTTTATTTAAAGATTAATGGAAACTGAAGAATTTAAAAAAATTGGTCTAAGAATATCAGAAACTTTAAGTGGTAAAGAAAGGTATATCCCTCCTAAAGAAGATTTGACAAAAGCTCTTGAACTTGAGAGAAAAGGAAAAGTAAATATAAAATCTAAAAAAAAACTAAAGGAAATAGAAAAAAAAATCAAAGAATTAAGAGAAAAAACAGGAAAAAAAAAAGAAAAAAAAATAAAAAACTAAAGGAAAAAGAAAAAAAAATCAAAAAATTAAGAGAAAAATTATTATCAAGAAAAGAAAAAAAAATAAAATTATTCTACAACAGAAAAATAAAAAAAATAAAAAAAGAAATAGAGAAAGAACTTGAAAAAATAATTGAAGACAAAAAAAAAATAGAAGAAACCATTAAAAAATTAATAAAAGGAAAAAAAATTGATTTCGAAAAAATAAAAGAAAAAATAAAAGAAAAATCTCACCAAGAAAAAGTTATAACCTATCTTAAACCCTCAAACACAATGAACTTATTCATAGAGCAATTATTAAAAGATGAGAAAGAAGAGATGAAGAAAAAAATATTGATAAAAGAAGATG
>CAYWEY010000046.1:0-4649 GCA_964457955.1 Candidatus Woesearchaeota archaeon
TTTTAAAAAAAATAAATAATACTTACATGATTCTAAAACAAAAATTCTCACCAGGCTCAACAACCGAATACTTGCTGGGTTATTATCACATAATGGATTCATCCAGCACATATCCTGTTGAAGCATTAAATCCTTCAAAAAAAAATATAGTTCTTGATGCTTGCAGTGCTCCTGGAGGAAAAACATATTATATGAGCCAGTTAATGAATAATAAAGGAATAATAGTGTCTGTGGATGTCAGTAAAAACAGGATGAAATCTCAATTATTCAATCTTCAGAGACTTGGTGTTAAGAACAGTGCGAGCATAATTATAGATTTAAGGAATATAAAAGAATTGGGAATAAATTTTGACAAAATATTGTTAGATGCTCCATGCTCAGGCACTGGAGTATGGTGGAGGGATAAGAAAAGTATTAACAGAGTGAGGGAGAAAGACATACTTGAATACGCAAAAGTTCAGAAAGAATTATTAAAAAGCTGTAAAGAAGTACTAAAAAAGGATGGAATACTTGTTTACAGCACTTGCAGTCTAGAGCCTGAAGAAAATGAAGAGAATGTTAAATTTGCTGAAAATACTGGTTTAATAACTATTGAGATGCAGAAATATTTACCGCAAAAAAATGATTGTCTCGGATTCTTTTATGCTAAATTTAAAAATTAGCCCATATAATACTTGTCAAAATCGTCTTTACCTGTTTCTTCTTTCCACTTATTAATCATCTTATTACTTATGCTTATCATAAAAGGTTTGACCTCTTCTCTCCAGAAACTAAGGATTTTCTTAAAATAATCAACTCTGTCCTTTTCTTTTTCACTGGAACGCTTCTTAAGATAAATCCAGCTATTTATTATCCTGATTTTTTTATAAATAGAGAATAATTCTTCTTTCTCTTTTCCTGTGAAGAAATCCGCTTCATAACGCTGAGCAATATTCTGTGGATGATGCAATTTGTCAACAATTGCTTGAGCTACAAAAATCCTGTCCCTAATCTTTCCAGTCAATACTTCTACAGGATTGCAGTTTTTTTCCAAAAAAACCCCTAATTCTTCCTCTAAAACCTCCAAATCATTTAAATCATGCTTTTCCTGCAGTTTTCTGTATTTTTCGAGCACTTTTTTCCTTCCACTCATAAATATTTATTAAGATGAAAAAGTTTTATTAATCTTATGATTAAACCAGATACTGGCAGAAAAAACATTTTTAAAAAAGACAACAAATTTTTTGAAACAAGCAAAAAATTAAGCGAAAGAAAGAGTTTATTAGAAAAAGGATATTGCGGAATAATACTGGGTTATTACAAAAAAGGTTTTAAACCGACAAAATATTTCCTTGAAAAGAATAAAAACAAAATAAAGAATTACATAATTATTAAAGAAAAGGTTGAATTCTTATTCACTTGCGGAAGGGATTTGTTTAAAGAATCAATTATTCAGGAAAAAGGAAACGGGAGATTATATGTGGTTTTTAATAAGAAAAAAGAAGTATTAGGATTGTCTGAAAAAACAAAAGATGTATACAAGAATATTCTTAATATTGGATTATACTTAAAAGAGGATAGTCTTAAAGAAATAGTTTTTTAATAAAGCTTAACAAGATTAAGAGTGTAAACTTCTCGTAACTCTAAATATTTTGAGTAAGGCCCATGCTTATCCCCTCCCATAAAATATTCATTAAAAGGAGGCAGACTGATTACTTTCTTTATATTAATATCTTTAAAATCATATATTTTCCATGTATGTTTCCTGATTTTTCCACCCATATAATTTTCAAACTCGTATGATGAATGAAAATGACCTAATAACAAATAATCTGCTTTATCAAGCAGTCCCGTCTTTTTATGACCGTGTATGAATAAGTGTTTCTTATACAAAAACTCGGTTAATACTCTTATATTCTTATAATATTTTTCTATATTCTCTATCAACCCGTCATGATTTCCTTTAATAATAATTACTTCTTTGAATTCTCTGATTATACTGTCAAAGAACATTCTTAACAGTTTTTCAGAACTCCAGTAAATATTGTGCTTCACATCCCCAAGAATTAACAATTTTTTTGAACCAGTCCTTTTTTTTATTCTAATAATCTTATCCACTATTTTCTGAGTCTGCCAGGGTATTTGATAACCCTTATCTCGCAATTCTTTCTCAAAACCTAAATGAATATCTGAAATTATTAAAAAATCATCCAGTAATAATACAGGTTCGTTCATAACATACTTCATCATTAGTTTTATAAAAAACATAATCTTATTTTTAATAATTATGGTAAACGAACAGAGTGAAGAAAAACAATGCGTATTTTGCTTAATAGCAAAAAATAAGATTCCGAGCGCAAAATTATATGATGATAAAGAGGTTAGCGCATTCCTTGATATTCATCCAGCAACTAAAGGACACATACAAGTAATACCTAAAACTCATGCTCCCTTAATAAGCATGCTTAATCCACAGACTCGTTCCAAAATATTCGAAATAGGTTTTGCTATTGGTTCAAAAACTGTTAAGAAATTAGGAGCACAAGGAGTCACTTACTTGGTTAATGAAGGCCAGGGGGCTGGGCAGAAACTAAGTCATACAAGCCTGCATGTAATACCAAGATACGATGGTGATGGAGTTACTGTTGACTGGAAGAAAAAAGAATGGAGTCAGGAAGAAGTAAATAATTATATTCAGGAAATAATGAAAAAACTGCAGAGTAAAGAATCCCAACCCCAACAAGTTCCTCATCAGGAAAGAAGAAGAGTGGCACAAGAAAAAGTTAAGAAAGAAAAGAAGAAAGAAGAAAAAGAGCCCGTGGAAATAGAAGAAAGGATTCCTAGATACTGGTAAAAACTAATTTCATGAAACTAAGGAATAAGTTCCCGTAAAAAAGAGTTAATAAGAATCCGAAGAAAAAACTTGGAACAAAAGGAAGCCCATCCCTTATCTTTATCTTCTTATACTTGCTATTTTTTAATAACTCAATATCTTCTTTTGATATTCCTGTTGGTTTCTTAACAATTTTTTTATTCTTACTTATCTCAATATCTTCAGTTATCCAATCGCCTGGTTCAAGATTCTTAACTTTTTTCTCAATTATGAAAACTGAATCCTCTGCCTTCCGTATTAAATAAACAACAGGAAGCAGTAATATTATTATGCTTAAAATTTTTCCAAGAGGATTTAATAAAACAAAAAAAACTACGGACGCAATTACTGTTAAAAAAGTTATTACTGAATCAAATTTTGTATAAATATTCTTCAACTTATTGAAATTAGCAACCATCATTATAAGAGAATAAACAATTCCATAAACAAGTGCTGCTATAAGCGTGTTTGATAAGAAATTAACGAAAAAACTTAAACCCTTACTATCAGGGAAGAAAGGTATTGCAATACTAAGAGCACCTAATAATTTCAGGTCTCCTCCCCCCCAGTGCCCTAATTTATACAGTAAAAAAGATACTATGAGCGTTCCTAAAAAATAAGGAATGATTCCGTAAAACTGGAAAAAACTATTCTCCTGCCAGGCAAGAATGATTCTTAATATTAAAAAAATAGAGCCAAAAGAATAAGTCAAGTAATCATAAACAAAACGATTCTTAATATCAAGAACAGATGTTATTAACAAGTACAATCCTGCAAGCAGTAATATAAATAACTGGACTATAGACATAAATATTTATTAATAATGTAGGGATTAAAATAATTTATGAATAAAGAATTAATAGTATTGTTCTTAACATTGTTTTTTGCATACTCACAGTTTTTTACACCAATAATACCTTTGTGGGTTGTTTATGGAATAATCCTGTTAATTCCTATAATAAGACTGGTTGTTAAAGAGGATTATCACATATTCGCTTTTGATATAACAGACACTATGCAGAGCATAACTCTTAACAGTATTTTCAGCGTAGGGTTAATAATAGTATTATTAATCATAGGCATAATAACGAACAGAACAAGCATTATTGCATATTCAAGTCCGGGAACAATAGAATTATTTTTCGGTTTATTAATAAGTTTCTTCCAAGAATTATTTTTTAGATATTATCTTCAGGAAACTATTGGAGTATTACTTAAGAATACAAACAATAGTGTGCTCTTAACTTCAATAATATCTTCTTCCTTTTTTATACCTAAATGGGAGATTATAATAGCTTTTTTCATAATGGGATTATTTTTTGGATGGATATATTCAAAAACAAAAGATATTTATGGAATAACACTCGGACACTTCATACTAAGCTTGTTCCTTGACTTCACTATCTAAAGTTTTAAATTATAAGAAATATTCTAAAATTTTAAATGATAGATATTATAACTGCAGGAATTCTTCAGGGAATTCTTGAATGGTTGCCTATAAGCAGTGAAGGAGTAATAAGTTTTGTTTTGAGAAATTATTTCAACAAAACATTCAATGAAGGAATAAATCTCAGTCTCTTTCTTCATTTCGGAACAGTCTTCAGCATAATATATTATTTCAGAAAAGATTTGAAAAAAATATGGATTACTCAAAGCGGTGCAGATTTCAGATTCATAAGTTTCTTATTCCTCGCAACATTCTTATCATTCCTGACTGCAGGACCCGCATATATTTTATTAAGAATATTCAACATGCATTTTCCAGGCGGATTAATAATTGGTTGTCTACTCATAATTA
>CAYWEY010000047.1:0-3949 GCA_964457955.1 Candidatus Woesearchaeota archaeon
TCATAAATAATAATCTTTATTAAAAAAGAATAATTCTTGTTTTAATATGGAGATTAAGAAACCTGTTTTATTAACTGTTAGTTTAGTTTCATTAATATTATTTTTGTATTTAAGTAAAAGTTATTTGAGTTTATTCTTAACTGCATTAATAATAGCGTATTTTACTCAACCAGTTTTTAAATTTTTAAAAAAAATAATTAATGAAAAAAATATTGCTGCATTCTTTACAGAAATGATTTTTTTAATTCTTTTAATTTATTTAATGACTTTTGTTGTTAATAATATTTATTCTCAAATAGTTAGTGCTGGTTCTACAGTTATTGGAAGAACTTTTGTTAATTCAACCGAGGAATTCATGGATTTTGTTGTTAGAAGTGCTGAGAACCCTTTTACAAGACAAGGTTTAGGGAATTTCTGGAATTTGGTTAAGGATATCTTAATATCTACGCCAGAAATATTGTTGAATATTTTTGTTCTTATATTCTTTACTTTTTTCTTAATAAGGGATTATGAGAACTATATTCAGAAAATTAAGGACAGGATTCCTTCAAAACAAAAAAAGAGTTTTATTAATTTTTTTGAAAGAGTTGATAATATGACGAGAGAAATAATTTTTGGACATTTTTTATCAGCATTAATTATTGGTTTACTAACTTTTGTTCTTCTGAATTTAATAGGCAGTTCTAATTCTCTGGATTATGCTGTTTTCAGTGCTATTACTTCACTAATTCCAATAATTGGTTCCTGGATTGTTCCAATCATTTTATCATTGAATTATTGGTTTGATTCAAAATATGTTTTTTCAATAGTTTTTGTAATTTATGCTATTTTAATATCTTTCATGGTTCGACTTATTCAACCAATTATTAATTCAGAGAAGGAAAAGATTCATCCAATGTTTTTTGTTCTAGGACTGGCTGTTGGTTTTTATTCTTTCGGATTATTTGGTTTTTTTATAGGACCTATCTTTTTTGGTGTTCTCCAAATAGGTATTGAAGAATTAGTGAATAGATAAAAAAAAAATTAAAAAGATTTTTAAACAGTGAATACTCTAAATTTGAAATTATGAGCAAATGTAGTATTTGTGAAGAGGAAAAGGAAAAACTCTACAAGTGTAAAAGTTGTGGTTTTAAGTTTTGCGAAGAGTGCGGTAATCTGGATTTAATGATGTGTGAGTACTGTTTTGAATTTGAGCAGAGTCAAGTGCATCCTGATAATAAAGATAGTGAAGAATAAATTATTTAAAATCTTATATTATAGAGTTATTTATGGCCGAAAATGGGATTAACTGGGTTAAAGTTCTTATAGCTGTCATGATATTCGGACTTCTTATGATAATTAAAACAATAATTTTTAATAACTTGGATAATCTTGGTTTTGATTACTTCCAGGTTAATCAGATTAAGAATATATGGGAAGATTTTAGTTTGGAATATGTTTATATATTGGTTAGTGCAATGGCAGGTGTTTTTACTGCATTAAAATTCAATGTTAAAGGAGGATGAGAAATTATTAGGTTTTTGTTAGTTCTTGTGGGATTAAGTATTATCATATTAATGATTCCTGTATGGGTTGTTTTTTCTGATGAATCTGCTTTAATATCATTTGGTTTAAACAAAAATTTTTCTTATAATCTATCATCTTTCTTAAATGACTATCCTTACTTTTACTGGCTTCCTTCAATGGGACTCGCATTAATATTTTTTATTCTTGGTTCAAACTTTTTTCCACCGAAGAGTTAAGAAACATGATTTTTTAAAGCAATTATTTTTTTCTTAATATTATTTATATTTTTTTTATGATTTTTAACTAATTTTTCGTTATCCACTTGTTCTAGAGGACCTTTGCATATGAAGCAGGAAAAATTGTTTTTTGATGCTTCATCAAAACAAAAACTAGTTCCGCATTCAGGGCATAAATATTTTTGTTCAGAATTTTTTATTTTCGTAATCTCTTTTTTTAAACTTTTTTTTTCTTTTTTTAATCTATTTATGGAAAGAGTTATTACTTTGTTAGTGTTTATCATCCAGTCACTGTCATGATCATAATATTTTGAATTATAAGTCTTGATGCATGTTATGAATCCTTCTTTATAGAATGAATAGATTGTTTTTTTGTTTAGTTCTGTTTTTCTTGATATGTTTATTCCGCCGAGGTATATTTTAGATTTTTTCCGGGAAGAACTAATAATCATATGATTTTTTTTAAGCACTACATCATAATTCTTGTCGCATTGAGAACAATAGCATTTCTTGTCTTTCATATCAATCTTGAGCTTTAATGGTTTCTTGCAATTAATGCATGTAATCATAAGATTATAAAATAGAAATAATATACTTATAAATATTACTATTATATAGTGATAAAAATGATAATTTTTTAAGTTGTATTGTAATCGTATTAGTGGGGATTAAGAGGTTAGAACATTTAACAAATCTAGAAAAATTATATTAGTTCTGATGTTCCGAAAATTAAAGAATTAAAGGACAGGAAGGTGAATATTTTTTTTTTGTTTAACTATTACTTCTTCTTGAACTCTAAAGCATGTTCGGGGCATGCTTCTACGCATATCAAGCACTTCGCGCACTTCTTCTGATCTATAATTGGGCCTTCTTCTGTCATTTTAATCGCGTTCATATAACATCCTTTCGCGCATACTCCGCACTTACTGCATTTTCCTGTTAGTCTTACTTCATTATTCCTCTTGTCATTAACTAGGTTAACGCCAAGATTAATAAACTTGTTTGTGATAAAACCTAGTCCTAACTTGTCAAGAAAATTCATTAATTTGTCAGTAAGCCATGATAATTGAACAAAACTTTTAAACACCATGCCTGGTTTGTCTCCCACTATTTCAGGATTCATTGTTCCTAAACCATTTTCTTCACTCATTACTAAGTGTTTAACGTTTTTAGGATTACACATCAATAGTTTGGATGCAACAGAATCAGCAGCAACAGGGTCAGTGCTTGCAACTAATTTGTTTAATTTAACAGGTTCTCCTGTTATTGGACCACCAACACCTTTTAATCCTATTATTGCATCAATTATATTAATATCGGGTTTTCTTATCTTATTCAACAATACAATTCCTTTATTAATATCCTTATTATGGAGTATGAATTTTTCTTTGCCGACAGCGCATCCAACAATATTCTTAAGACTGATAGTGACTCCTGTAACAAAATGAGTCTTAACAACAGGAACATTAATGATAATATCAGAATCAATATATGTATTTGCTATCTTCACACCATTTATCTTCCCATAATCATCTTTATTTAAATTAACAAAAACTACTTTAAGATTATCAAGTATTTTTTTTAAACCAGTTATTCTCATAATTTCATTAATATCATAACCACATATTGGGCTCTCCCCCACCAATGGTTCTCCACCTTCTTTTTTAACATACTTTATTATTTCAGCAATTAAACGAATATCAGTAGTTGCTCCAGTATTCCATTTCTTAGCACAGCACAAGTTAGGCTTGATAAGAACTTTTTTATCTTCATAATCTATATCAAAATAATCCATAACTTCCTTCACTGATTCTTTAATATTGTTATTAACATTCTTAACATAGACTCTTGATTTTTTCATAAAAGTATTAAAACTATTAATTATTATAAAACCTTTATGTTTTTAAGAATAAACCTTGATAATAAGGCTTCTGAGAATTATTATTTTGATTCAAGTATTAAAAAACAATTCTTGGGTGGAGAAGGACTAGCAACTTATTACTTATATCATAATCTTATGCCTAAAATAAATCCTTTAAGCAGAGAGAATAAGTTATTATTCTTTACAGGACCTCTTGTTGGAACTAGTTGTCCTGGAAGCGGTAAGTGCGGAGTATATACTAAGAGTCCACAGACAGGATTATGGGCGGCGAGTTATATGGGAGGAAACTTTGGTGCTTTTCTCAGACGCGCAGGATATGAAGGCA
>CAYWEY010000048.1:0-1959 GCA_964457955.1 Candidatus Woesearchaeota archaeon
CATACTCTTATTTAATTCATTATTATCCTGAAATAAGTTGCTTAAGTCCCAGCATTCATGTTTGTACATACTTAATGTTCAATAACTTTTTTTTTTGGGTTTTAATATTTAATTCTGCACTAACTAGTTGTATCATAAGATTAAAATAATATTTTCAAATAATTTATTTTATGAAAATTGTTATTACAGGCGCTCCATGCAGTGGTAAAACCACTATTATTGAAGAATTAAAAAAATACAGTATTGAGAATAATCTTGGTTATGTTTTTGTAAGAGAAGCAGCGCGTGATATTATAGAAGAATGTAAATATGATCCTCGTAATAATCCGGAAAAATTCGAGTATGATATTCTTCGGAAAAGACTTGAGTATGAAAAAAATGCAGAAGGAGATATTATAATCTGCGATAGAGGAGCGCATGACACTCTCTCTTATCACTTAAAAGAAGGGGTTAAACCAAGCACTAATTTACTGAAAAATCTTGAGAAATTCTATTATGACTTGGCTTTCTGCTTGGAGCCTTTCAAAAATTTTTATGAAAAAGACAATGCCAGGGATGAGACTCGTGAAGAGCAATTAATTCTTGCAGAATACACTAAACAAGTCTATGAAGAATCTGGTATTAAGACAATCATGATTCCCGAATTCTCTCAGAACAGGGAGGAGAACATTAAGATGAGGGTGGAGAAAATACTTAGTGAAATAAGCACTTTGGAATCTTAAATTTTTTTTTGAACATTCTGATAAAATGTACTTTAAAGTCGTGTTTTTTTTTTATAAAAATTGATTAGTTTATTTATTTCTTTATTATCCGCATTTATGATTATTGTCTTCACATCTTTATTAACTTGCTGCATATTTTTCTTACTCACATATATTGATTCAATACTAGCATATTTCTGATTCTTCTTCAGTCCGTATTCTTTCACATCGCAGTCTATTTTATTAACTTTTACTGCAGCATAACTTATTATATTATTATTTTTTTTTCCTTCAGCAATAAAAACATTATTTTCTTTAATGTCTTCTTTAATTTTTTCAATTGAGTCTTTTTCAAGAAAAGGAGAGATTTCTTCTTCATACCATTCTTTGTTTAATATATTAATCTTCTCCACATCATCTGTTTTGGCTTTCCTAATTTTCATAAGTAATAATAAGTTATTTATTTTTGAGTAATTTTTAAAAACCTATAAATAACTTTATATTATTATTGCTCCGGTAGCTCAGTGGTTTAGAGCGCTACCTTGGTAAGGTAGAGGTCGTGGGTTCAATTCCCATCCGGAGCTGTCTTACAATTTTTCTGTAATCCCCCTTATTTTTTCTTTATAAATAATTTCGGAAGCAATGATTATTATGGATGAAAGTTGTAAAATCCATAAGTACAAAGAAAGAATCAAGTGTAAGCTGGATGCAATAAGGAGTCATCAGTACTGCAGTGAAGTGAATGCTGATTTCTTGTTTGCTGAAGGACTCAGTGTGATGAGGATTTGTGAAGTACTTGAGGCACTTGTGCAAGATTGATAAAGTAGTGAATAAGAGTTTTGAAGAAGTGGATAAGAAGGATGTGATTAGTTTCTTGTCCTGGATTGCGAAGAGTGATTACAGCGCGTACACTAAGAAGGATTATAAGATTGGTTTGAAGAAGTTCTTCAGATGGATGAATGATGGTGAAGACCCTTCTTACACTAGTTGGTTCAACTGCACTATGAAGAGTAAGAAGAGTATGAGACCTCAGGAAGTGCTTAGTAAGAAAGAAGTCTTGAAGATGATTAGGGAAGAAAGTAATGTGAGTAACAAAGCATTTATCAGCACACTTTACGAATCTGGTTGTCGTATTGGTGAATTGCTTCCTCTAAGACTGAAGAATATAGAGTTTGATGAATGTGGTGCCCAGTACTTATGGTTGATGGTAAAACGGGAGTACGCAGAGTGAGGATAGTGATGAGCACTAACTTGTTGG
>CAYWEY010000049.1:0-1881 GCA_964457955.1 Candidatus Woesearchaeota archaeon
TAATTATTCTTTTGTTCCTATCTATTAAAAAATTAACTTCTTTATTTCTTTTTATACCCCTTTGACACTCTTTCTTATTATGAGGGATGAATTAAAGCCTTTTTTTGAATCTTGGGAGATTAAGTTGTTGGAGTTGATTGAGGAGCACAGGAATGAAGAGAACATAGAAAAAGAGAAAGAAGGTTTTGTTAAGGAGTGATTAAACCACACCCCCTATATCTTGGTGGGTGGATTTGGTGTAAAACAATCACTTGTAATTATTTGTATACAGTATTGTATCATCTGTTGTTATCATTTCATTACAAAAAATGGGGGTGAATAAAAATGTATGAAGATATGAATAAAACAAGCGTAAGAGTACTACTAAACCCAGTGGATTTAAAGAAACTAAACAAATTATGCAAACATTACGGAGGACTCAACCGTTCAGACATGCTAAGAGAACTAATCCGAAGAGAAAGACAAAGAACAAAACAAAAAAAATACTAAAACAATCTTTTTATTCTTACCAAATCATCCAAATAATTATAATTTTTTTAATTCTTCACTAACCATATCATAATCTGTTTTGTCCTGATTAAATTATTGGAGTTGATTGAAGGGGTTGAAATGTGTGTTTCAATGAATAAGAAATCTAAAAATGGGGAAGAAAAAAATGAATAAAAACATTTATCAATATAAACTTTATATAATTTTTATATAATGAGTAAAAGTAAGATTATTCCAATCCAGTTCCAAAAAAAAATGGTTAAAAGCATTGATGAATATATTGATTCTGGATTATATGCTTCTAAAGCTGAATTTGTAAGAGAAGCTGTTAGAATGAGACTTATTGAATTAAGAAAAAGCTTGTTCTCAAAAAAAGTTCAAAGTTTAAAAGAATTAAGCAAATCCAGAGGAGCTAGAGTAAAATCTTTCCTTTCAAAAAAAGAAAAAAATAGTATTGCTAAAAATTTATAACACATCTTCTGGTTTTAGAATAAGTAAATCTTTTGAAAACCCAAAATCTTTAACATTATAAGTAATTAAAGCATTACACTCACTCTTTTTTGCAACAACATAATGCAATGAATCAGCAAAACCAGTATGATATTTATTATTAATCTTATTTGCTTCCCCCTTATCTTTTAAAGTAATATTCACGATTTTTATTTTCCCACAATAATTATTAACAAATTCAGTAAATTCGTCCTCAGTTAATTTTGTAATTTTACAAAACTCTTTAATAACCAAATTTGAAACAATTAATTCATGTTTTCCCTCTATACTTTTTTTAAAAAATTCTTCACTAAAATAACTCATCAAATTAAAATTTTTTCCACTTTCATCAAATATTAATGCAATAAAAACATTTGAATCAACATAACATTTCATTTTCTTAACCTCTCTTCACAATTAAAGAAAAAATAAATATTTTTTGAAAAACATACAACACCATCCAAAAAATAACACAAGAGTATTCCACAAGCGATTATTCCATAACCTATTAGAGAGTCTCCACTATTTAACCAGTATGTGAATCCTAAGAAGAAGAAAAAGTTATGCAGGAGAGCATAACCTGCACTATTCATCTCTAGTTCATCACTTCCCGTATTTTCTGGAATAATTCGGGCTTCTTCATCATTTCTTTCATGAATTCTTTCAATATTTTCTTTTTCTCATCCACTTCTAATGCTATCCTCGTCTTTAATGGCTTTCCGCACTTATTGCAGTAATTATTTACTGGTGTGTTTATTTCTCCACAAGTGCATACGATTGGTTGCATTTCGTCTTTTTCTTTCTCTTTCCTCTTTATTCCGTTCATTTCCAGGATGGCATCATCTATATCCCTACCAGACAAATGGATATAAACATCCGCCATCTTACTAGATTGAACCCAGC